>CAUSUW010000043.1:0-4685 GCA_963535095.1 uncultured Gemella sp. | reverse complement strand
GCATATCTTTAACAAGAGCGTCTAATAACTTCCCAGCTACCCCTTGACCTCGAAGAGATGAATCAACAAAAGTATGATCTGCAACAACTACAGTAGGATTGCTAGTATTAGAATAAGTAATTTCAGCAATAACCCTACCATTTTCATCATATTTAACGAAACCATTATTTGTTTTAGTAAATTCCATATAAACCTCCTAGAAAAATCATATAATAATATGAGTGTTATTAGTTTTATTATATCATAAAAAAGGTGAAAAGGATTTAGAATTGAATTTTAAAAATAGTAAGAGAGTATCCTACATATCACTCTATAAAAAGTACTAGAGTTATTAAAGGAAAAGTAATGCTCAATCAAACTCTTGTTTTAGATTTGAAAGTTAGAGGGGGACTTGATATAGAAAAAAGTATTTAAAAAAGAAGAATTAAAGGTAAATATAACAAAATAGAAAATTACTACATAATCTCAACAGTTTATAAGTGGATTTTATGCTGATCTTCTTTTTTTTATTGATATTTTGTATTTTCACTACCATTTTCATGATATTCTTATTACTCTTTTATATTTTGTTGTTTTTTTACGTCATGCTATATTTCCCTTATTTTGTCGTTTTATATTTTTTATGTCTTTTTTATTTTTGAATATTGTCCATTTTTTTTCTCGTCTTTCTTCTACTTTGTAATTTACATTTGAAAATAATTATAAAATTATTATTCCTTAAATTAAAATAAATAGTTTTACTAGATTTTTGATTATAAAATAATAAATAAATTAAAATATTTTTATAAAATTTTTTATTTAACATCTTATAGAAGAAAAATAAAACGTTTTAATTTTTTAAAAAAAGTTATTGACAAATATGAAAAACGGGTGTACAATTAGTTTAATTTAATACACAAACGTTGAAAAGATAAGTAGATTAGTACGTAGCTAAAACAGAGAGTTACTGGGTGGTGTAAAGTAACATGGTGAAGATTAGTTGAAAATGGTCTTAGAGTTTTGTTTATCTAATAGGTAAACACGTAGGTTGCACGATACAGCACACAGTATAAACATGTACTGAATAAGGTACTAATCGCAAGATTAGTATAAATTAGAGTGGTAACGCGAATTAAGATAATCGCCTCTATTACATATGTAAATATGTAGTAGAGGTGTTTTTTTTTATAAAAAATAACTTATCGAGACGTAGAAAAGAGGAAAAAAATATTATGACAAGAAAATTTAGTTTTGAAACATTACAATTACACGCAGGACAAACAGTTGGAGATACAAAAGCAAGGGCTGTCCCTATTTATCAAACAACATCATTCGTTTTTGATGATACTCAAGATGCAGCTGATTCATTTGCATTAAGAAAAGCTGGGAATATTTATACACGTATTACTAACCCTACTACTGCAGTCTTCGAAGAAAGAATTAATGCGTTAGAAGGTGGAGTTGGGGCATTAGCTGTTGCTTCAGGAATGGCTGCAATTACATATGTATTCTTAACATTAGCACATGCGGGAGATCACATCGTATCTTCTAAAAATGTATATGGTGGAACATATAACCTGTTAAAACTTACCCTACCACGTTATGGTGTAGAGTCAACTTTTGTTGATCCAGATAACTTTGAAGAAATTGAGCAAGCAATTACTGATAAAACTAAAGCTCTATTTGTAGAAACTTTAGGGAACCCATTAGCAAATGTTGCTGACTTAGAAAAATGGGCTGAGATTGCTCACAAACACAAAATCCCATTAGTAGTAGATAACACATTTGCTAGTCCATACTTAATTAATGCATTTAGTCATGGTGTAGATATTATTATTCATTCTGCGACTAAATTCATTGGGGGACACGGTACATCAATTGGTGGAGTTATCGTTGATAGTGGTAAATTTGATTGGGAAGGTAGTGGAAAATTCCCACAATTAGTTGATGAAGACCCAAGTTACCATAACTTAAGTTATACAAGAGATGTAGGACCTGCGGCGTTCATTACAAATGTGAGAACACAGTTATTACGTGATACAGGAGCAGCATTATCACCATTTAATGCATTCTTATTATTACAAGGTTTAGAAACATTATCTTTACGAGTAGAGCGTCACGTAGAAAATACTCAAAAAGTAATCGACTTCTTAGTGAAACATCCTAAAGTAGCTTCAATCAACTATCCAGGATTAGAAGGAAACAAATATTATGAATTAGCTAAGAAATATCTACCTAAAGGTAGTGGATCAATCTTCTCATTCGATGTAGTTGGAGGAGAAGAAGCAGCGCGTAAAGTAATTGATAGTTTAGAAATCTTTTCAAACTTAGCGAATGTAGCAGATGCGAAAAGTTTAGCAATTCATCCAGCGTCAACAACACATGGTCAATTAAGTCCAGAGGAATTACAGTACACTGGAATTACTCCGGAGCAAATTAGATTATCAATTGGGTTAGAAAATGCGGATGATTTAATTGAAGATTTACGTTTAGCATTAGAAAATATTTAATAGAGAAAAAGTTTCACAAGAAACATTTAATTAAAATAATTAATATTTTATTAAAATTTGTGGATTAAGACAGATTATTAAAAACCCTTGACAGCCATTTATTTTAATACTAACATATAAAAAATATCTTAATCCACAATTTTCTCTTTTTGAGTAGAGGTTGTTTAGGAGCATGAAATAGAAGCGAGGCAGCGTGGAAATTTCATATAAACTCCTTCCTAGGCGATCTCTGCTTTTTGTTTGTGTAAAAAATCCGCAAGAGGGAGATTGACTCGACCAAAACTTGTTTTTTCCAAAATCAGGATTTTTGAATCACTCCCATAAGAGGGCTATTTATGATATAATTTTAGTAATAATAGTAACTAAGGGGTGAAAACATGTATAAAGTAATGATAGTAGAAGATGATGAAATAATTTCAAATTCAATAGCTGGATATCTACAAAAATGGCAATACGCTACGCATGAAGTCGTAGATTTTCAAAATGTAGTTAAGGAATTTGTTGAACAATCACCAGATTTAGTATTAATGGATATTAATCTCCCCTACTTTGATGGTTATTATTTCTGTGAGGAGATTAGGAAATTGTCGAAAGTTCCTATAATTTTTATTTCATCTGCGAATGATGATATGAATATTGTTATGGCTATGAATATCGGTGCGGATGATTTTATAGAAAAACCATTTAAGTTAGTTGTCTTAAAGGCAAAAATTGAAGCCCTACTCCGCCGAGTTTATAATTTTAGTGGATCTTCGAATCTTGTAGTGTATAAGGATGTAATTTTTGATATGAGCCGTGATGAGGTAAAATATCAAGATAATCTCGTTGAACTAACAAAAAATGAAGGTAAAATTCTTACAGTATTATTAGAAAACAGAGAAAAAATAGTAACGAGAGATGAAATAATTACCGCCTTATGGCAAAGTGATAACTTTATAGATGAAAATACTTTGTCGGTGAATATAAACAGACTTCGTGCTAAATTGAAAAGTATAGGGATAGATGAATTTATCACGACTAAAAAAGGTAAAGGATATATTGTCTAATGGAAATATTAAAAAGTTATTTAAAGAAAAACATAAAAGTTTATATTTTATTTGTAGTTTTTATTTTTATATTTTTCATTATGTTTTACTTATATAATTTACCACTTGAGGCACTAATATATACAGGAAGTTTTTGTTTTTTAGCATCACTTATAGCTAGCTTTTTAGATTTTGTTAATTATAAAGAAAGTTATAAAAAATTAAAATTTCTAGAGGAAAATATTCTAAATGATCTAGATGCTCTGCCAAAAAGTTTGGATATCAGAATAGACTATTATCATAAAATCATAGAGAAATTATATGAAGAGTTAGAGAAATTAGCTCAGGAAAATCGACAAAAAAATACAGATATGGTTGATTATTATAGTATGTGGGTTCATCAGATAAAAACTCCGATTGCGGCGATGAATTTTCTATTGGATAATGAAGAGGTAGATCAAAAAATCCTACAGCAAGAATTGTTCAAAATAGAACGTTATGTTGAGATGGTTCTGACGTATATAAGATTGGATAGCATATCATCAGATTACGTTATTACTAAGATTAATCTTGATGAAGTAGTGAAAGATAGTGTAAAAAAATATGCGACTATATTCATTAACAAAAAAATAAAATTAAACTATGTTTCACATGAAACAATGGTAATTAGTGATAAAAAATGGTTAAGCTTCGCCTTTGAACAAATACTAGGTAATAGTGTGAAGTACTCTGGCACTGGTGGAGAAATTACAATAGAAACTTGTGAAAATAAACTGGTTATAGAAGATAAGGGAATAGGAATCAAAGAAGAAGATTTACCTCGAATTTTCGAAAAAGGTTTTACAGGTTTTAATGGAAGATACGAAAAAAAATCTAGTGGTCTAGGTTTGTATTTATGTAAAAAAACTCTAGATAAACTAGGTCATCATATTGAAATTTCTTCAAAAGTAGGCGAAGGAACGAGAATAGAAATAACATTTCCGAAAGAAGATACTTTAAGGGACTAGGTGAAAATAAATTAATAAGGAATCCTCTTGAGAGTTAGATTAATTTAATTCTCAAGAGGACTATTTTGCTTTACGCTATCTAATAGTTATCTACTAAAATTCATTAATTAAAATGTTTAATAACATTTAAAACACTATAATTTGCATATTTATTAAGATGCTCA
>CAUSUW010000042.1:0-5066 GCA_963535095.1 uncultured Gemella sp. | reverse complement strand
GCTTCTAATGGTCAAGATGCTCCTGTTAATAAAGTTCCTGAATTCAACGGACCTGCTGCTTCTAATGGTCAAGATGCTCCTGTTAATAAAGTTCCTGAATTCAACGGACCTGTCGCTTCTAATGGTCAAGATGCTCCTGTTAATGAAGTTCCTGAATTCAACGGACCTGCTGCTTCTAATGGTCAAGATGCCCCTGTTAATGAAGTTCCTGAATTCACTGGTGGAGTAAACGATACAACACCTCCAACTGTTCCTGATAAACCAGAAGGAGAAACTCCAAAACTAACAAAACCTGAAACATCTAACGGAGATTCACTTGTACAACTAGAAGTGCCAGAATTCAAAGGTGGCGTTAACGCTGTTGAGGCTGCTGTTAATGAAATTCCTACATTCGGAGTTAAACAACCTGAAATCAAGAAAATATTAGATGAACTTGTTAACATAAAAAATCAAATAAAAGATGGCGAAGAAAACGGTGCTGAAGATTATTATATCAATGGATTAAAAGATAGATTAGTAGACTTAGAAAAAGCATTCGACTTACTAACTCAAAATCTTTCTGCAGTAAATGACGTACCAGAATATACAGGTCCTGTTACTTCAGAACCTCAACCCCACTTAGAGGGAACTGCTCCTGGTAGTGGTCAAGGCGGAACTGCTGGTGAAATAGTAGATCCTAATCAAAACCTTGGATCAGTTGGTGGAGCTTCAGCTACTCAAAACGTAGATTTCGGACAAACACCTGCTGTTACTCAGCTATCTGCAAAACCTGCAAAAGCTAAATCTAAAGCATTAGCAAGCACAGGTATGAATTCTTCTAGCACTACTGCATTAGGATTAAGCTTAATCTGTCTTATTGGACTTGTAGTCAGACGTAAACTTTTTAAATAATCAATTAGTGTATAAAAAACTTTAAAGGAAGTAACTCAAAAATTACGATTTTGAAAAAACAAGATTTTGGTAAATTCTCAAAGTAAGTTCCAGTAAGAAATTAAAGAGGAAGTTACCTTGGGAAAAAAAGAAAATAACAATAAAAATATTCCCAAGGTAAGTTCCGGTATAAAACAAGGAAGCTTTGCTTTGGGAGTTTTTTTAAAGGAATCAAAATAAAAAAAGAGGAATTATACTTATTAAAAATTAGTTTCAAGTTAAATTCCAGTTTTTTGTTTGAACTGGAATTTACTTTGGGAATTAATATTTGAAAATAGCCTACTATAAAAAAACTCCTATTTATTGAATTTTTATCAGTTTTGTTGTAAAATTGTATTTGCTTATGGAAAAATAATAAGGAAATTTTTTATTTTATAAAGACAACTTAGGAGATATAATAATGAGTAAATATCATTTTATAGGTATTAAAGGATCCGGTATGAGCTCACTTGCACAAATTGCTTACGATATGGGGCATGAAGTACAAGGTTCAGACGAAGAAACATACTTTTTTACACAAGAAAAATTAGAACAAAGAAACATCCCAATGTTTAGCTATGGGGTAGAAAATATCAAAGAAGGATATGAAATAATATTAGGAAATGCCTTCAACGATACACATATTGAATATAGAAGAGCAAAAGAGTTAGGTTTAAAAACATACACTTATACACAATTCCTTGGAAAACTTCTTTCTGATATACCATCTATCGCTATTACTGGAGCACATGGAAAAACTACTACAACTACAATGACAAGTAATATTTTTAAACATAGTCACGTTACATCTTACTTAATAGGAGATGGAACTGGTCATGGGGAAAAACATTCAGAATATATGATAGCTGAGGCATGTGAATACTATAGACACTTCCTTGCATATTATCCAGATTATGCCATTGTAACCAATATTGACTTTGATCATCCAGATTACTTTAACGATGAACACGATATGTTCGATGCATTCCAAAGCTTTGTAAATCAAGTTAAAAACACTGTTGTTATATGTGGTGATGATCGTTTAGCGTCCCAACTTAAACCAGTAAACGCTAAAACTATTAAATATGGGTTTAACGATGAAAACGACTATCAAATAAGAAATGTCCAAACTACATCAGAACATAGTAAATTCGACATTTACAAAAACTCAGAATTACTTGGAACTTTCACTATGGCGGTATTCGGATTACACGATATTTCTAACGCAACAGCTGCTATCGCTTTAGCTGATATAAATGGTATAAGTGTAGAAAAAATCCAAGAATCACTTGATATGTATAAACCTGCTGAAAGAAGATTTAGCGAACACAAAATTGGAAATAATGTAATTGTCGATGACTATGCTCATCACCCAAGCGAGATTAAAGCAACTATCGATAGTGCACGTAGAAAATACGAGGGCAAAGAAGTTATCGCTATTTTCCAACCTCATACTTACACACGTACAGCTAAATTTCTTCATGAATTTGCTGAAAGTTTAGAAACTGCAGATAAAGTATTCCTTTGTCCAATCTTCGCTTCAGTGCGTGAGAAAGAAAAAATTGTTGGAATCGAAGATTTACAAAAAGTGACTAAAGATGCTCAAATAATAAATAGTGAAAATGATTTTGATAAACTTAACTTTGATAATAGTGTATTCCTATTTATGGGAGCTGGTAATATTAATAAACTTTGTCATAAATTTATCGAACACAAATCAAAATAATTTAGTTGTATTATAATCAATATTAAAATATAATTGATTATACGGACTTATAAAGGAGGAAACATTATGTTAGATATAAATTGGTTAATTTTAGCTTATGCTGGAATCTTTTTAGCGGGAGTAGGAGTCTTAATCCTATGCATAAGCGCAGCTATCACACTTGGAACTGTTAGAAAATCATTAACTGTTGCTACTGAATGTGTAGAAGATGTAACAAACATTGCAGAAGATGCACTAAATCTTGCTAAAGACCTTAATGAAACAGTTAAAAAGGTTGAAAGTAATTTAGAGCCGATTATGGCAGAAACTAATATTTTATTGCAAAACACAAACATCTTAGCAGAAGACTTACAAGTTAAATCTGAAAAATTAGATCCACTATTTAATTCTGCTGAAGGATTAGCAACATCTATCAATGGTTTACAATCTTCAGTAGATACTATGAAATCTAATGTTACAGGATTTAAGAAAAATACTGATAAAAAAATCGAAAATCTTTCTGAAAAAGTAGAAGAAAATAAAGCTAAAGCTTCTAATCTACTTAACAAATTCTTAAAGAAAGATAAAGTTGAAGAAGAAAAATAGTATTTAAATTGGAATAAAACAATAATTCAAAATAACAAAAATTAAAAAATATTTTATATCAAGTATTCTTTAAAAAGTATTTTATAATCTGTTATAAAATTTAGAGGAGCAACACAAAATCATTAATTTGTGTTGCTCCTCCTTTGTTACTAGCGAAGTCTTATCTATTATCTCTTAATTTTATATTTATCTCACTTATACTATTTTTAATACTAAAATATCGAACTATTCCTATTAAAATATAAACCACAGTAGTTGTAATCAGCATTAAAGTTAAAGTAGTAAAGCTACTAAACCATTTCAAATAATAGCCCGCTAACACAAGTGGTAACATAATAAGAAAATAATGTGATACAAATACTATTACTATATTATCATTTAACTTACTTTGAAATACTTTACCAGCTAATCCTTGTAATATACCTAAAATAGCGTATACTAAGGTTTGAATTAATACTGCCATATTTAAATTATCAAAACTCTGGATATACAATGGCATACCAGGATAAAACTGACCACACAAAATACCGAATATTAGATTAATAACATTCCCTGCTCCTATCCCTAACAACATAAATATTATAATTTTTTGAAATAATTTCATTTTAATACCTCCTATAACCCTAATTTCATCTTAAATTCTTTTAACATCCTACGTGATACATAACTTATATCCGAATTTTTATAATTTATAACTATTGTTCCTCTCAATCCTAAATCTAAGCTATGAATATATTTAATATTAGCTATTTCACTTTGAGATATTTTTATAAAATCCTTAGTTAATGTACTCTGCACTTCATATAATTTTTTTCTAACAATAAATCTACCTTCAACTGTCACTACATATACTTTTCTATCTTCAACATATACCCTTATAATATCCTCCGTATTTAATAAACGTACTTTCCCATCTAAAACTCCTATAAAGTAATCTTCCTTATTTTCTATATAATTCACTAAATTTTGAATCTCATTATTCACTTTATTTGCTGATATAGTCACTATTATTTCTTCAAATTTCTTATCTATATTTAATTCAACTTTCATCTCTTTAGATCCTTTCATATATTTAATTCAATTTTCATATCTTTAGCCCCTTTCATAATTATATTTTATATAATAAATATTTAAAAATCTATAGATAATGTATATTCGGTTAATTACCTTGTTTATTCGGTAGATTATATACTAATTACAAATACAGTATATTTTACTTACAAATACATATATTGTTATAAAAAAAATATAAACAATTTATAAAAAATATACCTAAATAATGTGACAATTAAGATAAGAATGCGTTTTCTTAGATTATTTTAAAAAATTATAATCTTTATACTTGATTTTATTTCAATTTTGATATATTATACTCAAGTATTATAAATTTTATAGAAGGAGAAATATTTTTTTATGTTAAACGAATTTAAAAAATTTGCATTTAAAGGTAACGTATTAGACCTAGCTATCGGGGTTATCATGGGGGCTGCTTTCGGTAAAATCGTTAGTTCATTAGTAACTGACATTATGATGCCACTAATTGGATTACTTTTCCCTGCTAAACCAGACTTTACTAACTTAGCGTGGAATAATATTAAATATGGTAACTTTATCCAAATTACAATCGACTTCTTAATTACAGCAATCGCAATCTTCATTTTTGTTAAAGCTATCAACACAGCTAAAGATAAAATGTCTAAAGAAGAAGAAACTGAAGAAAAAGCACCAGAAGTTGATGCTAAAGAAGAACTTCTTAAAGAAATCCGTGATTTATTAAAAAAATAGTAAATTAAAATGGCTCTTTGTCAAATTCGGGGCATGGAGAAAAATAGGAAATAAGATCTAG
>CAUSUW010000041.1:0-5261 GCA_963535095.1 uncultured Gemella sp. | reverse complement strand
AGAACGTTGCCAGGCAATAGTGAGAGCCTTCCTTTTGGAGGGTTCTTTTTTTATACTCTATTTCATATATTTTGATTTTCTTAACAAAATAGAGTATTATTATATAGTAAATATATTATTGGAGGTTTGGGAATGTTTTATTTAGAAGATGAAAAGACATTAGTTCTTACAAATGAAAATAAAAAAGATATATTAAAAGCATTAAAATTAGTTAATAATATTTCAGATAATAAAAATATAAAAGTTGCTTATATTAAAATTTTAGGTAAAGTTTTAGAATTTAATAAAGCTATAGAAACTTATTATCACTCACAAAAATCTGGATACAATGAAATTTATCAAGAAAGAATTGACAATCTTGATAATAGTAGTGATGAATTTAGACGTGTAAAAGCTGAACTAAAACCAGCTTTTGATGAAAATAGTTATGATGAAGATGCTGAAAAAGAGTTTAACTTAATTCTTACAAGAATAGAAAGTAGAACAGCTATTCTTTTTGAAGATGAAAAAGAGTACAATTTTAATAATTATTTAATCACACTAATAAATAATAAAAAATTGGAAGAATTTATATGGTTAAATACACTATATAATATTTATAAAGAAGGTAAGAGCTTAAATTCTATAGTTCATGATTACCAAAAACTTAGTGATGTAGAGTTTTCGGATCTTTATAAAATATATTTATTTGTGACTGATTATAACATCAATAAATTACTTCTACAAAATGAATCTAAAATTATTAATAATGAGTATTTAGAAGATTTTGAATCATTTTTTAACTATATGTATGAACTTATAGATGATTTAAGAACATTTGTTGCAAAAAATGATAAGAAAAATATACTAAGTTTCTCAACAAAAATAGAGAGTTATACCAATATTAATACACCTTCAAAAGAAGAATTCCTAGAATGTGTTTATAAAGTTTTTAACTTTTTAAGGGCACTTTATGAAAATGACAATGCTAAATTATTATTAGATAATATATATCCAATTTTAGTAAAATCGTTCTTCGCTCCTTTAAGAAATGACGATAAGATTAAGTATGACTATAATCAAGATTTTATTTATGCTTTAGAGTATACTCAAATTATTATAGAAGTAATGGATGAGAAAAATGAATAATACTTTCTCAGAAAAAGATTTTTATTGTGTATATAATGATTATGATATTTCAAAACGTACTAAAGAATTAAATTTATTGTATCTTCCTTTATTAGGGAATGATGCTATAAGTTTATATCAGTTTTTAGGTAGTAAGATGCTTAGTGATAAAAATCTTTCTAAGAATTATTTACATTATGATATTTTAGATAATCTTGCTTTATCAAATCATAAATTTATGGTCTCAAGAAAAAAATTAGAAGCAATGGGGTTAATTCAATCTTTTTATATTGATAATGCAGGTGTTGGGCAATTTGTCTATAAAATTAAAGAAGCATTAGATTTCACAACTTTTTTTAATACGCCAGTATTAGCTCAATTATTAGAGAATACTCTAGGAAGTAGTGAATATAAAGAAATAGTTAACTATTATTCATTTGATAAAGTTAGCTTTAGAAGTTTTGAAGAAATTACAGCAAAATTTTCTGATGTATTTCATTTAGAAAACCTGAATGATTTTAGTTTTGATTACTTATCAAATAAAAAATCATCAGGTCCTAATTTTGACGAGTATTATTTTGATTTTGATAAATTAAATTATTATTTAGCAAATAGTTATTTAACTGAAGTCATATCTAATGACGATATAAAAAATAAAATTTTAGGTCTAGCACATATTTATAAGATGGATCCACAAGACATGGCGAAAGCTATTGAAAAATCAGTAGAAATTTCTAATGGTGCGAGTGAAATCAATATTAAGATATTAACGGATTATATTATTCAATTAAATGTTAATGTTAGAAAGCAAGAAGTTCCAACATTAGAACGTATGGTGAATAAAAATCTTAGTAGTACAAAAGATAAACATGAAACTGAGGAAGATTTGTTTATTAAAGAAGTTGATAATACAAACTTTATAACTTTCCTTAATAAACAAAAAGGCATAGTCGTATCTAACATAGATGCTAAAAATATAAGTGACCTTCAAAGTAAATATAATTTTCCAACTGGAGTATTGAATATTTTATTAGAATATTCTATTAATCAAACAGGTAAAAACTCAATACCGCATATCAATTATATCGATAAGATAGCCAGTTCTTGGAGTGCGCAAAAACTTTTAGGTGCAAAGGATGCAATTGATTTTGTTAGAAATAATCGAAATTATAAACAAAATAATATTATTAATACTAAAAAGGTGTCTAGAAAACAAACAAATTATACAAGTGTGAAAAAAGGAAATTATGCACCGTTTCCTGAATATTTACAAAATCGTCAAAGTAATTTCAATGGTACAAAGAAAATAGAAGATAGAGTTGTTACAAAAGAAGACGAAGATGCATATAATAAAATGATGCAAGAATTAAATAACAAGAGGGATGTGTAGTGAAAAAATTATCTAATATTGTAGCTAGTAATACACAAGACTCATTTAAGAAGTTTATCTCAGAAAAAGTATTAAACGATTCTGAAATAATTAAATTTATTCGTGATAATAATTTTTCAAAAATTGATATAGAAAATAATCTTGAAAAGTTCTATCAATTTTATATTTCGAAAGATAAATTACTAAATATAGAGCATAAACCAAAGTTAGTTTATAAGAATGAAGCAGTCAATATTTTATATGAAGAGACTGAAGAATATAAACAAAAAATGGCGAATTCAAAAACATCAAATAAGGTAAAAACAGAATTTATACCTAAAAGAGTTTTAACATATACTTTTGAGAATTTATCAAGAAATAGAGAAAAAGGTATTCTAGCAACAGAAATAATAAAAATATGTAAGAATATTATGAATAAACAATCTACAAGAGGTGTTTATGTTTATGGACCGACAGGAACTGGAAAAACCTACTTAATGGGGTCTATTTATAATTATTTTAAACAAAATGGAAAAGAACCTGCAATCTTATATTATCCAGAATTTATTAGAAAGATTAAGTCTAAAATTAGTAATAATAGTTATGATTTATATATTGATTTAATCAGAGATGAAGAGATACTAATAATAGATGATATCGGTGCTGAAAACATTACAGAATTTATACGTGATGAAGTATTAGGACCAATTATTAATCATAGAGAAGCTGAAAAGTTACCGACATTTTTCTCTTCTAACTTAAGCATAGATGATTTAGCAGAGTTACTATCAAATGGAAAAACAACAGTAGATAGAACGAAAGCTTTAAGGATTGTAGAAAGAATACATTCGTTATGTTCTTCTCACTTTTTAGATGGTGAAAACGAAAGAGAATATTATAATTAAATAAACCAAGTATTTATAAAATTTTTGTTTTATAAATACTTGGTATTTTTTTTGGTAAAAAATTCAAAAAAATTCATTTTTTCTTAGAAATTAGTGGAAAAAAGTGGGGAAATGTGGTAAATTATAAAGGTAAGGTGGTGAGAAGTAGTGTTTATTGGTCAATACAATAATAAAATGGATGCCAAAGGAAGGCTTAGTATTCCAATTAAGTTCAGAGATGAACTAGGTGAAAAATTTATTATTACAAGAGGTTTAGACTCTTGTTTATTTGGCTATTCACTACAAGAGTGGCAAAAGGTGGAAAGTAAGATAAAATCACTACCTATCACTAAGAAAAATGCTCGTACTTTCCAACGTTTCTTCTTTTCCGGAGCCACTGAAGTTGAAATAGATAAACAAGGAAGAATTAACATTCCTAACGCATTAATAGAACATGCATTTTTGGATAAAGAATGTGTGGTAAATGGTTTATCTAATAGGATAGAAATTTGGGATAAAAATCGCTGGGAAGATTTACTTGTTGAAAGTGAAGCTAGCGTAGAAGAAATAGCAGAAGAATTAGAAGATTTTGATTTTTAGGATGGATGAAAATGTTTAAACATTATAGTGTATTATTAAATGAAGCTGTAGAAGGCTTAAATATAAAAGAAGACGGTATTTATGTAGATTGTACCTTAGGAGGAGCAGGGCATAGCTTAGAGATTTTAAAACGTTTAAAATCTGGTAAACTATACGCTTTCGATCAAGACAATGTAGCATTAGAAAATGCCAAACAAAAATTAGCTGAGTACAGTGATAAAGTTGTCTTTATTAAATCTAACTTTGTTAATTTAAAAGAAAAATTAGCAGAGCATGGTGTTCATGAAGTTGATGGTGTATTATACGATTTAGGAGTATCATCACCTCAATTAGATACACCTGAAAGAGGTTTTAGTTATAATTATGATACTAAATTAGATATGAGGATGGATACTGATGCAAAAATCAGTGCCTATGAAGTAGTTAATGAATATAGTTATCATGATTTGGTTAAAATATTTTATCGTTACGGAGAAGAAAATTTTTCAAAACAAATTGCGAGAAATATTGAGAAAAAACGAGAACAAAAACCTATTGAAACTACTTTTGAATTAGTAGAAATTATTAAAGATTCCATCCCTGCTGCTAAGAGAAGAACTGGAGGACATCCAGCTAAAAGAGTATTCCAAGCCATTCGTATTGCGGTAAATAATGAATTATCAGTATTTGAAGATTCACTTGAACAAGCGATTGAAATTGTTAGTGTAGGGGGAAGAATATCAGTTATTACATTCCATTCTTTAGAAGATAGAATTTGTAAACAAATATTTAATTCATATGCAAAGATAAAAGATATTCCAAAAAATTTACCAATTATGCCAGAAGAAAGTTTATCTAAATTAAAAGTAATTACGAGAAAACCTATATATCCTAGTGATATTGAATTAGAAGAAAATAATAGGTCTAGAAGTGCCAAATTAAGAGTGGCAGAAGTCCAGACAAAATAGAGGGGAGGAAAGTTTAAATGGCAACACTAAAGGTATATAGTAGAGAATATGGAGTAAGAAAAGTACAAGAAAAAGTTAAATTTAACTTTTTAGAAAAAACAGCATATGCAGTTTTTGTAGGAGTTATTTTACTTGCTAACGTAGTTATGTTAAACTATAAAGGAGAGATTTATTCACTACGAAGTGCTCAACAAAAAAATGATATAGTAATATCAGAAAAACAAAAAAATAACAATGAACAAAAAGTTATGATAAACAATCTGTCATCTTACGAAAGAGTTAAGAAAATTGCTGAGATAGTAGGAATGAAAACTCAAAAAGATAGTATAAAGGTAGTGAGATAATTGATAAAAC
>CAUSUW010000040.1:0-7021 GCA_963535095.1 uncultured Gemella sp. | reverse complement strand
AAATACCCCTTTCACTGGTTGTCCAGTAAAAGGGGTACATATCAAAATCGATTTTTTAGAGTCACCCCCGCAAAGTTTATTAGATATCTAAAAAGCTTTTATAAAGCGAATTTAGATATCAATAAACCACTGCGTCTATGAGTTCTCATATACACTCTGTTAAAATTTTGGACTTTTGGGTCAGCCCCTTTACTCCTAGTTAAGTAAATAATAAAGCTAAATAACAAGTTAATATAGCTTTCATAATATCCGTATTAGTGTTATAATATTGTAAGACTATATAATGAAGAGGTAAAAAATGATTTACGGGATAGGTTGTGATATCGTCGATATTCATCGCTTCGAAAAATATGTTGATGATAAAAAACGACTTGAAAAATTATATACAGAAAATGAATTGAATGAATTTTATAAAATAACAAATAAAAGAAGAAAAATGGAATTCCTTGCGGGACGCTTTGCGGTAAAAGAAGCAACCTCTAAAGCACTTGGAGTTGGAATTTCTAAGGAGTTTTCTTTTCATGATGTTGAGGTAAAAAAAGATGAGAATGGGAAACCATATATAGAATATGGTGACTTTAGGACACATCTGACTATAAGCCATACTGATACAACAGTAGTGGCGTTTGTTGTTTTAGAGAAAGGGGACTAGATTAATGATTAATGATAGGCCAACACAATTAAGAGTAAATTTAGATGCATTACTAAATAATTACAATAAGTTAAATGCTTTAAATAACAAAAAAATCGGATTAGCTATTGTTAAAGCTGATTCTTATGGATTAGGTTCGAAAGTAATCGCAGATCATTTATATAAAAATGGAGTTAGGCATTTCGCAACAGCAACATTAGAAGAAGCGATAGAACTAAAAGATGTTATTAAAGATAGTATGGTTCTTGTATTAGGAGTTACAAATCCCCAAAATGTTAAATATGCAGTAGAAAATAATGTTTCTTTAACATGTCCGTCTAAAGAATGGTTAGAAGAATCTTTAGTACAATTGCAACAAATAGAAGGAAAATTAAAAATTCATGTTAAAATAGATACGGGAATGGGGAGAATTGGAACTTCCGATTTAGAAGAACTAAAAGTGATTGATAACTTATTGGATTCAGAAAAACTTGATTTCGAAGGAATTTTCTCACATTATTCAAATGCTGATGGGGATGATGATAATTATGACAATTATCAAACAGAAAATTTCGAAAATACTCTTAATGTTGTCACTCATAAACCGAAATATATTCATATAGAAAATTCAGCAGGAACAGTAAAATATAGTGATAGAAAAGATCGTTACAATCTTTCTAGAATAGGTATTGCACTATATGGATGTTATCCAAGTGGAAATATTGAAAAATTAGATAAGGTACAATTAGAACCTGTAGCTAGTTTAATTAGCAAAGTGACACATGTAAAAAAATTCCAAGTAGGACAAAAACTTGGCTACGGTGTTAGCTATGAAGCTAGACAAGATGAATATATCGCGACAGTGCCTATAGGATATGCTGATGGTTTACTAAGGAGAGCTCAAGGATTTAGAATTAGAGTTGGATCTGAAGAGTGTGAAATTGTTGGACGTGTATGTATGGATCAACTTATGGTTCGTTGTAGTGAAAATGTAAAAGTAGGAGATGACGTACTATTCTTTGGAGAATATAACGGTCAAAAAGTTTCAGTAGATGCTTTTGCAGAATATCAAAATACAATAAGTTATGAAATATTTTGTTGTATAAATAAACGTGTTCCAAGAGTTTATTATAATAATAAGATGGAGTTATAGAATGTACGAGAAAATTACAAAAAATTTGGCAACTAAGCTAAAGATACAAGATAAGTATATAGTAAATGTATTAAATCTATTAGAAGAGGGAAATACAATTGCTTTTATTGCTAGGTATAGAAAAGAATTAACAAATTCTTTAGATGAAGTTGCTATAAAACAAATACAAGATGAATTTAATTATTTAAAATCTCTTGAAGAAAGAAAAGAAGAAGTAATTAGACTAATTTCAGAAAAAGGTCTACTTACTGATGAACTGAAAAAAGATATTTTAGCTCAAGAAAAACTACAAAGGGTAGAAGATTTATATCGTCCGTTTAAAGAGAAAAAACGTACTAAGGCTACGATAGCTAAAGAAAAAGGATTAGAGAATTTAGCTAACTATATTTTGAAACTTCCAAAATCTTTAGAAGATTTAAATAAAGAAGCAGCTAAGTACATAAGTATTGAAAAAGAAGTTAATACAGCTGAAGAAGCTATTAATTATGCACTAGATATCATCGCAGAAAATATTTCAGATAGTGCGAAATATCGTGAATATGTACTTGAAAACACTAGAAAATTCGGTCAAATTACTTCAGTACTAAAAAAAGGTGGAGAAGAGAAAGACGAAAACTCTACATATAAAAACTACTATGAATTCGGTGAACAAATTTCGAAAATTGCTTCACATAGAATTCTTGCTTTAAATAGAGCGGAAAAAGAAGGTATAATTCGTGTAAGTATAGAAAATGATAAAGATAGACTACATAATTATATTCTTAGAGGTTTAACAAAAAATCGCCAAACAGCAATAAATGAATTACTATTAGAATGTATCGCTGATAGTATGAAACGTTTAATTTATCCATCTATTGAAAGAGAAATTCGAAGCGACTTAACGAAAAAAGCTGAGGAAGACTCTGTTGTTATCTTCTCAGAAAACTTAAAACAACTTCTAATGCAAAGTCCTCTTAAAAACAAAAAAGTTTTAGGAATAGACCCAGCGTTTAGAACTGGATGTAAGATGGCGATTGTTGATGAATATGGTAATTTTATAGATAAGATGGTTATTTATCCACATAAACCAGCATCAGCAGATAAACAAGAGAAATCTAAAAAAGATTTAATTAAATTTATTAATAAACACAATATTAATTTAATAGCCATCGGTAATGGGACAGCATCTCGTGAAACTGAGAAATTTGTAGTAGATAACTTAAAAGAAGCGGGATTAAAAATAGATTATGTTATAGTTAATGAAGCGGGAGCAAGTGTTTACTCAGCGAGTGAAGTAGCTCGTGAGGAATTCCCTGATTTTAACGTAGAAGAGAGAAGTGCAGTATCAATTGCACGTCGTATTCAAGATCCGCTTAGTGAACTTGTAAAAATCGATCCTAAGTCAATCGGTGTAGGACAATATCAACATGATATAACACCTAAATTTTTAGAAAAAGAACTAACTTTCGTAGTTGAAACAGCGGTAAATAAAGTAGGGGTAAATGTTAATACAGCCTCAGTATCTTTATTATCATATGTTTCAGGTGTTAATAAGCAAATAGCTAAGAATATTGTGGCTTATCGTCAAGAAAATGGGAAAATAGAAACTATTAAAGAAATTGCTAAAGTACCAAGATTAGGTAAGAAAACATATGAGCAATGTGTAGGATTCTTTAGAATACCAGATAGTAAAAATATTTTTGATGCTACAGGTATTCACCCCGAGAGTTATAAAGCTGCAGAAAACTTATTAAAAGAATTGAAATTATCTACTAAGGAAGTTGGGAGTGAAGAGTTTGCAACTACTGTAGAAGCTGTGGACAAGAAAGAATTGGCTGGAAAAATCGGTGTAGGAATAGAAACACTTGAAGATATAATTAAAGATTTAAAACAGCCATTACGTGATGAACGTGAATCATTTGCTAAACCATTGTTAAAATCAGATATTCTGACAATAGATGACCTGCAAATTGGTGTGAAATTAGCTGGAACTGTTAGAAATATTACACAGTTTGGAGCTTTTATAGATATAGGTCTTAAGCAAGATGCAATGGTTCATATTTCAAAAATCAGTAAAAATTATATTAAAAATCCATTAGACGTTCTTAGTGTAGGACAAATCGTTGATGTGTATGTTATTGATGTAGACAAAGAACGAGGTCGTGTCGCACTAGCAATGTTTAAAGATTAAAGGAGGTAGAAATGAGTAATAACAAATCAAAATACCTTCCAAGTATAGATAGCTTGAGGGCATTGGCGGTATTAGCCGTTATTATTTATCACGTCGATGTAAATTATCTACCAGGTGGTTTCTTAGGTGTTGATTTATTCTTTGTTTTATCAGGTTATTTAATTAGTTCATTGATTATTAAAGAATATAAGAAGTCAGGGTCTCTTAATTTATATAATTTTTATTTAAGAAGAGCTAGACGTTTATTACCAGCAGTGTATTTTATGATAACTGTAGGATTGATAGTGATGGTGCTATTTAATGATGTATTACTACGTAAAAGTCATCTTGATGCCTTATTTGGTTACATATATTCAAGTAACTGGTGGTATATATTCCATAAATTAGATTACTTTGATAGTTTTGGTTCGCAAAGTCCATTTAAACATTTATGGTCATTAGCTATTGAAGAACAGTTTTATATGATTTTTCCATTATTATTTTTAATATTTAATGGGAAAAAGAAAGCCAAAGATGGAACGTATAA
Organism: uncultured Gemella sp.; assembly: GCA_963535095.1. Taxonomy (GTDB): domain Bacteria; phylum Bacillota; class Bacilli; order Staphylococcales; family Gemellaceae; genus Gemella. Next base: position 2,541 of record CAUSUW010000040.1, on the reverse strand, counting down.
ATTAAATAAAAACTTTTTATATGTTGTAATTGGAATAATATTCGCTTCATTATTAACTCATATACTATTATTTGATATTAATAATATTAGTCGAATTTATTTTGGAACAGATACTAGAGCATTTTCATTACTTGTTGGTGTTGTAGGTGCGATTTTATATCCTATGGATAAACTTAGCACAAAAGTAACACCTAAAGAAAATATCCGTTATAGTTTAGTATCATTAATTTCGATTGCTATCTTAATAACTATTATGATTTATACTTCAGAGTATAATACTTGGCTATATCGAGGAGGATTTTTACTTGTAGCTATATTAGGGTTAGTAATTATAATAAGTAGTGGGAAACAACATACTATAATGTCAAAACTACTATCATTCAAACCAATAGTTTTTATTGGTAAAATTTCGTATAGTTTATATTTATGGCATTTTCCAATTTTAGTGTTAACTACACCAGTGTCAGAAATTGGTAATCCTAATATTTTCTTTGTAATTTTACGAATTATACTAACGTTTGTTGTAGCTATTATAAGTTACGTATTTGTTGAAACTCCGATACGAAAACTAGGTTTTATAAACTACATTAACTTAGTTTATAAAAAAATAGTAAAACGTCCGAAAAAAACAAGAAAAGTATACGCTAGTATTTTAGGAGTAGTATCATTATTGTTTGTTATGGGGATTTTTGGTAAGGGAGTACCATTCCTTTCAACAGCATTTGTAAAAGAAATGGACAACAACAAAGAAACTCAATTTATTAATAACCAAAATAATAATAGTGGTAATAAACAAGATAAATCTACTGAAGAAAATAAAGATAACAAAGAAAATAACGATGATAAAAATAAATCAGATAAGAAATACAGTTCAGTAGTTGTAATGGGTGATTCTCTTACAGTTGATATTGGAGAAAAATTCAAAGAGTTGTATCCAGAAGCTGTTATCGATGGTAAAATCGGTCGTCAATTATATATGGCCGTAGATGAAGCTAAAGCATACGCTCAATATAATAATGAGAATTCTGCAATAATATTCCAACTAGGAACTAATGGACCATTCACTGAAAGTCAACTAGATGAATTAGTAAAAACGTTTGATAAAGCTGATATATACTTTGTGAACGTAAAAGTACCGAGAGCTTGGGAAAAAACGGTGAATTCAGAGTTGATAAAAGCCAAAGAGAAATACCCTAATATTACGATAATTGATTGGTATTCAGTAGCGAATGGTAATACGAACCTATTTGAACCAGATAAAGTTCATTTAAAACCAGCTGGTGCTGAACAGATGGTTAAAGTTATAGAGAAAAGCTTAAAAACGTCCAATAGAAATTAAAGAGGGAGAGACTCAAAAATCATAATTTCCGAGAAATCGATTTTGTTGAGTCACCCTCGCACAGTTTATTAGATATCTAAAAAGCTTTTATGAAGCGAATTTAGATATCAATAAACCACTGCGTCTATGAGTTCTTATTCATACTTTGTTAAAATTTAGGACTCTAGAGTCAGCCTCTAATATTAAAGTGAAAGCTAAGTAGTTTTTAATGACTGCTTAGTTTTTTTATTTTTCTTAAAATACTAGCATAATATGAGATTTTTAATATAGTAAGAAATAGAAATTTACTTTAAATTATTTAAAACATCTTGGATATCGTAAAACTGAATATTTTAGTAATTAAAAATAAACATAACAATTGATAAGGCTTTTCTTAGTGAATTGTTGAACTTTCATTGAAATATGAATATAGTTTGTGATATAATATTCTAGTATTAAAATAAATTTAATAGTAAAAAAGGAGATAACTATGACAAAAGTAAGAGTAAGATATGCACCATCTCCAACAGGAAATTTACATATCGGAAATGCTAGAACTGCATTATTTAATTACCTTTTTGCAAAACATTACGGTGGAGACTTCGTATTAAGAATTGAAGATACTGACTTCAAACGTAATAAAGAAGAAGGTGAAAGAAGCCAACTTAAATATATGGATTGGCTAGGTCTTGACTATGATGAAGGTATTGGAAAAGAAAAAGAATTCGGTCCTTACCGTCAATCAGAAAGAATCGATATCTATCAAAAATACGCAGATCAACTTATTGCTGAAGATAAAGCATACAAATGTTACATGACTGCTGAAGAATTAGAAGCGGAAAGAGAAGAGCAAATTGCTAATGGATTACCACCACGCTATAGTGGAAAACATGCTCATCTTACTAAAGAAGAACAAGAAGCATTTGAAAAAGAAGGTAGAAAACCATCTATCCGTATTCGTGTTCCACAAGACAGAACATATAAATTCGATGATATGGTTAAAGGTGAATTATCATTTGAAGGACATGACTTCGGTGATTTCGTAATCATTAAAAATGATGGAGTAGCTACATATAACTTTGCGGTAGTAATCGATGATCATTTAATGCAAATTTCTCACGTTCTACGTGGAGATGACCACGTTTCAAATACACCAAAACAACTTGTTGTATATGAAGCATTAGGATTTGAACCACCAAGATTTGGTCACATGACTCTAATCG
>CAUSUW010000039.1:0-7075 GCA_963535095.1 uncultured Gemella sp. | reverse complement strand
CCTTTAATTATATGATAACGCTTTTACTTAAAATATAGCTTATATAATTCATATAAATTTAAAACGCTTAAATATTAGACTTAATAAAAAATTCAAAACAGTAAAGAATAAACTCTTTTCGTTTTGAATTTATTTATTATAAATTATTAAGACAATCATTTGACTCCCTAAAACTCAAAATCAATACCTGTTTTATTGCGATCATAAAATATTTTTACCAATCTATCCCTTGTCAAACTATCCCCAAGCATATTGGACAATGCAATTTGAGCGTCAATATGTCTAATACACTTGTTAGCCAACTCTACACCTTCAGGTTTATTTAATTTTAGTTGAATCTGCGCTAATATATAATTAAATGATATTAGGTGAAACATGAAATGCGTAACATTATTATAATGTTCTTTTAACAATTCAATGGCTTTAAGACAATATTCTTCTGCTTCTTCTATAAGACCTCTTCTTGACAATAAAGCTATTGCACTATTCAGTAATAATAAAGATCTCTCGCCTTTATCGATAGAGAAAAAATTATCGGTTTTAATAGGCTTTAAATTCTCCTGAATAACTCGTCTAACAAAGTCATCTGAAAATTCATCTTCCTTAATTGTTCTAAGAATAAAAGTCAGAGCATATAACTCATTAACTGTATGTTTATCAAAATTCCTTAAATGCTCTAAGACAATTTTTCTGTTATCGCGAATAATCTGAGGCCCATCCGTTTCGCCTATAACACTAAGATATTGTTCTATATACAGCCTAGTCGCTATTGAGACTTTTTCATTTTTAAGCGTCTTAATAGCCAACGATTTAATTGCAGTGAAAGTACCAAGTGCCTCTAATCGCCTCGCTTCTATTAGAAAGCCTGTCTGATCTATCTCTACAAGAGGTAAATACTCAGAAAAATAATCCTGATAACATATACCTATATTTCTTAATAATTGCTCAAAAACCTCTAACGACACACTCGTCTCATCCGCCTCAAATCTAATTAATGTCCTAGCAGATATAGTTGTCCCCGCTGCATCTTTTAACTTAACTCCCCGTTCTTCTCTAATCTTCTTAAAGATTTTTCCTTGAATATTTCTTTCATCCATTTAAGTGTCCGCCTCCTAAATAAATCATATGTTCATTATACCATATATTATATAATTAATGTAATAAGCGAACTCTTTTTTTTCATTTAATTAAAAATAAATCATGAAAAAATAAAGAAAGTAACTGACAACACAACAAAACACAGTTACTTTCTTTAATGCCTATATATTTTCCCGTTAAATCACTCTCGTTTATAAACTTCAAAAATTAATACTTTTCTCATCTTTGATTATATTTTTTACTTAATAATATTTAGGTACATATATCTTTCTCCAATTTTGTTACAAGTGAATTAAATTAAACAATCTATCTTAAATTAATTCATAATGGCAAGTTAACAAAATTATTCTATATGAACTTCAACTTTCTTTTCTATAAATTACTATAATTCACCCTAGAATATCATTGTTAACGAAAAAACAACCAAAAGTGTTAACATGATATTTCATCTTTTGTTATAGTAAATAATAAGTACGGACTCTTATAGACATTTATTATTATATCATCATTTTATTTATAAATTACATTTTGTGTTAAAATTGTCACTTTTAAGCTTTTTATCACATATATTCGACTGAAAATGACAGCCGTGACACTAATAGGAATTTAACATTAAAATTATAGTTTTTATCTATAATTTTCAACTACTTTGTTTAAACTGTTAGTCGTTGATAAATCTAAATTTAATAAATGTAACTATTTAAACTAATTTACTTTTTTTTTAATTAACTTATAAAAATTCAATACTAAAATTTCATTAATTTATTTTATTCTTTTAAGCATTATTATCTTTATTTATACAATATCTCTTTCAAACTTTATTCTTTTCCGATAATATTTATAAAATAATTGTCCCCCTCCTCATAAAAAGGGAGACAATTAAACTATTATTTATCTTAATTATTTTCTTTATTTTTACGTAATCTCACAGCTACTGCTAATGCTACTAATCCCGCTACAGTTGCCATACCTGTTTGGTTTTCACCTGTATTAGGTAGAGTATTTAATCCATTTGAATTGACTCTTGGGCGTTGTAAGTTAGGTTGGTTATCTGATGAACCTGGAGCTTTGTCTTCTGGTTTTTCTCCCGGATTTTCACCTAGTTTTTCGCCTGGGTTTCGGTCTCCTAGAACCCCAGGTGGTATTTTTTTAATTTCTCTAATTCTTTTCTTAAATCTTCATAACATTTATATACTACATCTAATTTTTCTTTTATTTTCAATAATTTATCATTCTCTAATGATAATATATTTTTTTCATCTGAATATTCTTTCTCTAAACGCTTTACTTCTTCCTCTATTTTTTTAAAGTTTTCAGAAGCATTCTCTAAAGATAACTTATATTTCTTAGTTTCTAATAACTTCTGTATTGTAGAATCTAAATCTTTTCTTTCTTGTTCTAATTTATTTTTTTCACTAGATAGTTTATTCTTTAACACAACCAACTTAGCTTCTTCTTTATTTTGAATTTCTTGAACTTCTTTTAATTCGCCTATTTTTTTGTCTAATTCTTTTGTCAATCTAGTGATTTCTTGAAATTTTTGCGTATTTTGTTTAGTTAGTTTTTCTACTAATTCTTTAGATTGATTTAAATCTTCTTCAGATTTACTTAAAACATTTTTTTTTCATTAAATCTTCATTTAATCGATTAAGTTTTTTAGTTTGACTTTCTTCAAGTTCTAACTGTTTTTTATTAAATTCATTTAATTTATTTAAAGCCTCATCTCGCTTAAGATTTCTATGCCTTACTGTTTCATTCCACACATATCTAAATGTAGTTTTCGGTAAGAATTTCATCCTTTTTCCATTATAATAAAATTCTGAACGTTCTTTATCTTCATCTTTGTTTTCTGCTCTCGATAAAGAATATGAATCACTAGGGTTATAATAATACGTCTTCCCATCATACTCGTAGCTTCTTCTTTCAGTAGGACTAATTTCAGATGGAAGTGTTTCATAAATTCTTTTATCATTATCTGATATAAATGTTAGTATTCCATATCCATTAGTTGCCGATACAGCAAATCCAGTTCCTGATGCGGCTAATAAAGGTACTCTATGTCCATAATTTCTCACTGCTACATCTTCCAGACTCTCTTTTCCATAGCGACTTACATTACTATAATCATTAAAATATTGAAGGAGCTCAGTATATGCTATTTGTTTTTCATCCAATATTGATTTTTCTGGTAAAGCACCTTGTGAGGCGTTTTCTGTCGTATCCTTAAGTGAAAAATCACTTTCTTTCAATACCGTATCATGACTCAATTTATTATTTTTTGCCATTTCATTCGTTCTAGCTTTTGCCCATTTCAAAGCCTTCTCCGTAACTTCAGGAACTGGGATATCAATACCATTTATGCGACGTAATTCCACTAGATACTCTCTTATATATTCAGAAACTTTTTTATAGTCTACAACATGAAGTTTATTAACATCTTCTTCAGAGTTTACTACTATTGTTTCAGTCTTTTCTCCGTTAAAATCTATATTTTCATTTGCAACTCGATATAGTTTCTTACCACTCTTACTTATCCAAGATGATTGATCAGGTGATAGTGGAGTAGATATTGAGTCATAATCAGATACTTTATCTTCTTTTATCTTATGTTCTACAATTTCAATTGTAAATTCAGGTTCTAAATTTTTTAGTTCATCTTCTAATTTATTTCTAGTTATTTTTCCATTCTCAACAAGAGCTTTCTTTTCTTTCTCTCCGTTAACTATTTCTTTTGAAATATCATTTATATTTTTCTTTGTATTTTCTATATCATTTTCTAATTTTTCTATATTTAATTTTTCTATATTTAATTTTTCTTTATCTAATTGAGAGTACACAGTACCTGCTTTTGCATTTTCTACTTTTTCTTTGATAGCATCTATAAGGCTTTGCTTAATTTTTGTGTTTTCTTTAGATAAATCTACTACTTTCTCTTGATTTTCTATTTCCTTTTCTACATTTAGTACACTTGATTTGCTACCCTCAATTTTCTTTTCAAGTATTAGTTTATTACTATCTAAACTTTTAATTTTTTCTTCAGTATTTTTTATATTTTGAGGATTAGCTTCTTCTTTAATTTTTTTAGCTAACTCAAGATCTTTATTTTCAGCTTCAAACTCTTGAGCTTTTTTAGTATAATCTTTATTTTTCTCCTCAACTAATTTTTCCTGATTTTCAAACTCTACTTGTATCTTTTCAAAATTTTCTCTAGCTTTATTTACTTTTTCTTCAGTTATAGGGGTATTCTCAGATTTAACACAACACTCATGCCCTGATTTATTTTGAACATTCTCTGCATGTGCATCTGTTGAATTTAATGACACTCCTCCTACTATAGTTAATCCTAACAACACTGAAGCTGTACCTATTTTATTCTTCCTAAGTGAAATCTCTGTTTCCTTTTTATCATAATTCATTTCCTCCGTAAAAATATATAAATAATCATTTTATGATGATAATTTTATCATAGAAAATTGAAGTTAACATAAATTACTAACAAATCGTCACATTACTTAATATATAGTTCATTTTTCACTTATTTATCTTATAAATATGACAAAACTGTCCTCTTATTTCTTTGGATTAATTATTATTAAAACTTATATTAATACGCTGAACATATAAAAAAGAAACTAAGTCACTATGTAGTAAATTAGTTTCTTTAAAATATATTATTTTATAAATATATCTATTATTAAAATTCGATATCAATATCTGTCTTATTTGCTCTACAATACAATTCATAAGTTATATCCCTTACCTGTCTGTAATAAGGATCACCAGTAATCTCAGCAACAATATCTTCATATTTCAGAATCTTATTCGCTAGCACGACACCTTCTTTCTTATTTTGTAATAAATATGTAGAATCCAATATTGCAACGATTTCCTTAGAAAAAGCAGCTCTATTCATTAATAGTGGATTTTCATTATATAGTTTAAGTGCCTCTTTACATCTCTTCTCTCCCAATTCATAGTAACCCGCTCTTACTAAGAACGATATCGCTACTTTTAACAAATCACAATATACAGCACTCATATATTTACTCAAATAATTTCTTACTGGGATATTTTTAAAACAATCTTCAATAATCCTTTCAATATATTCTACTGAATAATCACCTTTTGATGCCGAATATATTAAAATGAACAGTCCATAAATTTCATCAAATCTCAATTTATTCAATGATTCAATTCTATTCTTTATTATTCTTCTATTCTCTTCAAATAACTCTTTATCCTCTTTCCAAAGAATATTATTTAAATAAATCAATATAGTTAATCTTTTACTAAAATCTATATCTTTATTCTTCAGCTCTTTTTTACATTCATTAACTAACTTTGACGAAGAACCTGATTGCAACAGCTTCTGTAGTCTATTAGCAAATTCTGTAGTTTCAGGGTATGTATAATAAAAAGTAAAATAATCTAAATAATTGATATCTAAATTTTCTAATAACTTTTCGAATGTAGCTATAGATATACTTGTTTCATCCGCCTCAAAACGCATTAATGTTCTCGTAGAGATAACATCACCTGCGATGTCTTTTAACTTATATTCTCTTTCTTCTCTTAGTTTTTTAAAAATACTTCCATGTAGATTCTTCTTATCGATTCCTTATCTCCTAAAGTTTAATATTAAGAATAATTTATAACTATTTTTTCAATAAATACATTAAAAATTATTAAAATAATCCTTTCTCATATATTTTACCATTAAATTAATACTTATTTTAATTACGTGACAAATGCGTCATATTCTAATATATTTTCTTTATATCTATAAAAATAACTACTATACGTGACATATTCGTCACCTTTTTTTTCTATGTTTTTCAATCTAATTTTTACAAAAATATACTTCGAGGTATAGTTACAGTTACCTCGAAGTTCATCTCTATTTTTATATTAGATTATTTCCATAAATCTTCTAGTAAGTGAGTTTGAGTTCTGTCTGGTCCTGTAGAGAATACAGAGATTTTAACTCCTACTAGTTCTTCTATTTTTTCTAGATATTTTCTTGCATTTTCAGGAAGTTCATGTAGTGATGTTACCCCTGTGATATCTTCATCAAAGCCTGGTAATGTTTCATAGATTGGCTTACAATCTTTAATGATGTTTTCATTAGCTGGATATTCTGTAAGAATTTCACCTTTATAGTCATAAGCTGTACAAATTTTAATTTCTTTAAGACCTGAAAGTACATCTAAACAGTTTACTGACAGATTAGTCATACCTGATACACGAGCTGAGTGACGCATTACTACTGTATCAAACCATCCAATACGACGTGGACGTTTTGTTACAGTTCCATATTCGTGTCCAATTTCACGAATTCTAGAACCAATTTCATCGAATAATTCCGTTGGGAATGGTCCATCACCTACACGTGAAGTATAAGCTTTTGAAATTCCTAATACTTTAAGACCTTTTGTTGGAACAAATCCGTTACCTACAGTGATTCCTCCTGCAGATGGGTTAGATGATGTAACATATGGATATGTACCGTGATCGATATCAAGCATTACACCTTGAGCACCTTCGAATAAGATATTTTTATTTTCATTTTGTGCATCTTCTAATACTTTAGAAGTGTCTGTAACATATTGTGCTAATTGTTTTCCATATTCGAAGTATTCATTGAAGATTTCTTCTACTGTGAATCCTTCAGTTTCATAGATTTTTTCGAATAGTTCATTTTTTTCTTTCAGATTTTGCTCTAATTTTTTCTTGAATAGATCAGCATCTAACAAATCTGCGATACGGATACCACAACGTTTATATTTATCTACATAACATGGTCCGATACCCTTTTTAGTAGTACCAATTTTATTTTCCCCACGACGAGCTTCTTCAACTTCATCAAGTTTCAAGTGATATGGTAATACTACATGTGCTCTGTTAGAGATTCTTAATCCATTGCAAGTAACTCCACTTTCTTTAAGTCTATCAATCTCACCACAAATCCACTTAGGAT
>CAUSUW010000038.1:0-7245 GCA_963535095.1 uncultured Gemella sp. | reverse complement strand
GCGGTTGTAGTAGCTATTTAGGAGCTACACAACAATACAATTCTAACACATATATCCCCTAACGTCAACTATATTGATAACTTTTATTACTTTTTTTTCAAAAAACAGGAGTGACTCAAAAATCTTGATTTCAAAGAAATCGATTTTTTTAGAGTCACCCCATTCAATTCGCTATTTACGTTTTTTCTTGTTAGAAACTAATGTAACTTTTTCTGGATCAAAAGCTTGTTTCTTTTGTTTTTCTGGTTTATATGGCGGATATAGTGCATGTCCTAGATAAGTTTGGAATATCATAAATACTCCCCCTACGATATAGTACACAGCTACTGCTCCTGCTACCCAAAATGAGAATGCTGTAATCATTATCGGAGATAACCATTGCATCATTTGCATTTGACTTTGCATTTGTTCTTGACCTGGTTGAGTCGGTGTTGGCATTAAGCTCATTTGTAGTTTTGTTTGGATGGCATAAACTACAAACGCTATAATAGGTAATGTATATGAACGAGTTCCAAGGCTAAATACTCCTAAGAATGTTGAATCAATAATTCCTGCAGAATATAGCGGATTTGACAACGTGTAGAACAATCCAGTCAAGAATGGAAGTGGAATAAGCATTGGTAAACATCCACCAAGACTTAATGGCATAGCATCATATTTTTTCATAATAGCCATTTGTTCTCTTTGTAATTCCATAAGTTCACTACGAGCTTGCATTTTTTCTTCATTAGATATCGCTCTTGCTTCTTTTTCTTTAGCTGCTTGTTGTTTCTTCTGAACTACTTCTAATTCTGGACGAGCTAATTCTTGTCCTTTTCTTGATTTATTTTGGACTTTGTAGTTATTTAACATGAAAGGTAGGACTAATAGTCTGATTACTAAAGTAATAATAACTATTGACCAACCCCAACTTCCTGTGAATTCATGTATTTTGCTCAGTGATAAGTCCATAGGTTTTACGAAAACTTCGTAAAAAGTTCCAGAACGGTCATTTTGTGAACATCCTGAAAGAGTAACTACACCAAGCAAACCTAATAAAATTGCTGATAGTTTTTTCAATTTCATTCTCCTTAAATTTTATTTCTTCTTTGTAATTTTAGTATGTTTACTAATATTATACCTAGTAAATTATATCAAATAAAAAAGTGGTAGTCAAACTATTGTTGACTAATTTTACTAAATTTAATACTCCTGAAAAATATTTTTATAACGTTCAAAAAAAATTGACAATTAATTTTACTCATTATATAATATTAGATAAGAAAGGGATGATTATTATTAAAGATATACAATATATTACAGATATCGAGAGGCTAAAGGTTATTTCTGATCCTTTAAGAATAAGTATTCTTACGACACTCGGTACAGAAAAGAAAAACTCAAAAGAACTTGCTAAACTATTAAAAATTAATAGAACTAAAATACACTATCACCTTAATATTCTAGAGGAAAATAATTTCATCGAAGTAGTTGATACAGATACAATAAATGGTATAATCCAAAAATACTATCTACCGACTGCACAGGCATTTGTACCTTCACCTAGTATCTTTAACAACTTATTTAACAATACTTCAGTTAATTTTAATATAAATAAAGAAGACATGGAAAATTTCTGGAATGAAGTTAAAAAACTAGAAAAGAAATTCTCCTCAGAAAATAAAAATAGTGTTAGTATTAGTATTATTTCTACAGCTCACTAAGAGCTGTAAAATAATATATTAACTGTCAAATATTTTTTATCGTTAAAATTTTTATAAAGGATGTGATCTCTATGTTTAAAAATAAAAACTTTTCAATTTTACTATTTGGTCGATTAATCACTAACTTTGGTGATAGCGTATATTCAATAGCTACTCTAACATTAATTTACACATTAACTAAATCTACTTTTTATAGTGGTATAACTTTATTTTTAATCTCATTTACTGCTATATTACAAATTTTAATTTCACCGATAATCAGTAAATTTGATGTAAAGAGGTTTTTAATTATTTCGCAGTTACTTCAAGCAATAATATTACTAGTTATTACTTATCTAATCTGTGTAAATAAGTTGCAAATCACTACGCTAATAATTTTTATTGTTTGCATAAGCTTCATTAATCAAATAGTTTATCCTATTCAACTTGCCTTACTTCCAAAAATAGTTAAACAAGAAGATTTAGTAAAAGCAAATTCATTATTTTCTATAGCTTATCAAGGTAGTGATGCACTCTTTAATTCAGTAGGTGGATTTATTATAACAGTTTTTGGGACAATATATGCTTTCATTATTAATAGTATTACTTTTTTCATCAACAGCTTTATATTCATCTCCCTATCAAATAATTTATCTAAAAATACTAATACTATACAAGAAAACTACTTTTCTAAACTAAGTAGCGGTATGAAAATATGGAATACTCCTCTATTAAAACCATTATTAATAGGAATCATAATAATTAATTTTTCTACCAGTTCGTTGCTAACACTACTTCCTGAGTATTCGGAAACTAGTTATTTTTATGGAATTTTACTAAGTGCATCTGGACTTGGTATCCTAATAGGAGCCTTTCTTTCTAACAGCCAAATATTAAAAAATATAAGATTGAGCGTTTTATACACTACATTTACGCTAGGTATAGCCCTATCTTGGAGCGCACTTAGCATAGTTAACAATAATTCCATTATAAACAAAATTATCAATTTTTCATTATTTCTTTTTGGCTGGATATTGATTGGGATTTTAAACACATATTCTCAAACAATGATTCAGTGTATCATAAGTAAAGATAAATTAGATGTCGCTATGTCCACTATGATTGGTTTATCTATAGCATTTAGCCCGCTAGGAGCTTTATTGGCAGGAGTACTAAGTATAAAATACAGTATTAAAACTATTATAATTATTACTTCTTTATTAATTTTTAGTATTTTTCTATTTTGGTTATTCAATAAAAATATTAGGAATTTACCTAGTTTTTCAAAATTACTAGAAATAAGAGATTAAAATATCTAGTTCCTAATTAGAAATATACTTTACTATTATAAATATAATCTACATATTAATTTACAATATTGTTTTATACAAAAAATAGCTAGTAACTTATGTTAAAAGTTACTAGCTATTTTGTTAAATACTATTTTTTATCTTCTTTTGGTGAGAATGCATTTAATAGCACACCGCTGATTGCTGCAAGTGCCATAGCTGGAAGTTCGAAGTTAATACTTTCAAATTTCAGCATTGCTCCACCTACACCTAAAACGATGATTACTGATGAAATTACTAAGTTTCTGTTGATACTTAAGTCTACTTTTTCATCTACTAACATTCTAAGTCCACTTGAAGCGATTATACCGAATAGTAAAATCGATACACCACCCATAACTGGTGATGGAATCGTAGAGATTAGAGCTGAGAACTTACCTACAAAACTTAAGATAAGTGCGAATACCGCCGCTCCTCCTAATACGAATACAGAGAAGATACGTGTAATAGCAAGAACCCCAATATTTTCACCGTATGTTGTACTTGGTGGTCCACCTAAAAGTGATGCAAACATCATCGCTGTTCCATCAGCTAAAATCGAACGGTGTAGTCCTGGATCTTTTAAGAAGTTTCTTCCTACTACTTCAGATAATACCATTTGGTGACCGATGTGTTCGTTAATAGTTACTATAGCAATAGGTACCATCGCTAACGCTGCTACATTCCAATGTGGTGTATATGTCACAAATGGAATTGTAAATTTCGGTAAGCTAAACCAAGGAGCATCGATAACTGGTTGGAAATCAACTAATCCTGCAATCACAGCAACAATATATCCAAAAACAATTCCTAATAGTACTGGAATTTGTTTAGCAAATCCTCTTAAAGCAACACAACAGAAGATTGTTGCTGCTAATGTAATAAGAGCAACTAAGAAATATTTTAGATCGTAAACTTTTGCGCCATCTACTGTTTTATACATAGCCATGTTTATCGCTGTAGGAGCAATTCCAAGTCCAATAACAATGATAATAGGTCCAACTACTACCGGTGGTAAAAGTTTAAGCAACCAATTTACGCCAAATTTGTAAATTAACATTGCTACAACTCCATAAACTAAGCTGGCTAAAAATGCACCAAGCATTGCTGTTTCAACATTGTGTGTTGTTGATAATACAATAATCGGATTAATAAAGGCAAATGAAGATCCTAAATATGCAGGAATTTTACCTCTAGTTATTAATAAATACGTAAGTGTTCCAATACCCGATGTTGTTAAAGCTGTACTTGCTGGTAATCCTGTTAAAATTGGTACTAACACAGTCGCTCCAAACATTGCGAATAAGTGTTGTAAGCTTAACGTTACCCATAGAGCTAAGTTAGGCTTTTCATGAACATCAAGAATTGGTTTTACTCTTGTTTTTTCTGCCATTCTTTTTCTCCTTTTTTTATATTCAAACTTTCATAATTATATCACATGAATAGTCAATTTGAAAGTGTTTTTTTTAATTTTTTTCGAGAAGAAATTTAAAATAATTAATAATATTTTATTATTGGAAAAAAGTTTCCTCTGTTTTTTTAGTTTATATTAATTTTTATTATCTAAATTCTAAAATTATATAATGATTTTTTCTACTACAATATATAAAAACGCAAGATTAAATCTATTAACCTTGCGTTTTATAATTATTTAACTTCTACATCAAGAATTACAACTTCTTCAACTGGCTTGTCTTGGACCCCAGTTTTTACAGCTGCAATTTTTTCTAGAGTTTTCGCTCCAGCGATTAAATGTCCAAATACTGTGTGACGGTGATCTAAGTGAGGAGTTCCTCCTAGTTTAGCATAACCTTCAATAGCCTCTTTTGGCCAACCACCTTGTTCAAGTGCTTGTAAGGTTCTAGCATCTACGTGAGAATTTTGAACAATAAAGAATTGACTTCCATTTGTGTTTGGTCCAGCATTCGCCATACTTAACGCACCATAGAAGTGGAAATAATCCATTGAGAATTCATCTTCGAAACTACGTCCCCATATCGATTCTCCTCCCATACCTGTACCAGTTGGGTCTCCACCTTGAATCATAAAGTCTTTAATTACACGGTGGAAAATAATACCTTTATAGTATCCATTTCTTGCGTGAGTTAAAAAGTTTTCTACTGCTTTTGGAATGTCTTTTTCAAATAATTTGAAAGTCATATCACCATGAGTAGTTTTAATTTTTACTCTAACTTGACCTTTTTTTACATTTTTTGTTAATTGAGTTAACATTATATCTCTCCTTATTATGATTATGAGCTTACCCAAAAATTCTAAAATTTTACAAAGTTCATATGAAAAACCATAGACGCAGTGGTTTATTGATATCTAAAATCGCTTTATAAAAGCTTTTTAGATATCTAATAAACTGTGCGGGGGTGACTCGACAAAATCGATTTCTCCGAAATCACGATTTTTGAGTCACTCCCTATTTTACTATGCGTTTTTCTCGATTAATCTTTCGTTGATTTCTCTTAAGATATTTTCTTTGAATTCAGCAAAGCTTTCTTCTTTTTGATCGTGTGAACCAAATGTTCTTACGTTAACATTTCTGTTTTCAACTTCTTTATCTCCAATTACTAAAGTATATGGAATTTTTTTGCTTGCTGCTTCACGGATTTTATATCCTAGTTTTTCATCTCTATCATCGATAGCTACTTTAACGCCAGCTTTTTTAAGTTCTTGCATAATTTCTTTAGAATAATCATAGTGGTAGTCATTATTTACTGGGATAATACGTACTTGGTTTGGTGATAACCATGTTGGTAAATCTCCTTTGTACTCTTCTAATAAGAAGGCAACCATTCTTTCCATTGTTGATACGATACCACGGTGGATAACTACTGGACGATGAGCTTTTCCATCTTCACCAATGTATTCTAGTTCGAATCTTTCTGGTAATAAGAAGTCTAATTGAATTGTAGATAATGTTTCTTGTTTTCCGATTGCTGTTTCTACTTGTACATCAAGTTTTGGTCCGTAGAATGCAGCTTCTCCTTCAGCTTCAACATAGTCTAAACCAAGTTCATCTGCAGTTTCTTTTAACATTTGTTGAGCGTTATTCCACATTGCATCATCATCGAAGTATTTCTCAGTGTTTTCTGGATCTCTGTATGATAGACGGTAGCTAAAGTTTTTAATACCTAAGTCTTTATATGCTTCTTCGATAAGTCCTACAGTAAGTTTAAATTCATCTTTAAGTTGATCTGGACGTACGAAAATGTGAGCATCGTTTAGAGTCATACCTCGAACACGTTGTAATCCACTCACTGCTCCACTTGCTTCATAACGGTGCATCATTCCAAGCTCGGCGATACGGATTGGAAGTTCACGGTATGAGTGACGTTCATTTTTATAAACCATCATGTGGTGAGGACAGTTCATAGGACGAAGTACCATTGTTTCGTGGTCCATCTCCATTGGTGGGAACATATCTTCTTGATAGTGTTCCCAGTGTCCACTTGTAATATATAAATCTTTAGATCCCATAATTGGAGTATAAACGTGGTCATATCCTAATTCAACTTCTTTGTCAACGATATATCTTTCGATTGTACGACGGATAGTAGCACCATTTGGTAACCATAATGGTAATCCAGCACCAACTTTTTGACTTGTTGTGAAGATTCCTAATTCTTTACCTAGTTTTCTGTGATCACGTTCACGTGCTTCTTGTAGACGTACTAAGTGTTGTTCTAAATGTTCTTTTGTAAAGTAAGCTGTTCCGTAAATACGTTGTAACATTTTATTATCACTATTACCTCTCCAGTATGCACCAGCTACAGATAATAATTTAAATTCTTTAATTTTTGAAGTTGCACTTACGTGTCCACCACGACAAAGATCAGTGAAGTCTCCTTGTGTATAAACTGTAATAACTTCATCAGCTGGAAGATCATTAATTAATTCTACTTTATAAGGATCTTCTTTAAAGATTTCTAAAGCTTCTTCTTTACTTACTTCACGACCTTCAATTACGTGATTTTCACTAATAATTTTCTTAACTTCTTTTTCAATTGCTTTAAAGTCTTCTTCTGAAACTTTGTATTCAGCATCAAAGTCATAGTAGAATCCACCATCAATAGCTGGACCAACACCGAAGTGTACATCTTTACCATATAGTCTTCTTAATGCTTGTGCTAATACGTGTGCACAAGTGTGACGTAATACATATAAACTATCTTTATCTTCATCATCTGCAACGATAAGTTTTAAGTGACCATCTTTTGTTATTG
>CAUSUW010000037.1:0-8088 GCA_963535095.1 uncultured Gemella sp. | reverse complement strand
TTCGCTTCAACGCAAGTCTTTTGCAAGACCAACATTTATTATTATACATGGTTAAAGCATATAATGCAAGAGTTTTGACGAAAAAATTTTAAAAAAATTTATGAATATGTTTTCTATTTTTTGTTCATTTTTCTCTTACTAAAATAATCTATATTTATATAGAAGAAATTTTTTATTTTCTTCACCAAAAATAAAAAAACTTAGAGTTTTTTTGACCCTAAGTTTTTCATTTATTTATTTTATTTTAACGGTAAAATATTGTATTGAATTTCTAAATCAGAAGATAGTAAATGAGATACTTTACAACGAAGTTTAATATTATCTAAAACTCCTTGTCTATCCCCTGTCGCTAGTTGCTCTTCTGTTCTATCTACATGAACATTAACTACAATTTTTCTATTATCATAGTCCACAACCAATTCAGTTTCAATAACTAAGTCTACTAATTCGTATGCTCTGAAGAAATATCCTTTTGCACACATACTAACACATCCATTGTATGCTGTAGCAAATAGATCCATTGGACCATCTTTACTTTCTTCTATAAACATTTTATATTCTCCACCAAGTGGTGTTGTTGCATATGAAGTAAAACCTTCTTTAATTTTTAAATTAGACGTATACATAACAGTCTCCCTTTGTATATTTGATTTTAAGATTTCTCTTAATAAGTTTATTATACTCTTCTGAATAATTTTTGTACACTATTTTTTCTCGACAATTTCTTTAACTGTTTCAACTAAATCTACATCTTTATATTTATAATTCACTCCTGAGAAGTCCATATATTTTGTAATATCATTTGTTTGTAAGATTAATGTTGCTCCCGATGCTACTGCTCCTAAGGCACCTGGACGTGAATCCTCTATAGCTATAGAATTACTTATATCCGCACCTAACTTCTCAGCAGCTAACAAATAAATATCTGGAGCAGGTTTTGGATTACTTACTTCCTCTTTTGTTGCAATAACAGAAATATATTTCTCAAAACCTTTTCTTTGTAACCCAGTTTCTATATGCTCTCTCTTCCCATTTGATGCGACTGCCATCTTAATTCCTTTATTATACAGATATTCCATAAGTTCCGCAATACCTGGTAATACAGGTGCATTATGATAATTATCTAGAATACGCTTTGTAATCTCCGCTTCAAACTTATCGTAATCGTCACTAGACATTCCATATCTTTCATTATAGTATTTCTTACTTGTTTCTTCATTCGTTCCCGAAACATTTTTTATATAGTCCATCTTATCTAATTTTTTACCTAATACTTCTTCCGTTAAGTCGCGCATGTTTTCATAGTAAACTTTTTCTGTATCCACTATCGTTCCATCAAAATCAAATATTACCGCCTCTAATTTTTCCACTTTATTTCTCCTTTTTTTCTATTTAAACATATATTTACTATTTTATAATGTATTTACTAAAATTCAAAATTATTTGGACGAAATAAAGAGCAACTTTGAAACTGAAACTTCAATTCCACCTAGTTGCTCCTATTTATATTTTCGATATTTATAGCAAAAGTACTATTATACTATTCAAATCTTACTAGTTTTTCAGCTTTAACTCTTACAGATGGTCTTCCATCTTTTTCTTTTTTACCTAGTGCAATTAACATCACAGGCACTAAGTTTTCCTCTAACTCAAATAGTTCGGCAACTTTATCTCTCATAAATCCACCAATAATATTAGTGTCATACCCTTTAGCATAAGCTATATTAGTAAATTGCATCGTCCATAATCCACAATCAAAGTAAATACCTTCTCTATTTTTATCAACTGGAATTTTTTCTAATTGAGGAACCATACCTTTTTCAAAGCCATCTTTAACTTCTTGAGTCATATAACCTTTTTCTACAGCCTCACCATATATTTCATCAAACTTATTATAGTAGTTTAAATCACCTAGCACGATAATCATAGCAGCAGAAGTATCATTTTGAATTTTATTGTAGTTAGCACTACCTAACTTCTCTTTCCCTTCCGGAGTATCTACAACAATATATCTCCAAGGTTGCAGGTTACAAGATGAAGGAGCAATATTTGCCTCATCTAACATCTCTATAATTTCTTCACGTTTAATTTTAACATCAGTATCAAAATACTTAACTGATTTTCTTCCTTTTATCACTTCAAAAAACTCTGGACTTTTCTTACCTAATAGTGCACTAAAAAAGTTTCTCACTTATCTTCTCCTTCTATAAATCTATTTTATATATTCTCTCCGTAAAATCACCTTCTGATCTTAAACAACTTGTAAATTATACTATACTTGATAAGTTCTATCAACTAATACAGCTTATAATATAAAAATTAAACAAGTAGCCAATAATATCTCAATTAGCTACTTGCTTTAAACAATAATTTTATATCGCAATAATGGGGCTAACCCAAAAGTTCTAAAATTTAACAAAGTTCTTATGAAAACTCATAGACGCAGTGGTTTATTGATATCTAAAATTGCTTTAGAAAAGCTTTTTAGATATCTAATAAACTGTGCGGGGGTGACTCGACAAAATCTTGTTTCTTCGAAATCACGATTTTTGAGTCACTCCCATCAAATTTTCCACTATAAAATTTATCATAATTTTCTATTTCCCTAATAATATATCCAAGATCATCTTCGGTTTAGTTACCATAAGCAGATGATCCGACTCCTCTATTTGCGTATAATTCATCCCTATTAACTTAAAGTAAGAAAAAACCGTAAGTTTATTAAATACATTCCTACTTCTTTTTAATAGTTCTAAATTATCTACCCCCGCATACAAAGATAAATAATCATACTCTGTTTGCGAGTTCGGCCTCACCATATATTCACTACCTTCTTTTCTGAGTTTTCTTAGGATTAACTCCACCAAAAACTCGTCTTTCATCTCTTCTACACTAAGTGTCTTTGATAGATATTCTTCTTTACTAGTGAACTTTATCTCTGGTTCAAAATATGTTTTTAACACCGATTCAGGAGGTATAGGTTCTAAGCCCTCAATGATGATTAAATTAACACCATCAAGGTACTCACTAAAAATCTCTAAACCGTTAAGCAAAACGACCGTACCATAAGAAGCACTAACTATAAAGCCTCCTCTTCTTACTTTTGTCATTTTATTTAATAGTACCTTCTCAATTTCTTTTTTTGATATAGATTTAAAACTCTCTTCGGTAAATTCAATAAAATCAAAGGTTTGGTCTGGCATATTTTCTAAGACTCTCGCCCAAATATATCTATCCCAACCTAGTGGATTAATAAATAAGATATCTGTCATTATAATCATCCTTTCAAATATCTACACTAAAATCCTAATTCATTACCAAAATCCTCTAATTTATTTACAAGTATCGCCCCCTCTTTAATGTACTCGTTCATTGCATAACTCATCTTATCGCCAAATTTTCCCGGTAGGCAGAATACATCAGAACCTACATCTAAAGCGAAATCCACCGTCCTTTGCGTTCCACTTCTCTTTGCCGCTTCCGTCACTAAAAGAGCACATGACAACCCAGCAACAAGCCTATTTCGTTCTAAAAACTTATATTTCCTTATAGGCGAAGTAGGAAAATACTCAGATATAATAAGATGGTTTCGTTCTAACTCCTTATAGAGCTTATAACTTTGTTCTGGATAAATAATATTGTGCCCATGAGCTATTACACCTATAGTGTATCCTTTACTTTTTAAAGCCCCCTCATGAGCAAGGCTATCAACCCCAATCGCAAGACCACTTACTATCACAAAATTATTCATCACTAAATACGGCACTATACTATCGAGAGCTTCTTTCGAATACGAGGTATTATTTCTACTACCTACTATAGAAATCTTTCTCCTAAACAGTAGCAGATCTTTATTACCTCTATAAAAGATAACATACGGATAATCATAAACCCTAAAAAGTTCCTTAGGATAATGAACATCATCACAAAACATATAGTTCACATTATAAAATTCAAAATAACTCTCGAAATCAAAGTCCATATTATTATGAAGTTTGGTATAGATTTCCTCAGCATTATCTCCAAAATACACAGATAACTCCGGTATAGATAATTCTAAAATCTTCTCTATGCCATTTAAATCTTTAAACACCCTATGCATCTTTAAAGTTGTAACTTTCTCTATAGCTATTAAAGAAAGCAACACCCTTTTTTGTTCATCTGTAAAACTCTCAATATACTCCCCCATAATTTTGTCCTCTTACTTATCATTTTCTACTAATAAAGCATAATACGCTTTGAATACTTTTAAGAAAATTTCCCCTTGTTGAACATTGTTAATATAAATACTATCTTTAAATTCTATAATATTACTCATTATTCTTATAAGCTCAGAATAACTTTTGCCTTCTTTATAGAATCTATACATTAATCCTTGCCAATAGACAAGCGGCGTTCTAATAAGTACCTGTTCTAACATGTTAACACCAATTACTTCAGGAATATTATTCAACTCTATATGCTGATTATAAAACATGCTTAAAACTTTATTTTTTACAGTTTTATCGAATTTAATTTGTTCGTAGACATAATTTTCAACATCTGATGGATATAACTTCGACGTTAAATCTTTATCGAGTAATTTCAAATCAAGCGGCACATCAAACTCATCAATACTTAATGAAGTTTTTATACAAACAGCGTTACGTTTTTTTAGATTATGCGCCCAGATTTGATAGAATTCAAATTTTTTATTTGTATTATCCCACCCATAAAAGAACACTTTCCCTTGATAATAATTCAAAAAATTATCCACAAATGGCGAATATCTAATATAACTTATACCATCATAACTTTTTAATTCTTTTATAAATTTGTTTGTATCAATTAACCAGATTAACTTCAATCCAGCTTTCATATATCCTCTTGTTCTAGCTTTAATAAGATCAAAAGGAATAACTGATCTTTGATACTCAAAAGCTATGCTATTATCTTTAATAAACACATCCGCTATTTGAATATCATTATTTTCCCCTGTTTTAAAAATATGTTCGACTTCCACATTACGATATTTTTTTTTAAAATGTTCGTAAAGATCTTTCTTCGCTTCTAGATGTTCACTACTCTCCTTCTTATAAGTTTCAAACTCACAAGAACAATTTTTAGCATGAGCAAAATGCGATTGAATCTTCACTCCCTTTTTGAAAATTACTTTTCCCCCACATATCGGACAATGATACTCCTTATCCTTTTCTATATCCTTATCCAATGCATTAAAAACTTCATCTTTACTATCGTATGCCACGTACATAATATTTCTCCTCTTTTTTTCTGTACTACACTTACAAACTACTTCTAACGCCTCTTATTCAATTGTCAATTTATTTTAAATACCTATATTTTCTATACACAGAATCATCAACTTCTACTTCTATAAAATTCGTAAGATCTATCCACGTAATCTCATTTTCATGATTATCACTGTCTACTAAGTAAATCTTACTACCCTTCTCACATAAATAAAAGTTTTTCTGTCTGTCATACATCCCTTGCATAAAGTCCATATCCTCTTCTAAAGAAAAGTCAAGACATCTTTTATACCAAGGTACCTTAGCATGTTTTTTTACCTCTACTACATGATCGTATTTACTTGCGTTCATAATATCTCCTCCTTCATAATTTTCCCCTTTATCAAACTTATATTACCTTTTACAAACTAAAAGCTCCAAATCTATCGTAATTTCTTTTAGTTTATCTATATCAGCGTCTGTGATTACTTTAGAAAATGTCAAAGGTGTCATCTTTAGAAAACTTGCTGCCTGCATCTGTGTTAATTCAAATGTATCACTTACCGTTATCCTCTCCACGATAGTACAATTCTCCTCGATTAGACTTACAGTATCACTATTCGTATATTCCTTACCACCAACCAACTCTCTAATCTCCCTTAGATAATTAGCATTCGGAATAACCTTAATCAAATACCCTTCATCTCCAAGCACTCTGAAAAACTCTTCATAATTCGCCGGTGTTAATATATTCAAGATACACGAAACACTGCCATCTTTGAATGGAAGATTAGCTAGGTTAGCAACCATATATGGATTCAATTTATCCTCTTTAACAGCTAGTTCTATCGCATCCTTACTATTGTCTAGACCATAAAAATATTTCTCGGGAAATATCGTCTTTAACTTCTTGATGTAATAACCCTCTCCACATCCAATATCCAGTACAATACCTTTAGCATATTTTTCAACTAAACTTTGGATATTTTTTAAAATATTCGCATAAAAATCATTACCAAAAACTTCACTACGAGCTCTAAACAGCTCTTCACTATATTTTGTAGGTTTATAATTATTTATTAAATGAATATATCCTTTTTTAGAAAAATCATAACGATGATTATTACTACAAACCAAACTAATATTCTCTATACAAGATTCTGATAAACATTTTGGACAAAGGTATATTTTTTCTTGATTAAACTTCTTTATTACATTCTCTATTTTCATTAAAACGCCTCTATACTTTCTAAGTTTATTGTATCAAATTTCCTTCAATATTGATAGCTAAAACAGCTAAAATATTAGAAAATTTCATTTTTTTCAGTTTTCTTCAAAACTTTATTTTTATTAGCTAATTACCGATTTCATTCCACTATTTTAAAACAAAAAATGACGACAGCTTTCCTCAGAATATTTTTATCGTCATTATATTTACATATTAATATTTTTTATTATTTTATACGGGAGTAACTCATAAATCTTGATTTCGTCGGCCACTTTCCACAGTGGTTTATTAGTTATCCAAAAAGCTATTATTAAGCAAATTAATATATCAATAAAACCTTGCATCTATGAGTTTTATATAAACTTTTAAAAAATTTAAGATCTTTGTATTAACCCTAATATATTAAAACGTTATTTCTTTTTTCGCTCTCTTAACTCTTTAAAAAAATTCTTCATCAGCATAGAGCACTCTTCTTCAAGCACCCCAGAGATAACCTTAGCCTGATGATTAAATTTATTCTCACCTACCAAATCAATACAACTACCACAACAACCATATTTAGGGTCACTCGCACCATAAATAACATTTTCAACTCTAGCTTGAACAATGGCGCCACTGCACATAACACAAGGCTCTACAGTAGTATACAAAAAACTATTATCAAGTCTCCAAAAACCTTGCTTCTCGCAACCTTCTTTAATAACTAACATCTCTGCATGATTCAACGCCTGTTGATTTTCTTCACGAGTATTATGAGCCTTCGCAATAACCTTATCATCAACAACTAGCACAGCTCCTATTGGGACTTCTCCTTTAGCGTAAGCTCTCCGCGCTTCTTCTAATGCCAACTCCATATAATATGAATGATTTTCCACATCACTACATCCTTCCACAAATACTTTTTTCAATTAATTATATCATATTTAGAAATCATTGGGGGCAAATAAGAGATAATATAGGAATTGTTTTGCCTCCTGAATTTCAAAAAGTCAGAATCTCTGTAATTTAACCATTTTAATATCAATACAAATTTTAATTTCTATATCGTCTCTTCCTGAGACTGACCCAAAAAATTCAAATTTTAACAATTAGGATACTCAAGATATAAAAAGTAATACCTTGTAAGACAAAAAGCCCTCAAACAAAAGGTAAAGTAGAATCTCAAATGAAAATATTAGATGAAATACGAGCATACAATGGAACATTCATTACTTCTTTTATGTTTTTATTATAAAGGAAGCTAGATACCTTGTTATTGGACACTTACTTACAAACAACGAAAAAAGCCCTCGAAAAATTTCGAGAGCTTTTTACTATACTTAAAGATTTATTATAATCTTTAAATTAGTTTTTGTCGTTTTTACGACGTCTTGCTGCTGCAAGTAATCCACCTAGGATTCCTAATCCTAATCCTGCTAATCCAGTATTAGTTTCAGTTGTACCTGTGTTAGCTAAACGTTGTCCTAATTTTGTATTTGTACCTTGTGCATTAGAATTTCCGTTTGTTTCGCTAGTACCATTGTTAGCAGGGTTTCCTGGTAATGTTGGAACTTCTTTTTGTCTAAAGATATCTTTAGCTACAATTGTGTAAACTTTACCATCTTTAGTAATTACAGTTGCATTTCCTGCTTT
>CAUSUW010000036.1:0-8115 GCA_963535095.1 uncultured Gemella sp. | reverse complement strand
AGGCATTCGATAGATTCTTCGATATGATGGATGTATTTGAGAAACGTTTATCAAACCAAAGATACTTCCATGGAAATACAATAACAGAAACAGATATTCGTTTCTATACTACTATGATTCGTTTTGATGCTGTATATTACGGATTATATTCTGCAAATAAAAAGAGAATTGAGGAATATCCTAATATTTTCAACTACTTAAAAGATTTATATCAAACACCAGGATTCGGATCTACAACAGATTTTGAAGCAATTAAAGTTGGATATTATGTATCAGCAGGAAAAACTATTGTTCCAAAAGGTCCAGAGGTAGATAAGTGGAATCAAAGTCACGATAGAGGTAGATTCAAATAATAAATATGAAGATTATAGATGTTGAAAAATATAACTTATCTAAGGAACAGCTAAAGAGCTTTGGATTTAAGGAAGAAGCAGAAAAATTAATATATCGAAAAGAAATTTTAGACAGTAGTTTTCTAATAGAAATAGTATTTGTTAATAATCAACTAATGGTAGAAGTTTATGACATAGAATTTGATGAGATTTATTCATTATTTAGTGTAGATAGTGCTGTAGGTGAAACGGTTCAAAATATTAGAGAACATGTAGAGAATCTACTAAGTTCTATATTAGGATTAGCTGATGAATCAGAAAAAATAAATTCAGAAGTAGTCGATTATTGCAATAACAGATACGGTGAAAATCATATTAATCCTTTTAAAAAACATCCCGATATATTGGCGTTTGTGAATGAGAAAAATAAATGGTATGCCTTGTTATCGGATGTAGAGTATAATAAATTGAATAAAAATACTGATATTACAATTAAGGTGAAAATTCTAAATGTAAAATATCCTACGGATAGAATTTTAGAAATTATTGATAATAAAAATATTTTCCCAGCATACCATATGAATAAAAAACATTGGATTAGCATAGTGTTAGATAAAAATATCAAACTCGAGACAATAAAAGAATTAATCGATATTAGCTATTTTTTAGTTAAATAAAATAACAGGGAGTGACTCAAAAATCGTGATTTCAAAGAAATCGATTTTGTCGAGTTACTCCCTTATTTTATTTCTTGCACGCAATTATCAAGAATAATATTTGGAAAATAATAGAAATAATAAAGAAAAATCCAATATAAATCCCTAGCGCACCAGCTATGATATACAATATAATATTTATAATAATTAAATAATTTTTTGTGAATTTTATTAATGAGATAACTATATTAAAAATAATAGCTATTAAGAGCATAAAGTAGTGTGGTATTAGAAATGCAAGTAGCATTCCAAAACCAGCGCCTGCACTAGGGCTGTCTGAATGATTAATTTTTAATATTACACTTGAAAAGTATATTATTGTTAGTGCTATGTATATAATTGATGAAAGTAATGATAATCTTATAGCAAGTTTTCTTGTCATCTAAAGCCATCCTTCTTCAGTAGATTTTTTTACAGCTTCGGTTCTGTTTTTGCAGTTTAATTTTGTAAGGATGTTGGAAATATAGTTTCTAATAGTTCCCTCGGATAAAAACAGTTCGTTAGCAATTTCTTTATTTGATAATCCCTCTTTAATTTTTAAAAGAATAATTTTTTCTTGATTTGTTAATGGATTATGACTGTTGAAAATATTTTCCATTAGTTCAGGTGAGTATTCTTTGTTACCTGCTAAGACGTTGTTTATTGTTTTCATAAGTTCATCGATTGAACGATCTTTTAAGACGTAGGCATCTACGTTATTTTTTATAGCACGCTCGAAATAGCCCATTCGTTTAAATGTTGTTACAATAACAACTTTACAATGTATATTATTACTACGAATGTATTCTAGCACATCTAGTCCTGTTGCTTCAGGCATTTCTACATCAAGTATAGCTACATCGATATTATTAGTAGAAATTAAATCTATAGCTTCTTTTCCATTTTTTGCTTGAAATACATTTTCAACACTATCTTCCATTGATAATAATGTTGCCATTGCATCTCGTAACATACTTTGATCTTCAGCAATAAGTAATTTCATATTATCCTCCTATTTTTATTTACTAATTGTTACTTCGATAGTTGTAGGAGATTTTTTTGATATTATATCTATTACTCCATTAACTAGTTTAATTCTTTCTCTTATAGAAGTTAGTTCTGTTCCATCAACATTTTCAAAACCACGACCATTATCAGAGACAATAATAGTGTAGTTATTAGTAGATTCATTGATATTAATATTACATTTATTAGCATTACTATGTTTAATAACATTATTCGTTAATTCTTTTAATACCATTGTAATAGTCCATTCAACTAGCTGAGATGGCAGTGCAGTCATATTATTCTTAATATCTAATGAAATATCAGCCATCGACATAATATCTGAAATAACTTTTAATTCTTCATTAATACTTCTGTGTTTTAATTTATTAATTATAGATCGTGTTTCTGTCATAGAAGCACTACTGATCTCGCTGATTTCTTTTAGTTCTTTTTTTACGGCTTCAAAATTATTTTTTTCTAAATATTTTTCAGCTAGTTCAGCTTTTAATTTTAACATAACAAATGTATGTCCGATACTATCATGTAAGTCGCGTCCAATTCTATTTCTTTCATTTTCAGCAAGAAGTAGATTAATATGTTCATTGTGTTTTAAACGTTCATTTTTCAATTTATTTCTTTCATAGCCATATTTTTGGGTAAAATAAGTTATGATACATATAGAAGAAAAAATAAATAGGATTATTCTATCTGCAATATTCATTTTAGGATTAGCAATTATATATAATGTTAGGGCATTTATTGTTATGAAAAAACTAATTGTTCTATATGTAAAATACTTATCATGAAAATGCCAAACAAGTAGATTACTTAAATAAAAACTAAATAGAATGTTCGTTGGATATAAAACAATGGTCATGTAACTGATATAAGCAATTAAATAAAACCATTCTGTAAAAACAAGAACTCTATTTTTTGTATATAACATTCCTATATATGAAGCGATGGCGAGAATAGTTAAGGGTAATGTATATTTTGGATAACTTCCACTAATAACATATACAAGTGGGAATATAAAAAATACCAAAGATAGATAAAACCCATAATTTCCCTTTAATAAATTTAATAATTTTTTGTACATTTTAATCTCCTTATTCTTTAATAATACCATAATAATATAAGAGTGTGAATATTATATCCGCACTCTTATGTTATTATTTTGATTCTCTTCTGTTTTTTATTACCAATGTAGCAATTATACATACAACTGAATATGCTAGAAGTATAGCTAGAGCTTTATAAGAAAAAATATCTTCTTTGATATATTTATTAACGAACTCCAATAGATAATAAGTTGGTGTCAGTTTAGATATATTTTGTAACCACTCTGGAAAAAGGTAAGTAGGCCACCAAAGTCCACCTAACATAGCAAGTCCAAGGTATAATATATTGGCAAGAAGTGATAATTTTTCTTCTGACTTAATTAGGGATAGAAGTAATCCCATACCTAAAAATGTAATACTACCGATAAGCATTAGAACAGCTGACATAACCCATTCTCGAGTTGTCATATTAACGTCTCTAAAGATATGACCAACAGCGAACACAACAACTATCGAAATAATAAATGTGATTATTAGTCGAATAAAGCGAGCAAGGTAATATTCAGATATTTTTACAGGAGAATTATTTAATATATGTAGATAGTTATTTTTCTCATCTTCTTTTATAGAAATAGGAAGAGAAAAAAGAGCAAAACTTATACTACTGAATGCAGTCATAGAGATAAGCATATCTTTTACAACACGAGCTTTTGTTTCAGGATCATCGAATTGCTGCATTCCAGAAAATAGTATAAAGAAGATAACTGGAAAACCTAATCCCATAATAAAATTAGTTAAGTTTCTTTTTATGAATATAAATTCTATGTTTAATAAGTTGGCAAGATTTTTCATTATTTATCTCCTTTGTTATCTTTTGTAGTTACAAAAATACTATCTAATAAAGTTCTGTTTTGAATTTCAATTTCTTTAAATGTGCAACCAGCTTGTTGTAATATGTTCCATATTTCGTCAGGTTGTTTAGTTAAGAAATTAATATTATCTGTTTTTATTTCTAAATTATTTATAATATCATTATCTTTAAGTAAGTCTAGATATTTTATAGGAAGTGTAAAGTACTTTTCAATTTCTTCAGCACGCATAGCATGTGGAGTAGTATCACGAATAAGTTTCCCTTTATTTAGAACTAAGATTCTATCTGCGGTATGTTCTACTTCTTCAATGTAATGAGAAGAATAAATAATAGTTAGACCTTTATTTTTTAAGTTATTCACAATTTCCCAAAATCTGATACGTGTTGATGTATCCATTCCAGCTGTTGGTTCATCTAAGAAAATTAATTTTGGTCTTCCTATTAATGTAATAATAAAAGATAATAGACGTTTCTGACCACCTGATAATTTAGAAGCGAAGTTATCTTTTTGAGAATCATCAAATCTTAGCAGTTCGTCGATTTCTTCATTTGTTAATGGATTTTTATACAATTTCTGTATAAAATCGAGTAGTTCTTTTACTTTTAGTTTTTCAGGAACAACATTTTCTTGAGGAAGTATGTTAAGAAATTCTTTTAGTTTTTGGTTGCCTGGAATTAAAGAATTAATTTTTATTGAACCTGAATTGATAAATTTATTTCCTAATAGACAATTCATTAGAGTAGTTTTACCAGCTCCATTTGGACCAATTAAAGCAATGCATTCACCAGAATTTACTTCAAAAGAAATATCATTTAAGATATTTTTTCCTTTAATTGTTTTTGTTATGTTTTTTACTTCTATAATGTTATTTAATGACATTTTGTTCACCTCATCTTTGATAATTAAATTATACCAAAGTGCTAAGATTACTTTTAGTAGGTAATGTCATGAAGTAATATGACAAATGTCACAAAAAAAGACTTAAGGGGCTGATCCAAAGGTCCTAAATTTTAACAAAGTGTATATAGTTATTTCATATCATTTATTTCAATAATAGTTGAATCAGTATTGTCGAGAATTGCTTTAACTACTGATTTTGCTATTTTTTCAACTGGAAGGGGATATACATTTTTGAAAAATGGTATACCTAATTTTGAAAAGAATTTAATAGGTAATATATTGAAATAAGAGGTAAGTCTTTCTTTACCATACATAAGTCCTGGACGTATAATAAGATAGTTTAGCTTTGAATCTACTACTAATTTTTCTCCGTTACGTTTGCTTTCTAAATATTGTTTGAAGCCTCCATTTGCAGAAAAGTAGATTAGTTTATTGATATTTTGTTTTTGGCATAGTTTTATTGTCTGTGCTACACTTTTTGTATTTAGTTTTGAATATAGCTTTTTATTTTTAATTGTTCCGATTAAATGAATGGCGATATCGTATTTTTCGTTGATTACTATATTTTCATTGTCAAAAATATCTCCCTGTATAAAAGTTGCTTCATCTATAGAGATAGAGTGGTTTTGAGATCTAGATAAATAGCTAACTTTTACATTGTATTTTTTAAATTCTTTAATTAATGCTTTTCCAACAAAACCATTGCCACCGATTAGTAGTATGTTCATATGTACCTCGAATTAAATTATTTTTCTCATTTTAAATAGTAACATAACTTAGTACCCGAGTAAATTTATTTAAACTAATGAAAAAAGATGATATAATAGTATCAATTTAAAAAGGAGTGTGATTGAATGAAAGTAGGTTTAGTATTAGAAGGTGGAGCTATGAGAGGATTATTTACAGCAGGTGTCCTTGATGTGTTCTTAGAAAATGATATAGAAGTTACTGATATTGTTGGAGTTTCTGCAGGAACACTTTTTGGAGTAAACTATGTTTCTAAACAACCTAAAAGAGCACTACGATACAATGTAAATTATATTAATGATAAAAGATATATGAGTTTAAAAAGTTGGATAAGAACAGGTAATTTAATAAATAAAGACTTTACGTATTATAAAGTTCCATTTCAGCTTGATGTTTTTGATAATAAAACATTTAAAAATTCTAAGACAAATTTCTATGCTACTGTAACAAATATAGAAAACGGAGAAGCGGAGTTTATAGAAATAACAGATCCCTACAAACAAATGGAGACGTTAAGAGCAACTTCTGCTCTTCCATTTATTTCGGAAATAATTGAGATAGATGAGAAAAAATATTTAGATGGTGGAATAGCTAATAGCATACCGATAGACTTCTTTGAAAAACAAAATTTTGATAAAATTATTGTTATACTAACAAGACCTATTACTTATAGAAAGAAAAAATCAACAAGTCTACAATTTAAGTTATTTTATAAGAAATATCCGCATTTAATTGAAAAGTTGGAAAATAGATATAAAGACTATAATGAAACGGTTGAACGAATAATAGAATTAGAAAAACAAGGGAAAGTATTTGTTATACGACCAAGTGAGGATATTACTGTAAAAAGATTAGAAAAAGATACTGAAAAACTAAACTATGTCTATAACTTAGGGATAAAAGATGGTAATAATATAATAGAAGATTTAAAACAATATATTAATAATAAAGGAGATGTTTAAAATGGATGAACAAATAAAAATAAATCCAAATGATTTTGAAAAAAAATCTAAAGATGAGCTAAAAAAAGAATTATCTGATTTAGAATATGCAGTTACTATGGAAAGTGCAACTGAGAGTCCGTATACTGGACAATATTGGGATAGTTTTGAAGAAGGTGTATATGTAGATATAACAACAGGTGAACCATTATTTTCTTCAAAAGATAAATTTAAATCTCATTGCGGATGGCCAAGTTTCTCAAAACCAATTGAAAGTGAAGTTACTAGATACTATAAAGATAATTCACATCTTGTTGAAAGAATTGAAGTTAGAAGTAGAGTTGGAGATGCTCATTTAGGACATGTTTTTCCAGATGGTCCGAGTGAATTAGGAGGGCTTAGATACTGTATAAATAGCGCTTCTATCAGATTTATTAAAAAGGAAGATTTAGAAAAAGAGGGTTATGGAAATTTATCAAATTTATTTGATAAATAGAAATTAAAGAGGTAAACGATACCATCTATCATTTACCTCTTATTTTTTGTAAAAAAATATGATATTTTTTATATATGTCTACCAAATAAATTCGATATAAATAATTACAGTATAATAACAGATTTCTTGGAGACATAAACTATAAATAGAAAAACAAATACTTAAAGTTAACGTTTTCATTGTTTTTGCGATTGAACTTTCAAAAATACACAGTAATATTTTACTATTAATTAAATAGAGAATTCAGAATTCTTATTTACTGTATTAGTACTGGAGTTCACAAAATGTACACAATTTGAATAAGAAAAATATTGTCATAATAATATCCATAAGGTACACTAAGAGTGTAACAAATAGTTTAATTAATAAATTTATTTATCACAATAATAATAAAAAATTTTAAGGAGTGACATTAATATGACAACAGTTGCAGAAAAAAAAGCATTCGTTGGTGGTAAATGGCAAACAGAGGTAGATTTAGTAGATTTCATTAAATCTAACTATACTGAATATAGAGGAGATGCATCTTTCCTTGCAGGACCAACTGAAGCAACTACTAAATTAGTAGAAAAATTCAATGATTTAATGCGTCAAGAACGTTTAGCTGGTGGAACATTAGATATGGATACTAGTATTCCTTCAACTATCTTATCTCACGGACCTGGATACATTGAAAAAGATTTAGAACAAGTTGTTGGGTTACAAACTGATAAACCACTTAAACGTGCGTTAATGACATTCGGTGGTATTAACATGGCTGTTAACAGCTGTAAAGCGTACGGATACGAAGTAGACGAAGAAGTTATTAAAATCTTTACTGACTATCGTAAAACTCACAACCAAGGTGTATTCGATGCATATACTCCAGAAATGCGTTTAGTAAGAAAATCTGGTGTAATCACTGGTCTTCCAGATGCATACGGACGTGGTCGTATTATCGGGGACTACCGTCGTGTAGCTTTATATGGTGTTGACCAACTTATCGAATGGAAAAAAGAAGACTTAGCGAAAATCGGTGCTGACGGAGTTATGACTGAACACGTTATCCGTGACCGTGAAGAAG
>CAUSUW010000035.1:0-8278 GCA_963535095.1 uncultured Gemella sp. | reverse complement strand
GGATTGTGGTTCCGACATTCGGGGGTTCGAT
Source organism: uncultured Gemella sp. (assembly GCA_963535095.1). Taxonomy (GTDB): domain Bacteria; phylum Bacillota; class Bacilli; order Staphylococcales; family Gemellaceae; genus Gemella. The sequence goes on along the minus strand of CAUSUW010000035.1, from coordinate 8,247 downwards.
TCCCCTCAGCCGCCCCATTTTTTTGAATTTAGCAAAAGGAGTAGTGTATAGATACATTACTCCTTTTTATTTAACAAAATTAAATTTTTTTAGATTTATAAGCAAATAAATAGAAAAATTGTTTGAAGAAGAGTAAAATAATACTTATAAAATATTAGGAGATAAAATAACATGGAAAAAACATTCGAACAAGACTTAGAAAACTTTAAAGTAATAGATTCAAAAACTGCTTTTGAAAAAATTGAATCAAAAGAAAAATTCGTATTATTTATTGGTAGATCATCATGCCCATTCTGTAGAAGATTTATGCCGAAAATTAGTGAGGTAGTTGTTTCTAATAATATAGAAGCATTCTTTATTAATTCTGAAGATTTTTCTGATGCATCAGGAATTGAATCATTACGTGAAAAATATGCTGTTAGAACTGTACCGGGATTATTAGTTGCTGAAGCTGGTGAAGTTAAAGTTGTATGTGATTCTAGTTTATCTGTTGAAGAAATTACAACATTTATTAAATAATAATATAACTCGTCTATTTAATATAGGCGAGTTTATTATTTTATGATTATTTTTAGTTAAATGTAAGCAGTTTAATAAATATACTAAATTTAGTAGCAAAATACTGAAAAAAACTGTTTTAAGTGATATAATAGTACTTATAAAATTTTACTAAAGTTAGAATTAGTTTATTTTAAAATTCATTATATGATAATGAGGTGATGAAGTGAAAAGTGAGAAATTAGAAGTTAAAAATTTAGTTTTTAACTATGGAGTAAATAATATATTAAATGATATCTCATTTAATGTTGATAAAGGGGAATTTGTAGCTGTAGTGGGAAAGAGTGGTGCTGGTAAATCAACTTTACTGCGTTGCTTAAATCTATTGAATAAACCTAAATCTGGAGAAATTAATATAGCTGGTGAAAATATAGTCAATTACAATAAGAAAAAATTAAAGCTTATTAGAAGAGAAATTGCATTTATATTCCAAGATTATAATGTTCTTGATAATTTATATACAGTTGAAAATGTATTGACTCCATATTTAGTAAGAAAATCTCCATTAAGCCTTTTACTTGGTTATACTAAGAAAGAGTATAATGAAGGAGTAGGTTATTTAAAACAGGTTGGTTTAGAAGAGGAGGCTTTTAAAAAGTCTAAGTATTTATCTGGTGGGCAGAAGCAAAGGGTAGCAATCGCTAAGGCGCTCGCACAAGATCCAAAATTTTTATTAGCTGATGAACCTGTGAGTAGTTTAGATGAAAAGAACACTACTCTTATAATGGATACATTTAAGAAATTAAATAAAGAAAAAGATATTACTGTTTTAATCAATTTACACGATGTAAATCTTGCGAAAAAATATAGTACAAAAATTTTAGGATTGAAAGACGGAAAAGTTTTATTTTATAAAGATTCTGATATGGTGACTAAAGATGAATTTGAAGAACTTTATAATTAAAAAATATATAAATAAAATATTAGCTAGCATATTTATAGTATGTATTTTCTTGATTGGGTTTATGCAATATGATGCAAAAACTTTTTCAGTAGGTTTTAAAAGAATACAGAACTTATTAGGACGAATGTATCCTGTTGATTTTTCAATCTTGGGTGAGTTGAAACAACCTATAATTGAAACGATAAATATAGCATTGTTTTCATCGATTTTAGCGTTATTTACAGCTTTATTACTTTTGCCAATTTTGACCAATGTACTATTTAAATTTAAAATAGTACCTAAATTATTTAGTGCTGTATTTTCTATTATTAGAACTATACCATTTCTAATAATTGCAGCAATACTTGTAAGTTTATTCAGTACAGGTGTTTTCAGTGGATTCGTAAGTATTTATTTAATTAACCTTCTAACAGCAGCAAAGTTACTTAAAGAATATGCTGAAGAGGTAGAAGTTAAGCAGATAGAAGCGATGGAGTCTCTTGGTAGCTCGAAATTTGTTATTTATAAAAATGCAATCCTGTCTAACTTAAAACCACAGGTAGTTTCTGTATATTTCTTAACGCTAGAATCTAGTATTCGAGGAGCTAGCGTGCTAGGATTAGTTGGAGCAGGTGGAATAGGACAAAGACTTTGGCAAGAATTGAATCATTTGAGATATGATAGAGTTTCGATAATAATAATTACCCTAGTTATTTTAATATTTATTATTGATCTGGTGAGTTACTATTTTAGAAACTATAGCAATTCCTCTCAATTAACTTTTGAAAAATTTATTTTGAAAAAAAACATGGCAAGAGTTATATTACCTATAGTACTTATAGGAAGTCTATTGTATGTTACTAAGTACATTACTATTACTCAAGATCGATTTTTAATTGGTTTAAAACAATTAAAAGTACTAGTCAATGGCATAATAAACCCAGATTTAGCTTATACATCTAAGATGTTAACAGAGTTAATGGTAAGTATAGAAATAGCTTTTAGTGCTACGATTTTTGCAGCGGTAACTGCAATATTTACTTCATATTTATCATCGGTTAATTTATTTGGTAAATATAAGGCGTTAAGCATGAAAGTTTTTATAAATATACTAAGAACATTCCCTCCAATTATTGTAGCATTAATATTTTTTAGAGGGTTCGGACCAGGAGCAATAAGTAGCTTTTTTGCATTATACATTTATACTGTTGGTGTAATGACAAAAATGTATAATGAAGTTTTAGAAGGAATAAATAATAATATTCTATTAATGACAAAAAGTATAGGATTAGGAAGTTTCATTAGTTATATAAAAATAATATTTAATGGATATTTCCCTGAATTTGTTACTATAATTCTATATAGATTTGAGGCGAATATTAAAAATTCTACAATACTAGGTATGGTAGGTGCAGGTGGTATTGGACATTTACTTGTAAATAATATAGAATATAGAAATTGGAATAGAATTTCGACATTATTAATTGGATTAGCACTTTCGATAATCATTATAGAAAATATATCTTATTTAATAAGAATGAAAGTTAAAAAATAATTTTTAAGAATGATAAATTAAGGAGGATTAAATGCGTTTAAAAGTAGGAAAAATTGTTAATACGCACTCTTTAAAAGGAGAGGTGAAAGTAATTTCATCGACTGATTTTGAAGAACAACGTTTTGAAAAAGGAAGTGAATTATTAATAACACGAGGTAATCAAGTTATTAAAGAAGTAGTCGTAGAAAGTTATAGAACTCATAAAAACAATCTTTTAGTGAAATTTGTAGGAATTGATACAATTGAGGAAGCTGAAAAACTTAAAAATCTACAAATTAAAATCGATTCAGAAAATATTGGAGAGTTAGAAGAAAATGAATTTTACTTCCATGAAATTATTGGATGTGAAGTGTTTGACGAAAATGGTAAATCGTTAGGTGAAATCATTGAAATTTTAACACCAGGGGCTAATGATGTTTGGGTGATTAAAGGTCAAAATGGTAAAGAAATCTTGATTCCATATATAGAGGACGTAGTTAAGAAAATTGATATCGAAAATAAAAAAATAGATATCGAAGTTATGGAAGGATTAATTGACTAATGAAAATTGATATACTGACTTTATTCCCAGATATGTTTGACTCATTAAATCATTCAATTTTAGGAAAAGCAAAAGATAATAAGTTATTAGACATAAATATAGTCGATTATCGTAAATTCTCTGGTAATAAGCATAATCAGGTAGATGATTATCCATTTGGTGGAGGTCAAGGTATGGTCTTAAAACCAGAGCCGATATTTAATGCTGTTGAAAGTTTGGATAAAACGGATAAAACGCGTATAATTTTATTATGCCCTCAAGGGGAGCGATTCAGTCAGAAAAAAGCCGAAGAACTTTCAGAAGAGGAACATTTAATTTTTATATGTGGACACTATGAAGGTTATGATGAAAGAATTAGAGAATACCTTGTAACCGATGAACTTTCGATTGGAGATTTTATCTTAACTGGTGGAGAATTTGCTGCGATGACTATGGTTGATAGTATTGCTCGACTTGTACCAGATGTATTAGGGAAAGAAGAATCTCATAAAGATGATTCATTTTCAACTGGTCTTTTAGAATATCCACAATACACAAGACCAAAAGACTATAAAGGGATGATAGTTCCTGATGTGCTAACAAGTGGACATCATAAGAACATAGAGACTTACAGAAAAAAAGAAAGTCTACGAAGAACATATTTAAGACGTCCAGATTTATTGGATAATTATGTATTGAGTAAAGAAGAAACAGAATTACTCGATGAAATAAAAAAAGAATTAAAAAATTAACATAAAATAAATGACATAACTATATTTTTGATGTATAATATTAATATAGTATGTATTGTAAGCACAGGAGGATTAGAAGTAATGACAACTTCATTTGAGGAATTATTAAATAGCTCAGAAATGCTGAAAAAAGGAGACAAAGTAACTGGTACAGTATCTAAAATCGATAACGATAAAGTATACGTTGATGTAGCAGGAGCTCAATACGACTGCGTAATTTTACGTAATCAAATTACAAGAAAACCATTCGAAAATATTGAAGAAGTATTATCAGTTGGCGATGAAGTAGAAGCTCAAGTAACAGGGATCAGAGCTGACCGTGAAAAAAGATCAGAAGACGTACCTGGTGTGATTTATTTATCACACAAAATTTTAGAAAATGCTGAATATAAAAAATTAATGGAATTATCATGGACTGGAATTATTGAAAAATTCGAAAATGGTGAATTAATTCAAGCAACAGTTTCAGGTCAAACTAAAGGTGGATTATTAGCAGATGTAGAAGGATTACGTGCGTTTATCCCAGGATCATACATCGATACTAAATTTAGAAAAGACTTATCTAAATTTGTAGGAAATGAGTACACATTCAAAATTGAAGAAGTGGACAAATCTAAAAATAAAATTATCTTAAACAGACGTGTAATTTTAGAAGAAGAAAAAGCTAAAAAATTAGCAGAAGTATACGGAAACATTAACGAAGGTGATGTAATCGAAGGTAAAGTTAGTCGTATCACTGACTTTGGTGCATTCGTTAATATCGGAGAAGTTGATGGATTATTACACATCTCAGAAATTTCTCACGCTCGTGTAGAAAAAGTTTCTGACGTACTTTCAGTTGGAGATACTGTAAAAGTTGCTGTTATTGCAGTAGATAAAGAAAACGAAAAAGTTTCATTATCAGCTAAAACATTATTACCAACTCAATGGGAAGTAGCTCGTGCTACAATTAAAGCTGGAGATGTACTAGAAGGTGTTGTTCGTAACACAACTGCATTCGGTGCTTTCGTAGAAGTTTTACCAGAAGTTGAAGGATTAGTTCACATTTCTCAAATTTCTCATGATAGAGTAACAAACGTAGAAGATGTTCTTAAAAAAGGTGATAAAGTCACTGTAAAAGTATTAGAATTTGATTTCGAAAGCGAAAGATTATCTCTATCAATCAAAGAACTTTTAGAAAAACCAGTTAAAGAAGAAGTTAAAGAAGAGGTAGAATATGATACTTCTTACTTAAAAGATGAAGATACTTCATTCAGTTTAGGGGACAAATTTAAAGACATCGAACTTTAATTTGAAAAAATAGAGAAATAAAGGCAGTAGATAGCTTGTCTATTGCTTTTATTTTTTAGGTATAAAGATAAAGTAATAAAATATAGATATGGAGGTAAAAAAATGGCAAAACCAACAGTTGCGATAATAGGTAGACCTAATGTAGGTAAATCTACAATTTTCAATAAGATTATTGGTGATAGACTTTCTATCGTAGAAGATGTAGCAGGTGTTACACGTGATAGAATTTATTCAAAAGCAGAATGGTTAAACTATTCATTCTTCATGATTGATACAGGAGGAATTGAGTTAGAAGATACTCCATTCCAAAAACAAATCAGAGCACAAGCAGAACTAGCTATCGATGAAGCCGATGTAATTATATTCTTAACAAATGGTCGTGATGGTGTTACAAGTGATGATGAGGAAGTTGCAAAATTATTATATAAAACTGATAAACCAGTAGTATTAGCAGTTAATAAAATTGATAATTTTGATATGAATCATATGATTTATGATTTCTATTCATTAGGATTTGGAGATCCATTCCCAATTTCAGGATCACACGGATTAGGTATTGGTGATTTACTAGATGAAGTATGTAAAAACTTTAAAGTTCTAGAAGAAGAGGAAGAAGATGAGAAAATTAGATTCTCTCTAATTGGACGTCCTAATGTAGGTAAATCAAGTTTAATCAACACTATCTTAGGAGAAGAACGTGTAATTGCTTCTGATATCGCTGGAACAACACGTGATGCAATAGATACTGATTTTAAACATAATGGAGATGAGTATGTTGTAATCGATACAGCTGGTATTAGAAAACGTGGTAAAGTATATGAAAGTTGCGAAAAATATTCTGTACTTCGTTCTCTTAAAGCTATTGAACGTTCAGATGTCGTATTAGTTGTTCTTAATGCTGAAGAAGGTATTATTGAACAAGATAAAAAAGTTGCTGGATATGCTCATGAATCAGGTAAAGGTGTAATCATCGTTGTTAATAAATGGGATGCAATCGAAAAAGATGATAAAACTATGAAAGAATTTGAAGAAAAAATTCGTGATAGTTTTGCATATCTAGACTATGCTAAAATTGTTTATGTTTCTGCAAAAACAAAACAACGTGTATTTAACATCTTCCCATTAATTAAAGAATCATATGAAAATAGACAACGTCGTATTCAAAGTTCAACACTTAATGAAATTGTTGTTGATGCAGTTTCTATGAACCCAACTCCACAGGATAAAGGTAAGAGACTTAATATTTTCTATGCATCACAAGTTGCTATTAATCCACCTACATTCGTGTTTTTCGTGAATTATCCAGAACTGATGCACTTCTCATATGAGAGGTTTTTAGAAAATAGAATTCGTGATTCATTCAACTTTGAAGGAACACCTATTAAACTATTAGCAAGACAAAGAAACTAGTGAAATAGATTAGTTATTCAAATTTTAAAACATTAACTTAATAAAACGATAAGAGAGTAGCTCTAAAATGATTTTAGAACTGCTCTTTTATGTTAATAATTTTATGAAAAAAATAATGGAAACACTCTGCATTATTTTCATTAAAATTAAATGGTAAAATTTAGTCAAAATACTAGTAAATATATTTAGAACATGGTATAATTCAACTTATATAATTTACTAATTAGGAGGTACTCTATATGCCATTAGGATATTATGGAATGTCAGGAAGTTATATACTTTACTTTTTACTAATTATGTTAATCCCTTTATGGGCTCAATTCAAAGTAAAAAGAACATACGAAAGATATAAAAAAGTAAGAACAAAATCAGGATTAACTGGAAAAGAAGTTGCAGAAATAATAATGCAAGCAAATGGAATTACAGGTGTTAGAGTAGTTAGAGGTGAGGTTGAATTGTCAGACCACTATGATCCAACTAATAATGTTGTAGTTTTATCACCAATAGTGCATGATCAACCTACAGTTGCATCAGTTGCAATTGCTGCGCACGAAATTGGTCACGTTATTCAAGATAAAGTAGCAGACTACAAACCAATGAGATGGAGACACTCTTTAGTACCATTAGCGAATCTTGGTGGAAACTTATCAACTATTCTTATTATGGTAGGATTCTTATTAACAGGATTAATCGGACAATTTGGTTATACTGTTGCTTGGGTTGGAGTAGGATTTATGCTATTTGCGGTACTATTCCAAGTAGTAACATTGCCAGTAGAGTTTGATGCTTCAAAACGTGCTTTAGAGCAAGTAGTTGATTTAAATATTGTAGATGATCAAGAACACAGACACTGTCGTAAAGTTCTAACTGCAGCAGCATTAACATATGTAGCAGCAGCGATGGTTGCTTTAATGGAACTATTAAGATTCATCTTTATTTTATTAAACAGTAGCAATAGAGACTAATATTTAATATTGACCAATGTGGTCAAACTAATAAAATACGACTAGAAGTCAAGATTTTCATAAAATCCTGATTTCCTAGTCGTTTATTTTTTTATATTAGAGTTGTAAAAAAAATCCTGAATTTAAATTTAATTTACATTAAAATTCATAAACACTTTAACAATTTGATATCTTAATTTACCTTATGGAAATGTTTTAGATATCTGATAAAATATTTTGGGAAACTCCATGGGAGTGACTCAAAAATCGTGATTTCGTAGAAATGATGTGTACCCAAAATTCTGGACACATATATATTTAGTTTAGACAAGTGG
>CAUSUW010000034.1:0-8477 GCA_963535095.1 uncultured Gemella sp. | reverse complement strand
TAAAAATTAAATCTAATTATACTTTAAAAGATTACCAGGCAAGGTAGTCTTTTTTTGCGTTGTACCTTTCGTTTTAGCAATTCTTCGAATTGCATAAAACGTTAGGTACAAAGTACGCAAGGACGTACCAAGAAGCAAGGCGATAGCTGAAGCTGATTGGAATAAGTCTACTGCAAGGCAGTGTTAAGATTTTTAGAATCTTCGATTCGTAAAAATCATTACGTGCAAAATACGCAAAAGGAACTAAATTTCTAAGGAACGAAGAGACGTAAGATAACTACTAATCATCTTAGTCGCGTTGCTTCTGATGATTAGAGTTATTGTTGCATAAGTTACTCGATAAAATTTCTCTGCATCCTTTGGATTTGTGAAATTTAACGATTAACTCATAGTTCCAACTGCGAAGTGGCAATGTAGAATTTGAAAATTATGAATTGACATACCTTACGTACAAAGTACGCAAGGACGTACCAAGAAGCAAGGCGATAGCTGAAGCTGATTGGAGTACGTCTACTGCGAAGTGACAATGCCAATATAAGAAATTCTATAGAAGCATTATTACATGCAAATAGGAAAAAGAAACAATCTTTTAAAATAGTATTTATGAAGATTCATAGATGTAATGTTTTTTTAATCTGTATAATTGAAAAACTATGTTTTTATAGATAGTTTTGTGATATAATAATTTTAAAATTTATGTATGGAAGGTAAGCTGATTAGATACGTAGTTGAATTTCAATTTTTTAAAACTGTGTAATGATATATAGTTTTATTTAATTTGATTTTCATATCTAATCTTAGATGGAGAAGAGTAATGTATGAGAAGTTATTGATGAAAACAGCGTTACTTGCAGGAAAAATATTAATGGAAAATGGAGCTGAGGTATATAGAACAGAAGATACGCTTGAGAGAATCATTAAATATGGTGTTGGTGATGAGCGTACTGATGAATATTATACACATGTGACTTTAACTGGTATTTTTGTTAGGATTGAAGGTTTTGGGACTGATTTTCGAAGGGTAGGTGATAGAACCTACAATCTAACAAAAATTTCGGAAGTTAATGCACTATCGAGGGCATTTACATCAGGAAAAATAAGTTTACCAGATATGTACAAAGCACTTAAAAGAGTTCAAGAAGAAAAGAGTCCTATAAAAGATTGGTTTAAAGTTCTTTGTTCAGGGGTTCTTAGTGGTAGTATCGTATTAATCTTTGATGGTAACTTTTGGGATGTTATACCAGGAGGAATAGCTGGAGCAGTAGCATTTTATGTTTATATTAAAGTTATAGATTATTTAAAAGCACCTTTTATCTCTGAGTATATTAGTACTTTTGTCGGAGGTATAGCGGGCTATATTGGTTTTGTATTATTAAATGGACATTCACTAAGACTTGCTATGATAGGTGCAGTAGTGCCTCTTGTACCAGGTATTACGATAACTAATTCTATGGGAGACATTATTGCTAAACGATTTATTTCTGGATCTATTCGATTTATTGAAAGTTTTTGTGTGGCATTTGCGTTAGGTGCAGGAATAGTGACCGTATATTTCATAGTTAGGCTAATGGGGGGTGTGGTATAATGCTTGCTGTAATGAGTCATGCCTTGTTGCTGCTATATCATTTTGTATTTAGCTTCATATCTTCAGTATCTTTCGGAATTATTTGCGATGTCCCAAGAAAAACTTTGGTGACTGGTGGAATAATTGGTGCGATAGGATGGTGCGGATACTGGGAGATGTGGAGCCATGGACATAGTGTATTTATGTCAAGTTTAGTATGTTCGTTATTATTGGCTAATATAGGGCAAATTTGTGCGATTAAATTTAAAAATCCTGTAACTGTATATTTCGTTCCAGGACTTGTACCTGTGGTGCCTGGGGTAACTATTTATGATGCGTTCCGAACATTGTTGTTAGATGATTATGGTAATTCTGGTAAAATTTTCTTAAATAGTTTTTATGGTGCAATAGGGTTAGCAGTTGGTATAATAATAGCTGATTCGATTTTTAGAGTCGTACTAAAACCTTTACTAAATAAAAGATCTAAGTAAATATAAGATATAATAATTGTTTCTTTGAAATTTATTATTATATCTTATTTTTTTATTGCATTGTGTGGCGATGTATGGTACACTTTAAGTAGAAGGTGTATGGTGATACATGGTACACTTAGGAAGGAGGTCACTATGTTTCAAATTGATTCATTATCAGAGAAACCGATTTATAAACAAATAGTAGATCAAATCAAGTCTATGATAAGCAAAAATCTATTACAGGAGGGAGATAAATTACCATCGGTAAGAGAATTTTCGAAAATGCTTAGTGTTAATGTTAGTACAATTCAAAAAGCATTTCAGCAGTTAGAAAGTGAAAAGATAATTACAACAATAGTAGGGAGAGGTACTTTTATTACAAATAATTTTGATAATATTGTTCCAAATTATGAACTAATAGATTCGATAATTGAGGATTTAGTTAGGGAAGTAAAAATAAGAGGAATCTCGGAAGAAGATTTATTAGAAAAAATTAAGTTAGAATTTCGAAAGGGTGATTAATTATGGATAATGAGAAGAAGATTGATGGAAAGTTAAAAGAATTAATCATGGAATGGAAATTTTTAGGATTATCGATGGAGAAGTTATGTGAAGTCATTTTAGAAAAGATAAAGGAGGAAAACTATGAAGCTTACGATAGAAAAAATTAATAAAAAATTTTCCAAAAAGATAGTATTAAATAATGTTAGTTTTTCTGTAACTACAGGAGAAATTGTAGCACTTGTTGGTAGAAATGGAAGTGGGAAAACAACTTTATTAAAGATACTATCAGGAATATATAGTAAAGATTCTGGTGAAATAGGAATTGAAGGAATAGATAATAAAAATATAAGAAAACAACTGATTTATATACCGGATAGATTCGATTATTTTAAAAATTCTAAAATTAAAAAGGTTTGTGAGTTTTATAAGTTAGCTTATGAAAATTTTGATGAACAATATTTTAAAACAGAATTAGAAAAAATTAAATTATCACAAACCAGCAGATTATCTGAATTATCAAAAGGACAACTAGCTATTTTTAGTTTGATTTTGGGGATTTCATGCCGAACTAAGTTTATCCTCTTAGATGAACCACTAGATGGGATAGATGTAATAAATACTAAAAAGATAGTTGATTATATTTTGGATGCTCAAAGTGATGGAATTGGGTTATTAATTAGTAGTCATCAATTAAATTCTTTGGAAAACATAAGTGATAAGGTTGTCTATTTAGATGATGGAGTTGGAGTTAGTGAAGAAATTAATAAGGATGAGTATAGTAAATATCAATTAGTGTACCAAGATAAAATACCAGCGGAGTTACGTAACAATCCTGATGTAAGAATTATTAGTAATATTGGAAGAGTCTATGTGGTTATTATGAAGGGAAATTATGATGCTACTCATGACATTATTCAAGATAAAGATCTTCTTCAATATGATAAACTCCCTATTGCATTAGAGGATATCTTTTTATTAAATAGTAAGGGGGAAGATGAAAATGTGTAAAGATATTTTAAAAATTATTCGTATATATTTGAAACAATATTCAATTATGTTAGTTATACTATTAATTGCCTTCTCAACATTTGCTGCTACAACTACTAATAAACAACTAAATGAATTAAAAAATGGAGTTGCAGCTTATGATTTTCAATTAACAACAGGAATAGCAAAGGAATTGGAAATAAGAAAAGGTGCATCTAATGATAAATTAAATCAAAAAACACACGAACTGTATAAGTTAAAAGAAGAATATCAGAAAAATTATAAAGAAAAATTATCAAAAGAAAAATTAGATGAGATGAAACATTCTTATGCGGTTGGAGCATATTTACATAATTTTCCTAGTACAGCATTATGGACATTTTATACTAATAATGAGGATCTAAATGTACTTACAGGTGGAGGAAGTGAAAAATACAAACAGTACTTAACTGAAGAAGAATTGAATAACGTTCCTAAGTATAAAGAATGGTCACGAATGCAGCCGGGAAGCAAGGAGTATTTTGATAAACAAGAAGAACTGGATAAATTATACCCTCCAGCGCTAGATATTAGTAATACAAAAACATTAACTTTCTTAAAAGAAAATCTAGAAGCTAGTAAGGTTAAGTTAAAAGAAACTCTGTTTAACGAGGGAACTAATATTGGTTATTATATTTTGATAACTTTAATCCCGTTGTTAATCTTTGGAGATGAATACCATACTAATTTTGGTAAATTTGTAGCGAGCTTACCTTACGAAAAAGAGAAAGTATATTTTGCAAAAGTAATTCTATCGTTCTTAATTTTAATAGTTACTTATATTTTAACAGGACTAGCTAATATAGCGGTTATAAGTAATAGTTTGTTAGGAGAAATCTATAACGTGCCAGCGGTACTTGAAATAAATAATAAAATATATATACTGGGAATAGGTTTAGTATTACTAGGAGCTATCTTATCGAGTTTTTGTGGAAATATATTGAGTATAGGCGTAATGTATATTCCTGCTCTTACACTGATATATTATCCATTGGGAGTATGGGTTGTTATAGGGAAATTGTTCGTTGTAGATTATTTTTCAAATGAGCCGTTTCTTGATAATATACCAAGGATGCCAATATTTTATTATTTCGGCTACACTCCTTGGAAGAATATTATTATTTACCTAGTTATTTTAACAATAATTATGCTGTTAGCAAGTAAGGTTTATAAAAAGCATAATGTAGAAAAAGAAGGTGAATTTTTCATAATAGAAAGAGTTTCATTAGTAGGATATTTAATATTATTAATGGGAGTATTCGCATCCACATTATTAGTATTAGTAGACATATTCGGCATTAATCAAATCGTTGCTCTAGCGCTAACAATATTATTAGTACCAGCTGTTCTTTGGAAGTTGGTTAAAACAAAGATTAGAATATAAAATTTTATTGAAAATTAAAGGAAAGAGATGAGAGTTTCTAAGAAATAATTAGAAATTCTCACTTTTTTATATATTTAATAAAGTACAGGTAAAAATAAATTTTATAAAGTTATTAATTAATATTTTCTGTAAATAATATGTATTTGTAGCAAACATGAAAATTTTTAATTGATGAAAAGGGGGACTTTAGACTTTACAATCCGCTGATTTAAGTAACTTTCATTCAAATAATATGGAGTATATAAAAGTTCTACAGAAAGAAAACATGTAAAATTTTTCAAAAAAACTATTGACAGATAAAAAATAACTTGTTATACTTAATCACAAGTTAATGATTCACACGTTGATAAGATAAGTAAAAGTGAAAGATGGTAAAGAGAGTCTCGGTTGGTGAAAAGAGATCGTATTAGAAACTTTGAAAATGGTCTTTGAGTGTTAATGGTCGAATAATTAGACCTTTACGGGTGAGCCCGTTATAGCTTCAGGGTATAACACCATTCTATTTTGGTGCGTACTTTTTGAGTTGATATTTGTGAGAATATCATAAAGTAAGGTGGTAACACGTAAATTATTAGACGTCCTTGCAGAAGCATAAGCTTCTGTGAGGACTTTTTTTATTTCTCAAAATAATCACAAGAATTCTTAACTTAAAGAAATAATATAAACATTTCGGAGGAAAGAAACATGTCAGAATTACTAAATATTTATAAAATTTTAAAAAACAAAAAATGGGTTAACTTAAGCCACAAAATTGATGAAAATTCACCTAAGTTCCCAGCGCTACCTGCGTTAGAAAAAGAAAACGTCTTTACTTTAAAAGATGGATTCTATGTTCAAAAATTCTCAGTTGTTGGACAATATGGAACACACATCGATGCGCCAATTCACTTCGTTGAAGGTGGTCGTTGGTTAGATGAAATTGAACTTAAAGATTTACTATTACCTTTATACGTAATTGATAAAAGTAAAGAAGTAGCGGAGAATAATGACTATGTAATTTCTAAGCAAGATATTCTTGATTTTGAAGCTGAACATGGAGAAATATTACCAGAATCATTCGTAGCATTCAGAAGTGATTGGTCTAAGCGTTGGCCAAGTTATGATGAAATTAGAAATCTAGATGAAAATGATGTTCAACACACTCCAGGATGGGGAAGAGATGCACTAGAATTTTTAATTAAAGAAAGAAAAGTTAAAGCTGTAGGTCATGAAACCCTAGATACTGATTCAGGTGTTACAGCCGCAGCTGAAGGACTTATTCAAGAGTATTACTTACTAGAACAAGATATTTATCAAATCGAAGTATTAGCAAATCTTGATCAAGTACCGGCGACTGGAGCATTAATCTCAATTGCTTATCCAAACTGGACAGAAGCAACTGGATCTCCAGTAAGGGTAGTAGCGATATTACCAGAAGACGAATAGAGCGGTCTTTATAAAAAAGTTTTAGTTTATGAGAAAAAATATGTATTAGAAAAGAAGAAAAGTTTGAAGAGAAAAGTTACTAGAAGTTTATAATAAAGTCAAAATAATAAAGTCAGAAGAGTAAAGTTAAAAGAGAAAATAAATTAGTTAAACAAAAGGATATCTGTCAAGGATGTCAAAATAAAGTAGTGGAAAGGAGCATACATGATGCTTAAAGGATCTTGTTTATGTAAAGCAGTGACCTACACTTTAGATGAGGAATTATCCGAATTAGTTTTTTGTCATTGCTCATTTTGTCGGAAAGCAACTGCGTCTGCCTATACAGTTAATGCTAAAGTTAGCAGTGAAAAGCTAGTATTGCATGGAAAAGAAAAGCTTGTTTCCTATAGTTCTTCTCCAGGAAAACAGCGTTATTACTGCCAGAACTGTCATAGTCAAATTTTCACTGTTCAAGAAAATATACCAGAAGTCTGTGCTTTGAAATTAGGTACAATAGATGAATGCGATCAGAATTTACAAACTGTGCCTAAACGTCATATTTTTCAGAATCCAGCCTTTTCTTGGTTGCTTGATAAATAAATCTAAGAAGATAGAGAAAATAAATTAGTTAAACAAAAGGAGAAAAAATATTATGTGTCAAGGATGTCAAAATAAAGTAGTAGAAAAAGCAGCATATAGAGTAGATCACGTGGGATCATTTTTAAGACCTAAGGAGTTAGTAGAAGCTCGTGAAAAATTCTCAAAAGGAGAATTATCACAAGAAGAATTAACTAAGGTAGAAGATAAAGTAATTACAGAATTAGTTGAAAAACAAATAGCAAATGGACTAAAAGGAGTAACAGATGGAGAGTTTCGTCGTGCATACTGGCACCTAGACTTCTTTTGGGGACTTAATGGTGTAGAACACGTTCAAGGTGAAAAAGGTTACCCATTCAAAGGTATCGAAACTAAACCAGATACAGCAAAAGTATCAGGAAAAATCAGTGGAGAAAATCATCCATTTGTAGCACACTATAAATTCTTAAGAGACTTAGTAGCTGATAAAGAAGGTGTAACTGTAAAATTAACAATTCCATCACCATCACAATTATACTTTGAGTTAATTCGTACAGAAGATCACATTAAAGGATATGAAAAATTCTATCCAACATTTGAAGAACTAAAAGATGCGATTGTAGCAGCTTATAAACAAGTTATCGCAGACCTTTACAACGAAGGACTACGTGTATTACAATTCGATGATTGTACTTGGGGAGCATTAGCTGATGATGGATTTGCGAATCGTTTCCGTGACGCACGTCCATTAGAAGAAGTTCGTAGAGAATATGCAGCACGTTGTCTAGCATTAAATAATGAAGTTATCGAAGAGAAACCAGGAGATTTAGCTATCAATACGCACGTTTGTCGTGGGAATTTCGCTTCTAAATGGATTTCTCAAGGTGGATATCAAAATGTTGAAGACGAGCTACTTGCGGGAGAAAACGTAGATGCATACTACTTAGAATACGATACAGATCGTGCAGGAGATTTCAAGCCACTAGCAAAAGTTGGAAAAGATAAAAAAGTTGTTTTAGGATTAATTACATCTAAATTTGCAGATTTAGAAGATAAAGAAGAAGTAATCGCAAGAATTAAAGAAGCTAGCGAATACGTACCATTAGAAAATATTTACTTAAGTACACAATGCGGTTTTGCTTCTACAGAAGAAGGAAACGTGATTACAGAAGAAGATCAATGGAAGAAAATCGCCCTAATAAAAGAAATCGTAGAAGAAGTTTGGGGCACAGAAAATTAATAATACTTTAGGTCTGAACCAAAAGTCCTAAAATTTAACAAAGTTCATATGCGAACTCATAGATGCAGTGGTTTATTGATATCTAAATTCGCTTTATAAAAGCTTTTTAGATATCTAATAAACCACTGCGGAAAGTGACTCTACAAAATCTTGTTTCTCCGAAATCACGATTTTTGAGTCATTCCCAACCAATAGAATTATATAATTAAAGTAAATGATAAAAGTAAGCACATAAATTGACATATTTATATATAATACAGTAAACTAAACTAGCATTGATTTCATTCGTTCAATGTTAAATAATAT
>CAUSUW010000033.1:0-13331 GCA_963535095.1 uncultured Gemella sp. | reverse complement strand
AGTAAATCATAAAAAAGTTTTAAGATTAACGAGAAAACTAGGTGTATTATCATTCATAAGACCTACTAGAAAATACAACTCATATAAAGGAGAGATTGGAAAAATCGCAGATAATATAATAGATAGAGATTTCTTTGCCCTAGAACCGTTAAAGAAATGTTATACAGATGTAACTCAATTCAAGGTTGGAGAGGATAAAGTTTATTTAGCACCTATAATTGATGGATATAATGCGGAGATAATAGCTTATAATATTTCATTCTCACCTAACATGAAACAACAACATGAAATGTTATCGCAACTTCAAAATGAAAGATATGATGGCATGATATTACACAGTGATCAAGGTTGGCAATATCAACATATTGAATATAGACAATTCCTTAAGGTAAAAGGAATTACACAATCAATGTCTAGAAAAGGAACATCGGCAGATAATGCATTTATGGAATCCTTCTTTGGAGTTTTAAAATCTGAGATGTATTACGGATTCGAAGATACTTTTAAGAATAAATACGAATTAAAAGAAGCCATTATAGATTATATAAAGTATTATAATGAAGAGAGAATAAAATTGAACTTAGGTGGATTAAGTCCTGTAAATTACAGGAAAATGAATAGAAACTAATATAAATAAAAAGAAACTTTCATTCCCCTTTACAGTTTAGATTTCTCTCCTATTTAGTCAAGGACAAGGGATACGCCTTTTAAAAATCCTTAACTAAATAGTTCGAAAATCTAAAATAACTATAAGGAATGAAAGTCACTAAAAGTAATAAAATTTACTGACTTTAAAATTTAAAACACTAAACAAGAATAACTAAATATTTTGTCCAATTTTTTGGGTTCAGTACCCTTTTTCTTCTATAAAATAGTGTTTTTTATTTTTTATTTTGTTGTTTGTCTATGAACTATTCTATAAGGTAAATTCATCTCTTTTTCTTGAGCTTTTAATTCTGCTAACTCTTCTTCATCAATTTCTTCACCTTTACGTTTTGCTTTTTCTATATCGATAATCTTAGTTAAGACACGCATAGAAACTGCACCTATATCAAAAATTGGTTGGAATACAGATGAAATTTTTGGTCTTGTCATATTTATTAGTTTTGTATTTTCTAATGAAAGAATTTGTAAATCACCTGGGATACTCATTCCAAGATCTAGTGCTTGTTGCATAGTTGCTAAAGCTACTTCATCGAACATTGTAATTACAACTTCTGCTTCAATATTACTAACAGCTTTATATAGTTTATTACTTTCTTTATATGTTCTATATCCATCAATTATATTTTGAGGTTTAAATTCAACTTTTGCTGATGCTAGGGCATCTTTGTAACCTTTGATTAATCTTTGAGTTTTTTGACTTTCGTATTTATCTATTATTAATGAGATATTCTTAGTACCTTTTGATAAAAATTCTTTCGTAATGTCATATGCTGCTTTTTCATAATCAATATTTACTGAATAAAACTCAGAATCTGTTCCTAAATTCCCAGCTAGTACTACTGGTATTTGAATGTCTTGTAAATAATTTTTAGAACTATCTGATAATGAGTGTCCTAAATAGATGATTCCGTCCACTTGTTTACTTACGAATGAAGCAAAAATATTTTTTTCGATTTCTTGATCATCACATGAATTTGCTAAAATGATATTGTATTTATACATATTAGCTACTGATTCAATACCACTTACTATTTCTGCAGAAGATAAGTCTGCTATATCTGGTAATACTATACCGATTGTTGTTGTTTTCTTACTAGCAAGTCCTCTGGCAACAGCGTTAGGTGTATATCTTAATTTCTTAATAACCTCTTGGACACGTAGTCTTGTATCTTCTTTTACATTAGGGTTATTGTTAACAACCCTAGATACAGTTGCCATCGATACTTTTGCTTCTTTTGCTACGTCATATATCGTTATTGTCATAGTCTATCTCCTCTACTTTTTTATTGTTTATTTATTTTGATAACTTTTAAAACCTTTTCATCCTTTTATATTGTAACAAATTTTTTAATATAAGTCTAGTACCTGAAAACAAAATTATTCATATTTTTTTATTTTCAAAAAACGTTTACTTATTTATAAATATAGTATTTCCTTTACTTAAGTTTTACAAAAAAAAGAAGAATTAAATTCTTCTTTAAATTAAAGATTTGAATCTAATTCTTCTATAATTTTTTAATTGAATTAAGCTTCTAAAGCTGCGTATGCTTTTTCTAAAGTTTCTTTTAGAACTTTAGCTGAATGTTGCATTTTAGCTGTTTCTTCTTCAGTTAAGTCTAATTCTACTACTTCACGAACACCTTCACGTCCTACGATAGCTGGAGTTCCGATATATAATCCGTCGATTCCGTAGTGTCCATCACAGTATCCACTTACTGCAAGCTCAACGTTTTCGTCACGTAAGATAGCTTTAACGATTGTGAATAACGCAAGTCCGATTGCGTAGTAAGTAGCACGTTTACGGTTGATTACTTCGTATGCAGCACGCATAACTTTTTCTTCTACATCAGCGAAGTCTTCTTTAGTGTATTTAGAAGTTTCTAAGAATTTATCGAATTGTTTTCCGTAAACATTTACGTTACTCCATGCAGCAAGTTGAGTATCTCCGTGTTCCCCAATGATATATCCACGAACACTGCTTGGTGCTAAGTTTAATTTTTCTCCTAAGATGTAACGGAATCTTGAAGAGTCAAGAGTAGTTCCTGATCCAACGATTCTGTTTCTTGGGAATCCAGTGAATTTTTGTAAAGCGTTAGTTAATACGTCTACTGGGTTAGATGCAATAACGATAACTCCATCGAATCCTGAAGCTACGATTTGCTCAGACATATCTTTAACAACTTTCATGTTTTTGTCAACTAGGTCAAGACGAGTTTCACCTGGTTTTTGTGGAAGACCTCCAGCGATTACGATTACATCTGCATCAGCACATTGCTCGTATCCACCTGAAGTTACTTTAATAGGTGGTACTAATGCTCCACCGTGGTTAAGGTCCATTGCTTCACCTTCAGCTTTTTCAGCGAAGAAGTCGATTAATCCTAGTTCTTCACAAAGTCCGCTTGAATATAATTGATAAGCAAAGCTCATCCCTACCATTCCTGCTCCTATTAAAACAACTTTTCTGTTTTTCGCTTTCATAAGAAAACCTCCGTATATTATATATAATTTTAGATATTTTAAAGTAATTATTTTTACTATTTTATATTTATGAAACAAAATACTGTAATATTTTAAATTAAAGTATAAATATCTCATTTCCTCTAGAATTATATCACATTATTGTAAAAAAAGAAAGTGTTTTTATCCCTTTGAATTATACTATCTTGTTATTAATCTAAACAAATTTTCATATATTTTTTACAACTTATTATGTATTATTTCAATATTAGTTAAAACGTTTTCTTATTTTATTCTTAATTTTTACTTATAACTAATATTATAAGATAATTTTTTAATTTTATTTTAATTTTTTTAAAAGCACCTTAATTTTTTATTAAAATTCTTATTCTTATACTATTATTTTTCGCTAAACTGTATTTATAATAGATTAATATATTATATATTATATCAATTACTTCTTCTTACTGTATTATACATATACTTATTTTTGTTTCTTTGACCTTTTCTTTATGAAAACTTGATATTATAAAAAAGGAGTAACTAATCTATACTATTTTCAGAGAAATAGCTAGTTAGTTACTCTTATTTATTATTTTTCTATAATATTTCCTTTTGAACTACAGTGAATTAATGTCACTAGTAATACAGCTGACGTCGCTATTAATATATATAGCGCTTTATTCCAATCAGAGATATCTCTGATATATCCTAATAATGGCGGGAATATTGCCGCTAACAAGTATCCCCCTGATTGTGCTAAACCTGAAATATCAGCCGCTTCATTTTCATTTCTTGATTTAGCTGAGAATAGATACATAACATATGAGAATGATCCTCCTCCAGCTAACGCGAAGATAACTATAAATGTTAGCATTAGCACAAAGTTTCCACTTGTAGAAAGCATTCCAACAAGTGACACGATATATCCAATCGTAATTACTGTAGGTATAATTAACTTATTGTGCAATTTATCCGCTAAAATCGGTACTATAAAAGTAGATGGAAATTGAGCGAATTGACTAATTGATAATAATAGTCCTGCTGTTTCAGGTGAGAAATCTTTACTAATCATAATTTCAGCAAACCACGAAACACTACAATAGAATAATGCTGACTGTAATCCCATACTCAACATAATCGTCCACATTTTAGAATGTTTAAAGTATCCATGAACTTTTTTATGAGTATTTTTAACATCACTTACTACGTTATTTTTCGATATCACTGCGTAGATAAATATATTGATAATTGCAATAACAATCCAAATATTAACCGCAAGTCCTGTTGAGAATTTCTCTCCACCTATATTTGTACTTAATAGTGGATAACTGATACCCGCAGCAACCGCAGCCCCTACATTCATGACAACTGCATAAAAACCAGTCATAACTCCTAGTTTTTCTGGGTAATATTTCTTAACTAATCCTGGTAATAATACGTTACCTACTGTTATTCCTACTCCTACGATAAATGTCGTAAGGAAGAATACGTAAGTATTAATGTAAAATCTAAATCCTAAACCGACAGTTATAATAAGTGCAGCTAATAATATCGTCTTCTCTAAGCCTACTTTATTTGATAATTTTGCTACCATTGGACTGAATATTGCAAATGCAATTAATGGTATTGTTGTGATAAATCCAGCAACCGTATTGTTTATATCTAGTATAGATTTTAATGGTCCAACGATTGCACCTACTGCTGTAATAGGTGTTCTAAGAATAAGTCCTAAAAAGACAACACCTAATAAAATAAATATGCTACTTTTTTTCTTTGTCATTGTTCCTCCTAATTTAACTTTGAAAAAGGAGTAACTTAAAAATACTGATTTTATATAAATCATATTTAAAAAGTCACCCCCGTATAGTTAATAGATATTCTAAAAATTATTGGGAATGATTCAAAAATCATGATTTCGTACAAATCAATTTTGTCGAGTCACCCACGCAAAGTTTATTAGATATCTAAAAAGCTTTTATAAAGCGAATTTAGATATCAATAAACCACTGCTTCTAAGAGTTTTCTTGTAAACTTTTTAAAATTTAGTACTTTTAGGTCATCCCCTCATCTATAAACCATTACGTTTTAAATTTAATAATTGATTTTACTGATTTTTTTTATTTCAATCCGTTACTCCCTATTTTTTATTAGTAAGTTCTTACTGGTAAAATTAATTCAATAATTTCTCTGTGATAATCACTTGGTTGAATAATAAACGCTGTTAGCTCTCCTGAGAACTTAACGATAATTTCTTCTGTAGCAACCGCAGATACCGCGTCTTTTAAATATTTTCCAGATACAGAAATTTCAAATTTTTCATCTTCTAATGTAGAAGAAACTTTTAATTCCTCTACAGCACTTCCTAACTCTTTAGACTGAGAAGAAACTTCTAATAGATTATCAGTTACTACTAATTTAATAATATCATCTTTATCTTCTCTACTCATTAATGCAACCCTATCTACAGCATTAAAGAATTCTCTACTATTTGCTATAAATGTACATTCAAAGACAGTAGGAATAAGTTTATTAGTATTAGGATAGTTTCCGCTAATTAATAATACTGTATATACTACATTTTGGTAATAAAGAACTATTCTGTTGTTTTCATAGAAGATTTCTACTTGATCTTTTCCATTTTCTATCATTCTTTGGAAATAAGTTAGAGCTTTTCTAGGAATAATTAAATTAAACTCTTTATTACTATCTTCATCATTAAGTGTAACTTGTCTTCTACTTAAACGATACGAGTCAGTAGCTGTAGCTGTTAAAATTTTGTTACTTAATGAGAAGTTTACCCCTTCTAAAATAGGTCTTTGATCATTAGGAGCTGTACAGAATACTGTTTCTTTAATAATATCATTAAAAACATTAGCTTCTAATTTAAGACTATTTTCTTTAGAGATAACTGGGAATTCAGGATAATCATTTGCATCATATCCTTTTACGTTAAATTCACTTTTACCTGATTTAACTAAAATATTGTTACCAACTGTTTCTATCTCTATTAAATCTGTTGGTGCTTTTCTAATTATCTCTATAAAATTACGCGAAGGTAATACTACTTGTCCTTCTTCTTCTATAGTAATAACTTCTTTATCATCTTCATAACAATCTACAGAATATTCTACAGATACTAAAGAATCACTTGCTTTTAATATAAGTTTATCTTTTTCTAATTCTATTTTAATACCTTTTAGAATTTCAAAAAGAGAATTAGGGGCAATTACTCTTGATACGTGATTTAAGCCATCAAGAAAATTTGATTTAGTTATAGTAAATTTCATGTTTTCTCCTTATATATAATATATATTTAATAAAATAATAATAATAAGGCCTGTAAAAACTGTGGAAAACTAAAGAATACTCAAAAATAATGAATTTTCCCTTGTTAATAACTTGTGAAAAAACATAGTAATATCTTTAGTAGATTTTAACAGCCTCTTATATTTTTCCTAAACGTTCTTTTATTACTTCTATATCTTCAAAAATCTCAGGATTTTCATCTTTACTTAGTTTTGCTATTTTATTGAATGAATAAAGAATAGAAGTATGATCTTTATTAAAACAATCACCTATAGAAGGAAATGATAATGTAGTAAGTTCCCTACATAAGTAGATAGCTATATTTCTAACCTGTACGACTTCTTTTTTACGAGAAGATGAAAGAATATCATCAACCTTGATTTTATAGAAGTCTGCACAAACATTAATAATGTTGTCAGGTGAGATATTTTTTCTAGGTGAAGTTTTCGCGCTTTTTAGTATTTCCTCGGCAATACTAAGTGAAGGTTGTTCATGTTTAGAAGTTGCTGTGAACTTAATACGTTTAAGAACACCTTCAAGCTCTCTTATATTAGATGATACATTACTAGAAATATAAGTAAGAGTCTCTTCATCCAGTTTAATATCGAACTGTTCACATTTGAATTTAATAATTGCCATACGTGTTTCGAAGTCAGGAGGTGTAATATCTGCAGTTATCCCCTGACTGAATCTAGTAACTAATCTATCTTCCAAATCATTAAGTTGAGATGGAGAGCGATCACTAATAAGGACGATTTGTTTCTGATTCATTTGAAGCTCGTTAAATGTATGGAAAAATGCATTTTGTGTTTCAGTTTTACCTGATAAGAATTGAATATCATCGATTAAAAGAGCATCAACATCGCGATATTTTCTTCTAAAGTCTTCATCTGCATTAGTATAGTTGTTTTTATCTTTCATCGGTTTAATAGAAGCAAGAAATTCATTTAAAAACTTCTCAGATGAAATACATTCAATTTTAAAATCAGGAAAATTAGCTTCCATTTCATTACCAATAGCGTGAAGTAAGTGAGTTTTTCCTAATCCAACCCCTCCGTAAATAAATAGAGGATTATAGATACCACCAGGAGAAACTGCAACATTCCATGCTATATTATGTGTAAAAGCATTACCTTCCCCTACTACAAAATTCTCAAAAGTGTAGTTTTTATTAAGCGTAGGATTCTTTTTACTCGCTATAATATTTTTATTAGGGACAGGATGTTTATAGTCTTCTAGAGGAAAAGTTTGTTTTTGATAAAAATGTTGAGCTCCAGAAGGTTTATCACCTTGAAGAAAGTTCTGTCTAATTAGATTTTCAGCTGCTGGCTTTTCATCAACAACATGAGATGTAATTAGAGGAATATCAGTATCAAGGGAAGTATAGTCTATATTAAAATCAAATCCAGTATTTTTCTTTAGTATTTCTTTTAATTTTTGATCATAAGCACCTTGAATAAATTGAGAAATAAGAGCTTCTTTACTAGTAATAACGATAGATTTTTTCATAAAATCGACATTATCTATAGAAGCACCAGAAAACCAAGTATCAAATACATGAGGATCAACGGTACTCTTTAGTTCACGAAGAATTATTTCCCATAAGAAATTAGAATTACTCAATGAAATACCTCCTTAAAAAAATATATAAATAATTATAACATAGATTGTTAATAAAATAAAATATAAGTTATTCACAAGTTGTTAACAGAAGTTATTAACTATGTGAAAAAAAGATTAGAAAAAAGTTGTGAATATGTTAAAAAGAAAAAAAATAAAATAAATAATCAAGATAATTTAAAAGGTTATTAATATCTTTTATGATTGATATAAATATGCTGAAAGAGTTTTTCACACACAATTAACAGCTGTGAATAACTTTTAAATGTGAAATTGTGAATAACTTTATAAATCTGTTAAAAACTTAAGAAAAAAGAAAATGTTATCTAGATGTTAATAAAGTTATTCACAAAGATATGTGGATAACTTATAATAAATTGTGAAAAAATCTTCAAAAGAGATACTTAAATATTTTCTTATACTGTAAAACAAAAATTAACAGCTTATTAACAATATTATCTATTAGTACATGGAGTATTATTTTTATCTATAATGAAAGAAATAAGAATTTTAATCGGTGTTTATCCAAAAGTTCTAAAATTCTTAAAAGTTCATAAAAAAACTCATAGACGCAGTGATTTATTGATATCTAAATTCGCTTTATAAAAGCTTTTTAGATATCTAATAAACTGTGCGAGGGTGACTCGACAAAATCGATTTCTACGAAATCACGATTTTTGAGTCACTCCCATTTTATCGCATATTTGAGCTTGTCTAGATTTTTTTTAGAAAAAATGAGGTTTTTACTTGATAAATTATTTTAGATATGTTAAACTAATTCAGTTATTACATCTATCTAAGTAAAGAAAAGAAAACTCGAGGAGGACAAAATGAAACGTACGTATCAACCAAATAAAAGAAAACATTCAAAAGTACACGGATTTAGAGCTAGAATGAGCACTAAAAACGGAAGAAATGTATTAGCAAGACGTAGAGCTAAAGGAAGAAAAGTTCTTTCAGCTTAATGTTTGCACTGAGGGTATCACGAAAGTGGTACCCTTTTTTTATTAGTCAGTCCTAAAAAATATGAAAGATAGTTGTAAAATAGTAAATAAACTGTTAAAATATTAGTGTTAAGAAAGGTTTTAAAATGAAAAAAGAATATAGAGTAAAAAGAAGTCAAGATTTCGATAATATAATAAGAAAAAAACAATCTTTTGCGAATAGACAGTTTGTTATTTATTATCAAAAAAATAATTTAGACCATATGCGTTTAGGAATTTCTGTTAGTAAAAAATTAGGAAAGGCCTTCGAACGTAATAAAATAAAAAGATATATACGAGAAACTTTTAAAACAAGAAAAGAATATGTAAAAAACTATGATATAATAGTGATTGCAAGACCTGGTGCTAAAGAAATGCCGTTTTTAGAATTTGGTAGCAGCATCGATCATGTTTTAAAAAGATCAAAACTTATGAAAGCGAAGAGGAGTTAAGAATGGAAAAAGAATATTATTATGTTGGAGTTACTGTAGATGAGGCTATAAAAAAAGGATTAAAAGACCTAGCTTTAACAGAAGATGCAGTAAAAATTGAAGTAATCGAAGGCGGTAGCGCAGGTATTTTCGGTTTATTTAAAAAAGAAGCAAAAGTAAAATTAGTTCCATTAGATGAAGATTATAATAAAGAAGATGCTGTTGAATTAGCTAAAACAACTGAAGAAGTGGTTGAAGTTGAGAAAGTAGCAGAAAAAGAGCAAGAAGTTGAAGTTAAAACAACAGAACAAGAAGAAGTTGTTGTAGAAAAAGTGGTTGAACAAGATGTTCATGCTGAAGAAACAAAACCAGCAGTAGAAGAAACTGTTGTAGAAGTTGAACAAAATGAAGAACCGGTTAAAAAAGCTAAAAGAGAAGATTACATCGTAAAAAATCAAGATCGTATTGTAAATTATCTACAAAATATTGTTGTTGCGATGGGATATCCTGATGCGACTGTAGATTTTAGAGAAGATGGTAATCGTCATTTTACTTTAAATATTAAAACAGAAGAAAATACTAGTTTAATAATTGGTAAACGTGGAATAACTTTAAACAGTTTACAATTTTTAGTAAATAACTATGCTAAAAAATTCAGCTCACACTACTTCAGAATAGAAGTTGATTGTGATGATTATAGAGAAAATCGTAAGAAAACATTAGAAGAATTAGCGTTAAACTTAGCTAAAAAATCTAAAAAAATTGGAAAACCTGTAGAATTAGAACCAATGACAAGCATTGAAAGAAAAATTATTCACAATGCCTTAACAGGAATTAAAAATGTTGAAACAGAATCACGTGGTGAAGAGCCACATAGATATTTAGTTATTACAGCTAAATAGGAGGCCTAATGAAGTCAGTATTAATAGTTGATGATAGTTCATATTATAGAAGTCGTGGAGCAGAAATTGCTAGTCGTGCAGGATATAAGTGTCATTTTGCAGAAAATGGCGAACAAGCTGTGAGAATGTATAGAAGGTTAAAACCAGATTTCGTGACGATGGATATTTGTATGCCGATAATGGATGGTTTAGAGGCGACGAAGGAAATTTGTACAAAGTTTCCTGATGCAAAAGTGCTTATCTGCAGTAGTGTTGGTGAAGTACCCGTATATAAAAGACAGGCATTTGCTAATGGAGCATGCGGTGTACTGCCAAAAGAGTATGATTTAGATGATTTGGAATTTGCGATTTCAGAAATAGAACTTATGAAATAGAAGGAGTGACTCAAAAATCGTGATTTCGGAGAAATCGATTTTGTCGAGTCACCCTCGCACAGTTTATTAGATATCTAAAAAGCTTTTAAAAAGCGAATTTAGATATCAATAAACCACTGCGTCTATGAGTTTTCATATACACTTTGTTAAAATTTAGGTCTTTTGGGGGCAGGCCCCTTATTAATAAAATATCAAAAAATAAGTAGTTCGGAGACTAATCCAGCTACTTATTTTTTTTTGATCTACCTTAGCCCATTATTAAAAAAAAGTATACAAAATGTAGCTTGGTCGTATATAGAGAAAAATTTAAAGGAATAGTGTATAATAAATAAGATATGAATTTTTAATTAATATAAAGAGTTAAAAGGAGTTTGAATAATGAGTGAAACAATTTGCGCTATATCGACTGCTCTTGGAGAAGGAGCTATAGGTATTGTTAGACTTAGTGGTGATGAAGCATTTAGTATCGCTGAAAAAATAGTAAGACTACCAAAAGGTAAAACAGTAGAGAGTCTAGCTAGTCACACTATAAATTATGGTAATGTAGTTGATCCAGCTACAAATGAAAAAATCGAAGAAATTATGCTTGTAAAAATGGTAGGTCCACGTACTTATACTACTGAAGATGTTATAGAAATTAACTGTCATGGTGGTATTATAACGATTCAAAAAGTACTTGCACTTTGTCTAGAACATGGAGCAAGAATGGCTGAACCGGGAGAATTTACGAAACGTGCCTTTTTAAATGGACGTATAGATTTAACACAAGCAGAGGCTGTAATCGACTTTATTAAGAGTAAAACAGATGAAGCTAGTCAAATAGCCAACAACCAAATGCAAGGACGCTTATCGACACTTATTAAACGTCTACGTGCAGAAATTTTAGATATTTTAACAGTTGTTGAGGTAAATATCGATTATCCTGAATATGATGACCTAGAAATAGAAACGACAAAAACTATTCTTGAAAAATCAACAAGTATTAGAAATAGTTTAGAGAGTTTACTAGAAACATCAAAACAAGGGAAAATTATTAAAGAAGGTATAAACACAGCTATTATCGGACGACCTAACGTTGGTAAAAGCTCGCTGTTAAATAACCTACTACAAGAAAATAAAGCTATCGTAACTGATATTGCAGGAACAACTCGTGACGTACTAGAAGAGTATGTGAACATTAAAGGAGTACCGATTAAATTAATCGATACAGCAGGTATTCGTGAAACAGACGATATCGTGGAACAAATCGGGGTTAAACGTAGTAAAGAAGCTTTAGAAAAAGCTGATTTAGTATTATTCTTATTAAATAGTAGTGAAGAATTAACTGAAGATGATAAAGAATTATTAAAACTAACTGAAGGAAAAACAACTATCGTAATATTAAATAAACTAGATTTAGAGACGAAAATTGATATTGCTGAAGTTGAAAAATTAGCGTACAACCACCCTATTATAAAAACATCTATGACAACATATAAAGGAATAGATGAACTAGAGAAAAATATTAGAGATTTATTCTTCGGTGGAGCTGCGCGTCCAAAAGATGCGACGTACTTATCAAACACACGTCAAATCAACCTTATTCAACGTGCTTTAACAAGCTTAAATGATGCTATCGGAGCTGCAGAGATGGGTCTTGAAGTGGATATGGTACTTATAGACTATACGAATACATTTAATCTATTAGGAGAAGTTATCGGAGAGAACTCTGGTGATGAACTGATAAATGAATTATTCAGTAGATTCTGTCTAGGAAAATAAGTAGTATTATATAAAATATAAAAGAAAAAGATTAATGAACATGTTTTGTGTGAGATATAAAAGTAAAGATGAAATAAACTGTTTCACACGAAACAAGAGCTACAAGATAATAAAGATGTTTCACATGAAACAAAAAGGAGAAAGAAATGAAATGTATAAGTTTTAATGTCAACGGTCTAAGAGCGATCGTTGGTAAAAATTTCGAAGAAGATTTTAAACAATTAGATGCTGATTTCTTCTGTTTACAAGAGACGAAGATGCAAGTAGGACAGTTAGATTTACAATTTGATGGTTATTATAGCTATTTTAACTATGCTGAGCGTAAAGGATACTCAGGAACTGCGATATATACTAAACATGAGCCATTAAATGTAACATATGGAATAGGAATAGAGGAACATGATACAGAAGGTCGTGTAATTACACTAGAGTACGATAAATTCTTCTTTATCACTGTATATACGCCGAACTCAGGTAGTGAGCTTAAGAGATTAGAGTACCGTATGAGTTGGGAAGAAGATTTTAAAAATTATTTATTAGAATTAAATAAAACAAAAGGTGTTGTTGTTTGTGGAGATTTAAATGTTGCACACACAGAAATAGATCTGAAAAATCCGAAATCAAACACGAAAAATGCAGGATTCACACCGGAAGAAAGAGAAAAATTTACGAAGTTATTAGATGCTGGATTTATCGATACATTTAGATATTACAATCCAGACTTAACAGGTGCTTACTCTTGGTGGAGTTACCGTTTTAATGCACGTAAAAACAATGCAGGATGGAGAATTGATTACTTCTTAGTAAGTCGTGACTTAGAAGACTACT
>CAUSUW010000032.1:0-13659 GCA_963535095.1 uncultured Gemella sp. | reverse complement strand
TGTTAAATATCCTTATTAAACAACTATACCGCTTCTTGAGTGGTAGGTAACTGTTAGTTGATAACCAGTGCTAAATGAAAAAAAAAAGACTTATTTTTTCATTTTACCTAAATAAATGGGAATAGATGATAAATCAGAATTTTTTTCAACAACAGAAATTAGTTTGTTAATTAAGTTATGTTTTTCGATCTCCTTGTCTACCTCTGTTGCTTGTATTATCTTACTTAAACTGTCATCTATTATTGATGATATTTTCTTATAAAGTATTTCATTATTTCCCAATCGTAATTTTTCTATAACCTCAAAGAATAAAGGGAAATATATAATTTTTTCAATATTACTATTTTCAGCGATATCTATAAAATTAATGTATATCTCTTCACTGAATTTAACTATTTCTTTGTCTTGAATTAGTTTTGAATTAACCTCTGGAAATTTCTTTAATTCAAAATCATCTATTTTAGCGTTATTAATAGCGAATTCTCTTAATTCCATAATTCTATTGATATTATTAAATAAATATTCTCGCGTATTAGTAAAGTATTTCTTCAATAAGTATAAGTTATCTTGAATATAAATGTATATATCATGGTGAACTATAAAGTCCAAAGCACTGTAAAAACACTTAATTACTGTCTCAAGATCATTAATTGTAATTTCAGAATTATGTAACTCTTGACTTGCTCTTATACTAAGTTTAGTTTCATATAACAAGTTGAATATTTTAAATGTATGTGGAAATGGATATTTATAGTTTTTTATAAATAGTTCTAAATTGTTCTCAATAAATTCATCGATAGAGCCATAAATTAGTTCATTTACAGTCATATCAGCAATTTTTGATATAGTTGTAAGTCTTTCTTTATTAGGAAGAGAACGACCTTTTTCCCATTGTTGAACGTTACCTTTTTTAGCACCGAATAATTTACCAAATGCCTCTAAAGTATAACCTTTATTCATTCTAATTTGTTTTATACGAGCCCCTACAGCTTCTTTATCTATAATAGTTTTCATATCACTGAATTCCTTTTTTTATTTTACGTTGATTATATTATATATGATAACTTGAAAAAAATAAACTAGAAAGTAATAAAAAGTAAGTAAAATTAAAAAATATTTCTTGACTTGTTATTTTTATCATGATATTATTTAATCAACAAGTAATTAAAAGTAAGTAAAAACTTGTAGTTTTCTTAGAAAGGATGTGAATTGAATGAAAACTATAAAAATTAATAAGGTACAAGCATATAGAAAAGCTTTAGGTTTAAAACAAAGTGAGTTGTCAGAAATTCTTAATATAAGCGTACCTATGTATAGTAGAAAGGAAAGGAGAGAAACAGCGTTTACTGATAATGAAAAAGTAAAGCTATTAAATTTTTTTAAAAGGTATTTCCCAAATGAAACTATGATAGTTTATTTTTTTAATATAAAAGTAAGTAAAAGTAAGTAAAAAACCTTTCAAGTATCCAACGACCAAATCAGACTACTTAAAAGGTTAAAGACAAGTATTTAACAAAAATACTTTCTTTCATTATAACACAAGAAAGGAGTTAAAAGTATGGAAAACAAAGATTTATACATTAATACTTTTTATAACAGCATTTGTATATTTACTAGTTATGATAATGGATAGCATTTATTAAAGGAGCGTGATTATATGTTTAGTGAAGCATTTGAACAAGAAGTGATTAAGGCAGTACGTGAGATAGTTAAAGACATCTTACAAGATGAAATAAAGCAAGATAAACGATACAACCAAAAAGAACTATGTGAAACCTTAGGAATTGGAGTTGATACCTTATCAGACCTAAATAAACGTGGTTTAAGACCAACTAAAGTAGGTAGGCAGTATATTTATCTTGAAAGTGAAGTAAACAAGTTTTTGAAAGAAAACACAATTTAAAATAAAGGTATCTAGCACATATCAAAGAAATTAATAAAGGCGGTATTATTACCGCTTCTTAAAATAAAAATAGAATGGAGATAATAAGAATGGATAAACAAGAAGTGATTAAACACATTGAGGAAATAGGACAAAGGCTGACTATATTACAGCTTTCAATGGAGTTATTAGCAACTCATACAGATGTAATTGATGTACTTACACCCGAAGAATTAAAAGATTCAACAATGAGTAATGAAGAGGTATATAAGTACTGGGATAAAGTAAACGACGGAAACAAATTACATACTTTAACTAATGCTATTGCTATTAACACATCTGAAGAATTATCTATTTTATGCTATGAAAAACTAGACAAAGTTAAAGAAGCATTAAAAGAGGTGATGTAAATTGATCTATAGACAAATAGGACTTAAAAGTAATGTATTAAACCTTATTAATACTGATAAAACAGCCTTAGAAACCTTAGCAAGCACTAACGCCCAAACAATAAGCAAAGATGAAGACACCGAGCTATATAAAGCCAATAGTATGCTTTATTTCATTAGTGGAGATATTCCACCTAATGAAGACGGAAGCTATACAAGGAATAATAGCAACCTAAAAACAAGAAATTTAATTGTAATTGATATTGAAGATACTGGCTTAAGTTCTCAAGAGGTACAAGCTATCATACAAGAGAAGTTAGCTAGTTATAAATACCTTTTATATTCAACTATCTCACATAAGCCAAATAACCCACGTTTAAGGCTTGTATTAGAACCTAGTAGGGATATTGTCAAAGATGAATATAAACCGACTATACAGCACGTTATACAGCTTCTGAATATCAAGTATGATACTAGTAGTTGTACATGGTCACAATTACAAGGCTTACCTATTGCTGTACGTGATAATGAGTTTATATTTATTAAACACCTAGACGGCTTACCTTATCCAGTACAAGAAGCGGTTAAAGAAGAAAAGAAAGTTATAACTAATTATACCGCTTCTGATACTAACACCTTAATAACTGATGAAGACTATACAGAGATGTTTAAAAGATATTTAGAGTTAGATTATGAAAATATCAACACTGGAGATAGTAAAGAATATGATAGAGCCTTAGGGATATTGTTATCAGTAACCCATGATTTTTGTTACAACATAATAAGCTATGATGTTGCTTGTGAGTGTTCTGACTTATTAGCAAACATAGGAAAAAACCCCGAAAAATACCGCCAAGAGAACCAAGACAAAATAAACCACGCTATCAAGAGTTGGCAAAATAACCCTAATTATTTTGATAATGAGAAAAGCTATTCAATGTTACAAAGGTTTGAAATCGTGGGAAATAAGAAAGACAAAAACTTTTCATATTTAGTACGATATAAGCTAAATAAACCTATTTTAAGTACTGGAGAGCTTCACTGGAGATTATACACCGCAGGCGAACAATGGAGAATAGAAAACACCACAGTACACGAAAAGACTGGTAAGGTTACTGTTCCACAAGTACCATTTTATGTAATAGCTAAATTCTTACTTACTCATATACCTATTATAAAAAGCGGATCGAATGAAGATACAGCATTGTTATTTTTCTATGATTTTTCAAAAGGTATATATACATCAAATGATGATTATATAAAGACTTGTATTAAGAAAATAGAAATAAGGTATAAGTTAACTAAATTAAAGGACGTTACAGAAGACTTACGAGCAAATACAAGGTTTAGGAAGCCACAGAGGTTAGATTATCTAATTGCAGTTGGTAACGGCTTATTTAATACTAAAACTAAAACATTAGAGCCGTTCGACCCTAAACACTTTATTACAGCTAAAGTAGATACTAATTATAATATACACGCTTTAACTAACTATGAACTTATTAAAAACACCTATTTTAATTTTGATGAGTGGTTGAAGTCGATAGCGTGTAATGATGATGAAATAGTTACGTTACTATGGCAATTAATCAATGAAGCGATAAACCCAAATAAGACTAGAAGAAAAATAGCTATAATGTTAGGTAATGGAACAAACGGAAAAAGTACCTTTAGACAAATGATGATTAATTTAATAGGAGATACTAACATTTCAGTATCAACACCACATGAATTACAAAGCCGTTTTGGTTTGACTTCCCTTGAGGGGAAAATATGTAATTATGGTGATGAGGTAGGTACAAAACCACTAGATGAAATGGATAAATTAAAAAGTATTTCAAGTGGTGAAAGTGTTAACTATGAACGTAAAAACAAAGACGTAAGAAACTATGATTTTAAAACGTTATTAATGTTTAATTCTAATGAGATCCCACCTATTAAAGATAAATCTGACGCAGTACTAAACAGGTTGCTAATAATTCCATTTAAAGCAAATTTTGAAGGTGTAAAAGATGAAAGTATCAAAGATGAGAAGCTAAACAATAAAATAATACTGGAATATATCTTATATACAGCTTTACATCTTGATTTTGATAAGTTTATAGTACCTGAAGCGGTTAAAAAGCAATTACTTAATTACAGAAAAGAAAATGATAGTGTATTCAGTTTTATGCTTTATTATAAAGATAAGGGTTATCATCATGTGAGTTGTTTTCCTGTTCGCTACTTAACTGATGATTATGAGAATTTTTGTTATGAGAATGGATATAATACAAGAAAAAGGATAGGTACTGTATTCACTAAACATTTAAACGACAGTGTAAAAACAAGTAATTACTCTTATGAATTAAAAAATCATAGGTTCACAAAAGAAAATACAGATGAATTAAATATTTTTGGTAGAAATATTCAACCGTTAGAGGGACATGTTGGCAGTGCCATTAAGCAAGTAGTAAATGAACAACAATAATTTTTTGTTATCTTATGTTATCTTGTGTTATCTTATTTTTCTATTAAGATAACAGCAAAAAGTTATTATACCAACGGTTTATAGTACCTTGTTATCTTGTTATCTTATTTTATTAAATTTTTTATAAAAAAAATATTAATAATAATTAATCTATATATACACATATATAAAAGAAAAATTAACGAAAATAAGATAACAAGATAACAGACTTTAACCAGCCCCACCATTATGCAGTTTTTTTGTTATCTTAACAAAAAATTAAATTAACATTAAGATAACAAATTAAAATTAAGATAACAAAAACCTAAATTCACCGATCAAAAAAGTAAAAATGTATGGTATACACAATATATCTTTTCAGTTTACGGCAATAAATTTGAAAAGAACTAAATAAATAAAAGCAAGCGACCAAAAAATCTAAATTAGGAGGTTAGAAAATGAACTTAGATAAAATAAAGTTAGACTTAGTGAAATTAATTAAGCGTAAGAAAAACGTTACATTAGTAGATATAGAAAACTATTTTAATGAAATTGGCTTTAACTATAACGGTAATTATACGATATGCGGATATAATGAAAACATAATAATCTGGGATAACTGGAACGAAACCGCAAGCGATATAATTCAAGAATTGCTAGAAAGTGAATTAATAGACATGAAGCCAACTGATGAGATTTTATATTATAAACGTAACAAAATATTATTACTACCAGTGTATAAACGTTATAAACCGTATGAACAATGGTTACCAGTAGAATTTAATTAAAGGAGATTAGACAATGTATAAAATAGTTAGAGTAGAAGAAGTATCAAGAAACACATTAAACCCCTTAAGTTTTAATATTAACAAATACATCAATGAAGAATTACAAGAAGATGAATTTTTATTACGCATAGAGTATTTTAAAGATAATGAGATTTATTCAACATACCCTACCTTAGCTTACTTACACATAGCTAAAATAATTAAGGAGTAATAAACAATATGCAGTTATCAAGAGAAGAACTATCTAAACTAGACCTTGTAATAGAGCGTTATATAGACGATACAACCTCTAAAGAAGCGGAGGTAATAGAAACCTATCTGAACAAAATAAATAGCTTAGAACGTGAAATTTTGATAGCTGTATACTTTAATTTTTCACGTAAGGCAACTGATGAAGAAAACAAGGTTATTGATGAACATAAAGTGAAGTTGTTCAGTTTACTATCTGATAAAGGATATATAAAAGTTAAGACCCCGCCAAGAGTTGAACAAAGATTGAACAATGAAAAAAAGCAAAAATTAAACAGGTATAGAGTTTTAACAGAACACTTATATAGCTTGTACGACTTAGTAGAAGAATTGCAAGAAAAACAAAAAAGTAAAACATATATACAGACCCTGGACTATACAAAAGTAAAAGTAACATGCAGTAGAACTAACTATGATTTTACTGGTACTAATCTATTAGCTAAAATACAGGATACTGAAAAGAAGATAAGTAAACTTAAAATAGCAATAGAGAAAGAAAGAGAGTACCTATCAAACGTTATAGATCAAATAGAAGATATACGAATAAGGTATATATACTGGTGGAGGTACTATATGTTAGAAGAATGGCAAAAGGTAGCAAGAATGGTAGGTTTAAAGAGCCAACAATATTGTATTAAATTGCATAATGAGTACTTAGAAGAACTGGATATATAAACATATTGAACAATGAATGAACAGTTGATAGAATAAAGGAAATACTGTATAATAAGAGTACACGTAAGGAGTAGTATAGAGTGAGTACGCCTTGATGGAGGAGGCTCAGGTTAAAATCCTGGCTATTACGTTTATCAGACATCTATTTTTATAGGTGTCTTTTTCTTTTCACTTAGAAGCGGTAATATGCAGTTACTAGACTGCTTCTGAACTTAGTACAACAGAATAACTTGATAATTATTACTAAGAAATGCTAAGGTTAAAACATATATAGAAATGTTGGCAAATGTTGGCAGAAAATTCAATATATCATTAAAATCGGCAGTTTCGGCAGTCTTAAAGGAGTTTTCAAAAATTAAATAAAAAACATATAGATCAAAAAGAATTTTAAAAAGGGGGGATAGTACCTCTCTACTATGTTGTTCGGACTTCACGCCGCCACTGTACATATTTTTTCGTGCGAAAGTAAAATTGTTGGAAAATGTTGGAATAAAATTCTGTATAAGTAAAAATGTTGGAAAATGTGAGTATAAAACCTATATATAATTACTACAAAATACTACATTGAAAACTATATAGTAAAAATTACTGGAAAATACGGGAATAAAATCCTATATAGAAATTAGTGGTATTTAGTGGCATAAAAACCTATATAGAGCATTAAAACCTCAGAAAACCTCAGATTAATTTATATATAGGTACGTTATAAGAATAAAGCAGTGTGATAAGAGGCAATAACCCTAAATAGTTGTTAAAGATTTTAATAAGAATAATAATAAGTGATAAGAAGTATAATAGCTAAATTGTTTCAATGATTTGTGATAAGAATAAAATGAGATGATAAGAAGCGTATAAGTGAAATCGTTGTGACAATTTTTAATAAGAAAAAATAACGTAGATAAGAATATTTAAACGAAAATCATTGCAAAAGATTTTAACAAGAATAAAAAACAGAAATAAGAATTAATGAAGCTAATTTGTTGTAACGGTTTGATATAAGAATATATAAGGTTAACAGCATTATTTTAAGCTAAATCATTGTACTAGTTTTTGATAAGAAGAAATTAGCTGTATAGGAAAGTAAAACCAAAAACTATTGTACCGCTTCTGTATAAGAATAAAATAGAGTGATAGGAAAGCAACTGTACAATTTATTTGAATAGTTAGTGATAAGAAGATATTACAAATTACTACATTTATTTTTAAAAGATGAAATAACATACAAAACTTGAAAAAACTTGAAATTTATAACCTATAAAGTAATACCATGAATACCGCTTCTTAATGCAGTAAACATATATAAGCGTTTATTTGCCTTGTAAGAAGTTAAGGGGTATAATTACAAGGGAAAGTATAAACAGAACGCTTAGAACGTAAAATA
The DNA here is from genome assembly GCA_963535095.1 of uncultured Gemella sp. GTDB lineage: Bacteria > Bacillota > Bacilli > Staphylococcales > Gemellaceae > Gemella. Next base: position 5,846 of record CAUSUW010000032.1, on the reverse strand, counting down.
CAGCGTGTATATTATAAATAATCATAACAATATAGAGATTTTAGAGACCCTAAAAAGAACATACCGACATTTCCGACCCCTTAAAAAAGGATCCTAACATTTCTAAGACCCTAAAAAATGCTAAACTATGTATTTTAAATATTTAATTATATTTGTTAGGTGCTTTTATAATTTGAAAATGGTATAATTAATTTAAATAAAGTGAAAGGAGTATTGAAATGGACATAATGACGTTACCTAGCAAAGAAACCTTGATATTCTACAATGAAATAGATCCGTGGATAGTGAACGGAAAGAGAGAAAATGGAGTAACTTATATTTTTGCAAAAGATACTCCTAAAGAAATATTAGAATTATTTAATAAAATAAAAGATAAACTAGGATATAAGGTCAATGATTATATCCTAGAAGATTAGAATTAGTATTATATAAGCGTTTATTTGCCTTATAAGAGGCTTATTCTTGTGAAAGGAGTATTGAAATGGAAATAATGGCATTACCTAGTAAAGAAATATTACAGTTTTTGAGAGATATAAACCCTTGGATTGTAAAAGATATTTTTGATGGGAATAAAAAAACGTTTGTCTTTAAAGAAGATACTCCTGAAGATGTATTAACTTTATTTGATAAGCTAATTCCGAAGTTAAATTTTAGTTTTAAAGTATCTTTTGTAAAACAATAATTATAAGTGATTATTTACTAGCAGATTAAAGCACTTAGTATTTTACTAGGTGTTTTGATTTATAAAAATAAGACGGTTAAAAAACCGCCCTTAAAAGTGATTAGTGCAAAAAATGCACATACCTATACTATAGATTTTAAACCTACTTAATTCCTTTGATATGTGCTAGATGTTGACAATGTTTTGACAATGTTATTGAATATGTTTTAAAAAATATTGCAGTTAAACATAGAAAATCAAATTATACAAAACCTTGATATAATAACCTTTGTAATTTGTCAGTAATTACAGAGATACTTAAAACCAAACAGAGAAACTAAATAATAAAGTTAGAGAAGCCTTAAAGTATCAACGTTTAAGGCTTTTTGTTTTGCCACTTGAATGCCAAATTTCATAAAATAAAAAATCCGTCAGTAATTCAATCACTGACGGATGAGAGCATTGAGCCCTAGTTATGATTTGCGATAGATACAATTAAGTATCTATGTTAGTAATTATATTGTATTGTAAATAGGGATGAAAGTCAAATTTATTTTGTCTATAGTAGTAATGTGTCTATCTTCGTATATGTATCCTTATCAAAAATTTCGTTTATCAAACCTTTTTATTCTGTGTGTTATTTAGTTACTGGAACTTCGAAAGTAGCACTTTCCATTTTTTTACCATTTTTATCGAATTGTGTAAAAGAAATTTTAATTTTGTCACTTTCTACACTTAAACCGTATCCCATAGCAGATTCTGAAATTGCACCAACTGGAGTAGATTTGGGATATTTTGAAGAATTAACTGGATAAATTCTAGCCTCATTTTCTGCTCCATCAATAACTGTTCTAGGAGCTAAAAATAGATTTTGATATTCATTTTTAAAACCTAAGTTCTCATAAGTATATTTTATGATAACTACTTGTGCTATTTTATCTTGGATATGTTTACTTCTATCTTGAGTAGTTTTAACCTCTGTTATTTTTAATCTCCATTGACTATCTACAATCCATTCTTCATTAAGGACGTATACTTTATCTGACGAATTTTCATTTTTTGTTGTTATCGTTATATTTTCTCCTGTAGATTTACTTTGTCTAATTAAATCGCGTTTAAATAATGAACACCCACTTAGAATTACAGAAGCTGATAATAAAACTGTAAATAGTAATTTAGATTTCATATTTCCTTATCCTAATCGATAATGTTTAATTTTTATAAAGTATCTAGAATTACCTTTCTATAAAAAATTATATAATACTAGAATAGGCTGATTAATATATGTTAATTACATTTTTAAATTTTAGAGTTGGGATAAAATTTATAGCTTATTACAAAAATATCTTTACAAATTAAAAGAAAAATATTATACTATATATTATCAATTGAAAATATTGTTAATTTTTCTATAGATGTTCATGTTTTTCAAATTAATTCTTTAGTAAAGCTAACAAAATTAGAAATTTTCAAAAAAATAAAAAAAAATTAAAAAAGTTGTTGACAAATAATAATATCTATTATATAATTAATACATAAGTTAATAACAAATATTCATGCGGGTGTAGTTTAGTGGTAAAACCTCAGTCTTCCAAACTGATGTTGTGAGTTCGATTCTCATCACCCGCTCCATTTTTTTATTTAGAGATTTTTCCACAGTAGCTCAGTTGGTAGTAGCATCTGACTGTTAATCAGAGGGTCGCAGGTTCGAGTCCTGCCTGTGGAGTAAAGTACGGCTGTGTATGCAGCCGTATATTTTTTTGTTTAAAATCTCGCTAAATATTATTATCGTAGGAAAAATTATGTTATAATAGTTCATGATATATGAACTTTTATCGAGTTGAATTTTATATAGTTTAAAAGTTGAAGTTTAAGAAAATAATGAGAATTTTATAGGAGAATTTTATGTTTTTAGATGAGGTAAAAATATTCGTCCGATCAGGTGATGGTGGGAATGGATTAGTAGCATTTAGAAGAGAAAAGTATGTTCCAAAAGGTGGTCCAGCAGGTGGTGACGGTGGACGTGGGGCAAATGTTGTATTCATTGTTGATGAAGGATTAAGAACTTTCATGGATTATCGTTACCAAAAGAAATTCGTAGCACCTAATGGTGAGAATGGAATGAGTAAAGGTATGCACGGTAGAAAATCTAAAGATTTATACTTAAAAGTACCACCTGGAACTGTAATTCGTGATACTGATACTGGAGAGGTATTAGCAGACTTAGTAGAACATGAGCAAGAAGTAGTAGTAGCTCGTGGAGGTCGTGGTGGACGTGGAAACTGTCGTTTCGCAACACCTTCAAACCCAGCGCCAGAAATCGCTGAAAATGGTGAACCAGGAGAAGAAAGAAATCTTACATTAGAATTAAAACTTATGGCGGATGTAGGTCTTGTTGGATTCCCTTCTGTTGGTAAATCAACATTATTATCAATAACATCAAAAGCAAAACCAAAAATTGCTGATTATCACTTTACAACGTTAGCACCAAATCTTGGAGTAGTAGAAACAAAAGATCACAGAAGTTTTGTTATGGCTGACCTTCCAGGATTAATTGAAGGAGCTAGTCAAGGTGTAGGACTTGGACATCAGTTCTTACGTCATATTGAAAGAACAAAAGTTATTGTGCACGTAGTAGATATGTCGGCAACTGATGGACGTGATCCATATGAAGATTATAAAATTATTAACCAAGAATTAGCGGAATATAATATGAGACTTTTAGAAAGACCTCAAGTAGTTGTAGCTAATAAGATGGATATTCCAGTTGCAAGTGACAATCTTAAAGAATTTAAAAAACAATTAGAAAATGACGGTGAAGAAGTGGATATCGTTGAAATTTCTGCCTTTACTCGTAGTAATATTGATAACTTACTTTATAAAATAAGTGATATATTAGATAATACAGATCCAAATACGTTATATGAACTAGATACTGAAGAAGAAAGTATGGAAAACAGAGTTCTTTATAAACATAAACCTAAGGATGAAACATTCAAGATTACTCGTGATGATACTGGTGCTTATGTTGTAAGTGGACCTGGTATTGAACGTGCATTCTTAATGACTGACTTTAACCGTGATGCTTCTGTTAGACGTTTTGCTCAACAAATGCGTTCTATGGGTGTAGATGATGCTTTACGTGAAAGAGGATGTAAAAACGGTGATACGGTTAAAATTCTTAAAGGTGAGTTTGAATTCGTAGAGTAGGAGATAACCACTGTGGATAAAGAAAAAGTTTATTATATAATTAGAGAAGATGTATTGCCAGAAGCTGTAAAGAAGACGTTGGCGATGAAAAAAGCTTTAGAAGAAGATTCGAAATTATCAATTTTAGAAGCTTCTAAAAGATTTGATTTAAGTAGAAGTGCATTTTATAAATATAAAGATACAATTTTTCCAATTCAAGATGTGAAAAGACAATCAATTCTATCGTTGTCTATTGATGTTGATGATATTCCAGGAATATTAGGTAAAATTTTAGCGGTTGTTAATGAAGAGAAGTGTAGTGTTCTTACTATTCACCAAACAGTACCGATTAATGCAAAAGCTACGATAATTATTTCTTTAGAGTTAAGTTCAGGTGATATAAATATTGAGAAATTAAATAAACGAATTAAAGATCTTGAGTTTGTTAATTCAATTAAAGTAATTGGTTTAAGCATGTAAAGATAGTTTAATAAATATTAAATGTAGGAGAACAGAGTAGGGAAGTCAGTTTCCTATATCTGTTCTTCTTTTTATTTTAGAAAGGTGAATTATGCAGAAAAATGATATATTCGAAGGGAAAGTTATTGATTATACTCATGATGGTTTAGGAATTGTTAAAATCGATAATTTTCCAATCTTCATTGAAGATGTAATAGAAGGTGAAGAAATAGAATTTAAAATTATTAAATTAAAAAAGAATCTTGGTTATGGTAAAGTACTTAAGATTATTGAAAAATCAAGTAATAGAGTAGAAGGTATTCCAAAAACTTCAGGAGCTAATTTAGTACATATGAGCTATGAAGAGCAGCTAAGATTTAAGACGAAAAAAGTTCAAAATATTATGAATAAAACATTAGGACAAAATAGTGTTAAAGTATTAGAAACACTAGGAATGGAAGATGGATATCATTATAGAAATAAATCTGTTATTCCAGTTCAAAAAGTAGATAATGAAGTACGTATGGGGTACTACAAACCACGTAGCCACGATGTAATTAATATAGAGAAATGTTTTATTCAATATGATGAACATAACAAGCTTATGAACTATACTAGAGATTTAATTGCTGAAATGAATCTTTCTATTTATGATGAAAAAACACATAAAGGTGCGATTCGCCATATAATGTTTAGAACGAATTCTAATAAAACAGAAATCATGGTAGGGATAATAGTAAATGAAAAATTCCCAGGTCTTGATGAGTTTGTTAAGAAGATAACTGAATTTGATTCAAGAATAGTGAGTGTAATGTTGAATATTAATAATAAGAAAACTAATATAATTTTTGGTGATAAAACTGAGAATTTATATGGTCAAGATTATATAACGGATACTTTAGGTGGAATAGAATTTAAGATTTCTTTACGCTCTTTCTATCAAGTTAACCCAGTTCAGACAGAAGTACTATATAGTAAAGCACTAGAATTAGCAAAATTAAATCAAGATGATACTATAATAGATGCTTACTGTGGAATAGGTACAATAAGTTTATTTGCAGCACAAAAAGTGAAAAAAGTTTATGGTATAGAAATAGTAGAAGCTGCAGTATTAGATGCACGTGAAAATGCGAAAAATAATAATATAACAAATGCAGAGTTTTTACTAGGTAAAAGTGAAGATGTTATTAAAGATTTAATTTCAAAAGATGTGCAAATCGATGCAGTTATAGTTGATCCACCACGTAAAGGATGCGAAGAAAGTTTCTTAAGAGACTTAGCTTCAATGGGAATAGAAAAAATAGTTTATGTAAGCTGCAATCCAGCAACTCTAGCACGTGATATGGAAATTATGAAAAACTTAGGTTATAAATTAAACGAAGTACAACCAGTAGATATGTTCCCAGGGACGTATCATGTTGAGGCAGTCGTTTTAATAACAAGGGCGTAGACCGAAGTCATTAATTACGAATGCTTTATGCGATGAGAATGATAAAATAAGAATGTACAGTTTTGATAAAATAAAAATGTACAAATA
>CAUSUW010000031.1:0-15953 GCA_963535095.1 uncultured Gemella sp. | reverse complement strand
ATTATAACCTATTTGTACATTTTTATTTTGTCAAAACTGTACATTCTTATTTTATTATTTTCACTTTGTTGAAGCAACTTAAAACGTAGCACTCTTTATTTTTGGCTGTGAAAAGTCTTACATGATGTTGCTTTCTAAAAAATCGTAACTTTCTCTGTATGAGATTGAATTTTCTTATCAATCATGATATCATGATATCATGATGAAATTCTAAGTAGGAGAATTGATTATGGGTGAGTAGTCAATACGTAATGCAGAAAGAAATCAGTTAAAAGTGAGTTTGTTCCGAATCAGGGAAATGGAAAATATAATGAAAGAATAAATGAGAAAGGGTGTACGAAATATGGTTGTATTTATAGAGGGGAGTGATTTTGATGTTAGATAATCCGCAGGTTTTTATTTCTTACTCTCATGATTCAGAAGAACATAAAGCATGGGTTAAAACATTGGCTACTCATTTGAGAAGCCATGGGGTAGATGTAACATTAGACCAATGGGATTTACATATTGGACAAGACCTTAGAATTTTTATGGAACATGGGATTAGCAATTCAAAAAAGGTATTATGTATTTGTTCTGAAAAATATGTTGAGAAAGCGAATGGAGGATACGGCGGAACAGGTTATGAATCAATGATTATTTCAAGAGATTTACTTTCAAATGTAAATCTTGAGTATATCATTCCAGTTGTGCGTAATAATTCGTCAAATAATAAGACGCCGATTTGTTTAGGAACAAAATTATATATTGATTTTGAAAAGGACGAAGATTATTTTTCTAAGTATAGTGAGTTGTTAATGGGTATTTATGAGTATGATAGAATGCAAAAACCACCATTGGGTAAGAATCCTTTCATGAATAATGTTGCAACAGAAGTTATGGTGAATACGGAAATTCAGAAATCATTATATTTTTCAGGAGAAGATTCGGGAACCGTTGAATTTGATTATGATAATAATAGTCACAAATATGTGATTGGTACTGGTGAATATCAGTTTGTTACAGAGTGGAGTTGTGCGTCAAATGATTGTATTTATGCAATTTCTGATGCAACAGATAAGATTGGATATATTTCTGAACAAACGGAGTTTCCAAGTTATGAGGAATTAACAACATTTGATTATACAAGCAGGACAAGAACTATTTACAAAGATGAAATTGTTATCTTTAAGAATCATCAAAATAAGTTCTTAGCAGTGAAGGTACTTTCAGTTGATTCAAAATCACATGGTAGGAAGAAGAACAAAATGGTTTTTGAATATCGAGTTATGAGAGAACCAGTGTAATAAATGTTTCGAATGTGATTAGGGGCGGCTTAACATTGAGTCGTCATTTGTTATGAAATTCTTCAAATTTACTCATTTTCACATTCTGATGGATAATTCTTCATGAAATCATCTTTTTTTAACTACGGTATAAAAACCGTGTATATCTTGATATATTTTGATTTGAATTGGTATATGTAGTCTTGATGATATCGTGTATAATAATCTCTGTATGGTCATTGTAAATTTTAAGAAAGAACAGGTAATATTTATTATGACAAACAATTTTTTAAATTCTATAACAAAGTTTATCAAGAAGGGGCTGCAGGAATCAAATTAATTAACTGAAGATGATCTAGTATTTGTTACAAATGGTAGTATCACAGCATCAGCAACATATGGTAACAATGATACTTCAGCTCCAGTCAGCAAAGAACTTGGTGGAACTTGGCAACTTTTGAAAAACTTGGCTAAACAAGATGAACGTTTTGGACGTCCAGAAGTATTTTGTGAAAATCTTCCTGATCAAAGCTGGTTTGTTTCAGTTACAACAACTGTAACAGATAAAAGAGTTGCAGAATATATAGAAAAAATTTGTAAACGTGATCCTTATGCTGGTAAAGTAGTAACTGGTGGTATAGTAACTGCACGTGATTCAAATTGGATGTTGAGCTTTACACTTAACCGTCAACCACACTTTAAATCTCAGTCAAAAGATGAATTAGTAGTTTGGATTTACGGTTTATATTCAAATATTTCAGGTAACTATATTAAAAAACCAATAGAAGCTTGTACTGGTATTGAAATCGCAGAAGAATGGCTTTACCATATTGGGGTTCCTGAACAATTTATTCATGAATTTGCAAGTAAAGGTTGTAGCACAGTTCCATGTTATATGCCTTATATAACAAGTTACTTTATGCCAAGACATGATGGTGATAGACCATTAGTTATCCCAGAAGGTTCTAAAAACTTAGCATTTATAGGTAACTTCTCTGAAACACCTCGTGATACTGTCTTCACTACAGAATATTCTGTTCGTACAGCTATGGAAGCAGTATACACATTACTAGATGTTGATAGAGGTGTACCTGAAGTATTTAATTCTGCATATGATTTACGTGTAATGATTAAATCAACTAATCACCTAATGGATGGTAAAAAACTTGAAGAAGTTAAACTACCTTTCTTTGCCAAAGCAATTAGTAAACGCGTATTGAAAAAAATCAAAGGAACATATATTGAAGAAATTCTAAAAGATGCAGGATTGATTTAGATATAATTCCTCTAGGTTATAGTTATAAAAAATACATAATAGTTAGAAAAGACGATAGTGGAAACTGTCGTCTTTTTTTGAGGAATATAGAAAGAAAAAATCATAATAATAAAATTCTAGTAAGAAGAAAAATAAAAACTCAAATAATTATTCTAAGAAAAATAAATATATCTTTATAGTGATTAGTATGGTGAATACTTATAGAATATACTATGAAGAAATCTAAAATAAGTAGTTAAATATAATAGGTTAACCTATTATATTCAATAAATATCGAATTATTTTTAAAATAATTTTAAAAAAATTCATATATATACAGTATTTATTTACTGTATATGTTAGAATATAATTGTTGAAAAAATCAAAATTGATAACATAGTGAGGATAAAGTTATGACAGAAAATAAAAAAAGAAATAAATCTGAGAATCAAGTGATAAATAGTAAGGGATCAAAAAGTTTAAAAGATTCTATAAAAGAAGTATTTGTGCATGCGTTAGTAGAAAAAGAAATGTCTGAAGAAAGATTTGACGAAGTAATAAATGATAAAAACTTTTTTTTAGAGATATTTAGTCCTTGGCATAAAGGAAATAAAGGTGGAGACTTAATAGAAGATTTTATAAAACACATAGATAACCAGAATATTAATAAAGATTTTTCTTGGTTGAATATTTTAAATGTAGATAAGAGGTGGAAAAAGTTTTTAGAAGAAAATCCGGAGTGGAATAAATTAGAAGATAAAAATAAGTACTTGAACATGCGTTACCAGATTCCAACTCATTTTCACGGAGATATAGATGAAGCTGTTATTTTTCATTGTATGGAAAATCCTCGGGGTTATCTAGGAGACTGGGATGATAATGAAATTGATACAGAATTCCAAGGAGTAAATTTGGATGAATTTTATAAAAAGTCTGCTGATAAACTTAAAGAAAAGAGTGTGACATCAAGAGGAATTATAGAAGAAAGATACAAGTTAGAGGATATAGATAATATACAAAATATTATTTATAGTGAAGAAAGTAATTTATTACAAGAATTAAATCATATGTTTAAACAAGATGATTATTTTTTTGATAAAGATTATATATTTAAAAATAGTAAAAAAAGTGATAAAGAATTATTCCCTTATTATTATATAAGAGAATATTATCGTCAAATATTGAACATGTCTTCTAATGATATCTCTAAATATAGAAATAATGAGAATAATAGACGTACAAATGCTCTAGATATTGCTAAAAAGATATGTAATGTTGAAATTTATCCATTCTCTTCCTCAGAACCGAATCTAGATAATAAAGGTATTGGAAATGCAATTTTTCTGAATTCAGAATTATCTCGTTTCGGAATATATATTTTATTGAGAAGAATTTATAAGTATTTACAAGAGGAAGAAAAAGATAAAGAAGATGCCAAAAAACCTGTTGTTATTTTTCGAAAATATGATAAAGTTTGGGGGGAATTATTAGGGGAAATTTTAAATAAGGAAGACTTAGAGAAATTAGAAGATGATTTCTTTTACTGTCAGTTACAACCCAGGGGAGGAGGTATTACTTCTGGTAATGTAATTTCAATGAAAAACTATAAAATCTATCAAGAGATTTTCCAAAATCAAAAAGAATCTGCTTTTGAGGAAATTTCTGACGTATTAAATTGAAGAATAGTTAAAAAAAAAGGTGATTATTAATGTATTTTCAAGAATGACTAATAATAATTTTTTTCGACTATAATCTCGAAACTTAAATAATTATGGAAGAATGGAAACTTCACAGTAAGAACTCTATATTATAATTTGGTTTTGAATTGTTCGAGATAAGTTATTAAAATGAATAGTTTTAATAATACCGGATTATCACCAATTAAAGCGGAATACTTATCAATAAACGTATGATTAATTATAAATTCTAGGAAAAGTTTCTATAAGAAAAAGGACGAGAAATTAATCTTTTATCAGATAGACGAATATATCAATGATCATAAGTAGCCAAATAAAAAGTTAATTAGTATAATAATTGTAAATATATATTTAGAGAAGAATAATAAGTTTAATAAAGGAAAAATAATAGAATGATAAAATGTGAAAAATGTAAAAATAAATTTATAGAAGAAATTCCATCATTTAAATATGTGGATGATAAGGAAATAATTACACACTTTCTTTCGAAAAAATCTAAGAATTCAGATGAAGGATATGAATTAATAAAAGCAGAAAATAATTATTATGATATTTATCCTGAACCAGATTTAAATTTTGGACCAGAACCTGATTCTGAAGAAGCAAAACCTTTTAAAGTTATAGACGAAATAGAAATTGAAGATGTAAAGGATAAATTGAAAATCATTGGATGGGAAGTTACTCTTAAAACAGAACCTGATTATGTATTTTATGAAGAATTTATAGAAAAATGGGACTATAAAACAACTCATTTCCATAGAACAAATAATATACATCGCGGACATTTATTAGCTAAGGTATTAAAAAAATATTTAATTCCTTTAAATTTATTAGAGACCGAAACAGAGATAGATTCAGAAAATAAACATAAACAGAAAATTGATGCATATTTTGGTAAGGGATGTAGCGAGAACATAACATACCAATCTAAGGATGGCAATTGTACAAGTGATGAAAAAAAGGGGCAGTTATTTTTTGAAAATGAGATAATTGAATTTTTCAAAGACCATCCTGAGGAGAAAGTTAAATTTAAAATCTATAATTTATCTCTTTCTGAAAGAAGCCTTGGAAGAGTATTAATTATTGAAGTTAAAGACCCCTCAGACTCTATAAATTGCAAAGTATTTATTCCAAATTAATAATAAATTTTTAGTTTTATGAAAAAATCTCATTGAAATGACTGAATTTTTGATAAAATTAGAATGAATTACTATATAGTTAAGTGAGGTTAAAATACTAGATATTTAAAAATTAAAATTGGAGAGTGAATAAAATGAGTTTTTTATCAACGGTTTGGCCAATATTACTATTATTTGTAGTTTGTATATTGCTTATAATAGTTAAGATAGTAAGAATGATAAGAATATCGAGGGATAAAACTAAGCGTTATAAAGGTGATTATATACTCTTAGGTTTGGTTATTGGTATGTCTATAGGTACTTTAATAGGTACTTTATATGATAGTAAAACAGGTATGGGTGCATCAATTGGAATGTCTTTAGGAACGATGATTGGAATGATTATAGGAATGTTAATTCATAAGAAATAGGGGATATAAATACACAATAAAAAGCAGAGAAAATAGTATAATTCTCTGCTTTTTGTTTTTATACCTTAGCTTGATAACATTTTTCAAGAAATCCACTTCTTGCTTTTTTTTCTGTATCATCACTTTCATCAAAACCATCATACGGTGCTTTTGGATCATGTACTTTAGGTTTTCTTTTTAATGTATTACAAATTTCATCTATATGAGCAAAAGCAAAATTAAAGTCATCAGTCCAACCAGTATGTCCGGTAATAATTTTTAGATTAAGATTTCTCTTTCTTAGTATTTCTTCTAATTTTTTTAGTGATGTACATTGTAGTTTTTTATCTTCAGCAAGAGTATTTAAAAATGTATAGCCACCATCTGCCCCAAACCAAATAGTATCACCCGTAAATAAATATGTGTCATCAATTAAATAGACAAGATGACCCCACGTATGCCCAGGAACAAGAAAGGCTTCAATTTTGATGTTTTTGATGTAAAAAACCTCACCATCATCGATTAAAGTTTTTTCGTTTACTATATTTACTTGAGGTAGTTTATATAAACCCCAATAAACTTTACGTCGTTTTCTTCCTTCTAAATACTCATTTTCAACTTTTCCAATATATATTTTTGATTCTTTAAATAAATTATTACTATCAATTTCAATAGCCCCAACATGATCGGTATCTTGGTGTGTAATAAGTATTTCATTTATATATTTTGAATTAATATCAAGCCAATTCATTTTTTCTTCCAGTCTATCATAGTTATACCCAGCATCAATCATAATTGTGTAACCATCTTTTGTATAAAAGTAAATATTTGCGACATATTCTCTAATACAGCTTACTTTTTCATCTATATAACCTGTATTTAATGGTTTAAATATCTCTTTTCCCCTAAACATAAATGACATAAATTTTTGTTGTTTTTTTGAATCTTGTTTTGACATAACACGTTACCTTTAATTTCTTTCTCTACAATGATGTAGACCCTTTATTATTAATTATCTGCAGAGATAATTAAACTCCCTTTTTTAAAATTTCCTAATTATTTAAATGTATATTAAATATCCCTATTTACTTTTATTATATCATGTTTATACTTCAATATAAATAATGCATTATATGATTTTATGTAGTATAATAAATTTAAATAGTTTTAAGAAAAGCGTAAAAGGCAAAGTAGTTAAGTTATGAGTAAAAAACAACTTACAGTAGAAGAGAAAAAACTAGATTTAGATTTAACGATTATAGGAATTGTTACATTCTTAGTATTTGGAGTGTATGCAATATATGCAAAACAAATTAATAGTTTTATTTCAAATGAAAATATTAATGTTGTTTTAAGGCTATTGCTAAATGCTGGTATCCAGTTTGGAGTTGCTGGATTAGGAATAGTTAGTGTTATGATTTTTAGAAAAGAAAGTTTTTCTAGTTATGGATTAAAGATGGATAATATTGTTAAATCAATACTAGGAACTATTGTTAGTTTTCTTCCAGTAATTATTTATATCTTTGCTTCCGGGAATTTTAAAGGATATCATCCATTGCATATTTCTTTAACTAGACATGTACTATCTGGCGAATTTCCAATAAATATACTAGGTATGTGTTTGATTTTACTAGTATGGGGATTTTTTGAAGGTTTTAACTACGCTGTAATCTCTGATAAAATCAACAAACGTTATCCGACAAAAAGTACTTGGTTAAACTATGGAGCAATTACTTGCGCATTAATCTGTCTACTATTTCATCCTATAAAAATAGATTTTTGGGGAATTATTGAATTAATTACGACATTTGTTGCGATATATGGAATGTTGATAGTTAAAACTAAAACTAATAATGCTTGGGGATGTGTCTTTGCATTTATATTTATTTGGAATGCATTATAATCACCAGATAAAAAATAGTAGGAGAGTATAATGTATTTATTAAAAAAACCTATATTAAACGGTTTTATAATTTTTACTATTTGCTTAATTGCGAGAATAATAGAATACTTCGTAATTAGAACAGATGAATCAATTCTATTTGAAAATTTTTCACATAAAGTATTTGAAATAATCTTATTATGGATAATACTTTATTATGCCAAATTAAAATGGAGAGATATAGGCCTTAATACTAAAGGTATATTTTCTTGTATTATAAAAGGTCTGTTGTTTGGGTTTATATGTTGTGTTTTTGCATATGCAATAGAAGGACTTATCTTATACAATATGAATCATAGTTTTAAGTTATCATTTTTTGCAACTGGATTTTCTTTAAATAATGATATGAATCAGCAAAGATGTTATTGAAAATATTGATTTTATATTTATCTAAATATTTTAAGGAGATGAAGGTAATAATGAATCAAAAAATAAATATATGTTTTATAGGTGGCTTAGGTAGCAATTATTATCACGCTAAAGATTTTATTGAAGAGCTTGATGAAAACGTAGTATTTTTAAACCCATATATAGAAAATTTGCAAAATGAGGAAGATTTACTAAACTGGTTTAAAAATGAAATAAAAGATTTAGAAGAGGTTTATTTAATCGGACATTCATTAGGTGGAGATTTAGGCCGTTATCTAGCGTCACAGTTTTCACAAGTAACTAAACTTGTTTTATTAGATGGAGGTTATTTAAATCTAGACGAAATTATGATCTTAGATGATGAGTTAATGGATACCAAGGATTATTTTAGAAAACAAGTTTTTGATATAGAAGAAGTCATAGCTAGCGAAAAATCTCAGTCTAGCTATTGGTCAAAAAATCTGGAAGAAGCGGTAAAAAATTTATATCGTTATAATAGTAAAACAAAAGAATTTGAGTTAGATTTAGACTTAGAGAAAGTACTTAATTTACTTAGCTTAAGACGAGTAATAAAACCATATGAAACAAATCTAGATTCTAAAGATGTATTATTTATTGCGCCGGTTTATAAAGAAGAACCGGAGTGGAGAAAAGAAGCGCTTAGTCAATTACCATCAAATTTTGATATTACAATGTTAGAAGATTGTGGGCATGAACTTTATACGCAGAAACCTAGAGAAATAGCCAAAATAATTAATGATTGGATATAAGAAGTAAGATAGAAAATAATGTTAAAATCAATAGTAATAAATTTAGATAATAAACCGTCAGGATAAGGGAGTCTTTCATATCACTTGAAAGGCTTTTTTTATTGATATTAATAATAAAGAAAAAAGATTATTTTTAAGGAAATTGAAGCGATAATTGATATCTTTTATAGTTCAATAATTTGACTTTAAAACTTATATTATATATGCTATGTAATAGCAATTTATGGACACAAATATAAATAATAAAATTTTAGGAGGAAAAATGTTTTTAGCTATTAATGAAATAAAAGACGCAAAGCTTAGGTATAGTCTTATTGTTGGCTTACTTACACTAGTTTCTTATTTGATGTTTTTCTTATCTGGATTGGCTTTTGGATTGATTGATCAAAATAGATCTTCTATTGATCATTGGAAGGCAGATACAGTATTACTTTCTTCAGAGGCTAATAGAACTTTAGCTTTATCAAATCTTAAATTATCGGATAACTCATCATTATCTGCGGATAATGTTGAACCATTTAGTCAAATGGTTACAGTTGCTAAGACTGAAAAGAATTCAAATGATGATGTTAAACAGAAGATTAGTATTTTTGGAGTTAATGATGGGAGTTTCTTGATTCCACCGATAATAGAGGGAAGAAGTTTTGAAGCAGAAAATGAAGTAGTGATTGAAAAGAGTTTATCTGAAAAAGAAGGTTTTGCTATTGGAGATACTATCAAAACAGCTAACTCTGATGTAGAATTAAAAATAGTAGGTTATACAGAAAAATCTAGATTTAATGTTGCTCCAGTAGTGTATATAAATATTAATGATTTACAAACTTTAAAATATGGAGCTAATAAAGCTACTGATAATCCTATGATTAATGCTTTTGTAGTAAAAGGTGAATTAAAAGATTATGATAGTTCAGTATTTCAAAAAGTAAGTGTAGATGACTTTATTAATGAACTACCTGGATATAGTGCTCAAATCTTAACTTTTGGTTTAATGATAGGATTCTTAATAGTTATTTCAGCTATTATTATAGGAATTTTCATGTATGTACTTACTATTCAGAAAACACCTATTTTTGGAATTATGAAAGCTCAAGGTATTTCAAATAAAACTATAGGTTCAGCTGTCCTATCTCAAACATTCATACTTTCGCTTATAGGAAGTATTTTGGGGCTGTTAGGTACATGGTTAACTTCACTTGTTTTACCACCAGCAGTACCGTTTTTAGGTAATGGACTATATTACAGTATTATCTTCGTTAGTTTAATCGTTTTTTCTTTAGTAGGAACTTTATTCTCAGTTTTAGCTATTAGAAAAATTGATCCATTAAAAGCAATAGGGTAGGTGTCATATGAATGTATTAGAATTTAAAAATGTTACTAAGTCATACAAAGATGGAAATAATGAAATAGAAGCATTAAAAGAAACAAATTTTAAAATAGAAGAAGGTCAATTTATAGCGATTATCGGTCCATCAGGTTCGGGTAAATCAACTTTCTTAACTTTAGCTGGAGGATTGCAAACCCCGTCTAAAGGACAGATAATTATTAATGGAAAAGATTATACAAACTTATCAGAAAAAGAAAGAGCTAAACTACGCTTTAACGATATTGGTTTTGTTCTGCAAGCATCTAATTTAGTACCATTTTTAACTGCCAAACAACAGTTAGAATTAGTTGATAGAATAAATAAGAAAAATAAACATACAATACAAGATAAACATTCGTTGTTTAAAGAACTAGGAATTGAACATTTAGAAAATAAATTACCAAAAGATTTATCAGGTGGAGAAAGACAACGTCTAGCTATAGCTAGGGCTCTTTACAATGATCCTGCAATTATCTTAGCTGATGAACCCACAGCAAGTCTTGATTCAGATAGAGCGTTTGAAGTAGTCGATTTACTGTCAAAAGAGTGTAGAGAAAAAAATAAATCTATTATTATGGTAACTCATGATAATAGAATGATTGAAAAATGTGATCATGTTTACCGAATGAAAGATGGTATTCTTACAAAAGAAAGATAAAATTAAAATGTCTAAGTGAAATAACTTAGGCATTTTTTTGTTGATAACATTATTATATAAGGTGGTAGCACAATTTTAAGAAGTTTAGAAAAACAATTGTATAAAGTACATTAATGTGATATCCTATGTTAGGATAGTCTATAGTATTCTCATTATTTTAAATTTATGAGAAATATATTAACTAATATTTTTAAATAAAGTCAAAATAGTATAGAAAGGAAGAAAATGAAGAATTTAAAGTTTGATGGAACCCAGTTAAAATATATAGCCATAATTGCTATGACGATAGACCATTTAGCATGGTTATTATATCCAGGTTTAGTTAAAGAACCAATACCAGTGTTTATGCATATAGTTGGACGTTTAACAGCACCAATCATGTGGTATTTTATTGCAGAAGGATGTTATTATACAAAAGATATTAAAAAATATTTCTTAAGACTTATGAGTTTTGCTGTTGTCAGCCACTTTTCATTTTGTTTTGGTTTAGGAATACCGTTTAATATTATGACAGGAAGTATATTTAATAAAACGAGTGTCTTATTCCCATTAGCTATGGCTGTATTATTAATTGCAATCTTTAGAAGTGAAAAGATAAGCAACACATTAAAGATTTTAGCAATTATAGTTTTCTGTTTATTAACGTTTGTAGCGGATTGGTCTTCTATAGCCCTAATGATGCCATTCTTCCTATACAATCATAGAGGGAATAAAAAACAACAAATATTTGACTATGTTATTTGGATAAGTGTTTATGCAGCTATTTATATTATATTTATAGATGTATTTTATGGAGTATTACAGTTTTCAACTTTATTCTCTCTACCATTATTAATGAGATATGATGGTACTAGAGGAAAACATATTGGTTCTAAGTGGTTCTTCTACTACTATTATCCAATACATTTAGCTATTATAGGTATTTTTAGAATTATATTGTATGGAAATATTCCATTGGTATTTTAGAATTAGTATTTATGTAGCAAATAAAAAAATATAGTTAAATTTAATACAATAAAAATCTAATACAGAGGTTCCTTATTAAGATATAACTTAATAAGGAACTTTTTTGTTTATAGTTCGATATCAATATGTAGTAAAAAAATATAAGATATAATATAATATGAATATTAAAAATAAATTGTTTTCGAAAGGATAAAATGAATAATAAAGAAGAAAGAGTTCAATGTCAAAAGTTATGGGCAAAAAATAAATATTTAGTTTTAAGTTATTCAAGTAAAATATATTTGGAAATTAGAACATACTTAAAACAAGAAGAGGTATCTTTAGAAAAAGTAAATAAGCTTATAAAACAAGCAATAAGTTTATCGGAGGATAAGGGGCAAGTAACAAATGCTTTACATCATGTCTGGGGATACTTTAAAAAGTTTGCTACAAAAGAAGAAAAAGATAATTTTTTTGAAATGATTGAAGAATATCATAATAATAAATATAAAAAAGAAGATTTGATAAAAGAAGTACAATATCTTCTAAAGAAATATCCAAATAAATATTTAGAAGAATCTGCTTTTATCAATGGAGGACAATATGAGACTTTGGCATGAAGAACTAATATCAAAATTACCAAGGCAACAACTTTTAGGTCAACATAGAGAGTGTTGTGCATTAAGAGGAAATGGTTGGGGTAAGAAACATGCGACGGTAGATTATGTATTCGAATATAAGCCATTTTTCCTTTTCAAGTATCATGAATTAATCATGCAAGAAATGAAGAATAGAGGCTATAATGTTAGTAAAGAATGGCTAGATAAAAATTACAGAGGAAAAATTTGTGCTCCTCACAACGATCTAAAAGAGTATAAAATAAATAAGCCGATTTATAAAGAACACGATGTAGCATACTATGATGAGTGTATTGAGAATTTAGCTCAAAAGGATATTTTTATCTAGTAGTAATTAAGAAAAGATTGTTTTATTGACAATTAATAATAAAAGTAGTAATATTAATTTACTTGCAAGCGCAAGTAAATTAAGAGGTGACAAATGAATAATGGTGAATTAGTAAATAAATGGATTGCATTTCACAGTAATATGAAGCAAATAAGTACTGAATTAGAAGAAGCTTTATCAAAAGGAGAGCATCCAATAACATTAAATGAATACTATAGCTTACATTACTTGAATGAAACTGAAGGAAATATATTAAGAATGACAGATTTAAGTACTAAGATTTCATTAAGTTTAAGTGCAACATCAAGAATGCTAGCTAAATTTGAGGATACGTGTGGTGTAATAGAAAGATTTTCTTCTGCTGAGGACAAGAGAGGTGTATGTATAAAATTAACACCTAAAGGAAGAAAGTATCTAGAAAATACTACGAGTATAGTTATAGATGTATTAAATAGAAATAGTGATAAAATATAAAATCAGAATTTATTATTTTGATTTTTATATTTTACTAATATACTTGTTTGTGCAAGCAAATATATTTTTATAAAAGTTTAGGAGAATTAAAATGACAAAATTAACAAATCAACCAGTAAAAGATAGAGCAGAACATAATGCGTATTTCCCATCAGACTATTCTTTGAGTATATATACGAGTCCTGTGACAAATTTTGATGGTTTTAAATTTGAAAACACGTATAGAGGGGAAAAGAATAAAATTTTAATGATAGCGTCAGATGAAAGATACTTACAAATGTCTAATGGAAAGTATTTTTCAACAGGTAATCACCCTGTAGAAACATTATTACCAATGTTACATATGGATGCTGCTGGATTTGAGATAGATATTGTTACTTTATCAGGAAACTCTGTAAAATTAGAGATGTGGGCAATGCCAGAAAAAGATGAGAATGTTACGAAGCTTTATAATAAATATATAGAAAAATTTGAGAATCCTATTAAATTAGATAGAATTTTGGAGAATATTACTTCAGAAGATTCACCTTATTCAGGTGTTTTCATTCCAGGTGGTCATGGTGCAATGATTAACTTACCTGAAAGTAGTGAAGTAAAAGAGGTTCTTAAATGGGCAATTAAAGAAAATAAAAAAATCATAACACTATGTCATGGACCTGCTGCACTAATTTCAGGAAATATTAACGAATCAGGGTTTTTATTTGAAAATTATGAAATGACTGTTTTCCCTGATAGTATAGATGAGGGAGCAAACCAAGAAATTGGATATATGCCAGGAAAATTAAAATGGTTATTAGCTGAAAAGCTAGAAAGTTTGGGTGCGAAAATAGTAAATGAAACAATAAGTGGTCAGGTTCATATAGATAGAAACTTAATAACTGGAGACAGTCCTCTTGCAGCAAATCAATTAGGAATTGTAGCTGTAGATGAGTTGTTAAAAATGGTAAATAAATAGAGGTGAAAAACTATGAAAATTTCAATTTTAAATTTAGCTCCATTAAGACAAGGAGAAAATTTTAAAGATGCAATAGATGCAATGATTAGATTAGCTAAAAAGGCTGATGAATTAGGATATGAAAGATATTGGATTGCAGAACATCATAATATGAAAAGTGTAGCTAGTAGCGCAACGCAGTTATTAATCCAACGTACACTAGATAACACTAGTAATATTAGAGTAGGTTCGGGTGGTGTGATGTTACCTAATCATAGTCCATATATAGTTGCAGAACAATATGGAACTTTGGAAACTTTATATCCAGATAGAGTTGATTTAGGTTTAGGTCGTGCACCTGGTACAGATTATAATACTGCGCGTGCTATTAGAAGAAATACTAATAGAGAGATGGATTTTAAAAAAGAAGTTGTAGAACTGTCAGAGTATTTTAAAGATAAGCGACCTGTTCATGCATATCCAGCAGCCGGGCTTGATGTTCCATTATATATTCTGGGATCTAGTACTGATAGTGCATATGTAGCTGCTGAACTAGGACTACCTTATGTATTTGCATCACATTTTGCTCCAGCTATGATGGAAAATGCAGTAGCAATTTATAGACATAACTTCAAACCTTCAGAAGTTTTGAGTGAACCGTATGTAATTTTAGGTGCTAATGCAGTTGTTGCAGATTCTGATGAAGAAGCAAAAAGATTATCAACAACGCAGATTCAATCATTTTTAAATATTATTACAAGTAATCCTCAAGGAATGGTTCCACCAGTTCAATCAGAAGAAGCTGTTTGGAAAAACTATATCGCGACTACGAAGGTTCCACATTTTGGACCAATAGCTTTTGAACACGATGAAATAGTAGATCATGAGAAATCTGTAGTTAAACAAATGACTAAAATTTCGTTTATTGGTAGTAAAGAAACAGTAAAAAAACAAATTGCTGATTTAAAACGTAGAGTAGGATTTGATGAGCTTATGATTAATTCATATATTTATGATGAAGAAGCTCAACATCATTCATATGAATTATTAAAAGAAGTTATTGATGAGATTAATGAATAAATAATTGTAGTATATATTAATGTAAATTCGTTAAACGAAGCCAACTTATAATTTCCTCAGAAACTAAATTGATGACAAAAGTAGATAATTAGTGTATTATGAAATCAAATAAACTTAATAATAGTAAAAAAGAGGTAAATTATGGAAAAATATCTAATTAATGAAGAATTTGTCAATGTAAAATCAAAAGTAGATGAATATTTAGAAAAAAATAATATTCACCAATTTTTAAATATAAACCAAGGTGAATATGCAAAAAATGTTGATTTAGAATTAGAGGATATTCAATATGTAGTATTTGGTAATCCAAAAGTAGGAACATTACTAATGCAAGATGACTTATATCTAAGTTTTAACCTACCACTAAAATTATTACTTATTAAGAGAGAGGATAAGACAGAAGTATTATATGAAAAACCTACTTCATGGTTAAAAGAAGAACATTCTGATAGAATAAAAGATATATTGCCGAAGATGGATAATTTGTATCAAGATATAATTAAGCATCTAGAAGTATAATTAAGAATTGTTTATTTTAGATAAGAAAATTAAAGAAGTAGAATTGGGGATAATCTAAAAGTACTAGATTTTAAAAATAGTTTATATGGAAACTCATAGACGCAGTGGTTTATTGATATCTAAAATCGCTTTATAAAAGCTCTTTAGATATCTAATAAACTGTGCGGGGGTGACTCGACAAAATCGAT
>CAUSUW010000030.1:0-16528 GCA_963535095.1 uncultured Gemella sp. | reverse complement strand
AATGTCCTAATATTAAAACTTCATTGATTATATCTAATTTCAATTCTGGTGGATAGTAATTATTTTTCCCCTTAATCAGCACTGTTTCACCATGTAAATCAGCCAATTTGACCATGTACTTCACATTACTAGGATCAATTTCAAACTTTTTAGATAGTTCCTTGTATGAGTATCCTTCTTTCTTAAGTCTATACATCTCTATCCTATTTTCATCTGTTAATTTCATAATAAATAGCCCTCCAAAATTTGTCCAAATTTTGGGGGCTATTACCTTTCCAGTAAGAGGGTATTTTTGGAGTTTTTTGTCAAATTCGATTGAATTTTTGAGTATATGTAGGAACATAATGTACGTTACTATATATTTGATGGGATTAAGAAAACAAGAAAAATTTGAACAAAATAGATTATCACGTTATAATAATAAAGTTGGAAGTCATTAAATAGAGAAGGATTGTTAGAATGTATTGGTAATTCTAATGAAAGGAGAAATTTTTTATTAATGCAAATTTTTAGAAAGAAAACACTAGAGAAAGTACTTGGAGAAAGTGGAAAAAAGACTTTAAGACCGTCACTTAAAACTATGGACTTAATACTCTTAGGAATAGGTTCTGTTATTGGTTCAGGTATATTGGTATTAACGGGAGAAGCTGCTTCTAAGTCAGGACCATCGGTAATTTTCTCGTTTTTAATTGCTGGATTAGCTTGTGGACTCACAGCTTTATGTTACGCAGAATTGTCTTCTACAATACCATCAAGTGGAAGTGTTTATACGTATAGCTATATTACATTAGGTGAGGTCGTTGCTCATTGTATGGGTTGGCTTTTAGCTGGAAGTTATATAATTGCAGGGGCTGCAATAGCTAATGGGTGGTCAAGTTATTTTAAATCTTTATTAGAAGGTTTTGGAATAATAATCCCTAAGGAATATACAACGTTACCTAGCGAAGGAGGATATGGGAATGTTTTAGCGATGACTGTTGTTTTATTAATAACGATAGTCTTGTTTAAAGGGACGAAGAGTAGTAAGTTCGTTAATAATTTTATGGTTGCTATTAAAATATTAGTAATATTACTATTTGTTCTTGTTGGTATATTTTATATAGCTCCGATAAACTGGACGGATAATTTTGCACCACAAGGGATTTCTGGAGTAATGATAGGTGCAACAACGGTGTTCTTTGCGTATTTAGGTTTTGATACGATCTCAACGTCAGCAGAAGAAACGATAAATCCGCAAAAAGCATTACCTCAAGCAATTATTATTACACTGTTTTTATGTACTGTATTTTATATAATTGTTTGTTTAGTTATTACTGGTATGGTTCCATTTACCCAGTTAGGAAAAGGTGATGCCTTAGCATATGTACTAGGGAAAGTGGGTCAAGGTAAATTAGCGGGAGTAGTTTCCTTAGGTGCGGTAATCGGACTTCTATCTGGGCCTTTAGGGACGATGTTTGCTGCGGTTAGAGTTCTATATACGATGAGTAGAGATGGACTATTACCAAGACAATTATCAATATTAAATAGAAGTGGTATACCAGGATCAACAACAATAGGTGTTGGTTTATTAATGACTATCTTAACTGGATTTTTACCATTAGGACAATTAGCTGATTTGGCTAATGTTTCATACATAATAGCATTTGCGTTGGTTAGCTATTCAACATTTATTATTAGAAGGGATTATCCTAATGCAAAAAGAGGATTTACCATGCCAGGAATGCCGTATTTGCCAATGATATCAATATTATTATTTATCGTATTATTGTATGGTATTCAATTATCAACTTGGAAAATTTTTGGATGCTGGATTTTAGTAGGTTTAGCAATTTATTTTATATATTCTAAAAATCATAGTAAAGAAAAATAAGAGTATAGTAATTAAAAGAGCTTGGATATTAGACTTTATCTAATATCCAAGCTCTTTTATAAGTATTCTGAATCATCTTCTATTATTTCTTTAACCTTTTGCATTTGGTTGTCTAGTTTAGCACTTATATCCGCACAGAGTTGAAGACGACGCTCTATTTCTTTTTCTTTCTCTTCACTTAAATTTTTCTTATATCTAAGCTTATGTTCTAAGCTTGCCCAGAAGTCCATAGCTATTGTTCTAAATTGAACTTCAACAGCCACGTGTTCTACTTTATCTGATAAGAAGATTGGTACTTTAACGATAAGGTGATAACTTCTATAACCGTTTTCTTTGTGATTTTTAATATAGTCTTTTTCAGCTATAACCGTAAGATCATCTTGTTGTTTTAGCGCATCGACAAGTTTATAAACATCGTTTTTAAATGAACATATAACACGAACACCTGCAACATCATAGATATTTTCTTTTATTGTATTTATGTCAAAAGGTAAGTCTAAACGTTTAAGTTTATTCATTAAACTCATTGGTGTCTTCAGTCTAGTATTTACGGATTCGATGGGGTTGCTCTCACCATGAAGAGAAAATTCCTTATCGAATACATTTAGTTTTGTTTCAATTTCAAGCATAGCACATTCGTAGTGCATAAATAATTCTACATAAGGTTCTAATTCGTTTATTAATAGTGAACTATCATTTTCCATAGAAAACAATTGATCTGTTAGTTTTTCAATTTGTGTTTTTTTCATATACATATCTCACTTTATTGTTTAATATAATTTTATCATAAATCTCTATATTAAAATATAGTTTAAGTGGCAAAAAAATAAATATTTTAGGTTGAAGTGAACTTTTTGAATATCATTTTTAATTACCGTTGTATTAGGAAAAGTGGAACTGTATTATAAATTTTATTGTTTAAAAATTGCTACAGAAGTATATGTTAACCTTTATTAACCTTGATATAATAACGTTTTTTATTTATTTTCTAAAAAACAGAGGAGTTAAAAAAATTCACAATTTGGCTAAACGGCTATCTTATAACGTTTAGAAATTTCCCGGAAATAAAAACTATAGACAGGGAAATTTTTTTGGGATAAGATAGTATTATAATATTTTTATGAGTCTAAAATTATATAGAAATGAGGGATAACATGCAAAATAATAATTTATATTCATATACAAAAGCGAAAGTAGAAAGTTTAACAAAAAATTTACTAGTTATAAAAAGGGATGGTCGTGTAGTAAAGTTTGATGCTGAGAAAATCTATAAGGCAATAGAAAAAGCGGTACATTCCGTCTTTGGAAAAAACCATAGTGTTAATATTAACGGTATTGTGGATAATGTTATTTTGGAGATTGCGAATAGATTTAAAGAAAATATAAAAATTTATGAACTTCAAAATGTTGTTGAACATACACTTCTTACTTTAGGAGAAGAGGCGATTTATGAAGAGTATGTTGGCTATAGAAGTATGCGTGATATTGAGCGTGAACGCAGTCTTGATATAAATATAGCGATAGAAAAATTGGTGAATCGTGATGAGAATGTAGTAAACGAAAATGCTAATAAAGATAGTTTAGTATTTAATACGCATCGTGATTTAACTAGTGGTATTGTAGCAAAAGCAATCGGGCTTAAAATGTTACCGAAACATGTGGCTAATGCTCACCAAAAGGGAGATATTCACTATCATGACTTAGATTACTCTCCTTATCAACCTTTAACAAACTGCTGTTTAATTGACTTTAAAGAGATGCTAACAAAAGGCTTTAAAATTGGGAATGCAGATGTAGATAGTCCGAAGAGTATTCAAACAGCGACTGCTCAAATGGCCCAAATTATCGCAAATGTTGCTTCAAGTCAGTATGGTGGATGCAGTGCTGATAGAATTGATGAAGTTCTTGCACCGTTTGCACAATTGAACTATGAAAAGAACTTAAAAATAGCTCAAGAATGGATTGATGATGAGGAAAAACAAAAAGCATTTGCTGATAAGAAAACTAAAAAAGATATTTTTGATGCAATGCAATCTCTAGAGTATGAAATTAATACTTTATATTCGTCTCAAGGACAAACACCATTTACATCTCTAGGGTTCGGTTTAGGTGAAGGATACTTTGAAAAAGAGATTCAAAAAGCTATTCTTAAGGTGAGAATTGAAGGATTAGGAAAAGAGAAAAGAACTGCTATTTTTCCTAAGTTGATTTTTGTTATTAAAGATGGTCTGAATTTAAAATCAACAGATCCTAACTATGATGTTAAACAACTTGCATTATCATGTGCGACACAAAGAATGTACCCAGATGTACTTATGTATGACACGATTACGAAAATTACTGGTAGTTGTAAGACTCCGATGGGATGTAGATCATTTTTACCTGCATGGAGAAACGAACAGGGAGAACTTGTTGAGAGTGGACGTATGAATCTTGGAGTAGTAACATTGAACCTTCCAAGGATAGCACTTGAATCAAAAGGGAATAAAGACGAATTTTGGGAAATCTTTAAAGAGAGACTAGAAATTTGTAAAGATGCGCTAGATTACAGAGCAAAACGTTGTGGAGAGGCTAAGCCTCAAAATGCACCTATTCTTTATATGCATGGAGCTTTCGGTAAACGACTTAAACCTGAAGATAGGGTAAAACAATTATTTGATAATAAACGTTCTACATTATCATTGGGGTATATAGGCTTATATGAAGTGGCAAGTATCTTTTATGGAGGAGAATGGGAGAAAAATCTTGAGGCGAAAGAGTTCACTTTAGATATTATGCGTTATATGAAGGAATGCGTGGATAAATGGACAGAAGAAGGAGATTATTGGTATAGTATTTACTCAACCCCTAGTGAATCGCTGACTGATAGGTTCTGTCGTATGGATACTGAGAAGTTCGGTATTGTAGAAAACATAACGGATAAAGAATACTACACGAACTCATATCACTATGATGTAAGGAAAAATCCAACGTCTTTTGAGAAGTTAGATTTTGAAAAAGATTATCCATATTATGCAAGCGGTGGATTTATTCATTATTGTGAATATCCAGTGTTGAAACAGAATCCAAAAGCGTTAGAAGCTGTATGGGACTTTGCTTATGACAAGGTAGGATATTTAGGAACAAATACACCAATTGATCGTTGTTATAAATGCGGATATGAGGGTGAATTTGAACCTACTAAAAAAGGATTTAAATGTCCAGAATGTGGTAATAGAGATCCAAAAAGCTGTGATGTTGTGAAGAGAACATGTGGCTATTTAGGTAATCCTCAAGCTCGTCCGATGATCAAAGGACGACACAAAGAAATAGTAGCGAGGGTTAAACATTTAAAATAAAAATAACTTTTAATAGAGGGTGACTCGAAAATCGTGATTTCTAGAAACAGGATTTTGTCGAGTCATCCTCGGATAATTTGTTAGATATCTAAAAAGCTTTTATAAAGCGTATTTAGATATCAATAAACCACTACGTCTATGAGCTCTTATATGAACTTTGTTAAATTTTAGGACTTTTGGGTCAGCTTCTATAATTTTTAAAGTTTAAATAGCCTAAAAACCTAATCTATAAGAACAAAAAACCTTTAAATCCTTTACATTATCTGATTTTTTTGATAAAATCAATACTGATAAGAATTTAGGAGGAATTTAAACATGGGTAAAATTTTTAAAGGTGCTTTATTAGGGGCAGTGAGTGCGTTAGGAGCTTATTATTATAAAAATCCTAAGGAGTTAGAAAAACATAAAGAATTACTGAAAGAAAATACTAAAACTGGTATTGAAAAATTAACAGCAATTATTAATGAAAAAACTCAAGAATTAGAAGCGAGAACACAAGAAGAAAAAGATCTTGCTAAAGAAAAACTAGAAGAATTAACTGCAACTGCAGAATTTGAAAAAGTAGAAGAAAACTTTGTAGAGTTAGGAGCAAAAGCTGAAGAGGTTAAGGAAGAAGTTGTTGCTGAAGTAACTGAAAAAGTAGAAGATGTGAAAGAAACTGCAGAACCTGTAGTAGAAAAAGTAGAAGAAGTTGCTGCTCCAGTAGTAGAAAAAGTAGAAGAAGTAGCGGCACCAGCTGTAGAGAAAGTAGAAGAAGTAGTAGAAGAAGTAAAAGAAACAGTAGTACCTGCTGCAGAACCTACGCTTACAAAAGTAGAAGAAGTTGTAGAAAGTGCAAAAGAAACAGTTGTAGATCACTACGAAGAAAAAGTAGAACCTACATTTGAAGAAATTCATGAAGCGGTAGCTCCAGTAATTGAAAAAGCAGAAGAAGTTAATGAAGAGGTAGAAGAAGTTGTAGAAGAAAAACCAAAAACAACTCTAGATTCTATCGTATCTTTATTCGCTTCAAAAGAAGGAAAATAATATTGTAATTATTGAATTCGAGGTATGAGAGAAAGCTTTCATCCTCGATTTTTTTATTAATGTAAACTAGAGATTTATTCAAACAGAAAAAATAATACATAACATAAAAACTAGATAATTTTGAATAAATTACCTAGTTTCTTTCTTATTCTTATAGTCTATCAGCGATTGCTTTTCTAATTTCTTCGAATTCAGCAGGCTCAACTTTTTGAGGTGGCCATTTAACTTCTAAATTATCGAAGTTTATATCTTTATCTTTATATCTTGGTACAATGTGGAAGTGAAGGTGGAAGACACTTTGTCCAGCATATTCTTCGTTATTTTGGAAGATATTTACTCCATCACAACCATATGCTTCTTTTACAGCATTAGCAATTTTCGGAAGAACACGTCCAATGTTAGCAGCTGTTTCAGGATCACAGTCAAAAATATTTCTGCTGTGTTTTTTCGGAATTACTAAAGTGTGTCCTTTTGTAATAGGGAACACATCTAGAAAGCTATATACATGCTCATCTTCATATACTTTATAACTTGGGATTTCTCCATCAATAATTTTTTCGAAAATAGTTTTTTCCATAATTTAACTCCTTATTATTTTAAATTTTGTAGTGTTTCAATTAAAAGTTTTTTCAGGTTTGCACTAATTTTTTGTGCAGTTTGTAGTACGTGCTCGTGATCGTGTTTTTTCTCTTGAATACCTGTAGCCATATTAGTAGCACATGCTAATACTGCAACTGGAAGTGATGCGTGGTTTGCGGCGATTACCTCAGGTACCGTAGACATACCTACAAGGTCACATCCCATAGTCTTAAATGCACGAATTTCTGCACGTGTTTCAAAATAAGGACCTTGGAAGAATCCGTAAACACCAGTGTGTAAAGTAAGGTCTAATTTTTTTGCAGAATTGTGTAAAGTCTCAACTAAGTACGAATCAAAAGGAGTTGTCATGTCAACAAATCTTTCTCCTAGACGCGGGTCATTTTCTCCCATTAGAGGGTTGTTGTTTACAAGTGAGATGAAGTCATCAAGACATACGATATCTCCTTCACTAAAGTTTGTGTTAATAGCTCCACAAGCGTTAGTGATGAATAACCCTTTTACACCAAGGTGTTTAACAACATATGTCATAAAGGCAACATCTTTCATGCTGTATCCTTCGTAATAGTGAAGACGTCCGTTTAATACTAATACATTTTTCCCAGAAATCTTTCCGAAAGTTAGTTTATTTGCATGCCCTTTTACTCGATTAGCATGTTTATTTCCTGGAAAAAGTGGAATAGCTTCGTAACCAAGTTCTTGTTGATCTTCAAGCTCAAGTGTAATACCACTACCTAAAACAACTGCGTAGTCTATTGGCTCATTAAAATATTTTATTATGTAATTTGCCGTCTCAATAATATTCTGATAATATGTCATAATATAAATCCTCCTGAAAATGCTTTATCAAAGTTATTATAGCATAAAAAATTCAGAAAATATATAATTTTATATTAATTATTATCAACGTTTATATACTTAATATAAATACGTTTATGTTATTTTTAATGATGCTATTGAAATGGAAAAAAGAATATCAATATGTACTATAGTGTTATGATTTATTTAATCTAATTTTTAGTTGTGTTAAAAAAATTTAAAAAAAGCTCAAAAAATATTTGCAAGCGCTTTAAAAATATTGTATTATGAACGTAGTACATAAATATTTTTAGGAGGACATTATGAAAAAATTACGTACTATATTTGCAATTTTAGTTGCATTATCATTAATTGTTGTTGGTTGTTCTTCAAAGAGTGCTAAGAATGACACTAAATCTGACGGAAAGAGCGGATATAAAATTGGTGTCGTAACTGGTGAAGGTGGAGCAAAAGATAAGAGTTTTAACCAGGCTAACGTAGAGGCGATTCAAGCGTGGGCTAAAGCAAATGGTGCTAAAGATCCAGTTGTTATCGAAACGAAGAATCAAGCAGACTTAGCTGCTAATTTACAAAATGCTGCAAAGGTATCTGATATTGTATCTCTAGCTGGATTTGAATTTGAAAAAGAAATTACAAAGACTGCAGAGCAATATAAAGATAAAAAATTTATGTATGTAGATAGTTTTGTAGATGCTCCAAATATTGCTTCATTAATTTTTAAAGAACAAGAAGCTGGTTATCTAGCAGGGTATGCAGCAGCTTTACAATCTAAAACAGGAAAAGTTGGATTTATCGGAGGGACTAAAATTCCACCAGTAGAACGATTTGGAATTGGATTTGTACAAGGTGCTAAAGCAGCTAAAAGTGATATTAAAGTAATGTACAATTACAGTGGAACATTTTCAGACACAAATAAAGGGAAAACATTAGCAGCTACTATGTTTGATTCAGGAGCAGATGTAATTTTCGTTGCTGCTGGAAATACAGGAAACGGAGTAATTTCAGAAGCTAAAGAACGTGGAATAATTGATATGTCTAAGAGTGGAGAAATTAAACACTGGGTTGTTGGTGTGGATAAAGACCAATATGAAGAAGGTATCTTTAAAGGTAAAGATAAAGATGGAAAAGAATATCAAAAATCTGCTATCTTAACTTCTGCTGTTAAAAATATTGAAGTAGCTGTAACAAAAATTTTAAATGAAATTAAAGAAGGAAAATTCTCAAAAGGAGAACACATTTTTGGTATTAAAGAAAATGGTGTAGGTATTCCAAAAGAGAATCCTAACTTAAGCGAAGAGGCAAAATCAAAAATTGCTAAAGCTATAGAAGAATTAAAATCAGGAAAAGTTGAAGTAGTAGCTACTGGAGATGAGCTTAAAGCTAAAGGAGCAGCTACAAATATTGACGGGGAATTATAAAAAAATTTAATGTTGGAATCTCTATGGAACTTTTAGTTCTATAGAGATTTTTTTATTTATCTACAACTATTAGTGTGTATTAATTACTTATAATAAGAGTATTATATTTTAATGTTCGTAAATTTCTAATTCTTTAATAAATCCTTTTTTATAGTGTTATTTTAATTTATTTAATTAATGTGTAATAATAAATAATATATGAAAATTCGTGTTAAATTGTAAACGTTATTAATGTTTTGGAAATGCTTTATAATTCTAAAATAATTCTATGGAAATGAAGAAGAATAGATATAATATAAGCTGTAAAAGTTGTTTTTATAGCTTTTTATAATTATAAAACGAACATTATAAAAAAATGTTAACATTTCAAAAATAAATCATTGAAGTTTCAAAGATAATGTGGTATTATTTAGATATAAACAATATACAAATAAAGGAGACTTTTTATTTATGAAAAAGGTATTTTCGTTAATAGCAGTTGTTTTATCAGCAGCATTAATTATTGTTGGATGTTCTTCTAAATCATCTAACGGAAATTCATCTTCTAACAACTCTGGATTAAAAATCGGTGTTGTAACTGACGAAGGTGGAGCAAAAGATAAAAGTTTCAACCAAAGTAACGTTGAGACAGTAAAAGCTTGGGCTGAAAAAAATGGTGGAAAAGCACTAAACCCAATCGAAACTAAAAACCAAAGTGATATTGCAGCAAACTTACAAAATGCAGCAAAAGCTTCTGACGTAATTTCATTAGCTGGTTTCTACTTTGAAAAAGAATTACCAAAAGTTGCAGATTCATTTGCAGATAAAAAATTCATCTTCATCGATGGTGTAGTTCAAAACAAAAACGTAGAATCAGTTACATTCTCAGAACACGAAGCAGGATACTTAGCAGGATATGCAGCAGCTTTACAATCAAAAACTGGTAAAGTTGGATACATTGGTGGAGCTAAAATCCCAGCAGTAGTTAAATTTGGTGTTGGATTCGTTCAAGGTGCTAAAGCAGCTAAAAAAGACATCAAAGTTGTATACAACTACAGTGGTTCATTCAACGACACTAACAAAGGTAAAACTTTAGCAGCAACTATGTTCGATGCTGGAGCTGACGTAATCTTCGTAGCAGCTGGTGGTACTGGAAGTGGTTCTATTAAAGAAGCTCAAGAAAGAGCAACTAAAGACCTTAAAGAAAGTGGAGAAGTTAAACACTGGATCGTTGGTGTAGATAAAGACCAATATTCTGAAGGTGTATTCAAAGCTAAAGATAAAGACGGAAAAGATGTTGAAAAATCAGTTATCTTAACTTCAGCTGTTAAACGTATCGACGTAGCAGTTGCTAACATCTTAGACGCTATCAAAGCTAACAAATTTGAAGGTGGAACAGCTAAAGTCTTCACTATTAAAGAAGATGGTGTTGGACTTCCAGCAGAAAATCCTAACTTAAGCGATGATATCAAAGCTAAAATTAAAACAGTTGTTGAAGATCTTAAAGCTGGAAAAGCAACAGTTGCAGCTGATGCAGCTGGTGTAGCTGATAAAGCTAATATCGACGGAGAACTTTAATTTTAAAAAGTTTATAGTAAAAAGACCTAGCAAATGCTAGGTCTTTTTTTGTGATAATTACTATTATATTTCTTAAATAGTATTAAAAAATTTATATTGTATCAATGATTATTTAAGTTAGAAAAACCATATTATATTATAAAATTTTAAAACGAATACAGTATAGATTTTAATTAATTTACTATGTAGTAAACTAATATTAAATATAAATAAAAAAATACCTTAAAAAGCTATACTAGTTTGTCAAAATATATTATAATATATAGTATGTAAGAATATATAAAAGAGAGGTAAAGATATGTACGCTATAGAAATGCTAAACATAACTAAAAAGTTTGGCGACTTCTACGCAAATAAAGATATCACTATTCAGGTAAAGAACAATGAAATTCATGCTTTGCTTGGTGAAAATGGTGCTGGAAAATCTACGTTGATGTCGGTTCTTTTTGGTATGTACCATCAAGAAGCCGGTGTTATTAAGTTGAATGGTACGGAAGTTGATATTAAAGATCCTAAGCATGCTAATAAACTAGGGATTGGTATGGTACACCAACACTTTAAACTTATTAAAAACTTCACTGTTGCTGAAAATATTATCTTAGGTATGGAAGAAGTAAAAGGTGGGAAAATCGATTTAGATAGCGCAGCTGAAAAGATTACAGAACTATCTAAAAAATATGGTTTAGAAGTTGATCCTAGAGCATTAGTTGGGGATATTAGTGTAGGGATGCAACAAAGGGTAGAAATCCTTAAAATGTTATATAGAGATGCAAACATCTTAATTTTTGATGAACCTACTGCAGTTTTAACTCCTGCTGAAATTAAAGAATTCTTAGCTATTCTAAAAAATCTTCAAGCAGAAGGAAAAACTATTTTATTAATTACTCACAAACTTAACGAAATTATGGCTGTTGCAAATCGTTGTAGTATTATTCGTCGTGGTGAGTACTTTGGAACTGTTGAAATAGCAGAAACTACAAAAGAACAATTAGCTAGTCTTATGATTGGTAAAGACTTAGAAATTATTAAATATGAGCGTTCAAGAGAAGGTAAGAAAAATATTCTTGAAGTTTCAGGTGTTTATGCTGATACTACTGAGAAAAAAGATATTCTTCATGACTTTAACTTAAATGTACGTGAACGTGAAATTCTAGGTATCGCAGGGGTTGATGGAAATGGTCAACAACAATTTGTAGAAGTACTAAATGCTTTACTTAAAGAAACAAAAGGGAAAATTATTTTCGACGGAAAAGAAATTAATTCTTTATCTACTGCAAAACGTAAAGAGCTTGGACTTGAGATCATTGCAGAAGATAGACACAAAGATGGTCTTGTACTAGACTTCAGTGTTGAAGAAAACTCAGTCTTAGAAAACTATTACACAGAAAAATTCTCTAACCGTGGATTCTTGAAGAAAAATATTATCTCAAAATTCGCGAAAGAAATTTGTGAAAAATATGATGTTCGTAAAGCTGGAGATGAGAAAATTTCTGCACGTAGTATGAGTGGTGGTAACCAACAAAAACTTATTATCGGGCGTGCTTTAGAATTACATCCAAAATTATTAGTAACAACACAACCTACTCGTGGACTTGATGTTGGGGCTATTAATGGTATTCACAAAATGTTAATCGACTACCGTGATAAAGGTAATGGAGTTCTATTAATTTCATTTGACTTAGATGAAATCTTAACATTATCTGATAGAATTGCGGTTATCCACAATGGTAACATCATTGATATCGTGGATAATGATGAAAATGTAACAAAAGAACAACTTGGTCTGCTTATGGCAGGGGTTAAGAAGTAGAGAGGAGAACGTATGTTAAAGAAAGTTTTAACTAATGCGGTGCTACCGATATTAGCTTCATTTATTATAGGAGCTATTCTTATTTCAGCGATAGGGGCAGCACCAGGAGATGTGTTTGGAGTAATCGGAGATATTTTCTCAGACTCAAACAGTGTAGCTGAAATTTTTGTATCAACAATTCCGCTTATTTGTACTGGATTATCTGTTGCATTTGCATTTAGAACAGGTTTATTCAACATTGGAGCAGAAGGTCAATTTATTATGGGTGGACTTTTCGCTGGACTTGTTGCGATTAAAATGGAAGGTATGAACTTCTATTTAGTATTAATTACTAGTATTTTAGTTGGGATTGTAGTAGGTGGTCTTTGGGCAGCTATTGCAGGTTACTTAAAAGCTAGATTCAATATCAGTGAAGTAGTTGTAACAATTATGTTAAACTACACAGCTTTATATTTCGTACAATTTGCTGTGCCTAAATATATTAGAGGAACTAATGATATTATTTCTAAACCGATTGTTTCAGCCGATGGAACAGGATACTTACAAAATAGTTTAGTTGAAGGTATTTTCAACAACTATCGTTTAGGAACAGATTTATTCTTAGCTATTTTTAGTGTTATTATTTTCTATATCGTTATGGAAAAAACAGTATTCGGTTATGAATTACGTTCTGTAGGATTTAACCCGAATGCATCAAAATTCGTAGGTATGAAAGTTAACAGAAACACTGTGTTATCTATGGCTATTTCAGGAGCTTTCGCTGGTTTAGGTGGTGCTCTTTACAATATGGGACCTGTAGGACAAGTAGTTGCAGGTTCAACATTCCAAGGATTTGGATACATGGGAATTGCGGTTGCATTAATCGGAGCTAACACAGCTGTTGGATCATTATTAGGAGCATTATTATTCGGATTCCTAGGAGTATTAACTCCACAATTATCATTCATCGGTATTCCAAAAGACATCGCGAACATCTTAATTGGTTTAATCGTATTATTTGTTGCAGCTAAAGCTATCTTTGATAACAAGTTGCTTGATAAATTATTTAGTAGTAAGAAACAGAAAGGAGATAAATAGATGGATACAGTATTATCACTATTAGACTCAATGTTACAATATACTGCACCAATTCTTATAGCTGCCATCGGTGGTTTCTATTCAGAAAAAAGTGGGGTTGTTAACATTGCCCTTGACGGTTTCGTAATTTTCGGATCATTCGTTGCATCACTATTAGCATTATCAGTGTTCGATGGATCTCCAACATTATTTCAATTAGTAATTTGTTTAGTTGTTGCGACACTTGCTGGTGGTTTAATGTCATTAATCCACGCATATATCAGTATTAACTTAAAAGCTGACCAAGTTATCTCAGGTACGGCGATTAACTTAATTACACCAGCTATAGCGTTATTCTTAGTTAACCACTTCAATGGTACATATGAACTATTATTAGCAAGTGGTTTCCCAAGATATACAGTATTTGGTAAATTTACTATTTACCCAACAGTATTTATAGCTGTAATTTTAGTAATTGTAACATATTATGTAATTTACAAACGTCCATTCGGATTACGTTTACGTTCTGTAGGGGAAAACCCACAGGCGAGTGATTCACTTGGATTAAATGTATTTAAATATCGTTACATTGGGGTATTTATCTCAGGATGTTTAGCAGGATTAGCTGGAGCTATCATTGCAACTACATTCTCTCAAGGATTCAACGCAGCAATCACAGTATACGGATTCGGATACTTAGCATTAGCAGCATTAATCTTCGGTAAATATAACCCAATTACAATCACATTAGCTTCGTTATTCTTCGGAGGAACTAAAGTATTCGCTGAGAAAGTTTCTATCTTAGCACCAGACCTACCAATTCCGGTATCATTCTGGAACATGTTCCCATTCGTAGCTACAATCATTGCACTTATCGTATTTTCTAAGAAAACTTCTACTCCAGAAGCACTTGGTATTCCATACGATAAAGGTTTAAGATAATATATACAGTAGTCTTTGAAAACTATATGCTTCAAGGACTACTTTTTTTATCACTAAAATATGGTATAATATAGATAAATAAACAAAAGGAGATGAGTGTATGAATAAAAAATTATTAATGTTACTTGCAGCAGGGGCCCTAGCTATAACAGGATGTGCAGGGAAAGAGGTATCAAAAAATTCAGATCAAAAAAACAACCCAGAGCAAAAAGAAAATAAAAAAGAAAATACAGAGAATAGAGAAACAGCTTCAAAAGAAAAAACAGAAGTTAAACATAATTTAGCAGCTGCGGAAAAATTAGCTCACTTAGTAGCTATTTCAGGAAATGATTTATCAAAATTAAATGAACAAACAAACTTATTAGCATGGATTACTCAAGATAAATCTACAAAATTCAATTCACCAGAAGGAGTACCATTAGCGAAAGTTTCAGTACAAGATTTCGTAGATGTAGTTAATGAATTTTCGGATAAAACATATTCTAAAGAAGAAGCACTAGAGCTACTACAAAGTCCGGCATTCAGTGAGATTGATGGAAAATCTTCAGGAGCGACTACATTCCCTAAAGATAGCGAGATATACTACTACAAAGAAGACAATACACTTGTATTCGTATCTGTAGAAAGAGGTCATAATTATCCACAAGTATTAGATAAAAAAGAAAACTGGAAAACAGAAGGGGATAGTATTAAGATTGATGTACTTGATGCTATGACAAAAACAAAAATTTCAACAATAACATTAAAACAAAATAATAAAAATTATAAAGGTGGACACAGTAAGTCTAAATACTATGTTGCTGAAGTGAAGACTGCGTAGAAAAGAAAATATAGAGTGATAGAATATTAAAAAGGAATATTTATATGATTAAGATGAGCGAACTTGATCATAATTTTCAAAGTTCTAGGTATGGAGTGGATAACACTAAACCATCAAAAGTTTATTCTGAAGCACTAGAGAATAAGGTTTTGAGTTCAAGTAAGACAAATGCAGATCTATTTGTTGAAATTTTCCAAGATTCTTTCCATGAATGGATAAATGTTCCACTAAAATCAGATGATAAGCAAGAAAATATTGTTGAAGAAGAAAAAATTCAAGATGTAGAGGAGAAGGTTGGATTTTTCCAAAGATTATTTGGGAAGAATAAGTAGTTTATAGAGTTTTATTTATATATCTCCTATCATAAAAAAGGGATTTAAGTGGGGAACCTAATTGAATTAAATAGATTTGTAACATTTATAACAACTAAAAACGAAGTTAAATTAGGATTCTCCATTCAAATTATATTTGTAATAGCAGTTAGAACTAATAATCTTTGCCTCACTTTGTTCGTTAAGATTAAAGTTCTTGTTGCATACACTGTACCTAAGAATTATGTCGTCGTTAAACTCCTAATAATTCCAAAGTACACCTCATTATTTCCACTCAATAGGGGAAGAATCTTTAATACCATAGGGAGTATCAACTTTATTTTTTATATTGGCAGAGTATAAAAAGTATAATTATTTAGTAAAAAGTGTTGATATATTAGTATTTATAAATAGTTGATTATGATAGTTTAATTTGATATAATCAAAACTGGAGAGAGAAGTTAGGGGGCATTAGTCCTCGATAAAGATGGTGGCTACTTCAATAAGAAAGGGGATGGTGCTATGCTCGCATACACTAAAATCTTGATGAAAGGAGTAGCAAGTTGTCAGTTTACGAAGTTGTACAGACGATTATTGGAATAAATCTATTGATTGTTTCAGTAGTTAGTGCATGTATTGTAGCATTAAAAAAAGACAATAAAAAATAACCATCTTTACGCTTTGGCTTAGGGTAAGATAGTTATTTAATACTAAAATATTCGAGCCACCGTCTTTAAAACGGCTCTCTCTTTTATAATTTCATTTTATCATAAACATAATTTAATTGCAATGATTTTGTCAGATTGAAATTGTACAGACGATTATTGGAATAAATCTTTTGATTGTTTCAGTAGTTAGTACATGTATTGTAGCATTAAAAAAGACAATAAAAAATAACCATCTTTATGCTGGTAATAGCCCCCAAAATTTGGACAAATTTTGGAGGGCTATTTATTATGAAATT
>CAUSUW010000029.1:0-16865 GCA_963535095.1 uncultured Gemella sp. | reverse complement strand
TTGAAATGTTTGATTGTTCGTCTTCTTCTTGAGAAGACTTTTACTATTCTATCATTTGTTTTACTTTATGTCAATACAATTTTTAAAAAAATCTGAGGAAAAGATTAACTCTTCCTCAGATAAGTATTATATTACTATTTAATTTACTTTCTTAATAGTGAAATGTTTAACTCTAGTAATTGCTCTAAATCAACTGATGATGGAGCTTGAGTCATTGGATCTGCCGCATTCGCAGTTTTAGGGAACGCAATTGTATCACGTAAGTTATCACGTCCAGCTAATAACATAACGAATCTATCTAATCCTAGGGCACATCCTCCGTGAGGTGGTACACCATATTCAAATGCATCTAATAAGAATCCAAATTGTTCTTGAGCTTGCTCTTGTGTGAATCCTAATGCTTTAAACATAGAAGATTGAACTTCTTTATCGTAAATACGGATACTTCCTCCACCTAACTCATATCCATTAAGTACTATATCATAAGCTTGTGCATATGCTTTTTCTGGTGCTGTCTCTAATAGTTCAACATCTTCTACTTTTGGCATTGTGAATGGATGGTGAGCTGCACTATAACGACCTTTTTCTTCATCATATTCTAATAAAGGCCAGTTTACTACCCATAGGTAGTTGTATTTATCTTTATCAATTAAGTCTAAATCAACTGCTAATTTTTGACGTAATGCACCTAATGATGCGTAACATACTTTCCTACTGTCTGCAGCAAATAAAATAATATCCCCAACTTCTGCATCTACACGAGCCACTAATTCTTGTGCTACTTCATCTGTAAAGAATTTCGCAATTGCTCCATTTAATCCTTCTTCTGTTACTTTAACCCATGCTAATCCCTTAGCACCATAGTTTGCAACATATTTACCTAAAGCGTCGATATCTTTACGAGAATATTTCTCTGCACATCCTTTAGCTACGATACATTTTACTGCTCCACCTTGTTCTACTGCATTTGAGAACACTTTGAAGTCTAGGTTCTTAACAAGATCACTAACATCTTTTAATTCCATTCCGAAGCGAGTATCTGGTTTATCACTACCAAATCTTTCCATTGCTTCTTCGTAATCAAGTCTTGGGAATGGTAAAACTACATCGATACCTTTTACTTCTTTCATTACATGTGCAATTAAACCTTCTATCATAGTAAGAATTTCTTCTTGTGACATAAAGCTCATTTCCATATCAATTTGAGTAAAGTCTGGTTGTCTGTCTGCACGTAAGTCTTCATCACGGAAGCAACGAGCTACTTGATAGTATCTGTCAAATCCAGCAACCATTAATAATTGTTTAAATAATTGTGGTGATTGTGGTAATGCATAGAATTCACCTGGGTGCACCCTACTTGGTACTAAGTAGTCACGCGCTCCTTCTGGAGTAGACTTAGTTAAAATTGGTGTTTCAACATCAACAAATATGTTGTTGTCTAGATAATCTCTAGTTGCTTTAGTGATTTTTGAACGTAAGTGTAATACTTCTGCAAGTTCTGTTCTTCTTAAGTCTAAGTAACGGTATTTAAGACGTAGCTCTTCACTTGATAAACTTGCATCGTCTAATACGAATGGTAATGTTTTTGCTTTTGATAAAATTTCTAATTTATCAGCGATAACTTCTACTTTTCCTGATGCAATTTTCTCGTTTACAGTAGATTCATTTCTTAATACTACTTCTCCTTCAATAGAAACTACGAATTCGTTTCTTAAAGTTCCTGCTAGTTCATGTAATTCTACATTTTTTTCTCCTGAGAATACACATTGAACTACACCCATTCTATCTCTTACATCTATAAAGATTAAGTTACCAAGGTCACGACGTTTACTAACCCAACCTTTTAATGTTACTTTTTTTCCAACATATTTTTCATCTATACGACCAGCGTATTCCGTTCTTCCGTATGCGCTCATTATTTTTCTCCTCTCAATTTCTCTTGTAAATAATCAACTATGTTTTCTAACTTAATTGTTTCTTGTTCAAATGATTTCATGTCTTTTATGACAAGTGTTCCATTTTCCAGTTCACTTTGTCCAATTATTATAGAATATTTTGCATTATATCTATCTGCAATCTTCATTTGAGCTTTCATTTTTTTATCAAAATAATCATTTTGTACGCTATATCCAGCTAATCTTAAATCATTAGTAAGTTTTACTCCAGCATTTGAAGCTTTCTCACCCATAGCAACTACAAATACATCGATCGTATCATCTATAGGTAATTCAATATTTTCACTTTCTAGTGCTAATAATAATCTTTCGATACTTAAAGCAAAACCAATACCTTTTTTATCTTCCGGTCCATCTAACAATTTAATTAAACCATTATAACGACCACCTCCACAAAGTGTTTTTAATTCCACTTCAGGATTATCTATCATAATCTCAAATGCAGTATGAGTATAGTAATCTAATCCACGAACTAAATTATGATCAATTTCATATTTTACACCTAATGCATCTAAGTGTTTTAGAACCTCTGCGAAATATTGCTTAGACTCTTCACCTAAGTAATCTAATAATTTTGGTGCTGTTTTTATAAGTTCATGTTCCGCATCAACTTTACAATCTAAAATTCTCATAGGGTTTTTGTAAAGTCTATTATTACAATCTTCACAAAACTCATTTATTCTAGGTTCAAAATGTTTTACTAATGCTTCATTATAAGTTTGTCTTTCTTCGGGATTACCTAAAGAGTTAATACTTACTTTGATATTTTCTATACCAAACATTCTGTAAATATTGTAAGCTAAGCTAATTACCTCAGCATCAATTTTCGGACTTTCTTCCCCAATCACCTCAACTCCATATTGAACGAATTGACGATAACGTCCTTTTTGTTTTCTCTCATATCTAAACATCGGACCAACATAGTATAGTTTTTGTGGTTGAATTGTTTTAGCAAATAATTTATTTTCTATATAAGAACGAACTGTTCCAGCAGTTCCCTCAGGTCTTAGTGTTAAAGATCTATTTCCTTTATCTTGAAAAGTATACATCTCTTTTTGAACTATATCAGTAGTGTCTCCAACACCTCTACTGAATAATTCTGTTGATTCAAACATTGGTGTTCTAATTTCTTCATAGCAAAAGTTCTTGCTAATTTCTCTTAGTTTCCCTTCAATATACTGCCATTTAATACTTTCTTCAGGTAGTATATCTTGAGTCCCTCTTGGCATACTAATTACCATTTCATTCTCCTTTCAATAATTTATCTTCAAATAATACTTCAATATAAATTAAAATCGCCCCATATAGCTTATACTATATGGGACGATAACTAAATTCGTGGTGCCACCCTAATTCATATCGAAATATCGATACCTTATTTTTAAATTATTAAGTTTTACAAAAAGTGTTACTTATTTTAATCATTAATATTTAATCTTTCAGCCAAGGGATTAAATTCTCTTTAATTAAAACATAAAATAAAATTCTTTTTACTTTTTTTGTCACGTTTCTTTTAAATATATTATACCAAACTATTACTATTGTCAAGAAATTATTATATATTTCATCTTATTATTTTTAAAATCTATTCCAAATATTCTATCCTGTATATAAGATTATTTTTCTACAAAATTCAATATTAATAGCTACTATTTATTTCACTATACTAGACAGTTCCTAAGCAACCAAACAGATAAAATGCATATTTAAATTAATTACTTATTATTTACTTCACTTGATTTTTTTTCCTTAACATTATACAATTAATTATAGTTAAAGACATTAAAGAAAGGAGTGTAACCCTTTATGAAAAAAATAATCTCTGTTTTAA
Organism: uncultured Gemella sp.; assembly: GCA_963535095.1. Classification (GTDB taxonomy): domain Bacteria; phylum Bacillota; class Bacilli; order Staphylococcales; family Gemellaceae; genus Gemella. The sequence goes on along the minus strand of CAUSUW010000029.1, from coordinate 13,079 downwards.
TGCCTATATTAGCAATATTTTTCTTAGTAGGTGGGACATATTACTACCTTAATGCAGGAAATAAGAATTTCAAAGAAGAACATTCAAAATATATATCATTAATTAATGATTCATATGATTTTAAAACTGGCTTAAACGGCCTTGAAACTTTAACTACAGAAAAAGCTAAAGAAACATTAAGAAATATTGATAATGAAGTTAATATTGCTAGTGAACTAGTAAAAATCGATAATGCACTTAATAATGCAGACACAGAAACTGCTTATGAACGTTTAAAACAAGCAAAAAAATTAGACACAAATCATACTTTTTCAAAAGCAATTTCATATTTAGATACACAATTAGATAATTATGATAATGCTCTTACTGAGATTTTAGAATTAGATACAACTTCACCTAACTATGCTGATCAAGTTAAAGCTATTATAGCTAAGTATGAATTTAAATACGAAGCCTTAAAAGAAAAATTATTAAATTCTGAAACCTCAGAATTGGAACAAGATCACAAAACTAATGTTACGAAAAAAGAAGAAACTAAAAAAGAAATAGAAAATAGAGTAGTCTCTAAAAAAGAAACTACATCTACTAATAAAAATTCTAATAGTACTAAGAATAATTCTACGGATACTAAAAAAGCTTCATCTATACCTAATACTCAAAACCATCCACAAATTGTTGGTCAACAAGTACCTGAGACATATAATACTATACGTTACACTCAGGAAGGTAGCACTAGTAGAAATATCATTGAGAATGAATTAAAAGGTGATATCTCTAATTTTACAAATGAAGAAATAAACGCTGCAATTGCTAGCTATAACGCAAAAAATCAAGGATAACAATGGCTATCCTTGATTTTTTCTATTATCTTATTTTTCTACAGCTATAACTTCAATCTCAATATTACCACCTAATGGCAATGCTGCTACTTGGAAAGCCGATCTAGCCGGAAGCACATCATTGAATTGCTCCGCATAAACTTTATTCACTTCAGCAAAATTAGCAATATCTTTTAATAATACTAATGATTTTACAACATGATTCATAGAGCTCCCTGCTTCTTCTAAAACTGCTTCAATATTTTTAAACACTTGTTTTGCTTCTTCGATAACTCCACCTTCAACTATTTTTCCAGTTTCTGGGTTAATTCCTAATTGACCCGAGCAAAAAATTAGACTGCCTACTTTGTTTGCTTGTACGTATGGTCCTACAGCTTTTGGTGCTTTTGGTGTATTTACTTCTGTAATTTTCATCTTATAAATCTCCTTTTATTTTGATAAAATATCAACCTTTGATCAATACTTCATTACGAGAGTATATTAAAGAAGTTTATCTTCTTTTAAATAGACACTGTAATAAATGATATCTTATACCTTTTCATTTTATTATAATTTATTACAGAAAATTTTTCAATAAAATCGTATTCGTTTTCAACATATTACCATTATAGTAACTTTCTGATATTTTCCAATTAATTTATAATGATTTTTAGTCTTAAAAAATAAGAAAGTTATAACTAGACTTAACAGTCTAATTATAACTTTCTTACTTTTCTAATTAAAGAACAACTACGTTAGCTGCTTGTGGTCCACGAGCACCATCTTCAACTTCAAATTCAACTTTATCGCCTTCTTTTAAAGTTTTGAATCCATCTTTTTTAATACTTGAGAAGTGAACGAAGATATCTTTTTCTCCTGCTACTTCGATAAATCCGAATCCTTTTTCCTCGTTAAACCATTTTACTGTACCTTGTTTCATAAGTTACAATCTCCTTTTTATTTTATATTTTATTATCAATAATCAATCGTATTCTTGCTGTTAAAGATAATAAATAAAATAAATGTGATATTGTGTTATTCACTTAAAAAACTTAGAACCTGTATTACAATTTTTACTATATGTTTTATTGACTTTCTCTATTATACTTCATATTAATATAATATGCAACAAAAAAGACTCAAAAAAAATAAAAAAGCCTTACGGCTCTTTTATTAAAACTCTTCTTCTTCAGTTGCAATATTGAATTTTGATACAATACCATCATTATCAAAATCGAAGACATCTTCACTTTCTTCCATATCTTCTTCTTCGATTAGAGCATCAACTTCATCATGTATATCTTCTTGTTCTTCTTCTCCAAGCTCTTCAATATCATCTTCATCATCAATTTCAAATTTTTGAACACTTGGCTCAACGAAGTTTTTAATATCTTCTACGAATAAACTATCTCTTAATTTCCAACTACCATCTTCAACGCATACAAAACGTCCATCTAAGTTTAGATCTGTGTAGAAATATGCTGCTTGTGCAGTGAATTCTTCCTCATCAACATTTCTTAATGGTTTAATATAATCTAGGAAATCATAAATATTTAATTTTTCAATTCCTTCTTCTACCATATATGCATAACATAAATCTATTAGTGACATTTCCTTAATTTTTTCTGCGCTTAAATCTTTTAATTTTACCATTTATATTAGATTCCCTTCTTTTATATTTATTACATTTTTTCTGGAGCTGATACTCCGATTAACTCTAAAGCGTTTCTTAAAGTTATCTTAACAGCAGTGATTAATGCTAGGTAACTTTGAGTTTGCTCTTTATTTTCAGTTATAACTTTATTATTATTATAGAATTTGTGGAACGAACTTGCAAGACTTTGTAAATAATTACAAATTCTGTGTGGTTCATAGTTTTTAGCTGCTTGTGCAACTATTTCTGGATAATACGCTAAGTTTTTCAATAAGTCTACTGAGTGCTCATCTGTTAATAATTCATAATCACAGTTATTAACATCGTACTCAGCTTGTTCAGCTGCTTGACGTAAGATTGAACAAATTCTAGCGTGAGCATATTGAACGTAGTATAGTGGATTATCACTTGATTGTTCTTTTGCCACAGCGAAATCAAAGTCTAAGTGACTATCTGCACTTCTCATTACTAAGAAGTAACGAGCAGCATCAGCTCCCACTTCATCTATTAAATCACGAAGTGTAATTGCCTTACCTGTTCTCTTACTCATTTTTACAACTTCCCCATTATTTAGAAGCTGTACCATTTGCATAATTAGAACTTCTAATTGCTCTGCTTTATACCCCATTGCAACGATACTTGCTTTTAGTCTTGCAATATATCCGTGGTGATCAGCACCAAGAACATCTAATAATAAATCAAATCCACGATCTAATTTATTTTTGTGATAAGCTATATCACTAGTTAAGTATGTTAGCGAACCATCTGCTTTAATTAATACACGGTCTTTGTCATCCCCTGTACCTAAAGCTGTTGTTTCTAACCATAAAGCTCCATCTTTTTCATAAACAAAACCTTGTTCTCTAAGAGATTCTAATGCTTTGTCTACAAGACCATTCTCATATAATGATTTTTCACTAAAGAATACATCATATTCTAAACCAAAATCACCAAGGTCTTTTTTAATATTTTCCATTTCATACGCTACTGCATACTCACGAATAAATTCATTTAAGTCTTCTCTTTCTAATAATGATTCACCGAATTCATCTTTTAGTTTTTGACCTAAAACTTTAATATCTTCACCGTGGTATGCATCCTTTGGCATTTCAGCATCCATACCTAGAGCTTGTTTATATCTAGTAATCGCTGAAATTACAAGATTATTAATTTGATTACCTGCATCATTGATATAGTATTCACGCGATAAATCATATCCTGATTTTTTCATTATTCTTGCTAATGAATCAGAATATGCAGCATTTCTTGCATGCCCTACGTGTAATGTTCCTGTTGGGTTAGCTGACACATACTCTAAAAGGACTTTCTTCCCTTGTCCTATGTTGTTTTCACCATATTTAAAATCATCTTCTAAGATTTTTCCAACGACACTACCAAGACTTGATTTTTTAACGAAAAAGTTAATAAATCCTGGCCCAGCTATTTCAATTTTTTCTACCGCTTCATCTTCTTCTATATTACTGATTATTTCCTCGGCAATAACTCTAGGGTTTTTACGTAAAACTCTTGTTAATTGCATCGCTACGTTAGAAGAAAAATCTCCATTATCTGTATTTTTTGGAGTTTCTACATGAATATCTACTCCATCAATTTCTAATTTGGCTAAAGAATTTTGAATTAATTCTACTATTTTATTTTTCACCAAAAATCCCTCCTAATTACCTACTATATATTTTTCACTAATATTTTCAATTTATTTTGCTGTTTATCATTACTTCCGAAATGTATATTGTACACTATCTCGTACAAAGTAAGGTTATTTTTTGTTTTTTTACTTATATTTACAAGCTGTGTTTCTAACTTCATCTGACCATATTGTGTACTGTAGTCATTGCTTGTTTTCGTGTATGCTAAGTACATTTTTGAATCGTCTTTTTCTATACTAACACTTTCTTTTATTTTGTCAATAAAAATCTCTATTTTTTTGTTATTTTTATCACTATAGTTTATTTTTTCACTACTTGTTTGCTCCAAAAAGCTTCCTAGATAAGATTCTTCATGTATTTTTTCAGAATCAACATAAGTCGTTATTTTAATTTTACTATCCATTAATACTCTCTAATTCCTCTTCAATTTCTAACCAAGAATCGTTTAACTCTTCTAATTCAGAATTCAGCTGTTTTAACTGCTCATTAAATTCTTGAGTTTTTATTACATCAGTATAAACTTCCTCTTTGGCAAGTTCATTATTTACAGCTTGTATTTTTTCTTCTAAAGTCTCAATTTTATTCATCAATTCATCACGAGTTCTCTCTAGTTTTCGAACACGTCTTTTTGCTTCTTTATCTAGAATATAGTTATTTGCTTCTCTTTCAACAACTACTTCTTCATTCTGTTTAGTTAATTGTTGAGCTATTCTCTCTTGTTCTCTTTTTTCCAAATAGTAATCATAATTTCCTAAGTATATATTATGACCATTATCAGTAATATCTAGTACTTTATTAGCAATCTTATTAATGAAGTACCTATCATGACTGACAAAAAGAATAGTCCCTTCATAATTTTTAAGAGCTTCTTCTAATACCTGTTTACTAGTAATATCAAGGTGGTTAGTTGGCTCATCTAATATAAGGAGATTGTTTTTCTCCAACATCAGTTTTGCAAGTTGCAATCTTGCTTTTTCTCCACCAGAAAGATCTCTTACTATTTTAAGAACATCATCACCTCTAAATAAGAATCTACCAAGTACTGTCCTTACTTCCGCTTCCTTCATTAGAGGATACTCATCCCACAATTCATTTAATATTGTTTTTGAAGATTCAAACTCTGCTTGTTTTTGATCATAGTATCCTAATGACACTTTACTTCCATATTGAACTGAACCAGAAATTTCTTTTTGTCTCTTAGCTATAGTTTTTATTAAAGTAGATTTTCCTATACCATTTCTTCCGACAATAGCTATTCTGTCACCTTTATACACCGAAAGATTATAACTCTGTCCTACTTTATTGCCATTATAACCTACTTGTAAACCACTAATCGTTAGAACATCACGACCACTTTGTTCCTTAATTAAGAACTCTATACCTGCTGCCTTATCATCTTTTTTCGGATTGTCGATAAGGTCCATCTTGTCTAATACTTTTTGACGACTTTTAGCCATTTTACTAGTAGATGCTCTTGCTATATTCTTCTGAACAAATTCTTCTAATTTTTTTATATCCTTCTGCTGACTCGTATATTCTTTTAATTGTTTTTCATAATCTTCTTCATATTGTACTAAGAATTTCGAATAGTTACCTACATACTTTTTAAGTTTACCGAATTCTAAGTTATATACAACATTTACAACTTTATCTAAAAAGTATCTATCGTGACTGACTATAACTATTGCACCATTGTATGATGAAAGATAATTTTCTAGCCATGCTACATTTTCCATATCAAGGTGGTTGGTAGGTTCATCTAAAACTAGTAAGTCTGGCTCACTTAACAATAGTTTAGCCATCGATAATCTTGTCTTCTCTCCACCAGAGAAAGTACTGATTTTCTTATCAAAAACTTCTTTTGTGAAATCTAATCCGTATAATACACTCTCTATCTTACTCTTATAATGATAGTCCTTATGTGTTAACACTTCATTTTGTAATCTATCGAATTTATTAAGTAAAGTTGGATCATTTTCGATATTTTCCGGCGTTAGCTCAAATGAAAGTTTTTCTAATTCTGCTTCTAACGTAATAATTTCATCAAAACATGTGATCATCTCTTCATAAATTGACAAATCTTCTCTAACGATAAATTCTTGAGATAAATATCCGACCGTTGTATTTTTTGAAATAGTTCTCTCTCCACTATCAAAACTAATAGCACCAGAAATGATTTTTAATAATGTACTCTTTCCAGCTCCATTTCTACCTACTATTGCAACACGGTCCTTATCGTTAATTTCTAGTTTAACATTTGAAAAAATTTCATTGACAACGAAATTCTTTGTTACATTATTTAATTGAATTAACATTTTTTTCTCCTTTCTCTAGTTTTTTACTTTTTTTCATAAATTTCTTATAATTTTCGTTTATAACTGAACTATTATACCATATTTCCAATTATTTAGCTAATAATTATGATACTCATTTCTATACAAATAACTATTTATTAACTGTTTATTATAATCGATAATAATTATCAATAAATTACTTCTTAGTTGTTCTAAAGTATTATAATCTAAAATATATAAATTATAATAAATTATTTATTCAATATATATTTTATTTTTACTATTTTTAACATAACTGATGTAAAAAAATATAATAATATTTTCTCATGATTATAAATTGTATATCTGCAGCGATAATTAAGTTCATAGAATATTTTATATAGAATATTGTTCAGTTTTTCTATAAATGTTATAATACAAATATATAATAAATTTATAGAATAAGGGGGGCTTCTTTTATGAATCCAAAAAAAATATTATCAGTCCTTATGGCTGCTGGATTAGCATTTACTGCTGTTGGATGTAGCAGTTCATCTAATTCAACTTCACAAAATTCAAATCAACCTGCAGACTATGTGGCAGGCGTATCATTAGATAAACCTATTAAAGTAGATAAAGAAGCAGGTACTATTACTGTTCTTACAAAAATTAACGGTAAATACTTTGATGAAGCAACAAGACATAATTCTGTAGAACAAAGTGGTACAAATGGTGCTAAGTCAATATTTACTGCATTTGCTAAGCCCGAAGAATTCTACAACGCTCTAATTGAGATTGGTGCAAAACCCGGAAACAATATGACTGCAAATAATGCAACTACTACACATGTTGAAGGAACTCCAATTAAAGCCGAAATCACATGGAACGGCGCTGACAAAAAATATGACATTAACGAAGTAGTAAAAGATAGCAACGGAAAACAAATTGATTTCCGCTTCGGTGGCAACTTAGAGCGTGCTATCGATAAAAATACAGGATGTTTATCTTGTTTAGATAGCTGCCCTGTTGGTATTATTTCAAATACTACATACACTTATGGAGCTGTTGAAACTCGTAAAGAAGTGAAATTTTCAGGTAACGAAGACGTTCTTCCAGAAGATGGAACATATGCAGCTGTTATTTATAGTATTAAAAAATAATAGCTAATCACAAGGAGAGATTAAATGAATCGATTAAGACTTTTATTTTATTTTACGAGTGTTGGTATAGCCGTTGGTTACTTCTTCGCTTTCCTTCTGTTCTTCTTTACACAATTCGAAATGTTAGCCGATCAAAGTCTTGTGATTTTTGTTTGGACTGTTTACGGGATAATGACAGGTTTATATTTCAAACGTATTAATCGCAAGTACACATTCTTTATAATTGAAGCGATAATACTCTTAATGGCTATTTTTTCTGGTAAAACAAAAACACTATTATACATAGCACGTGAAGTACTGCACGCCAGCTCACTTAACCAAGTTAAAATTCCATTTATTGTGGCTGTGGTTATTATTAACTTAATAAACCTTTATATTATTTTAACACTTTCTAAATACCAAAAAGTTTATACTAAAGATGAACTTAAAGCATTAAAAGAAAAAGAAGTAAAACTTAGTGATTTAAGAGAGGTAGATCCAGAAGAGGAGAAAAAATTAAAAGCACAACGTAAAAAAGTGAGATATATTACACTTGCATGTTTTGCAATCTTCTTCGTCATTTACTTTACAGTACCTAGTTTTAAAAATGGAATTAATACAGCATTCGCTACTTTATCTCAATTTGATACAAATGCAGTAATCGAATATTTACGAGGATGGGGTGCTTGGGCTGCAGTTGTCTCTGGAGTACTAATGGTACTTCAATCAATAGCTGCACCAATTCCAGCATTTTTAATCACGCTATCTAACGCTGCTATCTTCGGTTGGGTATTAGGAGCTGTATTATCTTGGTCTACAGCAATGATAGGAGCTGCAGTATGCTTCTATATCGCCCGTGGACTAGGACGAGACGTAGTAGAAAAACTTACAAGTAAGGGTGCAATGGCAAGTATCGATGTATTCTTCGAACGATACGGAGATAAAGCTATTCTTATTTGTAGATTATTACCATTCGTATCTTTCGACTTCGTTAGTTACGCTGCTGGTCTTACTAATATGAGTTTCTGGCGATTCTTCATAGCAACTGGTGTAGGACAATTACCAGCAACAATTGTTTATTCTTATGTAGGTGGTACACTATCAGGTGGCGCTAGAAACCTATTCATCGGATTAATGTGCCTATTTGCACTATCAATCGTTATCGGTATTATGAAAAAAATCTACAACGACAAACACAAAAAAGAAGAAGAGCTTAATGTTGCTTCTAACTAATAAACAAAAACAACTAGAAATGATATTTTTCATCTCTAGTTGTTTTTTTATTTATAAAGCAGTAATCCCCACTTGATTAAAATATTTCATAAACAGGAATTTTTCTACCCCTATTTCTACATTTTCTCCTATATTTAATCTATAGTCAATATAAACATCTATTCCATCAACTACATATTTTGAATATAATTCTTTATCGAATTTGCTTGCTATCGAAACCCCGATAACTTTATTTACTCCGCCACCTCAACAAGCCTGTTGAAATAGTGATACTAATATATAGTTTTTATTTTTATCTTTTAATAATTTTTTCGCTTCGTCATTTATTATAATTGCCATTTTTTCTCCTATTCTACTCTATTGCCTTAAGAGCTTCTACCATGTTTACTTTTTTCAGTTTTTTATGCATTACTATCATTACAACTATAGTAATCAATATTGTAATACCCGATGCTAATAAATAAACTACTAAAGGTACTTTACTACTAAACATCATATCTCTACCCGCGAGTTCTAGTATTATTTTTAAATACATTTTATAACCTAGATAATTACCTAAGATAATACCTACCCCACTTAAGTAAAAGATTTCTCTAAATACATAAATAGTTACCTCGCTTGGATAAAAACCAAGAACTTTTATCGTTGATAATTCTCTAATACGCTCAGATACATTAACATTTATTAAATTATATAATACTACAAGCGCTAATGTAACTGAACAAATCACCATAACTGCCACTATAATATCTATTCCTTTAATAAAGTTATCAAGTATCTCTTGAATTTTTGAATTATCACTTATATTTACTATATCCTTATTATTATGTAGGTTACTCACCACATTTTCTACGGTTTCTTTACCTCCTGTAGTTTGTACTAAAAACGTATTATCCTTATACTGTTTTTTAAATACTGATTCGTAATAGTCTTTATTAATATATATTGTATGTCCAAAATAATTTTTATTAATTTCAGCAACAGTAAGCGTATATTCTTTATTGTTTACAATTATATTAAAACTATCTCCAATATTCAATTTGTGCAAATACGCAAGTTTTTCACTAACTACAGCCGCGTCAACTGGCAAGTTAATTCCTTTATTATCTTTATTAGTTAATGTAATATAGTCTTTATAATCGTCTTTATTTACAGTTATCAGCTGTGCAGAATCAACAATTTCATTATTACTTTCGAAAGTAGCAAGTTGAATATTTACTTTGGTGCTAGCTTTCACATTCTTATTATTATCAATCTCTTTTTGAAGTTTTTCTACACTTTCATTATCTATATAAGGATTATAAGTAGCTGCGATATCTACCTTATTAATTACCTTGAATTGTTCATTAGAAATATTTATTACTCCATAACGAATACCAAAACCTATAAACATAAGAGTTAGACATCCTGCAACTCCAAATATCGTCATTAACATTCTAATTTTATAGCGGAAAATATTTCTAAAGGTCACCTTCCTTAAAAAGCTAAGTCTAGACCAAACAAACGGTATTCTTTCTAAAAATATTCTACTTCCTCCGCTCGGTGCCTTAGGACGCAACAAGTACGCGCTCTTTTCTCTTAAATTTTTTCTAAGAGGTATATAAATCGCTAAACTTATACATCCTAATGAAATAACAAAAGCTGCGATAAGTATACTTGGAGTATATACGATCTCCGGTGTGTTAAAAGTAAAAAACCTTGCATAAGAATTATATATTATCGGCACTATCACCAAATACGCTCCAATAATACCTAATATCGTACCTACCAAGGTAGATAATCCACCATATACAAAATATTTTTTAGAAATTTGGTAATTACTGTATCCTAGCGATTTAAGAGTACCGATGTTTATCCTATTTTCGTCTATCATTCTAGTTAAAGTTGTTAGTGAAACTAAAATCGATACAACAAATAAAAATATCGAAAAAACATTAGCTACAAAGGTTAAACTACTCGCAGAATCTATAAATTGAGCATAGTTTTTTAGACCTCTAATATTTTCTACCGAGAATCTAGGATAACTTTCTTCTAAAAGGCTATCCTTCCCAATATTTAGTTGCTTTTTATTATTATCAATCTCTTTTTGAGCTTTATTCAATTTTTCTACTTGTTCATTGTAACTCTTACTATCAACATTTTTTAATAATTGAAGTTTTTCTTTTACACTATTAAGTTGCTCTTGTGCTTGACTTATTACTTTTTCATTTTCATTTAATTTTTTATTATTTTTTTCTAAATAATTTTTTTCGTCGACTTTTTGCTGAATTTTTAATTTCTCTATCAGGCTATCTCTAGTCTTATTAACTTCAGTAATATAATCTTTATCACTATATTTATAGTTAATATTTTTAAGTTTTATATTTACTCCACTTACATTTTCAAATTTAAAAACATCTCTTTTTACATACCCAAAATAATCCTTATTAGCTAGATTATTATTAGATACCTCTATATGATCTGCCCCCTGAACAAAACCAACTACTTTAAACTTATATTGTTTTAAAGTATTACTTTCACTCTTATCTGAAATAAAAGAAATCTCATCTCCAATTTTATAACTACTTTGCAGTGATTCAACTAAAGCTATTTCTCTGTCATTATTAGGTAAAGTACCTTCAGTTAACTTAGGTAAAACTAATTTTTCGGGTAAAGATTCAATATTTACAAATTCATTACTATTAGTTATCTGAAGTTTTTTTATAAAATAACTCTCACTTAAATCAACATTATCCAGAGCATTTATAATTTTCATATCTTCTTCATTGATTCCAAAATTATGACTCACTCTTAAATCATACATCTTATGACGTTCTATATACTTATTATAGGTATTAACCATAGCAGGTGATGTTTCTTTTAGACCTACAAATATAAAGACTCCCAGAAACATTATTATCATTATCGATATAAACTTCGACTTTGTTTTTGATATTTCTCTTAATATATCTCTATTTATTGATTTCATAACACTACCACTCTATTTCATCAATACTTTTAGGATTAGTATTTTGCGTTACTTTTTTCACCTTAGCATCGTAAATTTCTATTACCTTGTCTGCAGCTTCAGCTATAGAACTATTGTGAGTGATAATAACTACGGTTTTTTTCTCATCCACACTATAGTCTTTTAGGATATTTAAGATATTTTTTCCTGTTTTATAATCTAATGCCCCAGTTGGTTCATCACAAAGTAATAGTTTTGGATTCTTAGCTATTGCCCTCGCTATAGCAACACGCTGTTGTTCTCCACCAGAGATTTGTGAAGGAAAATTATCCATTCTATGTTCTAATCCCACTAACTTTAGGATATCTGTTGCTTTTTTCGGTTGTTTTACAATTTGTCCAGCTAATTCGACATTTTCTAAAACTGTTAGGTTTGGAATTAAATTATAGAATTGAAAAACAAAACCTATATCTTCTCTTCTATATCTAGTTAGTTCTGCTTCGCTTAAACCGACAATCTCTTTTCCAAAAATATTAATAGACCCCTTACTCGCATTATCCATTCCACCTATAATATTAAGCAATGTACTCTTTCCAGCTCCACTTGGACCTAAAATTACAACAAATTCTCCTTCATTAATATCAAAACTAATGGCATCATTCGCTATAACTTTATTACTATTTTCCCCATATATTTTAGAAACATCTTTTACAATTATTTTTTGCATAGTATTTCTCCTTTATGTCTATAAGTTAATTATATCACAACTTATTTATTGAATTAATCTAAACGCTTATCATCTATATTAAATTATAAACAGATTCCTTTACACTACTAAAAATAAATATTATAATATCAATAATTATTAGATTTTATAAAAAATTATTGAGGTGATTATATGCTAACTATTTACGAATATCCGACATGCTCGACATGTAGAAAAGCAAAAAAACTTTTAACAGAAAACAATATTGAAGCAACATACTTCAATGTTAAAGAAAAAACACCAACAGTAGCAGAATTCAAGAAAATTATTAAGACATTCGATCTACCATTAAAGAAATTATTCAACACTAGCGGTCTTGTTTATAAAGAGCTTGGATTAAAAGACAAGTTAGAAACATTATCTCTTGATGAAGCTTTAACATTACTTCATAAAAATGGTATGTTAATTAAACGCCCTTTAGCATTTGATTTAAAAAATGATATCCTACTTCTTGGATTCAAAGAAGAAACTTGGGAAAAAGCTCTTTTATAATAAATTTTATTAAATTTTCTATTGATATTTATTTGAAATAATGTTATAATAGTCGAGATGTGAAAACATTAAATTACGATGTTCCTCTGT
>CAUSUW010000028.1:0-18058 GCA_963535095.1 uncultured Gemella sp. | reverse complement strand
TTTTATATTTTAACATTTTTAAATTTCTTTGTCAAGCTTTTTTTAAAACTTTTTTAAAAATGTTTGTTCGTCTTCTTCAGAAGACTTTTATTATTCTATCATTTCCTCGAGTGTTTGTCAAGAAGTTTTTTTATATTTTTTAAAAACTTTTAAAACGTTTACTTCGTTGAAATAATTGATTTCATCTTTCTTCAAGACTTTTATAATTTTATCATTTCTTTTGTATTTTGTCAAGAACTTTTTTATAATTTCTTAACATTTAATATTTTGAAATGTTTGATTGTTCGCCTTCTTCTTGAGAAGACTTTTATTATTTTATCATTTCTTCGAATGTTTGTCAAGAAGTTTTTTATATTTTTTAAAAAACTTTTGAACCGTTTACTTCGTTGAAATAATTGATTTTGTCTTTCTTCAAGACTTTTATAATTTTATCATTTCTTTTATATTTTGTCAAGAACTTTTTTATAATTTCTTAACATTTAATATTTTGAAATGTTTGATTGTTCGTCTTCTTCTTGAGAAGACTTTTACTATTCTATCATCACTTTCTTTTTATGTCAACATAATTTTAAAATTTTTTTCCTTTTTATTTTACTTTATTATCTGCTATGCTCATTAATTCTCTATAATTATTGGAAAAAGAGAATAGTTTCCTATCCTCTCCTTCTATTATTTCTACTATATATTATAAAAATCAAACACAGTAACTGGTAAATTTCTCTTATGTTCTGATTTTAAATAATGTCCTTCTATTATTTCTTTTACTTTATTAGGAACTTCTTTTCCTTCTAGGTAATCATCAATGTCATTATATGTTACTCCAAGTGCAACTTCATCTTCTAAAGCAGGACGATCTTCTTCCAAATCTGCAGTTGGTTGTTTCAGATATAAGTGTTCTGGACATTCTAGCATTTTTAATAATGCTTTTCCTTGTCTTTTATTTAATCTATATAGTGGGACAATATCCGCTCCACCGTCTCCATGTTTTGTAAAGAATCCAGTGATTGCTTCTGCCGCGTGGTCAGTACCAACTACTATACCTTTATTCATAGTAGCAATAGAATACTGAACTTTCATTCTTTCTCTTGCTTTTTCATTACCTTTCGCAAAATCAGTAATTTCTACACCTGCTACTTTTAATGAATTTACACTAGCATCTACCGCGTCTTTTATATTAACAGTAAATACTTTGTCCGGATTAATAAATTTTAATGCGTCGTTACAGTCATCTTCATCAAATTGTTCTCCATATGGTAGTCTAACGGCGATAAAGTTATACTCTTCACCTGTCTCTTCCCTCAATTCAGTAATTGCCATTTGACATAGTTTACCGCAAAGCGTAGAATCTTGACCACCTGATATTCCTAATACTAAACTTTTTATGAAGTTATTTTTCTTTATATAATCTTTTAGAAAATTGATTGTTAATCTTATTTCCTCTTCTTCATTAATTTCAGGTTTACATCTTAATCTTTTTATTACTTCCTGTTGTAATGTCATATTATCACCTAATTATTTTGATTTTTTTGTTACTCTTTCCAATATTTCTTTTCTATTTTCCCAACACTTAGTACTTAAGTCTACTGGATAGAATTCTGGATTTAACAAACGAAGATACTCATTCCATAATAACCCTTTATTTTGTTGGAAATACTTAGCACTTTCATGTACTGTTGGTACTTCATATACTTGCTTACCATTAACAAAAATATCTTCATGGATATCTATTGCTTTAAAGTTCTCCACTTCCTTAGCTAAATATGTATGAGTTGGATGGAAAAGTTTTATACTTTGTTCTACATTCACATCTTCTTTTTCCAATGCAATGTAATCCCCTGCTGCCATACCTGTGTCTGTATTTATTATTCTATAAACTCTTTTTACACCTGGCACAGTTAATTTTGCAGGATTTTCTGAAACTTTTAGCCTGTCAATCATCTCACCTTTATCATTTTCTAAACATGCAAGTTTATAAACTGCACCTAATGCTGGATTATCAAAAGCAGTTATAAGCTTTGTACCTACACCCCACGCATCAATACATGCACCCTCTTGTTTTAAGTGAGTAATCGTATCTTCATCTAAATCATTTGAAGCTACTATTTTCGCATTAGGATACCCCGCTTCATCTAACATTTTTCTTGCTTCTTTTGATAGATATGCTATATCTCCTGAATCCAATCTAATACCATGGAAATTAATCTCATCTTTTAATTCATCCGCTACTTTAATAGCAGTAGGAATTCCAGAGCGTAATGTATCATAAGTATCAACTAAGAAATAACAATCTTTATGCGCAGCTGCATATTTCTTAAATGCAACTTCTTCATCTTCATAAGCCTGAACAAATGAGTGAGCATGTGTTCCACTACATGGAATATTAAACAATTTTGCAGCTTTTACGTTACTAGTAGCATCAAATCCACCGATAATAGAAGCTCGCGTCCCCCATATTGCCGCATCAAATTCATGAGCACGACGAGTACCAAATTCCATACAAACTTCATCTGGACATAAGTGTTTAATTCTAGCGGCCTTTGTAGCTATTAGTATTTGATAGTTAACAATATTCAAAATAGCCGTTTCCATTATTTGCGCTTGAATAAGTGGAGCTTCAATTCTCAAGAGTGGCTCATTAGCAAAAATAATTTCTCCCTCTTTTACTGAACGAATACTCCCTGTAAATTTCATAGCACTTAGATATTCTAAAAAGTCTTCTTCATACCCTAATTCACGTAAAAATTCTATATCAGATTTTGAAAATTCAAATGAATTCACATAATCTATAATTTTGGCTAGTCCAGCGAATACTGCATATCCTCCACCAAAAGGAATTTTTCTAAAATACACATCAAAATATGACTTTCTCTCATGTACTCCGTCTTTAAAATATGCATATCCCATATTAATTTGATAAAGGTCGGTATGCAAAGCATCACCTAGATATTTATTCATAATCTCCTCCGATTTATGTATATAATTAAATTTGTCACCTATTATATTAACATTTTAATGACTTTTTAACAAATATTTATACTTAAATATAATAAATTTAATACTACATTTTCACTCTTTAGCATTTAGTTATTTCCACCACATTAACTATTCCTTTTATTAACATTCAGAAGTATTTTTTCATAAAGTAGTTATCTAATATTCTGTATCAACTAAAAATAATAAAAAGAAGTAACAGTTGATTATCCTCTGTTACTTCTCTGATTATTAGTGTTTGAATTTTTATTATTAGTTGCTCTTTGTGTCTGATTAGCTTCTTGTTTATTTTCATCCTCATTATCTGACGTATTATCATTAGTTTGCTCATCACTTGATTTTTTAGTGTCTTGTTTGTCAGTAGTCTTCTCAGAATCTTTTTTAGATGATGATTTCTTATTATCTTTTTTAGCTAACTCAGGTATCTTACTATCATCAATCCTAGCATTGTTATCCCCAGATTTTTCTAGATTCCCATCCATTATAGATTTTATCGTTGCTTGTAAGAAATTCTCTTGTAATGGAATATTAAAAATCAATTCACCTTGATAACTAAGACCATATTCTTGTCTTACCAAATCAGTTATAAAGTACGGATCTTTTAATTTATCTATAACTAACTCATTTACTTTATTCTCTTTATCAAGATTTTCAATCATCTGATTTTGTTCGGCTAATTGAGCATTGATCTGTTTCTTATCTCGAATATATAGAAATGTTTGTAGTAGTGTTACAGCTAAAGCGAAAGTCATAATAGCTAATATAATAAACTTACGGCATTTTCTATACTTAGCTTTTGCTTTTAAGACATCTTTTTTGAATTGGCTATTTTGCTCTCTCATCTTCTACTTCTCTTAATTTTTCAGATAAGATTTTAAACATTTTTGTTGCATCTTCTTTCTTAGTACTATCTTTTAATTCTAGTACTTCATACACAACTTCCTTCTTAGCAAAGTAAATAGTAATCTTATCCCCTACTTTTAAAGTGCTAGATGGTTTCGCCTTTTTACCATTAATCGCTATATGTCCCTCTGAAGATATTTCATTAGCAACTGTTCTTCTTTTTATAATTCTTGATACTTTTAAAAATTTATCCAAACGCATTTAATCACCCCTAAATATTAGTACATTCTATTATCACATATTTACTCTCTTTTCGCAAATAAAATCCACGATAATCTATGTATTTTTTAAAAACTTCTATTAGTTTGTGCCACAAAAATACACAGCTGAAGAACTTTCCAACTGTGTATCTTTTATATTATTAAGCCCAATTTCCGTCTTTAAAAATTGCTACTTCTTTACCATCTGCTGTGTAACCAGTAATGTTTGTTGTCGCTTCCCCAATCATAAAGTCAACGTGAACTAAACTATCATTAGCACCAACTTCTGCTAATTGTTCATCAGTCATCTCTGGTCCACCTTGAACACATGTTGGATATGCTTTACCAAGAGCTATGTGACATGCTGCATTCTCATCAAATAATGTTTCTAAAAATAAAATTTTTGTATTTGAAATTGGTGAATCATAAGGTACTAATGCCATTTCCCCTATTCTTCTCGAACCTTCATCAGTTTCTAATAAGTTTTTAAGAACATCATAACCACGATCAGCTCCGAAGTCTACGACTTTACCATCTTCAAATTTCAACCAGAAGTTATCAATTAATACTCCACTGTAGTTTAGAGGTTTAGCATTATAAACAATACCACTCGTCTCATCTTTATGAGGCATTGTAAATACTTCCTCTGTAGGGATATTAGCTACGAAACGATCAGCTTTTTTAGCATAACTTCCTGCACTTTGCCAAATATGATTTTTAGGTAATCCTACATACAAATCAGTTCCTAAGTCATTTGTGATATGCAATTTAACTAATTCATTTTCGTGTAAGAATTTTGCTTTTTCATCTAAAACTTTAATGTGTTCTTCCCATTCAGCTACAGGGTCATCTCCAGTTGAACGACAAGCACTTAAAATTTGATCCCAAAGTTTTAAATAAGCTTCTTCATCGTTTAATTCAGGATATAATCTCTTCGCCCATCCAACAGTTGAAGCACTGACTACACACCATGGACAT
Organism: uncultured Gemella sp.; assembly: GCA_963535095.1. GTDB lineage: Bacteria > Bacillota > Bacilli > Staphylococcales > Gemellaceae > Gemella. The sequence continues at coordinate 12,986 of CAUSUW010000028.1, read as the reverse complement.
TCGTCACTCATAATTGATTTCATGTAGTTGCGCATAGCTTTTGAACGACCTACCATAGATGCTTTTAATTTAGCACTATCCACACCTGCTAATCCATCTGGATCATCTCCGATAATAGATAAGAATGCTGCACCTTCATCTAATTCAACTTGATACTTATCAATGTACCATTGACCAACCGTACTTAACGACTCTTCACTTTGATATTTTAAACCTAATTTTGTTAATTCTTGGTCACGCCATTCTACTGATACTCTTTTTGCTCCTAATTCATAGCAAGCTTCTACAACTTTCGCTACAAACTCACGTGTTTCAGTACTAGCACGAACCAATACCGGTTGACCTTCTTGAACATTTAATCCAACTTTCGCAATAAGTTGGGCATATTTTTTTAATTGTGTATTTAAATCCATTTGATTACCCTCGACTTCTTCTTTTAATTTGCAAATTAAACAAATAACAATTTCTTTAATTGCACATAATCTATTATATCACTTTTTCTTTGATAATATTAAGTAGAAGGGATTGATCCAAAAATCATGATTTCGGAAAAATCAATTTTATTGAGTCACCTTCACAAAGTTTATCAGTTATCTAAAAAGATTTTATAATAGGAATTCAGATATTAATAACAGCTTCATCTATAAATCCTTATCTGAACTTTTTATAATTTATAACATTTAGGTTATCCTCTTCTACATAGAAATTAGACTTCTCTAGTTGCTTGTTTTAACCATTCTAACTCTTCACCTTCAAAGTGTGGAGCTAATACTTCGAATACTTTCGCATGATATTTATTCAATTCATATTTATCTTCAATTGTAAGCATATCTAGATTAATAGCCTCTAAATCCCATGGTACGAATGTCATTACTTCAAATTCCATAAATTGACCATATTCATTTTTTACTGTTTTTCTAACGATAAGTTCATTCTCTAAACGAATACCATGAGATCCTGAGATGTATAATCCAGGTTCATTAGTAACTACCATACCATGTTTAAATGGTTCAGCTGCACGATAGATTCCCCAGTGAATACCATGAGGCCCTTCATGAATATTACCTAAGTAACCTACACCATGACCTGTTCCGTGGTTGAAGTTCTCATAATCTTGCCATAATGGTGCACGAGCAAATAAGTCCACATTAGCTCCAGACACACCTTCCATGAATTTTAATCTTGATAGACGTAGGTGACATTGAAGCACTCGTGTATAATCATATTTTAATTTATCGCTAACTTCTCCCATCGCTGTTGTACGCGTGATGTCAGTTGATCCTTCTTCAAAGTGTGCACCAGTGTCAGTTAAGAAGAAAGTACCTGTACGTAGTGGAATTGAAGTTTCTTCAGAAGATGAATAGTGTACGATAGCTCCATTTTCACCATGACCGCAAATCGGAGAAAAACTTGGACAAATAAAACCACCTTGTTCTTTTCTAAATTCTACAAGTTTCGCAGATGCCGAAAGTTCATCCTCTTGTTCACTTGTACCTTGTTTTACTAGTTGTTTTAACCAATAAATAAACTTCGTATGAGCAATACCATCTTTCACATGAGCTTTAATAGTATGCTGTAACTCAATCTCATTTTTTATAGCTTTCATTAAAATTGTCGGGTTACGTCTTTCCACTAGTGTTATCTCTTTTGGAATATTATTAAATACTGCATAGTTTAAGCACTCTGGATCGACTAAGACCACATCATTTCCTGAGAATTGTTTCACTTCCTCATAAATATCATTATATGGTTTAATGTGTACATTATGATCTGCCAAGTGTTTTTTGATTTCATCAGATAGTTTTCTCTCATCTACATATAAGTCAACACTATCTTCATAAACAACTGCATAACTTAATAATACTGGCACATAATCAACATCCATACCACGAATATTTAATAACCACCCAATATCATCAAGTGTAGTGATAACATGAATATTTGCTCCTACTTCATGCATTTCTTTACGAACTCTCTCAAGCTTACTAGCTACAGATTCTCCAGCTCTTTCTAAACTCATATAAAATGCAGGTTCTTCTGATAGCGCCGGACGATTTTCCCAAATCTCATCAACTAAATCAACATCATATTTTACCGTAGCATTTTTACGTTTTAGTTTAGTAGCTAAGTCTTTCCCTTCACCAAAAGTCACAACGCGCCCATCGAATCCTAATACCCCATTCTTTGGTGTATTTTCGACAACAAACTCCGCGATAGTCGGAACTCCAGGCTCACGCATTTTTTGCAACTCAATACCAGTTCCTTCTAATTGTTTTTCTCCTTGTAAGAAATATCTCCCATCTATCCATAAACCAGCAAAATCTTTAGTGACAATTAGCGTACCTGCAGAACCAGTAAATCCACTCATAAATGCACGAGCTTTGAAATGCTCCCCTACATATTCACTATTGTGAAAATCCGCTGTTGGAACCATATAGACATCAATTCCATTTCTTTCCATTAATGTTCTCAACTTAGAAACTCTTTCTTTTATCTCCATTGTCCTTACTCCTTCGTTATTATATATAACTTCTATAATAAATTTTCTAACTAATCGTGAAAAACATCATCGATAAATAATCCCTCACAATTATCATACTTATTATTCTATCACATTATAAAGCTCATTTCACTAGCGATATTATATATAGTCTAGATTTTTAAAATTCAACCATTACCTTTATAAAATAATAAAGGGAGTGACTCAAAAATCGTGATTCCGGAGAAATCGATCTTGTTGAGTCACCCCTCAAAGTTTATTTGATATCTAAAAAGCTTTTATAAAGCGAATTTAGATATCCAATAAACCACTATGTATATCAGTTCTCATATAAGTTTTTTAATTAGGACTTTTGGGTCATCCCTATTCCACTTATAATTATTATTTTAATAAATCTTTGAAATAATCAGTTGCTTTTACCAATGAATCGACTATCTCTGGTTCTCCTCCTGAGTGCCCAGCCACAACAATATCCAATTTACAATTATTTAACTTTTTACTTAATTCATAAGCACCTACAACACGACAGTCAACATCATAGCGCCCATGAGTTATTGTTGTAGGAATATCTTTTATAGCATCGATATTATTTAATATCCAATCATCATCATTCCAGAACATACTATTCATCCAAAAGTGGCATTCAATAGTCGCCATTGAAACTGCAAAGTGAATATCACCAGAACTTTGTTCCAAGTTAGGATCTGGATGGAGTGTAACGAGACTCCCTTCCCATATACTCCACTCTTTTGCTGCGATTTCTCTTGTCTGCCTATCTTCACTTGTTAAACGGCTATAATACGCACGGATCATATCACGACGTTCATCTATAGGTATTATACTTTCATATCTCTCGAATGCTTCTGGGTGTATATTACTCGCACCACCTTTTTCATAAATCCATAATATATCCTCTCTACGCCCTAAGAAAATACCACGTAGTACTAAACCTAACACACGCTCTGGATGTTTAATAGCATAACAAAGAGCTAAGGTAGATCCCCAACTACCTCCAAATACTAGCCATTTATCAATACTTAAATCCTCCCTTATTTTCTCCATGTCATCGATAATGTGCCAAGTATCATTGTTCTCTAAGCATGCGTGAGGCGTAGACTTTCCGCTTCCTCTTTGATCAAATAATATAATTCGATAGAATTCTGGATCAAAATATTGTCTACCGCTTACTGATGTTCCACAGCCTGGTCCACCATGTAAAAAAACTACCGGAACACCTTGAGGATTCCCACTCTCCTCATAATAAATAGTATGGGTCTCATCGACCTTTAACATTTTAGAGAAATTTTCTTTAATCTCAGGATATAAACTCCTTAATTCCCCCATAATAATACCTCCTGTTGTGTATTTGATTACAATTTATTTATATCGCATAACAGTTTTATTTTTTACTTCTTAAAAATAAATTAATTGGCGATATTTATACTCATCTTTTATTATATCTCAACCTTTTTTAATATTCAATTACTTTCTTAAAATCTATAATAATCATCTATCTAACAATTTTGCAATCGATTAATATTAGTGATATAATTATATTAATGATTATAAAGCAAAAAAGGAGTCGAGAAAAGTGAAACTTTCAAGAACTAACAAAATTTTAGAAAAAATGAAACAACAAGGAATCAACCAAGCTTTAATTAGCGATCCTTATTCAATTTTCTATCTAACTGAATACTTAGAGCATCCAGGCGAAAGATTTTTTGCAGTACTACTTGATGAAAATGGTAATCATAAACTATTCATCAATGCTCTTTTCCCACTTGAAAAAGATTTAGGTTTAGAAAAAGTAGTTTATACTGATACTGATAATCCTATTGAACTACTAGCAAAAACTATACCAAATGGTTCCGTTATAGGTATAGATAAAGTTCTTCCTGCTCGATTCCTATTACCTCTTATGAATCATCTACCGGAAAACAAATTTGTAGATGTATCTCAAATCGTCGATCGTGTTCGCATGATTAAAGACGACGAAGAAAAAGAACTTATGCGCCGTGCTTCTCTTCTAAACGATGCAGCTTGCCAAAGAGTTATAAATAGTATTTCTGAAGGAAAATCAGAAAAAGATGTAGCTAAAGATTTACTTGCTATTCATGAAGAATTAAAAGTTGATGGATTATCATTCGATTCTATTATCGCTTACGGGGCTAACGGGGCTAATCCTCACGGTACTGTAGGAGATAGATATGTAAAACCAGGAGATGCTATAATTATCGATATGGGTGGGATTAAAGATAATTATTGTTCAGATATGACACGTACTGTATTTTGGAAACAACCAAGCGAAAAAGCACGTGAAGTATTTGAAATAGTATTAGAAGCTCAAAAACGAGGAGTTGCCACTGTTAAACCAGGTGTTAGATTCTGCGATATAGACGCAGCTTGTCGTGATTACATTACAGAAAAAGGATATGGAGAATTCTTTACACATCGTACAGGCCATCACATCGGATTAGAATGTCATGAATATGGAGATATTTCTAGCATCAACGAAACTAAATGTGAGCCGGGTATGATTTTCTCTATCGAACCAGGTATTTATCTTCCAGGAGAATTCGGTGTTCGTATCGAAGACCTAGTTCTTGTTACGGAAGATGGTTGTGAAGTTTTAAACAAACTTAACAAAGAATTAGTTATTATCGGTGAGTAACTAATAATATTAAATTAAGCTCTTCATAAAATTATTCCTCAAAAAAGACGATTGATTTAAAGTCAATCGTCTTTTTTTCATTTATTCAAAATGTTTCTTTAAAAATTCCCCTACAATATTCCAGTATTGTTCTCTGAATTTTCTTTCAGCTTGAACATGCTTCATTCCTGGGAAACTATGGAATTCTTTCTCTGAAGTTATTAGATCATAAGCGGCTTTCCCATGTTCAATTGGTACAAAACCATCTTCTTCACCATGTAGTACTAATGCAGGAAGTTTAGTTTCTTTCAAAGCTTTTGTTGCATCTACATCTCCAAAGAAATATCCAGCTCTTATCTTTGTCACTGTATTTGCCGCCGGAATTACAGGGAAACTCGGTAAATTAAATAATTTTTTCAACTGATATGTGAACTCTACTTTTAAATTCACATAACCACTATCTTCAATAAAAGTTTTTACATTGGATGGTAAATCCTTACCTACTGCATTCATTACAGTAGCTGCCCCCATACTAATTCCGAATAATGCAGTATCAGCATTGTTATTTTCTGATGATATCTTCTTTACCCAATTAACTAAATCATCAGAATCGTAACCCCCCATAGAAATAAAATCACCTTCACTATTACCATGGGCTATTAAATCTGGTGCAAAAATACTATAACCCATATCATAGAATTTCTTGATATAATTAACCATCTTCTTAGCATCACTAGTGTATCCGTGAACTACAAATATCCATTTTTTAGCATCCGGATTAACAAATTTATATCCCACAAGTTTATTTTTAGTAACAGACTCCATCTCGACAGTTTGCTTCGTCTCATCAAACCACTTGTTTAAAGCTGTTTTATCCTCTTTACTTCCATCACTATCTTGATTAACGATAGCACTCTTATCTACCTTCGGATTCAATCCAAAGTTATAAAAATAGTTTCCAACAAAACCAAATGCAACAACCACTAAAATCAACAGTGTCGCCAATATTTTTTTAAAATGTTTTTTCACTTGTCTTTACCTTTCATCTTCAAATTCAATAAAACTATTATACTACCACTCCGAATAAAAGTAAACAAAAAATAACACTAATAGAGACTTAAGATGTCGCTATTAGCGTTAATTTTTATTCTATTCTGTACTTCTCTTTAATTGCGTCTGCCACTATCATCCCCGTGAACCAGGCAACCATAAGATTGTAACCACCGATTTCTCCATGTAAGTCTAGAATTTCTCCTGCAAAATATAAATTCTCTATTTTTTTATGACTACATGTCTTAGGACTTACTACTTTAAGATCTACTCCACCTGCTGTAGTAAAGGCATATTCTAATGGCATCGTCTTAACATCAACCAACTCATAACGTTTAATCTTCGTTACAAATTTTCTTAACTCTTTTTTACTAACATTTTCTGGGAAATGTTTTTCTATCATAAAGTTGTAAAAACTCTTCGGTAATTTTCCATTCAAGAATTTATTATCTTCCCATAGTTTAGCAAAAAGCTCTTCCTCATTTAGGTCGGGATAAAAGTCTAGATAAAATTTATCTTCCGGATAACGAGCCACAAATTCTCCCATAGAAATTGATAATGGCCCACTTAATCCTTTATGCGTAAACAGAAGGTCTCCAGTTCTCTCATTTTTCTTATGAAACATTCTTACATTTTGTAATGCAACCCCAGATAATTCTCTAAAGTCTTCAAAAACTAAGGCCACTTCACTTGGATATATTTTAGTAATCTTCACACCATGTTTTTTCAGAATTCTATGTAATGAACCATCACTTCCACTCTGAGGATATGTTTTTCCTCCAGCACAGACTACAATATTCTTTCCGTAATACGTATCAATATTTGTCTTTACACCTACTAGTTTGTCATCTTCGCATACTAAATCTTCTACTTTCTCTTTATAGTTAATCTTCGCATGGTCTATTTTAAATGCATTAACAACATCTCTAGACTTCTCGCTCGCTGGGTATAACCTTCTGTTTTCTTGTTTTAACTTCAAATTATGTTTATCAAAGAACTTCTTAACATTATATTTGTGATATGCACTTCTTAAAAATCTACCATTATGTACAGCCGCGACAAAGTCTTCTGCATTGTCACTACTCATTACATTACAACGTCCATTTCCTGTTAAAAGCAGTTTTATTCCCGCACGTCTATTTTGCTCAAGAACTAATACTTTTAAACCACTATCATTAAGTCTATCCGCTATCATAAGCCCCGCACTACCAAGACCTATCACAATCACATCATATTTCATCTTAAATCTCAACTTTCTCTTAATTTAATCAAATATCATCTAATTATAACATGTAATCAAATAGTTTCAAATTTTTCTATGTTAAACATAATTTTATACTACATGCTTCCGTTTAAAAATTCCAGAATTTTCCTTTCTTCTTATTGGAATTTTTCGCTATTTTGTAATATACTAAAAGGTACGTGTTTAAATGGAATTTTAATTTTATGTTAATATTCTAAATTAGACAATTTTAAAATAAAGGATTTTAAATAATGAGATTGAAAAAAATTGGTATTTTGATTTTACTTCTTGTATTTTTAGTTCCAAACTTCTCGAAAGCTGATGATAACTTTCTAGATAACAACGCAGTAACAAATTTAAGTGATGTTAATGCTCATCTTATAGTTTCGGAATTAAATACAGGGAAAATCATTTCTAAACGTGGAGAAAATGAAAAAGTATCTGTAGGTAAATTACCAAACTACGTTGCACTTTACCTTCTTACTGACAACTTGAAAAATAAAAAAATAACATTAGATGAAAAAATCAATATTGCTAGTGGAGACGACATTCTTTCTAAATACAAAATAGAATCGTCAATTACAGTTAAAGATGCAATCTTCCTATTAGAAAATGAAAATTCTAATAGTCTTAACCAAGCTGTATTCACTCACTTTAACGTAACTCTTGATAAGGCTAAAGAAACATTAGCTTCTATGTCACTACATGACACAAAATTAGAATCACTAGATAACAATGGGAATAATACTAGTACTGCGAAGAATATCTCTTACCTTACTAGTTTAATTCTTAAAAATTATCCTGAGATTACAGAAATTACAAAAAATCCAGAACATACTTTAGCATCTGGAGAAAAAATTAACAATAGTGTTGAGTTTAAAGAATCTGATAAATTTAGAGTTTTAGGTTTAGATTACTCTGACAAAAATAGTGTAACTTACGCGTACAGTGGTAATACTAAATTAATTATCACAGTATTAAATCAAAGCGATGATAAAGCTACTTATTTTGATAAACTTCAAAAAACTTACGATTACCTATTCTCAAACTATAACTACAAACTAGCCCTTAAAGCAGGAACATATACTATAAACAATGAACGTATTACTTTTAATGAAGATATTTACGACTTATTCTATGAAAAACATTCAATTAAAGATGTAACATACCTTCTAATGAATAAAAAAATACTTTTATTCCAAAAATATGAAACAATTTCTGCAAATGAAGGAACCGTATTCTCTGACTTTAGTTCTAACGATAATACAGGAAACCTAACAAAAATCAAATCAAACTTCATAAATGATGAAAACTTTGATAAGAAAGATAATTACGAAAAAACTACTATTGTAATAGATCGTACGAAATACTTCACTACGGGTATACTTGCAATATACACACTTGTTTTTGCAGCGCTATACGTTATGAGACAAGTTGTTAGAAAGGATTAAATATGGAGCAAAACAATTTAGTTTTCGAAGTTGATGGTACAATTTATGAGCTTGTTTACAACTTCAAAGATGCCTTTCAAAAAGAAACATTTGAAGAAAAACTAGTAGATGTGTTAAAAAATAAACCATATATCGTAGGAGATATTTCTCATGAAAAACTACGACTTACTGGATTCATTTTAACAAAGGATAATAACAATCCTAAAAACATAAACAACCTTGAAGATTACATACTAGAATATTGTAATTTCGGGGCACCATTCTTCGTGGTTAAAAAAAGAAATTCATAAAAGAAATACCTAAGATGAGATCATCCTCACCTTAGGTATTTTTCTATATAAACTTAGCACAAACTGCCTCAGGTACAACTACCTCAGAAGCAACAACAGTCAGTTCGCCTGTTTTCTTATTAACAGTGTACACAGTAATTGTTCCACTATTTTCATTTGTTGCAATTGCTAAAGTATTATCTTTTGATAGGTCAAAATCTCTAGGCCCTTCTCCTTCAGTACTAATAGTTTGAAGTTGCCTTAGACCTGATTCTATATTTTCAAAAACAACTACAGCATCTTGTCCTCTATTAGAAACATAGATAAATCTATTATCATTTGAAATTTTTATCGCACTACCTTTATTTTCTAATGAAAAACCTTCAGGTAATGTAGGATAATATGTTGGATTTGTTAAGTTCCCCTCTCCATCATAATCAAAAGCAATTACCTCACTAGTAAGTTCTGTCATAACAAAAGCTTGTTTTTCGTCACTACTAAATACTATGTGGCGAACTCCACTTCCATCTTTAGCTTTAAAAGTGGCTACTTTTTCTAAAACCCCTTCATTAAGCTTATACGATGTAATCTCATCAGTTCCTAAATCACAAGAAAAGATATATTTTTCACTTGGGGTAAATCCTGAAAAATGCACATGAGATTTCTCTTGTCTTACGTGTACTCCACTTCCTTCATGATGATCTGTTGATAAGAGTTTTACAAGCTCACCATTTTCAACAGAATAACTATCAATCGTACCTAAATGATAGTTCGCTGATAATAAAGTATTTTTCTCTGAGTTTAACTCTACATAACAAGGAGGATTCCCTTCTTGGGCAACTGATGTTAATTCTTTCAAACCACCATTTTCTTCAACTTCGAAGCTTGTAACAGCACCTTTTCCATCTACTCTTGATACACTATATAAATATTTATTATCATTAGACAATGCTAAATACGTTGGATTGTCAACTTTTGCTACATTTCTAACTTCTAGTACTTTTCCTTCTTCAGATAACTCAACTAAATATATTCCTTCACTAGTTGCTTTCGTATATGTTCCAATATATGCTCTTACCATTATTTTTCCTCCTACTTTCTATAAACTTATTATAACATTTTCCAAAATAATTTTATAAAATTTTCTCTCGCCTATAATTCGTATAAATCAAAATTATCTATTTTTTTAAAAAGTTAAAATCTCATTTTACGAATTTTCCACCCCTTTCATAAACTTAAAATTCGTTTTTAACCATTTTTTCGTTAGAAATTGGATGTTTTACAAAAAAAATCCACAAAAATTCTAACATTTAAGATTTTACATATCTTCAACTTCTTGATATAATAGTTTATATTAATAAAAGTATATTTTAGGAGGAAAACCGTGAAACACGAATTTATATTAGTTCTAGACTTCGGTAGTCAATATAACCAACTTATCACTCGCCGTGTACGTGAGCTTGGTGTATATTCTGAACTACATGACAATGAGATTTCTATTGAAGAAATTAAAAAAATGAACCCTAAAGGAATTATCCTTTCAGGTGGACCTAACTCAGTATACGAAGAAAACTCTCTTACAATTGATGACGAGATTTTCAATCTAGGTATCCCTGTATTAGGAATTTGTTACGGAATGCAACTTATGCAACACAAACTAGGAGGAAAAGTAGAATCTGCGACTAGTAGAGAATACGGAGCTCACAATGTTGACGTAACTCCAGGAGCTAAATTATTCGAAGGTACTCCTGCAACTCAACAAGTATTAATGAGTCACTCTGATAAAGTTGTTGAACTTGCTAAAGGATTCAAAGTTGTAGCGACAAGTGATAACTGTCCGATCGCTGCTGCTGAAAACATAGAAAAAGACTTCTACTGCTTCCAATTCCACCCAGAAGTACGTCACTCAGAATACGGTTATGACTTAATTAAAAACTTCATCCGTAATGTATGTAAATGTACTGAAAACTGGACTATCCAAAACTTCATCGATGAAAAAATTAAAGAAATTCGTGCAGAAGTTGGAGATCAAAAAGTTCTTTGTGCATTATCTGGTGGTGTAGATTCATCAGTTGTGGCAGCCCTACTAGATAAAGCAATCGGAGATCAACTAATCTGTATGTTTATCGACCACGGTTTACTTCGTAAAGGTGAAGCTGAAGCTGTAATGAACACATTCAGTAAAGAAATCGAAGGTGGATTCAATATGAATCTAATTAAAGTTGATGCAAAAGATAGATTCCTTGGAAAACTTAAAGGTATAAGTGATCCAGAACAAAAACGTAAAATCATCGGTAATGAATTCGTTTATGTATTTGACGAAGAATGTGCTAAACTTCACGATGTACCATTCTTAGCTCAAGGTACCCTTTACACTGACGTTATCGAATCTGGAACTAAGAATGCTCAAACAATTAAATCTCATCACAACGTAGGTGGATTACCAGAAGACATGCGTTTCTCTCTAATCGAACCACTTAATACTTTATTCAAAGATGAGGTTCGTGCATTAGGTGAAGCTCTTGGTCTTCCTCACGAAATCGTTTGGCGTCAACCATTCCCAGGACCAGGACTTGGTATCCGTGTTCTTGGAGAAGTAACAGAAGAAAAACTTCAAATCGTTCGTGACAGTGACTTCATCTTACGTGATGTTATCGCTAAACGTGGATTAGAAGGAGAAATCTGGCAATACTTCACATGTCTTCCAGATATCCGCTCAGTAGGAGTTATGGGAGATGTTCGTACATACGATTACACAGTAGCAGTTCGTGCAGTAACAAGTATCGATGGTATGACAGCTAGCTGGGCTCACATTCCATTTGAAGTACTTGAAGAGATCTCAGCTCGTATCGTAAACGAAGTTGCTCACGTTAACCGCGTAGTCTACGATATTACAAGTAAGCCTCCGGCAACGATTGAATGGGAATAATTAACAAGAGTAATTTAAGTCAAGAAACCTTGCTATAACTGACTTTTAGAAATTATATATAGATTAAAAATAAGATAAAATACTTTGGATTGTCTCCAAAGTGTCTCCAAAAAGACTCTATCAAAAATTATTGATGGGGTCTTTTTATTAAAATCTTTAATTTCTTACCTTATCTACACTAAAATATAAATATAAAAATAGATAATCAAGAATAATACATTCAACACCAAATTTTATCAAAATAGCACCATTTCAATTTCTTGTGACTACTTGTATGATACTTATTATCTGTGTTATAATTAAGTGGAATTATAATTTTAAAAGGAAAATAATATGGATTTAATAATTAAAAAAATAATAGACAAGAAAGAAAAAGAAATAATATCAAAAGAGGTCCTTTACGACCTTCCTGAATGGTTTGGTCTACCTGAAAGTACAAAAGAGTATATTGAAGATTCACAAGATAAACCATTTTTGGCTTGCTATGCAGATAATGAAGTTGCAGGTTTTATCGTATTAAACGCAACAAGTAAGGATACTGCAGATATTTTTGTAATGGGTATAAAGAAAAAATTTCACAGAATGGGAATTGGAACAAAACTAAACACAGAATTCGAAAATATGGCAAAAAATCTTGGATATTCTTACTCACAGGTAAAAACTGTAAAAATGGGACACTACAAAGAATATGATATTACTAATGAATTCTATATCGCAATGGGATATAAAGAATTAGAATGTTTTCCTACCTTATGGGACGAATGGAATCCATGTCAAATATATATTAAATATTTAGGGGAATAATACTTCATTAATATTTTATTTATAAATAAAATATCTCAGATTGTTGACAAAACGACCAAAATATCAATCTACATATTGATTTTTCGGTCG
>CAUSUW010000027.1:0-21550 GCA_963535095.1 uncultured Gemella sp. | reverse complement strand
TTGCTCCGCCTTGCACTCCTGTGTATTCTTTTGGCGGTTCTATTTTTTCAGGTTCGACTATCGCTCCAGCTTGTTCTCCTGTGTATTCCTTCAGTGGATCTACTTTTTCTGGTTCGACTATCGCTCCACCTTGTACTCCTGTGTATTCTTTCGGTGGTTCTACTTTTTCAGGTTCGACTACTGCACCGGCTTGTTCTCCTGTGTACTCTTTCGGTGGTTCTACTTTTTCGGGTTCGACTACTGCACCGGCTTGTTCTCCTGTGTACTCTTTCGGTGGTTCTACTTTTTCGGGTTCGACTATTGCTCCAGCTTGTATCCCTGTATACTCTTTTGGCGATTCTACTTTTTCTGGTTCTACTATCGCTCCAGCTTGCACTCCTGCATATTCTTTCGGTGGTTCTACTTTTTCAGGTTCGACCAACGCTCCAGAAGTAACTCCAGCGTATTGTGGCTCCACTTTTTCGGGTTCAACTATCGCTCCGGCTTGCACTCCTGTGTATTCTTTTAGTGACTCCACTTTTTCAGGTTCGACTATAGCTCCAGCTTGTACCCCTGTGTACTCCTTAGGTGGTTCTACTTTTTCGGGTTCGACTATCGCTCCAGCTTGTACTCCTTTATACTCTTTTGGCGGTTCTACTTTCTCGGGTTCGACTATCGCTCCAGCTTGCTCTCCTGTATATTCTTTTGGCGGTTCTACTTTTTCGGGTTCTACTATTGCTCCAGCTTGTACCCCTTTATACTCAGGTTTTACTTCAACAGCAGGTTTTACTAATTTTTCGCCTTTTGGAGTAACCCTTCTGACTACTTTTTTCGTTCCTTTTTCTATAATTTCTGAAACTGGTGCTTTTGTATTAGTAGAAATTAATTCTCTAGAAACTTCTTTCCCCTCTACAGTAAATACCCTTATAACTTCAGTTTTTTTGCCTACTTTTCCATGTTGTTTTACTCTTGTTGTTCCTTCAGGCAACTGATTATTATTTTCTATAACTTGATTATATTGTATCGGTGTCTCTACTATTTTATCAGTATATAATAATTCAGGTTTAGTCTGATTTCCAGCAATAACTTCATCTTGAGGATTCACTGTATTAACCCCTAATACTTTTTTGTTTTCTTTTTCATTATTATTTTCTATTACTTTTTTATCTTCTTTTATATTGTTATTTTCTAATGCTTTTTTATCTTCTTTTTTGTCAGTATTAGTTAGTGTTGTTTTTGTTTCCTGTTTTTTATCTGTTACATTTGTATTTGGAATTTCTTTTAACTCCGGTTGTTTTTTATCATTTTGTTGTGAAATAATATTTTCTTTACCATCTTCTTTTATTTTTTTAGTTTCTGCTTCATTTTTAATGAATCCAACAAAACTATAGCCAGGAATTGCAGAAATCTCTGGTAACTTATCTCCCACTTTTAGGTTATAATCCATATTGTAAACTGATAATTGTAAGTCTTCCATAGCGCGAACAGGTAACTCTAGAGTAGTTGCTCCCATACTCGTAACTAACAATATTGATAATATTTTACGTGGTTTATTTTTACCTTTTACTACTGCAACTACTAATAGACCTAGCATACCTCCTAAAAGTATACTTCCTACTCCATAATTTAAACCCGTATTAGGTAATTTATTTAGTTGTGTTGTTTTAGTCGGTTTAAATACTAAGTAATATGTTTCTTCTGTACTATTTACAACGTTTGGTACTTCTTTTCTTATTAATTCCTTTTCTTTATCAGTAAGATTGTCTTCTCCTACATATTTATAGTGAACAATTGCATTATCTGCAGCTTTCACTACATAATCTTCAGGTTGAACAGTTGACATCAAGAAAAAAGATCCTATAGTCAAAGAGCAAACTCCAACAGTCAATTTTCTTAACGAAAACTTATTATATTTTTCCCCTAAATATTTTCTCAACTTTATACCCTTCTTTCATAATATGATACTAAGATTAATTTTGTTTATAATTAATACATTAATTGTAAACTTTTTCTTAACTAAATGCAAGAAATCAGACATAAGATTACTGCTTTGATTAATTAGTTTTTATTTTTAATATAAAATTTACACAATTATAATTAACACTTTAAATTTATGTTAACTCATACTATATATGGTCATTTCTTCCTCATAAAAAAACTGGAAGCTATTTAATCCACTTCCAGTTTAAATTTATTTATTTAACATACCTGCTTGCAGTTGGTACATTTTATAATAATTACCTTTTAGAGCAATTAGCTCTTCATGTGTTCCAGATTCGATAATCTCACCTTTGTCTAGTACATAGATGCAATTAGAATCTTGTATAGTAGATAATCTATGAGCAATCGCTATAGTCGTTCTACCTTTCCTCATTTTTTCAAGCGAATTTTGAATCAATTCTTCTGTTTCAGAATCAATATTCGCTGTTGCTTCGTCAAGAATTAAGATTTTCGGTTTACTTGCTATAGTTCTAGCAAACGTAAGTAGTTGTCTTTCTCCACTAGAAAAAGTTGAACCTCTTTCAGTAACTATACTATCATACTTATCTTCAAGTTTATCAATAAAGTTATGTGCATCGACAAACTTAGCCGCTTCAATAACATCTTCTCTTGTTAATTCTTCATTATACATCTTAATATTAGACTCTACTGTGCCATGATATAAGAACGGATCCTGAAGAACTAGTCCAACACTGTTTCTTAATTCTTTAGAACTATAATCTTTAATATCAACGCCATCAATTAAGATTTCTCCTCTATCATAATCATAAAACCTAAGGAAAAGATTCATAATTGATGATTTACCAGAACCAGTAGCTCCTACAAAAGCAATACTCTCACCATTTTTCACACTAAATGAAATATTTTTAAGTACATCACGTTTACCATCATATGAGAAACTAACATTTTTGAACTCGACATCACCACGTGAAATTTTATGAGCACTTTCTTTTTGTTCTGGCTCATATTCTTCATTATCTATAAGTGTAAAAACACGTCCTGCAGAAATTATAGAGGTTTGAAGAATAGAGAAGTTTTGCATTAGTTCAATTAACGGATTGAAAAGTTGATTCGTATATTGAATAAATGCATAAATTATCCCAGCTGTAAAACCAGCACTTTCAAAACTTAGACCAAAGTACGTAACAATAACTCCATACGCTAACACTTTAAATAAAGCCATCGCAGGTCGTAGTAATAGACTATCAACTTTTAATGATTTAGTGTAATAACGAAGATGTTCATTATTAACCTCACCAAACTCATCTATTAAACGTTGTTCTTGATTAAATGCTTGAATAATTTTCATGCCTTCGATTGACTCAGACAACTTAGTATTCATCTCACTAATTTTCGCACGAGAAATTTCTACAAGTTTGCTAGACAGTTTTTGATACATATACACAGAACCAACCATAACAGGAATGAATAATATCATATATATAGTGAGTTGCCAACTTAAAGTAATCATCGCAGAAAGTGTTACTACAAACATAAGAATCGTATTTAGGAAACTAGAGAAAATCGTTCCAAACATATCTGCAACAGCTTGTGTATCATTAGTTAACCTTGATACAACAGAACCTACTGGAGTCTTATCAAAGTAAGACATCCCTAATTTTTGTAAGTTTTTAAAACTATCATTACGTAAATCTCTAACTATACTATGAGCTACTCTTGCAAAATAGAATTCTCCTAAAAATGTAAACACTACTCTTAGAATAAATAATCCAAAATAAATTATTAATATATATAACCCTGCTTTAGCAATATTTTTTGTAATAAAGTTATCAATATAATACTGAGCTAAAAGAGGAATTGCTGTCGCTACTATAGAAGTTAGTAATATAAATAATAATGCTAATACTGATAGCCCTTTATATCTAAACATATAGCGCATTAATCTTAAAAACGTCTTACTTTTCGACATTTTCACTTCCTCCTTTCAAGTTTTCTTCCATCTGTTGGCTTTCATAAGTTTCTTTATACCAACCATTATTTGCTATTAACTCATCGTGAGTACCTTTTTCAATAATAGTATCCTCACCTAAAACAATTATTAAGTCAGCTTCAACAACCGCAGATAGTCTATGGGCTGTAATAATATTTGTCTGACCACTACGTTGTTCTTTTAAGTTTTCCAAAATAATATGCTCGGTCTTCGCATCAACAGCAGATAACGAATCATCAAGAATTAATATCTCTGGATTAATAATCAAAGCACGACTCATAGCTAAACGTTGTTTTTGACCTCCAGAAAGACTCACACCTTTTTCTCCAACAATTGTATCAAACTTCTCTGGCATAGCCATTATATCATCATATAAACCACAGATTTTCGTAATTTCTTCTACCTTCTTATCATCGATTTTAGGATTGGCAAAACGAATATTTTCTTTAATTGACATGGCGAATAGCACCTGATCTTGAGGAACATATCCGATAAGTTTTCTTAAATCACTTAGACTGTATTCAGCAATATCTCTATTATTAAGCTTGATATTACCAGTTTTAATATTAAACTCTCTTAATAATAGTCTTAATAGCGTAGTTTTACCTGAACCAGTAACACCTACTATGCCAAGGGTTTGACCTTTTTCAATTGCGAATTTAATATCTCTTAGTAAAGTTTTACCTTCTTCAAATTCAAAGTTATCAATATTGTATTCTAGTCTACCATTCTCAGCTTTAACTTTACTATCTAAATTAGTATTTACATCATTAACCTCAGCTAATAAACTTTCTATACGCTTATATGATACTTCTCCACGTTGTGATATATTGTATAACCAACCAATCGCTTGAAGCGGCCATACTAACATATCAAGATATGTAACGAAAGTAACTAACTCACCAACAGATAACTCTCCATTAGAAACAAAAATACCACCAAAAATAAGAGTAAGTGTATAAGATAACCCAACGAAAATTAATACCATAGGATCAAATAAAGAATTATACTTAGCAGCAATAACATTTTTTCCGAATACTTTATTATTTACTTCTTTAAAACTCTCAATTTCATCGTTACCGTAACCAAATGATTTCGTAACTTTTATCCCTGAAACACTTTCTTGAACTTTATTATTCAAATCAGAAAAAGATTCTTGTGCTTCTTCAAAACTTTCATAGTTTTTATCACCAATATAATTAGTAGCATACGCTAAAAATGGTAAAGGAATAATCGCTATTAAAGTTAATTTAAAATCTATTAAGAATATCATTGTAAATAATGTAACTAGGGCAGTAATACTTGCATCTACCGCAGACATAACTCCACCCCCAGCAACCATTGCTACTGAGTTTATATCATTGGTTGCATGCGCCATTAAATCTCCCGTACGATACTTTTGGAAGAATGATGGTGACATTTTTGTAAAATGTTCGAATAATCTTGATCTTAAAATACGACCTAAATTATATGCTGCACCAAAAATATATACACGCCAAACATAACGAAGAGCATACATAGCAAGAGCAGCTAAAACCAAGTAACCTACATTTAGAAATAACTGACCATTTGTTAAATTACCAGCTTCAATCTTATCGATAACATTACCTATCACCTTGGGCGGAATTAGGTTGAAAATACTTACTAAAATCAAAGCTATAATACCGATACTATAACGTTTCTTTTCTAGCTTCATAAACCAAGATAATTTTCTAAATAAATACATCTACACATCACCTTTTCTTTCTTCTAATTTTGAGAAGACTTCACCAATTTTCCCATTAATAACAAGATCCACCATATTATCCTGTGATGTAGAAGTTTTATTAATAACTACTAGGTGTTTTCCTCTAAAATAATGCAATAAATTAGCAGCAGGATAAACACTTAATGAAGTTCCACCGATAATAAGTACATCAGCTTTTTCTATAAAGTTAATTGCAGCATTAAATACCGTCATATCAAGTTCTTCTTCATAAAGAGTTACATAAGGTTTTATAACTCCACCACATTTATCACAACTAGGTATTTCTTCAGTTTTAGCTAAGAACTCCTCTAAATTATAAAAAGACTTACACTTAGTACAATAGTTAGCATCCACACTTCCATGTAATTTTAAAACATTTTTACTTCCAGCTTGTTCATGAAGTGTGTCTATATTTTGAGTAACAACAGCTTTTAACTTACCTTGTTTTTCTAACTCCGCCAAATAATAATGCGCCTTATTTGGTTTAGCATCAGGATAGACCAAATGTTTCTTATAGAAATCAAAAAAATCAACTGGATATTTGACAAACATCGTTCTTGATACAAGTTGTTCTGGTGTAAAATGACGATTTAGTTCAACGCTAAAAACACCATTTGCACTTCTAAAATCAGGAATATCTGATTCTGTAGAAACTCCAGCACCGCCAAAAAAGACAATATTAGAATTTGAATCAATTATTTCTTTTAGTCTATCTATATTATTCATAATACTTACCTCCTTGTAATATTATAAAAAGTCATTAAAAGAAGGAAACCTAAAATAAGTCTCCTCCTTTTTTTATAAGCTACTAATTAGTTTCTTTTTCTTTTTCTTTTTGAGCTTTTAACTCTTTAATACGTTGTTTACGTTCTTCAATACGAGCTTTTTTCTCTTCACGAGATGCACTCTTAATTGGACCACGAGCAATATGCTCTTTACTATCGTTAGTAATCAGATTAGTTGGTTCTTGTTTCATTTCGATCTCTTCATGACGTTCTACTCTAATACGCATTAAGTTAGTAATAACTTCTACTTGAATATCATCAATCATATATTCAAACATTTCAAAACCTTCATTTTTATACTCACGTAGTGGATCAATTTGTCCATAAGAACGAAGGAAAATCCCTTTTCTAAGTTGATCCATTTGGTCAATATGATCAGTCCATCTATCATCGATAGCATTAAGTAAGATGTATTTCTCGAAAGAATTCATCGTTTCATCACCAAGTAATTCACGTTTTTCAGCAAGTTCAAGATTAATTCTGTGTAACACAAGCTCACGAATTTCATCATCTGACATTACATCTGAATATTCACTTTCAGTAATAGGTTTTTGACCTAAGAACTTCTCGTTAAGTGATTTAATGATTTCTTCTGTTTCTTCTTTTTCACTATGTGCATCTAAGTTTTCTGTAATGTAAGCCATAGTTTTATCAACAGCTTCACCAATCATCTCTTGGATAATATCAGTAACAACTTCATTTTCTAATACTTCATTTCTTTCAGCATACATAATTTCACGTTGTTTACGTAATACATCATCATATTGAAGTACTTGTTTACGTGAATCATAGTTATTACCTTCAACACGTTTTTGTGCACTCTCAACAGATTTACTTACCATTCTACTTTCAAGCGGTGTATCCACATCTTTACCCATGATTTTTTGTAATCTATCAGCACCGAAACGAACCATTAATTCATCTTCTAGTGATAGATAGAATCTACTATAACCAGGATCCCCTTGACGTCCAGAACGTCCACGTAACTGGTTATCAATACGACGAGATTCGTGACGTTCTGTACCGATAACGGCAAGACCACCTAATTCACGAACACCTTCTCCAAGTTTAATGTCTGTACCACGACCAGCCATGTTAGTCGCGATAGTTACTGAACCACGTTGACCTGCTTGTTTAATAATTTCTGCTTCACTTTCATTTTGTTTAGCATTCAGTACTTTGTGAGGTACTCCGTATCTATATAATAATTTAGATACTAATTCACTCGTTTCAATAGAAACTGTACCTAAAAGAACTGGTTGTCCGCTGTCATAACGTTCTTTAACTTCTTGTGCTACCGCATTAAATTTAGCTTCCATATTAGCATAGATAAAGTCTGGAGCATCGATCCTTTGAATTGGTCTGTTCGTAGGAATTGTTGTAACGAACATGTTATAGATATTTCTAAATTCTTCTTCCTCTGTTTTACCAGTACCTGTCATACCACTAAGTTTTTTATACATTCTGAAGAAGTTTTGGAATGTAATAGTCGCCATTGTTTTACTTTCTTTTTGGATTGGCACACCTTCTTTAGCTTCGATAGCTTGGTGTAATCCTTCTGAAAAACGACGACCAGGCATTGTACGACCTGTAAATTGGTCAACAATTAAAATTTCACCATCTTCAGCAACTACGTAATCGACGTCTAACGCCATTGTGTAGTTAGCTTTTAGTGCTTGGTTAATGTGGTGAGTTAAGTCTACATTTTGTAAATCATAAAGATTTTTTAATCCAAAGTAACTTTCTGCTTTATCAATACCATTTTCAGAAAGTTGAATAGATTTTGTTTTAATATCCAATGTGTAGTCTCCATCACTTCCATCTTCTTCCTCTGCTTTTTTCAAAGTTTTAACGAATGCATTCGCTACTTGATAAAGTGACGTTGATTCTTGTCCTTCACCAGAAATAATAAGTGGTGTACGAGCTTCATCGATAAGAACTGAGTCAACCTCATCGATTACAGCATAGTTTAATGGACGTTGAACACGAGCTTCAACTGTTTTAACCATGTTATCTCTTAAATAGTCAAATCCTAACTCGTTGTTTGTTGAGTATGTAATATCAGCATTGTATGCTGCTCTTTTCTCTTCAGAGTTTAGAGAGTTTAAGTTAAGACCTACAGAAAGTCCCATGTAGTTGTAGAAAACTCCCATCTCTTGAGCGTCACGTTGAGATAAGTATTCGTTAACTGTAACAACGTGTACACCTTCACCCGCTAATGCGTTTAAGTATACTGGCATTGTGGCAGTAAGAGTTTTACCTTCCCCTGTTCTCATTTCGGCGATATCACCACGGTGAAGTGCTATACCACCCATGATTTGAACTTTATATGGTTTCATTCCTAAAGAACGTAATGCCCCCTCACGAGCTGCAGCAAACGCATCTACTAAAATTTTATCTAGTATATCAGCTGTATCTTTTCCTTTTTCTTTTTGTTCTTGGATATAAGCTTTAAATTCTTCTGTTTTATTTACTAATTGTTCATCGCTAAGATTTGAATATTCTTCATCTTTAGCTAATACTTTGTCAGCTAATTTTGATAAGCTTTTTACTTCTCTTTTATTAGCATCAAATATTTTTCCTAAAATAGCCATTAACATTTTCCTTCCGACATATTTTTCTATTAAATGATTTTATAATCATATTATAATTCATCATTTAATTATAACATTCATTTTCTATTAAAGCAACCACATTACAACGATTTTAAGTTGATATTAAGTAGGTTTCATATCTGATTAATAGAGCTAAATGAATTTATATATTTTTTGATTTTAAAATAAAAAATAATAGAATAGACTCTAAAATTTGATTATATAATAATCTCATTTTCAATCTATTCTATCAGCATCTTATTATTCTTTAAATCATTACAGTTTTAACATTATTAATCATCGCCAATAAATCATTCGAAATTTTATGGAAATAGATACTATTACTGACCAATAATTTAGATAATTGGTTATGCGTCGTTGGCATTTTCTCTAATATCTCATCTCTCATAATCTCAGTCATTAGAGAAGATGAGGTAACTCCTAATTTTTCTGATTTTCTCTCCAAATACTTTTTCAATACATCTTCGAATTCTGATATTGATATTTTCGAACCATTAAATTCACTTTTTACATTCTTTAATATATTTTTCTCAGCAATTTTTTCTAACGCTTTTTTCTCATTGATATTTTTTTCTAATAATAATCTAAGTTCATACTCTTCCCATTTCACAGTATCCTCTTCTATATAGTTATTATTTTTTAGATCAGGATTAATTAAACTACTCTTTATCTTCTCAATTTCTTCAACAGTATATATTTCTTTTAAATCTTTTTCCTTTTCTCTTATGAGACTATTTAAACGATCTAGATTAATTACATCGATTCCTCTTAATGCATCCTTATCTTCTATTTCTATTCCAGTTTCCTCATTCGCATAAACTACTATAGGATACATTTCTTTAATTTCTACTCCCAAATCTAATTGTTCTAAAATCATTTTTTGTCTTTCAATTTGATTTAATACACTAAAAGTTCTATTTTTCTTACCTTCGTTTATAAGATAAAAACTTCCTGTTCCATCGATTTTAACATTAGATTTTGTATTTTTACATTCAATTAAGTACATAGCTTTCTTAGTTAATATTACAAAGTCAATCTGGCACTGAAATTCACCAATATTAATAGAGATATCTTTAAAAATGTGCATAGGATAAAAACTATACTTCAGCTCATCTAATACTTTATTTTCACCAATTTCACCAATTTTATATAGTAAAATTTGATAGTTAATAGCATTGTTTTTTAAAGGGGAAGTCTCTGTTTTTTGCTTCTCCATTAATTTTCTAACACTATAGTTCAACATATCATTCGCTCTGAAAATTTCTATTCTTTCACCATTAGGTAAAGCAACATATTCTGTCTTTTTACTACTTATGATATCGTTTATCTCTTTTAAAGTATCATCTATTACATAATCTTTATTTGTATTATCCTCATCCAATAACAATTCTCGAGAAACTTTATCTTCGTTACAAGACTCGCTACCATCATTAATTATTTTAATATTCTTTAAAAATATACCTTCATTTTTTAATTGATTGTTGGTCATATTTTTATAAAAAGGTCCCTTAATCTCAAAACTACAACAATGTTTACAAAAACGATAATCTCCCCAAATAAATTCCACCCAATTTAAAGAAAGTTTATTAGTAGATTTTTTCAATGTTCTACAAGATACTTCATGTATCAAACCGCTCTCCATCTTACAAAAAGCACTAACTTCACTTCTACGTTCAAAATAAACTACAAGTCTTTCGAAAATTTGATAAAATATATCCACTGCATATCTAGGAACACCCAAGTTATTTTTATCATACTCAATCTCAAATAGCTTCAATACTTTTTTCATAGAATATTTAACAGGATTATTACCATTTGTTAATCCTACTTTTATAAGTTTAGATTGAATAAATTCAAATTTATAATCACTAAGAAAAGAAAAATATTTATCTATTAATTCTTTCTTCTCCTTATACCAAACAAAAACTTTAACATCTATTTCTGATGGTATATTATTAAAATAACTTTCTAGAGTATCCTCTAAATCGAACAAATATTCCCCAGATTCCATCTTACGATGAAAATTTCTATCTTCTATGACTTCGAATCTATCAGTTATATTTATTCTTTTTAATGAAACAGAAACAATTTTCGTTACATCAGTTTCTACGATATCTAACAAAACAATATTTTTATCCATTCTCATTCATCCTTCTCGTTTATCTGTATTTCTTTAATAACACCTCTACTTTCTCAACATATAAATCTCGAACATTTTGAGGCGCTAATATTTCTATATCGTTACCTAAAGAGAAAATCCAACCTAAGAAATGACCACTACACATAACCTCTACTGAAGTTTGATAAATATCATCTTTTTTATGAATAATAATATCTTTTCCAAATCTATCAACGATTGCTCCTATTAATGATTCTTTAAACTCTAAAGTCACTTTTTCTAAAGTTCCACCATACATACCAAATATTTTCTTCGAATAACTAGATATATCTTCTTTTTGAAACTTTTCATGCCCGACTCTATCACCATCTGCAATAACAACATTTCGCATTTTATCAACTCGATAATTTTTTATCAATTCTGTCTTAGCATCAAAAGCAACCATGTAGTAATTTTCATCATTCCATACAAGAGCGAATGGACTTACATTATAGACTTCACCATTTTTTCTATCAATCATCTGTTTTTTATAATTCCATTGCCAATAATTAAAATCAATTTGCTTATTTTCTGCAATTGCATTGTGAATAGCATCAACATTATAATAAATATTTTCATTGATATATTTGTTTTCTTCGAAAGAATATACCTGTCTTTGAATTTTCTGAGCTTGTTTTTTACTCGCTAATTTCTTCAATTTTAAAATTAGATCTCGTGATTTTTTTACAGTTAGAAACTTACTAGCCTGAATTACATCAATTAGCATCTTCACCTCTGCAAGCTCAAATTCTCTTTCCACTAATGCATAGATATTCTCACGACCATTCTTTTCAACAACGATATTAAATCCATAATCTTGTAGTAATTCAATATCTTTATATAGAGTTTTTCTCTCAACAATAATTTCTTTTTTCAAGAGTAAAATAGTTAATTCTTTCACACTTAAATAAGTATTTTCATCGCTATAGTCTCTTAGTATTTCTAATAGGTACAATAGCTTTAATTTTTGATATCTTCCTTTTTCCATAAATTTTGCTCCTTATATACACTTATGTATATAATAACAACTATTTACGAATTTTTCTATTACTTTTATGTATTTTCACATCTCTATTGACAACTTCTGCGATTACAGAACCTCCAGTAACAAAACAAACTTTTACAAAAAATTTATCTCCAACTTTATCGTAAATTCTTCCTGCACTTTTCGTACCTTTTGCAACAGTTCTAAAAGAATTTCCTACATAACCAACTTTACCAAAAGTTTTCATCATAACTTTAATAGCTTCTTCATCATAGTCGTTATCAAACTCTTTTTCACAACTGATAACATCCCCTACTTTAAAAATTTTATTTCCAAAATAGTGTTCCATCCCTGTAATTGTAATATAATCTTTTTCCATTTTAATCACCTCTTCGTTTTGTGATTTAATTATAACAATCTATCTGTCCATTTTTTTGGACACTATAAAATTTATTAAAAAAAATTAGAACTTAGATTAAATTTAACCTAAGTTCTATATGTAAGTTATTCTACTATTTGTTTAAGATGCTAGCACAACGTGGGCATAAACCTTCTTCGTTTACTTCATCTACGATGTTCCAACAACGGTCACAACGGTGTCCTTCTGCTTTAGTTACTTTAACAGTAGCAAGATCATATGCTACACCATCGTTTTCTTTAACAGCAACTTTACTTACGATGAAGAATTGGTTTAAGTTATCAACAGAATTTAATAACTCAACTACTTCTGCATCATTGCTGTATAATTCAACAGCTGCTTCTAGAGATTTACCGATAACTTTTTCATTACGGCTTTCTTCTAATGCTTTATTCACATCATCACGAATTTCAAGAAGTTTATCCCATTTAGCTTCTAACGCAGCATCTTCAATTACGTTTTTAGCTGGGAAGTCTGTTAAGTGAACAGACTCAGCATCTTCGTATGGCATGTTGTCATATACTTCTTCAGCAGTGAATGAAAGAATTGGAGCAAGTAATCTAACAGATTTACTTAATACTGTGTAAAGAACTGTTAACATACTTAAACGTTTGTGAGAATCTTCACCTTCGATGTAAAGGATGTCTTTACCATAATCTAGGTAGAATGAAGATAATTCAACGTTGAAGAAGTTGATTAATTCAGTAGTAATACTGTTAAATTGATAGTTTTCATAGTAATCTAATACTTTCGCAACAACTTTTTCGAATTTAAGAACCATGTATTTATCTAGTTCTTCAAGGTCTTCATACGCAACAAGATCAGTCTTATTGTTGAAGCTTCCGTTGAATAAGTTTCCTAGTAAGAAACGGAAAGTATTTCTGATTTTTCTGTATGTTTCAGATACTTGTTTTAAGATATCTTTAGAGATACGAACATCTTGAGTATAGTCAACACTTGCAGACCATAAACGGATAATTTCAGCACCTAATTCTTTACCAACATCGTTAGGAGAAATAACGTTACCTAATGATTTACTCATCTTGTTACCATTACCATCCATTACGAATCCAGCAGATACTAACTCTTTATATGGAGCTACTCCTGATACCGCTACAGAAGTGATAAGTGAAGAGTTGAACCATCCACGGTATTGGTCACTTCCTTCTAAGTATAAGTCAGCCGGGTAAGTTAGATCTTCACGAATTGCACAACAACCTTGGTGAGATGTTCCAGAGTCGAACCATACGTCCATGATATCCATCTCTTTAGTAAATACTCCGTTTGGACTTCCTGGGTGAGTGTATCCTTCTGGTAATAATTCAGAAGCTTCTTTGTAGAACCAAACATTTGATCCTTCTTCTTCAAAAATTTTCGCTACGTGTTCGATTAATTCGATATCTAAAATTTCTTCTCCGTTTTCAGCGTAGAATACAGGAATTGGCACACCCCATACACGTTGACGACTGATTACCCAGTCTCCACGGTCACGGATCATGTTATATAATCTTGGTTTACCCCATTCACTGTAGAATTTAGTGTTGTCTACAGCTTCAAGTAATTCACTACGGAATGCATCAACAGAACAGAACCACTGTGGCGTAGCTCTGAAGATAATTGGTTTTTTACTTCTCCAGTCATGTGGATATGAGTGAGTAATATCTTCTTGTTTTAATAATGCTCCAGTTTCAGCTAAATGAGCGATAATGTCTTTGTTCGCATCAAATACGAATTTACCAGCGAATTGTCCTGCTTCTTCTGTAAGAACACCTTGGTTATCAACTGGTGATAATACTCCAAGTTTGTATTGTAATTGACCAACAAGATAGTCATCAACCCCGTGTCCAGGAGCTGTATGTACTAAACCAGTCCCTGAATCAAGTGTTACATAATCAGCTAAGATTAATGTAGATGTTCTATCTAAGAATGGGTGTTGACATAGTAAGTACTCTAAGTCTTTACCTACTAATACTTCACCTGTTTCATAGTTTTCCCAACCGAATTTTTCAGCTAAGAATGCTACTCTTTCTTTAGCTACTAAGTAGCTTTCTCCGTTATATTTAACAACTTGGTATTCAAAATCTGGGTGAACAGCAATACCTAAGTTTGCAGGTAATGTCCAAGGAGTAGTTGTCCAAATAACAAACTTAGTTCCTTTTTCTACAGCACCATTTTCACTAACTAAGTCAAAAGCAACATAGATAGATGGTGAAGTGTGGTCGTGGTACTCGATTTCAGCTTCAGCTAAAGCAGATTCTGATGATGGTGACCAGTAAATAGGTTTTAATCCTTTGTAGATATATCCTTTGTCTACCATTTTACCGAATACACGGATTTGTTCAGCTTCAAATTTTGGATCTAAAGTTAAGTATGGATTATCCCAATCACCTAATACTCCAAGTTTTTTGAAGTCAGCACGTTGTTTATCAACTTGTTTTAAGGCATAATCTTTACATTTATTTCTAAATTTATTAGCTGGCATAGATTTTCTATCAACACCATTGTTTACTAATACTTGTTCGATTGGAAGACCGTGAGTATCCCAACCTGGGACATAAGGTGAAACAAAACCATTCATATTTTTATATTTAACGATAAAGTCTTTTAAGATTTTATTTAATGCGTGTCCAATGTGGATGTTACCATTCGCATATGGAGGTCCATCGTGAAGCACGTATGAAGGTTTCCCAGCATTTTTTTCTAAAATTTTATTGTATAAATCCATTTCTTCCCAACGTTTTAGGAATTCTGGTTCTTTATTTGGAAGATTTCCACGCATTGGAAACTTCGTATTTGGCATTAATAGTGTATCTTTTAATTCTACCATTTTTTCTCCTTTCAAAATAAAAAACTCTTAGTAAAAGTTATAGAGGGCGAAATGTATCCACGGTACCACCTCTTTTAACTCCTACCAAGAGCACTTGTTTGTTCTATTAAAATTATTACACAATAAAGTGATAACTCCTATGCTTCTATAAAACTTTCCACCTACCAGTTTCTCTCTAAAACTCCACATAGTCGTCTTGTCTTTATTTACGATATGTATATTATATTACATCAAGATAAAACTTTCAAGTCTTTTATGTGAATTTAATTTGAAATTATCTGAAAATATCATAAAATTAAAAAAAAGACTTTTGAAAACCTACTATTAGAGAAACTCCATACGTAGAAATCCTTCTAATAATTGTTCATTTTCAAAAATCTAATATTTTTTATACTCTTCGATATGCGTTAAAATTCTCCGCAGCATATTTCAATGCTTTTTCTCTACTAAGTGATGCAGTCACATTAATATTACTTTCAGTAACCTCTATATTATCAACAACAACTGGTAAGTCAAGTGATTTAATAGTAATAGTATTACCATTAACCCCTGCTCCACTGCCAGTAAGTGCTTCTTTTAAATATTTTTCTAAAGCAAAATCAGGAATAGGTACTTTTCCAATTTTAGCATCTTCTAGAATTAAATCTACACTATTGTTAGCTCCAGAAACTTTTATATTCGTATTAATCATTGTATCCCAAAGTCCTAACTTGACAGGTAGTTTCGCTTCAATATGATTATCGACCAATTTATAACTACCATCTAATAATTGTGAATCCTCAGGAACTGCATTTTTAAAGATAGATAAAAATGTATTATTATTAATTTTCAATGATGTTTTAATATTTGAATCAACTAATTTAAGATTTGAAATAAAATCTCCATTTAGATCCTCCAACTTAATCTTAGCATCATGATTTGCTAATTTTTCTGAATTATTTATACTTTCACTTGGTGTCAATGCATAAGTTGCTCCACCACCAAAAAGAGCTAATACTATCAATAATGCTAGTATTTTTCTTAATACTTTCATTCGAATCTCCTTTATATTTTATTTTCCTTTTAATAACATTATACACTATACAAAGAAAAGTTAAAATTAAGTTAAACCATAATCTAAAACTAGTAAATTTTAATGTACAAAATTAAAATTTTACGTTATAATATTTAGTAATCTTTTTAGGTTACGAATAAACATAAGGAGAATTTGTTTATGAAAGAAAAAATTACTATTAAAAATTTCACTATGAACGTCCTTAACGGTATCGCCCTAGGAACAGTTCTATGTTTAGTACCAGGTGCCCTGCTTGGTGAACTACTTAAATATATAGGTAAGGTTTATCCTGCACTTGCGTTTTTATCATTATCAATAACAATTTCCAATGCTATGATAGGTTTAGCTTCAGGAATTATTATTGGATTATTCTTTAAATTTACACCAGTACAAAGTGTATCTATAGGATTAGCTACTCTATTTGCGAGTGGTTCAATTATCCCTACTCCAGACAAAACAGGACTTATGTTAAAAGGTTCTGGAGATATCGTGACTATGATCTTTACAGCTGCATTAGCAACATTATTCATCCTTCTAATTGGAGACAAGGCTAAAAACTATGCTGTAATCATCCTACCTCCATTAACACTTGTTATTATCGGAGGTATTGGTAGATATACACTTCCATTCTTCGCTGGAGTAACTAAATTATTAGGAGATGGAATTAAGCATCTACTTACATTACAACCTATCATCCTTACTATTCTTATCGCGATTATTTTTGCGTGTCTTGTAGTTTCTCCAATTACATCAGTTGGGGTAGCACTTGCGATTAATATAGATGGAATAGCTTCAGGGGCTGCAAACCTTGGAATCTGTGCTTGTGGATTCACACTCGCAATAGCAGGGTGGGCAGTTAACTCTAAAGGAGTTTGCTTCGCGCACTTTATCGGATCACCGAAAATCTCGATGGCAAATATTTTTGCTAAACCAAAAATTATGCTACCGGTCCTTTGTAGTGCAGCTGTTTCGGGAGTATTCGCCGCAATACTAAACATTAAAGGTACAGCGATGAGTGCTGGATTTGGGTTCAGTGGTCTGGTTGGACCATTAGCACACCTTGCGACTACTGACGGAAGTGCTTTAGAAATATTAAAAGCAGCTATTGTCTTCGCTGTAATTCCTATAGTTTCTGGTTTCTTCTTCGTAAAACTATTCACGAAAATTGTACCTATCATTAAACCAGAAGATTACAAACTTAACCTATAATATAATTTGAGATGATTCGAAAATATTTTTGAATCGTCTCCTTTTTTATTTCCTAATCTAATTAAAACCTTGCATAAATTAACCTCATAAATTATAATTATAAAGTATTAATTTTTAAGTTATATATATTATCGACAAATTTTAGAAGGAGTAGCTATGCTAAATCTTATTCGAAATAAAAAATTCAATATCTATAAAACATTAAATATTGTAAATCCACTAATACCTATTGCTACTGATGAAATGTTTTTACGTATAATTTCTGGTAATGATGAGTGTATTTTACACATGTACACATTACCTAACTCAGCAATAATCGGAGCGCCAGATACACGAGTTCCATTTTTTGACGAAGCATTATTCGCTTTTTATAGAAATAATATTATTCCCGCTGTTAGAAATATCGGAGGGCTAGGAATAATTTCAGATAAAGGTATATTAAATTTATCAATCATTATGAATAAGCCTAAAGATAACTTTTCGATTAATGAAGGTTATGAGCTAATGACAGATTTTATCAAAGCCGTTTTTCCAGAAGGTGCTAATAAAATTGATGCAATAGAAATAACAAATTCATATTGCCCTGGAGATTATGACCTAAGTATAAATGGAAAGAAATTCGCTGGAATCGCTCAAAGAAAAATTAAAGATTCAGTCGTTGTTTCAATATATATCAGCATCTTTGGAGATCAACAAAAACGCGCGAACATAATGCGTGAATTTTACGATATCGGAATAAAAGATCAACAGATAAATTACAAATATCCAAAAATCAATCCAAACTGTATGGAAACATTAGAAAAACTTCTTCATAAAGAATTTACTCTAGAAGATGTATATGAAAGAGTTGAAAAAGTACTTTATTCGCTAGACTGTGATCAAGTCGAAGGAGAATATACAGAAGAGATGATAGATGAGTACAATAGTATCTTTGAACAAGCAAAAGAAAGAAATGAAAGTTACTTAGAAGGAAAATAGTAAACTCCGCGGTTTAGCAATTCAGAATTTAAAATAATAAATATACAATAAAGCTAGTCAGAAACAAATTCTAACTAGCTTTATTTATGTATATTTATAATAAATGTAAGATTACATTTACCCAAATCCAACTAAATGGCATAACTAATATCATTGCTGGTACCATATCTACAACCGGAAACATTTTAAGTTTCAATATTCTAAATCCAGCTGCGACCATTAAGAAATCACCACATGCTTTAAAGTCATTAATCATCTCAGGTGTCGTAAGCGGAACTATCAATCCTGCCGACAAAAATAAAAACGTAAAAATAACAAACTGCGGTACTGCTATTAGTGAAACAATATATCCAAGATTACAAGCAAAAATAGCTGCGGTAAAGAAATCCAAAATAGACTTCGTAATTAATAAACTAGGATCTCCTGTTATACCCTCACTAAGACTTCCGTAAATTCCCATTCCACTAGAACAAAATAGTACAATAACTGTAATCAATGTAGCTAGAAATTCAGTCTCTGACATAGTAGTATTAGGTTTCGGAACTACTTTCATCATAAGTTTTTGCATCTTTTGACAAGCTCTATATACCAAATCTCCAAGATTAAAAAATAATCCTACTAATGTCCCAATAATAATCGCGAATATTACCGCTGGCATATATTTCATAAGACCAATCGACGCTATTCCCATTGCCATTGAACAAAGTCCAAAAATCATATTTAATTGTTCTTTATACTTTTCAGGTAATTTATCCCCCAATACTGCTCCTGCTATACCGCCTAAGAATATAGCAATCGTATTAATAATTATTCCTGTTGGCATCCTATATATCCTTTCTCTTTAAACTTTCTATCATAAACACCCCTACATCAATAATATGAAGGTTAGTAATTTTTTCAAGTTCTTTTTTGATATAAGGAAAATGGGTACACCCAAGAACAACAGCTTCTACATTCGTTAATTCAAAATAATTAAACAATGTCTTAAAGTTGAAATCTTCAACTATTTGTTCTGGTTTACTCCCCTCTTCTATCGCTTTAACTAGCTCTAACATCGATAATCCTAATACACGTAGACGCGGATTCGATACATAAAGATTATTCTCAACACCCGTAAGTCCATGAGAGTTCGCCGCCATTACAGCTAGATACTTATACTCAAGACCTAGATTTCTATACATCTGCATAGGAGTAATAATAGAAATATTCATTTTTTCCGCCAATCTATCAAAATCGACAACCGAACTAAGTGAGTTACAATATACAAAAATCGCATCACAATCTTTCTCTTTTAGTTCATCAATAATCTTTACAATAATATTTTCACGTTCTTCATCTTCTAAAGCTTGGAACGTAGTTTGCTCAACTGGATTATTAGAAATTGGCACTAAAACTACGTCATCATAGCCATATGAATTTAGTAACTCCGCACCTAATTTCGAATCAATCGGTGTTCCAGCCATAACCGCTATTTTCATATACAGTTCTCCTATCTATTTATCTTCTATATAATCATACATTAAAACGTCTATTATTAATTCTAGAGTAACTTCAATTATTCCTTATTCTACACACGTAATAAATAACTATTATTACAATTATACAAGTAAACCTCTCGTATTACAACCTCAACTAATCTAAATATTTAACTTCCACTATAATATTTTAAAAATTACTATTATTAAAAAACAAGATATTAATAATATGGCGCAAAGTGACATTTTATTGTCGTGTTTTGCTATAGTTTTGACGTTGAATGTGATATATAATTTATTTATCAACAAACAAAAGAAAAAAATTAAAAAATAAATTAATAAGAGGTATAAAACAATGGAAAACAAAAAAGTAATTTTAATCACAGGTGCATCATCAGGTATGGGTAAATCTACAGCTAAAGATCTTATCAAAGCTGGACACATCGTTTACTGTGTGGCTCGTAGCGTAGACAAAATGAAAGACTTAGAAATGCTAGGTGGTCACGTAATGAAAATGGACGTAACTAATGAAGAAAACATCGATTCAGTAGTTAAAAAAATCATCGAAGAACAAGGACGTATCGATGTTCTTTGGAACAACGCAGGTTACGGATTATACGGACCAGTGGAAGAACTTTCAATGGATCGCGTACAACAACAATTCGAAGTTAACGTATATGGTGTAGCTCGTTTAACACAAAAAGTACTTCCTTACATGAGAGAAAAACGCGATGGACTAATCATCAACACTTCTTCAATGGGTGGTAAAATCTACACTCCACTTGGAGCTTGGTACCACGCAAGTAAACACGCTATCGAAGGATATAGCGACTGCTTACGTATCGAATTAAAAGCATTTAACATTAAAGTTGTTGTATTAGAACCAGGTGTAATTGATACTGGATTCAACCAAGGGGTTCGTGATAACTTCTCATTCGAATCAAAAAATGGTCCATACAAAGAAGTAGTAAATGCTTATATCAAAGCTATGGATAACCCACCTATGAAAGGGTCTAATCCTAAAGTAATCTCTAAAACAGTACAAAAAATTATCAACGCTCGCAAACCAAAAACTCGTTATGTTGCCGGACAAGGTGGAAAATTCCTAATAGCTCTTCGTAATATCTTCGGTGATAGAGTATACGATGCACTAATGTACAGCCAAATGAAATAATATTAAGTGAAGGGGTTAAGTAAAGTGGCTTATCCAAAAAGCCTAATGTTTCAAAAAGTTTATATATAAACCTATAGACGCAGTGGTTTATTGATATCTAAATTCGCTTATAAAAGCTTTTTAGATATCTAATAAACTTTGCGGGGGTGACTCGACAAAATCGATTTTGATATGTACCCCTTTTACTGGACAAC
>CAUSUW010000026.1:0-21702 GCA_963535095.1 uncultured Gemella sp. | reverse complement strand
TTAAAGAAAAAGGTCTTGTACAAGTATCAGATAGTGGACAATTATTAGCTTGGGTTAACGAAGCATTAGATAACAATCCAAAATCTATCGAAGACTACAAAAACGGTCGTGACCGTGCAATTGGTTTCCTAGTAGGTCAAATCATGAAAGCCTCAAAAGGACAAGCCAACCCGCAAATGATTAACAAAATGTTATTAGAAGAAATCGCAAAACGATAATAACGAAAATAATAAAAGAACTCGAAGCAAGGAAAAATCTTTGTTTCGAGTTTTTGTTGTATTTGGTAAGTGACTTAAATTAAAATAGAGCAGGAATTAGTTGGAAAAATATATTTTAATAGAAAAAAGAGCGGATGTTGGGAAATAAAACTGGACATTTCCCAAAAATAGTGGACATTGGGGAGTGAAATTGGACTTTCATGGTTAAAGAAGTGGATATTAGGGAGTAAGACTGGACTTTCATGGTTAAAAAAGTGGACATTGGGGAATAAGACTGGACTTTAGTAGTTAAAATAGTGGATAATTGAAAATATTCAATTAATGCAGAATATATTTTGAGAAATGGGAGTAATATTATTGACATACGTATAAATACGTAGTATAGTTAAAGTGTCAGGAGGTTAAATATTATGCCGATGACACAAGAAGAGATGGTTAAACTGTTGAAAAAGTACGGTTTTACTTTATGTAAAGGCGGAAAGGGATCTCATGTAAAAATGAAAAAACCTGGACAGAAGAGACCTATCATTATCCCGAAAGGTGAATTGAATAAATTCACAGAGAAGGGTATATTAAAGGATGCTGGATTATTATAATCCAGCTCCGAATTAATGAGGTGATATAATGTTAGTAAGTTATCCAGCAATTTTTTATTTTAACAAAGAAAGTGAAGAAAAAGAGATTTATAATGTTTATTTTCCAGATTTAAAAGGAAGTGGAACACAGGGGATAGGTATAGCAGAATCAATGAGTATGGCATCAGATTATTTAGGATTAGCTCTTAGTGATTATTTGGAAGATGGAGAAAGATTACCTAAGTCAAGTAATATAAATGAGTTGTCAATAGAAGATGATTTTCCTTTTAAAGATGATCCTGAGATGAAGGATTATTATGTTCTTAATAAATCCTTTGTATCAATGGTTGTTGTAGATTTGAGAGAATATTTAGATAGTAACACATTAATAAAAAAGACATTGTCTATTCCTAAATGGGCTAATGATGTTGCAGTAAAATACAATATTAATTTTTCACAATTATTAACGAATGCTATAGCAGAAGAAACTATTAAGTATAAATAGAAAATAAGCGATTGTAATTCTTGAAATATTTTATATTTTAAATTTAAAAAATAGTTTTAAATGTTGAGAATATTACTAAATAAAGATGTACCCAAAAATAGATTATTTAATCAAAATTTTGAGTACATCTTTTTTGTATTTAATTTTTACTATTTACTTTTCACAAACTCAACAATTTTATTAATAGCTACATCTGCTTCTGGGATTGGGAAGGCAGGGTATACGTGGTTTAAGTTTTTACCGATTTCGAATTCAGTCTTAACATTTGCTTCACGAAGTTTTTCAGCTAATAATGCTATGTCAGGATATAATAATTCACGTGTTCCTGAGAATAACAATACCTCTGGTAAATCCTTCATTTCACCGTATAATGGTGAAACTTTCCAATCTGATAAATCTGCATCACCAGCCCAAGATTTGGCATCAGCTAGTAGAGTATCTACGTGTAGTAAAGGATCTTTTTTGATATATTTTTTAATATCAGGATTTGACATAGTTAAATCAACCCATGGACTTAGTAAAATAAGACCTTTTGGTAGTTTAATATTATTTTGAACAAAATCTTGAACTAATCCTAGAGCTAAGCCACCACCAGCACTATCTCCCATAATGTAGACATCTTTATCTGGATTCTCAGCAACGTAGTCTGTATATAATTTTGTTAGAAGTTCATAGCTATCTTTATAAGTATAGAATGGAGCTAGACCGTAATCAGGAATAATAACTTCCGCATCAGCTTTTTGAGCAATTTTATCAGCCATCTCCCATTGAATATCTACGAATTCATGAACGTAAGAACCACCATGAACATAGAAAATAGTAGAGTTAGAATTATTAACACTATTTAAATGCCAAACTTGTCTATCAGAAACAATTCTAGTATAGAATTTAGACTTAGTATCGAATCCATATACATTTACAGTTTCTTCGTTATTATCTTCTTTTTGTTTTTCTAGTCTTTTAGTTTCATCTATATTTCTTAGTTTCTTATATTTATTACCAAGATATAACTCGATTAAACCAGCTTTAGCACTACGGTTATAACGTAATTTTTGATACCCTGCATAGCTACCTACTAATGCAGGTAATGTTGCGGCAATTGAAGCTACTGAAACTACTTTTTTATTAAATTTTCCCATTTTAATCTCCTCTTATTTACATAAATGTAAGTGTTTTATTTATTTACAATTATAGTTTATCAGAAAATAAAGTGATTGTAAAAATAAAAATCTGAAAAAAAGGAATAAGGAAAAAAGAAAGTTGGAAGTCTACTTCCAATTATAGGTAAAATAGATAAAAGTTGGAAGTCTACTTCCAATAAAATTTTAAGTTTTGAAAAAATATTATAATATCTATATTAGTAAATAAAAAAAGAAGTGATTTTAAAATCACTCCTAAGAGTTCGTCATTTAGTTTTTATTATCTAATTAAATAGTAGTTTGTAATATATGCATTCACGATATCACGTAGTTGTTCATCTGATAATCGTCTTAATGCTGGAAAGGCGATTGTAGATAATTCTACTAAGTTATCAATATTTTTTTCCGTGAACTCTTCTTGATCAATCTCTTCAGTATTATTAGAAAATAGAATGAATAATTTACTAGCTTCATCATCTGTAAGACCTCTATTTTCACATGCTAGATAAAATGAAGGTTCTTCGTTAAATCTATCTTTTATGAATTCATTAATCTCATATACAGCTGATTTAATAGTGAAGTGACTAGAGATAAAATCAGGGCTTTCCACGAATTTTGTTTGTTTTACTTCAAATGGTATTCCACCTTCATTAACAGCTTTTGTAAGGAACATGCTAATGGCAGTTTCCATATTTAATCCAAGACTAAAGAATAAATCCTCAGCCTCATTTTTTAATTCATCATCAATAGTTAAAACAATTTTCGATTCACTCATTTCAAACTCTCCTTAGTTAATACATTAATTTTAACGTAGAATGGTTAATTTTTCAAGAGAACTTTATACGAAAAAGTTATATTATAGAATATATAGAAGAATAAAGAAAAAATTTTAAAGATATATAAGAATTATTAGTAAATATGTTATAATAGAGTGTAAGAAAAATAGGATTGAGAGGATCATCATGAAATTAGAAATATTACAAAAAGCAATAGAAGAAGAGAAAAATGTATTTTCAGAAGTTAATAATGCAGCATATAGTTTAGAACCTGTGACAGATGAAAGATTGGTAGAAATCGCAAAAGAGGTAAATGAACAGTTAGGATATGAACTATACGACAAACTAGATAGAGAAAGCTTAGTAGCAGACTTCTCAACTACATCAAAAGAACTATATAAATACACTTTAGAAAAGTCGAAATTTCTAAATGACAGACTAGAAAAAGCGTTAGTCGAACATTGTGATGACATATTAGTAGATGTAGTAAAAGTGTACGAAAATATTGATAATATGGGAGCGTATGAAATGTTCGAGTTTGCCGATGGAGTAAATAAAAAATTAGGTTATAAATTATTTAGAGATCTTTATTCTTATAGCTTAAGACGTGACTTTGAGAGAGTAGCAAAAGCAGTAGAAACATACAAAAAAGAAGGTAAAATAACTAAGTTTATTAAGTAGGAAGTTCGGCAGAAATGCTGAACTTTTTCTAAATAAATTAATGGTATACGATTGGTGTTTAGTTAAAAAATTTATACTATCACACATATCCATCGAAATAATATTTTTTCGTTGAAATGATGGTAGAGGGGTGTTATAATAAATTACAGAGGTGGTATAAATGATATTAGAAAGGTATCTAAAGAATAATAATAGTAATATAAAACAAATGTGTAAAGTTTCTGGTATTCCAGAAACGACACTAAGAGATTTAAATAAAAAAACATTTGAAAAATGGAAAATTAAATATATCGATGCAATTGCAATAGTAGTAGGTAAAAGTAGAAAAGTAGTTTTGGATGAATTAGAAGATTTAAACAAGAGTTTTAAAAAATACTTACTGTTTGATAAATATAATATTGAAAATAGAAGATACTTAGGGAATAAAAGTAAAATACTCGGCTTGATATCAGAATTGATTGATGATAATACTAAAGGAACTTCATTTTTTGATGTTTTCGCTGGAACTGGAGTAGTATCAAAAAAAATGAGTACAAAGTATGATAAACTTATTATTAATGACTTTTTATACTCTAATAATGCAATATATAAAGCTTTTTTTGAGAATACTACTTTTAATTCTCAAAAATTATATAAGTTTAAGGAAAGCGTCAATCTTATAAACCCTAATAATATAGAAAATAATTATTTTTCAAAAAATTTTGGAGAGAAATTTTTTAGTAATAATGATGCAAAAATAATAGGAGAAATTAGGGAACAAATAGAGAAAGAATTAACATTAAATCCCCGAGAATATTATATATTAATAGCTTCATTAATTTATTCCTGTGATAAAATTGCTAATACGGTTGGACATTATGATGCTTATAGAAAAAAAAATACAATTAATGATAGGTTTAAATTTGAGTTAATAAATATAGAAAATATGAAATCTAAAGATGTGGTAATATACAGGGAAGATGCTAATAATCTAGTGAGAAAAGTAAAAGCGGACATAGCATTCATAGATCCTCCTTATAATTCAAGACAATATTCAAGATTTTATCATTTACTTGAAAATTTAACTAAGTGGAAAAAACCCGAGTTATCAGGAGTTGCAATGAAACCTCCTGTAGAAAATATGAGTGAATACAGTAAGGTATCAGCCCCTAAAATTTTTGATGATTTAATACAAAATTTAAATGCTAAATACATTGTTGTTACGTATAATAATACATATAAACCTAAAAGTTCTAGTTCGAAAAATAAGATAACTCATGAGCAAATATTAGAATCTTTAGAAAAAGTAGGAAAGACGAAGATTTTTGAGATTCCATTTCAATTTTTTAATGCAGGAAAATCGGATTTGAAAGATCACAAGGAATTTGTTTTTATAACGGAGGTAGATAAAAAGATATGACATTAAAATTTGTAAGATCGCCACTATTTTATGTAGGAGATAAGTATAAATTAATGCCACAACTCAGAGAATTGTTTCCGGATAATATAAATACTTTTTTTGATGTATTTTGTGGCGGGGGAAGTGCATCCATTAATACACCGGCTAAAAGATATGTTTTAAATGATATAAATAAGAAAATTATTGAGTTGCATAGATTTTTACTTAGTCAATCAACTAATATGGAATCATTTATAAAGGAAATGCATAAAGAAATTAATAATTATGGTTTAAGTTTATCAGAATTAGGTAATAATACTGAGATAGAAAAGCTAAAAAAGGAATATAAAAAAACATATTTTGCAAAGTTTAATAAAGAAAGTTATGTGAAGTTAAGAAAAAACTATAATAAAAATCAAAGTAATACAAAACTATTATATTTATTATTAGTTTACGGCTTTAATCATATGATCAGATTTAATAATTCGGGGGAGTTTAATTTACCAGTTGGAAATGTAGATTGGAATAAAAATGTAACTAATTCATTATTAGGTTATTCTAAATGGGGAAAAGATAATAATATAATATTAACTAGCGGAATGGATTTTGAGA
Source organism: uncultured Gemella sp. (assembly GCA_963535095.1). Classification (GTDB taxonomy): domain Bacteria; phylum Bacillota; class Bacilli; order Staphylococcales; family Gemellaceae; genus Gemella. The sequence continues at coordinate 15,818 of CAUSUW010000026.1, read as the reverse complement.
GGTTTATAGAGGAACAAGATATAAATAAAGATGATTTTATATATTTTGATCCTCCTTATCTTATTACAAATAGTGAATATAATAAATTTTGGAATGAAGTAGAAGAAAAAAGATTGTATGCTTTACTTGATAAACTTGATAAAGATGGGATAAAATGGGGATTATCTAATATGTTTAGGCATAAAGGCACAGAAAATAATTTGCTGATTGAGTGGAGTGATAAATATCACACATATAATATTAATAGTAATTATATTTCAAGATTTGATAATAGTATAAAAATAGAAAGTCGAGAAATATATGTAACTAATTATAAAAAATAAATTAATAATTCAATTAATAAAATACGGCCATAACTTAGATTTGTATGGCGTATTTTTGTAGATTTAAGAAGGAGATATTTTAGTATGAGTAGAACCAGAAGAAGGAAACCTATTTCTTTTGATACAACACTGAGGAATCCAAGCAGGATCCCTCAATTTATTTCAGTTTTAAAATTATTTGAAGGTGAAAAAATAACTGATGATATAGCTCTTCAAATCGAGGCAGAGATCATTAGACAAAAAATATTTATTCCAACTAAATCAACGCTTGGTACTTATGTAAAAGAATATAATGGAAAGTTCAAATTTATCGCTGACGATTTATCTAGTACTGCGTGCAATAAAGTTAATAAAATATTCGATGATTGGGAAAAAAGCTCTCCTGGTGAAATTAGAAGAGAAGATATAGTATACTTATTGAAAAACACTATAACAGCTCATAAAGAAAAAAATTGGAATGGAGGTTGGGAATCACGACTGCATACGCAGTTTAATTTTTTAAATGAATTAGGTTTTGTTAGAGTGGTTAAAGGAGAAGTCGTTAAAATTTCTCAGAATGCGAATTTAGTAATACATGAGTATGAGAATGGATATCCTAAAACTGAAGATTATGATGAAAATTATGAACGTTCAGCATTTTTGATAGCATTCTCTAAGTATCAAATTAATAATCCTTATAGAAGTAATACAATTACTGTAAACTTTTTCCCATTGCTCCTAAATGTAATTAACTATTTGAATGAAAATTATAAAAAAAGTGGAATATCACGTCAAGACATCCCTTTTATTATAACCTGGGGAAGTAATGATTATAGAAAACTTGCTGAATACATTTATACATTTAGGGATAAATTTGGCTATAATACATCAAATGAGCTAGTATATGAGTATGCTATGAATTTATTAGATGAAAGTGCATCGAATAGTGAAATTAAACCTGCTGATCCTGAGTTCATTAAGAAAAAGAAGAAAGATTATAAATTTGAAAAAATAATGTCCGAAACTCCGGATGAGGTTATTAGAAAATTAAGATTAACAATGTTAATTTCCCTTAGAGGACAAGGGAGATTTATAGATATTAATAGAAATGAATTTCCAAAAGTTAAGTATATATTAGATAATTATAGTGAAAATGTAGATTTTAAAGATGATTATGGTGATTATTTTAAATATATGGGGAAGATTGAGAACGCTCTGATATTTAGTTCTAATATTGAAGACACTCAAGAGGAAAAAGATGCCAAGACGAAAGCTATTGAAAAATGGGCAAAAGATAGTGATTGGGAGTTCTTGAAGAATGAAATGATAAATAGTATAGATAAAAAAGAATCAACTAATATGATTTTAAAATATGTTAAAGAAACTGCAAGATTAGAATTTCTATCTGCAATAGCTATAAAAAAAGCGTTGCCTAATATTAAAGTAATAGCCAATTATAAAGCAGACGATCAGGGGATACCTTTTAATACTGCTTCTGGAGGTAGGAAAAATGAAGTTGGAGCGGATATAGATATTTATGAGGGGGATATTCATGCTATCTTAGAACCAACAATTTCTAAACAAAGATCTTTTCAAGTTGAACATGAACTTCCTTCAATAAGAAACCATGTTCAAAGAACAGCAAATAAAGATATAAATGATGGGCTAAATTATAAAGAATGGTTTAGTATTTTTTTAGCAACTAATATAAGTAGAGATGTTGGAGATCAGGTAGCCTTAATAAAGTATCTTAATGGAGTTGAAATTTATCCTTGGGATATAATAGATTTTATTGATTTTTCAAAGAAAGTTAAATCAATAGAAGATTATAGGGTTATCAGAGATTATGTTAAGGTTCAAACAATGCCAAAATATAAAAGTGGAGGAAAGTAGTGTGGAAGAGATAATTTTTAAACCTGATGATTATAAATGGAAAACAAGTATTACAAGAGAGTATGGTATATTGAATATTAAATATTCTGATTTTACACAAGAAGAACAAAATGAAATTATAAAAGAAGCTAATAATTTGCTGAAAAATGCAAATCCCAATAGTGCTAATTCTAATGAATATAGATCGGAAATAGTAAGAGAAAATGACGCTTTTTCTGGAATATTAGCTGAGTTTGCTGTAGTTAAATTACTTAATAGTATTGTTCCTAATTCAGCATATAGACCAGAAGTTACTTCTTTAAAAAATCAGATAGATATTTATTGGTTATATAATAATATAAAATATTCTATAGAAGTAAGATCATCTTTCGTAAAAAATGGGATAGAATTTGCGTTATATGCTGTTAATAGAGAAACTAACAAAACTTATTTTGATATTTTAGGTCCGTATTATCAAAAATATAAGGTTAAGTATGATGTTACCAAGGATATTTATGCCAGAGTACTATTTAATGGTCAAAAAAGTTCGGTTAAAGAAAGATTCATAAAAAATAATGAATCATTTTATGTTATTGGATTTATAAGTGGGAGTAAACTAGTAGGATTAAATTATAAAAAGCTTTTAAAGGAAAATAGTTCTATAGTGTCTAAATATGGTAAAATAAATGGAAATTATTTTGTTGCACCTATTAATGAAATTATGGATGTAAGAAAATTTAAAAAAAATGTAAATGACAGATTAGCTGACTAGAAATCAAAAGATCCAGAAAAATAAATATTCTGGGTCTTAGTTTATATTATATTAAACTTAAAGGAATTTATTTTATGAATTCATGTTCAATTAATTAGTTTTTATTATTCTAGTTAGATATTGACAAAATTAATTAAATATAATACAATGAAATCATGGATATTGAATCTTTTTTTTAATTAAAGATATAGCATCTTTTTTTATATGGATCCTAACAGCGCATAATTAATTTATGGGCTGATTTTATATATATAAAAGGAGATTTGAACAATGACTAATAGAGTAGTATTAATAGGTAGATTGACTAAAGATCCAGAATTGAGATATTCTAATTCGAATATTCCAATGCTTTATTTCTCAGTAGCTGTAAATAGAACATTCACTGACCAAAATGGTCAAAGACAAGCAGACTTTATTAACTGTGTAGCTTTTAGAAAGCAAGCAGAAAATATGGCGCGTTTCTTAGGACGTGGAAGTCAAATTGCAGTTGAAGGTAGAATACAGACTAGAAATTATCAAGGTAAAGATGGGAATATGGTTTATGTTACTGAAGTAGTAGCGGAAAGTGTTCAGTTCCTTGAATCTAAAAATAGTCCACATGGCAGACAAAATAATGGTTTTGATTCAATGAGTTTTAATACTAATCAGTATAACAATTCTAGTAATAATTCTAGTATTGGAGAAGTAACATTTCAAGATTTTGAAAAAGATTTTAAAATAGATTTTGATGATGATTTTATTCAACAAGTAGTAAATCCGTTTAAAGAAAATTAATAAAAATAAAGAGATAGGAGAATAAAAAATGGGTATTGATTGGGAAGAAATTTTAGGAGCCGAAGGCGAAGACATTCTTGATGCTTATGAAGAAAGGGTAGGAGATAACAAATCTTCAGCGAAGTATAATTATAATAATAATTATTATATAAACGATAGATTAAATTACGAGGAAAGTTACCAAATAGATTATCTTTATGAAACTCTTGATACATTACGAGATTCATATAAACCAGATTATGAAGATAAAGTAGATGATACACTATCAATATTGACTAGTAAAGAGAAAAATGAAATTCTCAAAGAAATTTTAGAAAGAAGTCATGACGTCAATTATATATTAAAATGTTTTGATAAGGATGAACATTTTGTAAATATGAACTCGACAGATTGTGGTACTATTGATCTTTATTGTATTATTTCAAGTGAGAGAATTTATGATTTTTGGAAAACGATAAGAGAAGGAATAGATAAGTATAAGATTGATGAATATAATATGAAACAAGTTGAAGTTGAAGAAAAATTTGAACATATGTATATTTCTTCGAGAAAGTCTGTAAAAGAATGGATTTCTGCTCTAGATGATTTTTATAAAAACTATTATAAAGAAATGGTATATGAGTGCAGTACTTATGATGATTGTACTTCTTATTTAGATGGATATTTGACGTGGCAATTATTAGAGGAATACATTGTTTCTAGTATTATTTTGAACGTTATTGAAGATTTTAAATGTGAACAAATCACTTTCGATGAAGTCCAATATAATGAAAATGTTAATGAAAATGTTAGTGGAAATGTTAGTGAGGATTATGGTCCTTTCTAGTGCAAAGTGATTATTTAATAAAAAATTAGTGAATTGAAAAAAGGCTAAAAGTTTTGCTTTGATGAAAGAAATAGATTTCTAGTCATTAAAAATTTTATAATATCATGGAGAATAATTATGATTTTATTTTTAAAACATTGGAAAGATATTAATGGAAGAATGAATAGAAGGCAATATTTTTATGGATGGATTGCATATGCATTTTGGATGGCGTTAATCTGGAGTGTTATTGCGATGATAGTAGCAACAATTAATCCTGATGCAAAATATTTGGTAAAAACAATGTTTGGTAGCATTGTTTCTACAATAATAACAACAATATTTATGATTCCACTTTATACAGCTACAATTAGGAGATTAAATGATGTTCAGTTTTCTCCTGGTTTTGTAAGAAAATTAGTTCTTGCACAAGTTTTATTAGGGTTAATTCCTCATCCAACAGCTATAGCATTAACAATACCTTATGGTCTTGTATTATTTATATTCTGTTTACTTAGAACCGATAAATTCAATGGCGGGAGTAATTATAGATACCTTATAAAAGATCCGGGAAGAGAATTTAGACCTGACTCTGAAAAAGATTCTAATTCACATAATCCTTTCTTACTTTAAAAAAGTTATTTAATTGTAAATTAATTTAATAATTATTTAATGTTTGAAGTGTAATGTATATTAAAAAGTTCGTAATTTAAATAATTCTAAGTATTGTAGTTTTAAGAAGAATAGCATAATTGTTATTCTTCTTTGTTAATATTATTAGAAAAAACTCAGTTAATAAAAGGATGTATTTTTGTAAAGAACATTTTAAAGAACACTAAAAAAAATTTTAAAAAATATACTATGATGAAAGAATTAAAAAAGCATTAGATGAAATAAAAGATAGAGAGAAAATATTGAAATTAAAAGAAATAATTAGTAAGTTAAGAAATAAAAAGTTATAGTTAATAAGAAATGAAAATAATTCATAAAAGAATAATATATGAAATTTAGGAGTATTAATATAAGTTAACTCTAAAATATTAATTTAAAGGAGAATGAAATGAATAAACAATTACTAGAGAAAATAATAATTTCAGATAGAAACAATATTTTTGAAGAAATGTTAGATGTAGTGTATTCAATGGTACCCGTATCCGAAGACAGGGTAAAAGAAGTAGCTATTTCAATTAATAAAAAAGTAGGAGCTGAATTATTTAATAATTTTGAGTATAAGATTTTAATTAAGGAATTTTCTATTATATCTAGAGCCATACAAATAAATGCTCTGAATAGTATGTAAGTAGTAGGAGGAAATAAAAATGTCTAAAACTTTATATGAACTAGCTGAAGATATGTATAATAATGCAGTAGAGAAACAAGATTTATTATATGAAGAAATTGTTATGGAAGCGTTGATTAATGATCCTGATAATATTGATAGTGCTATGAAAAAATATAATGAATGTATCAATTTCTATGATATTAAAGCATATAGAAAAGTTGTTCAAATAATATTTAGAGAAATAATAAAGAATGATTCTTCAAAATATGAGTACTATCAATTACGCTTTAAAGCCATTGGTAGATACGCACAATTTAGAAATGAATTTACAACTAAATGTAGAGAAGTATTGAAAGAAGAAGGTAATTCGAAAGATAAAAATGATTTAATTGCTAAAATGGATAGAAGGCGTTCCGAACAGCATGATCTAATTATTAGCTTATTTAATGAAATAAATAATATAGCAGATAAGAATAAAATAAAAAGGCCATATATTTATAATAAATTATATTTTAATAAAAAAGATCATGATGATAGAATTGCAGTTGCACAGATAGTAAAAATACATGAACCGTTAAGCGAGACGCTACGTTTATTTAATTATTTTAGTGACAAGAACTAAGACTAAAGTAATATAAATAATTATAAATTGAATTATGGATATTAGTTTAATAAACCTAGAGTTTTGGTAATTTTCTCGGAGCATAGTCATATATATTTAGAAATAAAAAATAACTCACACAGCAGACAAATCAATGGTTTTGACTCGTTGAGTTTCAACATGAAACAATCCTTTGAAAAAGAAAAATTATAAAAAGATAAAAGATAAATAAGTTATTTTCAAAACTAGGTGAAAAAGTTAATAACTAACTGTTATATCTTGTGTTGATTAATAGAGCAATAGAAGGACTTAAAAAAAATGAAACAATCCAGTTAGAAGATGTTGAAATCCTAGACGAAGATGGTGTTTGCTTTGAATAAAAGGGTTCAAAAATCATATCATAGAGGCTTCTGTTTAATGTAGTAATTGATTAAATATAATAAAAAGTAGGTGTTAATATGGAGAATATATATATTGATTATAAAAGAATCCCATACACAATAGATGGAAGAATTCTAAAAACAACATTCACGAAAAAAGAACTAGATACAATTTATAGTTTTTTTGATACATTAATAACTCTACAAAAATACAACAGAGAAGAGTATGTTAAAAAAAATATTAGTAAATTTATTTACGTTATTATCGAGAAAAGTTTTCATGACTTTGTTTATAATATTTCTTTATTTCATGATTATAGTGGCAAAGAAGATTTTTTATTAAATATAGATACAATTAATAATCAAAGTGTTAAAAAATTACATGAAAAATTATATGAACATTTAATGAATAAAGATGATGGGGAAATCAAATGTTTACTCGATAATCCATCACTTTATCATACTGAATACTTAGGCGTTTTTGAACGCTAGAAAGAATAAAAATTATTTGAAATACATTATCAGAGAGGGAATATAATAATGAGTTTATTAATTTGTTGGAGTAAGAAGATAAGATTGTTTTAAAAACTTCCATTGAAGAATCTAGTAATTAGTTTAATATTAAAAATATTTTTATTTTTAATATTTATAGTTTTAAGAATAGTCGAAATTTAACATATAACCTATAGTATTTATATGTCTAGGCTCTAAGTATAGTTACTTAGAGCCTATTTCTTTATAATTTTAGAAAAAATTTAGATCAGACTGGCTTAATTCGTATTCTAAATCAACTTCTTTTACTGCCCGATGTGTTGTATATATATTGAAATCTTCAATTGCTATTTCAGAGTTATTTTTACATAGTCATTGAGAACATTGGTTTTCTTTATAAATTCGAAATGTACTAAATCGTCCTCCTTATGTTCGTTAGGGGCCGCATTTATTGAAAATATTTTAGAAAGAAAAGTCGGTAAATTTCTTTCTATTATTCCTAAAATATTAAGTAATTGCATAATTTGATCACAAAATATATTTAAGATTTCCGCTTTTTCATTATGTAGTATGCGTATTTTTTTTATGTAGCTTCCTTAATTCCTCCAATTATAAGATTATACAATTCACCTATACGATTCATAATGTTATTAAACTAATATATTTTAAAATTAAGCTTAATTGTTTTTACTCAAGAATGAGTCAATTTTTCCACTTGATAAGAATTGATTATGTTTATACTTTGACCTATTAATTATAATAGGATATTTGATTGTTTACCTTAAATAGGATTTAATTTCAACTGTCCGCTATTTTTATTTCGTTTAAATAATTTACTAAAAGTAAAAATTCTATAGTATTTACTTCTTGTTTTTTTACAATAAATACACTTATGTTATAATAAAACATAACAGATTAAATTAATTATCAAAGTAAAGGAATTGTTAAATGGGAAATTATAATGAGTTACTAACTCTTAGGAATAAAATAGAAAATACACTGAATTATCAACTTTCATTAAGTAATTTGGAATTATATCACAGCAATCTATTAGCTGTTGTTCTTGAAAAATCTGAATTCATTAATCATAAGTTCTTTAGTGATATTATTGATATTAATAAAAAATATACTGACTTGAAGGTATATAGAGAAAAAAACTCGATTGATTTAACTATCGAGGTTATTGATGAGGATGGACAGACTCATGTAATTTTTATAGAAAATAAAGTTAAGTCTTTACCTGATGAAGGTCAATTAATTCGTTATTCTGAAAAAAATTCTAATGCTAAAGGAATACTTCTTAGTTTAGTTGAACCTGGATTTGATCTTCCTAATAGTTGGTTTAGAAGAAGTTATGGTGAGTTAATTGAGTATTATAGTGATTTACTTGAAAAAGTAGATGAGACTTTTAGATTATTCTTAATAGATTATATTGACTATATGAAAAATGTGGAAAAATTTATTGAAAAGATAAGTTATGGTGAATCATACTTTTTAGAAGAGTCTAATAATAAAGTACTTGAGAGTATGAGATTAAGGTCGGTTATCGAGAAGATTCATTATGCGAATTTAGAGAAAAAGATTGCTGATTTGGGATATAAAACATACTCTGGAAGAATAAGAGGAGATAATTTTTTTGGTATTGATCTTCCTATCGAAGGTACTATGTCATCATTTGATATTCAGATACAAGGGAATCAGTATAGGCATAAGGTTAATTTTTCTCTTGAAGATAAAGCAAAATTAGGTGATTTAGAAAGAATATGTGATAGTATAAAAGAGAAAACTTGTCTGTATCATTTCAATCTGGAGGATAATCCAATTTTACAAAAATCATCTTCAAGAAAAAAATGGAAGACATATGATAAACGAGATTTTTATGATTATGCACTTATAAAAAAACATGTATCTAGTGAAGAGTTGATTAATTATATAAAAACGGATGTTAGGAAAATTGAAGCACATCTAAAAATTGTTAAAGAAATTATTTTAGAAAATATGTCTTAAAGATAAAATGAATTATTCTATAGATCGGTAATATATGAGTATATAAAACAATAAATATCATAGGAGAAAGTAATGAAATTAAGAAAAGAGAAATTTGTCATCAACAATAAAGAATGTATTGGATATATTTCGGAGAATACACAATATTTACTAATACAACCAGTTGATGAACATGATATAGAAGTATTAGATAATGAAGTAGCAGAAATTGAAAAAAATACAGATAAACAATTCTCACTTATTGCTTTTAAAATAGAGGATTGGAATAACGAACTTTCTCCTTGGGAAGCACCAGTGGCATTTGGGAATAAATCTTTCGGTTCTGGTGCTATAGATACTTTAGAATTTATTGAAAGTAAGTTAATACCAGAGGTTAAAGAAAGATACGATTTTACTGATGATGTTCAGGTGATATTAGGTGGTTATTCTCTAGCGGGATTATTCAGTCTCTGGAGTGCGTACAAGTCAAATACATTTTCAGGGATTGCTGCAGCTTCTCCGTCAGTTTGGTTTAATGGTTGGGAAGAATTTATGAATAATAATACGTCATTAAGTAACACTATTTACCTAAGTTTAGGAGATACTGAAGAGAAAACGAAAAATAAAGTAATGTCTGCTGTTGGAGATAATATTAGAAAACAGGAACAACTGTTAAAAAATGATAAGATAAATATAATATTAGAGTGGAATAAAGGTGGTCATTTTAGCGATTCAGATTTACGTGTAGCTAAAGCATTCGCCTGGTGCATTGAAAATTTATGTTAAAATTAAATTGAAACTTGATTAGATTAATGTGAATTTGGAGTATAGTAGTAAAATTCCAACAAATAAATATATTAGTTTAAAAATTTATGAATAAGAAGGTAAGGGTTATGACAGAAAAAGAAAAAAATAAAGGTAAAAAACTTAGTGAGATAATTTTTGGGGATAAATATGAACCAATTGATATTGAAAATCTTTCAGATAAGGAATTACTAGCAACAAGATTTGTTGATGGTTGGACAGATGAAGAGGTAGAGAGAATCATAAAAGAATGGGAAAAAAGAGGATTATAGTTATCTAAAAAAATGTATTCTTTTGTTCAAGTTTCGAATAGTGTTATAGTTGGTGAATAGAGAATTGAGGGAATAATAAATGAGTATTACATTAGTAAAAGCAACAGAATCTGATATAAAAGAAATATGGGAAATGCAAGTAGAAGCATTTAAGAGTCTATTAGAGAAGTATCAGGATTATGATATGAGCCCGGCGACAGAAAGTTATGAGAATGTTTTGAATAAATATAAACAGCCTTGGACTAGTTACTATTTTATAACTAGAAATAATGAGAAAGTTGGAGTCGTTAGAGTTATAGATAAAAATGATGGAAGTAGAAAACGTATAGCTCCTATTTGGATTATACCTGCATATAGGAATCAAGGTCTAGCTCAACTTGCTATGAGAGAAGTAGAAAAAATATATGGCGCACATCATTGGCAATTAGATACAATTTTACAAGAACAAGGTAATATTTATTTATATGAGAAGTTGGGTTATAAGAGAACAGGCGAGATTGATAATGTAAAAGACGGAATGGATATAGTGTATTTTTATAAAGATTAAAAATAAATAGTTTAATTAGCCTATTTCCTTTCATTCTATTCTTTTTCACGTTATAATTAAATTACTATTACTAGAAACTTTCGGAGGTAACATATGAATGAAGTAATTAAAATGATGCTAAATCATCGTACGACTCGTAGTTTTGTAAAAGGAAAAGAACTACCTAAGGAACATCTTGAGCAAATCATCGCTAGTTCTAAACAAGGATCTAGCTGGATGAATGGTCAACACTATAGTATTATCGTAACTATAGGTGAGACTAAACAACAAATTGCTGATTTAATTCGTGATAAAGCACCTGGTAATGCGGCTCATATTGAAAATTCTGCTGCATTCTTACTATATTGTTTAGATTATACTAATATTAAACTAGCATTTGACATTGAGGGTGGGGAGTTTGATATTTCTAATCAATATGAACCATTAATTATCGGTACTTTAGATGTAGGTATTGCTATGCAAAATGCTGCTTTAGCTGCTGAGTCTTTAGGATACGGAATTGTTTATTGCGGTGGAGTAAGAGGTTTTGGAGATAAGATTTCTGAATTGCTAAATATTCCGGAAAATGCTCTGTTCTTATGTGGACTAAGTATCGGTATTAAAGATGAAGAGTTATCTACGGAAAAAGTTAAACCAAGATTACCAGACGCGGCTAATGTAGGATACAATGAATTCCCTAAATCAAATGTAGATGTACTAAAAGAATACCGTCAAACTATGGTAAAATTCGCTGAAGCACGTGAGACAAAAACATGGACTAAGAAATTTGCTGACTTCTATGCACAACCTTCAGGAATAGAAAAAGTAACTAAAGAACTATTAGAGAAAAATGGATTTGTGAGTGAGAAAGAAAAATAAGCTTAAGTAAGATTACTTAAAAATGTAGAAGAGTTAATTTAATTCTTTGAAAATAGTGCCGCTTGCTGATGGAGCGGGGTAGAAGTAATTCAGTTCGCAAATAGTGCCGTTTGCTGATGGTACGGGATAAAAATAATTCAGTTTGAAAATTGTGTTTAGATGTATAGACGCATGAATAATCAATAGGGACGGCTCGATAAAATTGATTTCTTTGAGATCACGATTTTTGAGCCGCTCTTTTTTATAAATTTGATTGACAAACCTTGATACGTGTATTATATTTAAGGGAAGGATAAGAAAGGAGAGTGCAAAGTGATAAAATAATAGAAAAGATTAATCAATTATTTATGTGTACTGAGTGAAATTATAATATAATAGAGAGAGAATCATTGTTTATTTTAACCATTAAGCCAATTATTTATGAAAAAAGAATATAAATTAGGTAAAAGAAAATTAGAAATAGAAATTCGCAGAAGTACAAAAAAAGAATTTTTACAAAGTATCTTGGGAACTTGTATTATAGGAGTATCTATTTATTATTTTTTCTTTAATAAATAGTAAAAGTATATATAATAATGTAGGAGAATAGAATGACTGAATCAAAAACGTCTGAAGCACAAAAGAAAGCAAGTAAAGCTTATTATGAGAAAAATAAAGAACGTGCTTTAATGAATAATAGAAGAACTGCTGCTAGAACATTCGTGAGACACTATGCAACAAAAGAGGATATGGAAAACTTAATAGAAATATTTAATAATGAAAATCCTAATGCAAAATTGTAGCTAATGTTTTAGTAAATCGTAAAATTATTGATAGTTTACTTTACAATAAAATATATAATCTATGCGTGATTTATTTCACGCTTTTTTTATTACTAAAAAAAACACCTATGAAATCTCATAAGCGTCTTGCAGAGCAGATATTTATCTCTCTGAGAAAGTTACCAGTAGAGCATATATTTTTATATCTCTAAGATAATATTAAGTATAATATATAGTTTAAAGCTTGTCAACATAAGGTTTGTGAGCTTTTTTTCTTTTTTTAAATTTTTTTAAAAAAACTATTGTCAAAAAAGGTCAAACATGTTATAATTTATTTAAGGTCAAAGAAGGTCAAAAAGATAAAACTTAAATATATTCCATAAAACCTTTTAGTTTATTGAGTGTTTAGGTGTATCTTATGAGGTCAGTATCTTTATTATAATAGTCATACTGGTTAACGAATAAAAGTACCTTTTGATCTAATAATTTAATCAAAGGAGATTTACAATGGATATTAATAGTTTTACAAATAGTGTGAAAGAAATCTTAGCGAAATCTTCCGAATTTGCAACTGAGAAAAAAAGTCAAAGTATTACGAGTGAGATGTTCTTAAAAGCGGCTCTTACTGGTAGTAATTTATATAGTGATATATTAGGAAGAGTAAATGTTGATAAGGCGAATTTAACTCATGAGTTAGATAACGAAATTGCAAAGGTAAATAGTGTAGAAGGAGATAATATCAATTACGCTAGTTATCTAAGTAATGATTTGAATGCTTTATTAATAGAAGCTAATAAATATAAAGAGAAATATGAAGATAAATTTATTTCGTGTGAACATATTGTTCTAGCGAGTTATTTGAAAAATAGTATAGTAAAAAAATATATCGATAAGGTAACTACATTAAAAGATTTAGTAGCGGTTATCGATAATATCAGAGGAGGTAAAAAAGTTATGAACGAAAATCCAGAAAACAACTACGAAGTTCTTGAAAAATATGGTCGTGATCTTGTAGAGGCTGCACGTAGTGGTAAAATTGATCCTGTGATAGGACGTGATGAAGAAATAAGAAATGTAATTAGAATTTTATCAAGAAAAACAAAAAATAATCCAGTGTTGATAGGGGAACCTGGGGTAGGTAAAACTGCGATTGTTGAAGCACTGGCTCAACGTATTGTACGCGGTGATGTACCTGAAAGTCTTAAAGACAAAACTGTATTCGAACTTGACCTTACTAGTTTAGTCGCAGGAGCTAAATATCGCGGTGAGTTCGAAGAACGACTAAAAGCTGTATTAAAAGAAGTTAAAGAACAAGATGGAAAAATAATTCTATTCATCGATGAAATTCATATGCTTGTTGGTGCTGGTAAAACTGATGGAGCAATGGATGCTGGTAATATCTTAAAACCAATGCTTGCTCGTGGTGAACTACACTGTATCGGTGCTACAACTCTTAATGAATATCGCCAATATATCGAAAAAGACTCTGCATTAGAACGTCGTTTCCAAAAAGTTCTTGTTAATGAACCTACTGTAGAAGACACAATCTCAATTCTACGTGGTCTTAAAGAAAGATTCGAAGTTTACCACGGTGTGAAAATCTCTGATCGTGCTATTGTAGAAGCTGCTGAATTATCTAACAGATATATTACTGACAGATTCTTACCGGACAAAGCTATCGATTTAATCGACCAAGCTTGTGCTACTATTAAAACTGAAAACTCTTCTAACCCTGCTGAGTTAGATACAATTAATCGTAAAGTTATGCAACTTGAAATAGAAGAAAAAGCCCTAAGTGGTGAAAATGATGATGTGTCTAAAAAACGTTTAGAAAACTTAAAAGAAGAGTTAGCTAATCTAAAAGAAGAACAAAATAAACTTCAACTTCAAGTTGATAGTGAAAAAGAAAAATTATCAGCTGTTAAAAATCTTCGTGAAAAAATCGATAGAGTTAAAGTTGAATTAGAGCAAGCTCAAAACAGCTATGACTTAGAAAAAGCTTCTGAGTTACAATATTCTACTTTACCAAAATTAACTCAAGAGTTAGAAGAATTAGAAGAAAATTCTAAACATGAAGAGTATAAACTTCTAAAACAAGAAGTTACTGAAGATGAGATTGGATTTATCGTTAGTCAAATGACTGGTATTCCTGTAACTCGTCTAGTAGAAACTGAAAAAGAAAAATTATTACATCTAGCTGATACAATTCATGAGAAAGTAATAGGTCAAGATGAAGCTGTTGAAAGTGTAACTAATGCAATCTTACGTTCTCGTGCTGGTATCGCTGATCCTAATAGACCAATCGGTAGCTTTCTATTCTTAGGTCCTACTGGGGTAGGTAAAACTGAGCTTGCTAAAGCATTAGCTCTTAACCTATTCGATGATGAACGTAACATCGTGCGTATCGACATGAGTGAATACATGGAAAAACACTCAGTTAGCCGTCTGATTGGAGCTCCTCCAGGATACATTGGATATGAAGAAGGTGGTCAACTTACTGAAAGTGTAAGACGTAATCCTTACAGTATTATCTTAATGGACGAAATTGAAAAAGCGCACCCAGATGTGTTTAACATCTTACTACAATTATTAGATGAAGGTACACTTACTGATTCTAAAGGTGTAGTAGTAGATTTCAAAAACACAATTATTATTATGACTTCTAACATCGGTTCATTAGAATTATTAGAAGAAGTTAAAGATGGTGTGATTTCTGAAGAAACTCGTAAAAATGTTACTAACCAACTTTACGGATACTTCAAACCAGAAATTCTTAACCGTATGGATGATATAATTATCTTCAAACCATTAACACAAGATAATATTAAAGGAATCGCTAATAAACTTCTTAATGAACTTGTTGCACGTATCGCTAATAGAAATATTACTTTAACATATACTGATAATATTTCTAGTTGGGTTGCGACTGCTGGATTCGATATGAAATTCGGTGCTCGTCCACTTAAACGATTCATCCAAAGTCAAATCGAAAACAAACTTTCAGTTGAATTAATCCGCCATGGTATCGAAGATGGAATGGAAATTCACTTAGACTATGTAGATGATGAATTGAAAATTGATATTAAATAATAGGTTATCTATTGAGTCAAGGGCTGGGAAATTAATTCCAGCCCTTAATTTTTTCATGTATAAAGAATTTACAGAGTTTTATTCATACTCCCAAAACAAGGGGAAATTAGAATAAATCCTTTAAGCAATAAAACAGATAGAGTATGCTACCTGTTTTCTTTTATATTTTTTTAAGTTAATTTCTATAATCCATTTTGTTTTTTATATTCGGTAATTGTTA
>CAUSUW010000025.1:0-21728 GCA_963535095.1 uncultured Gemella sp. | reverse complement strand
AAACATCAATACGTTCATTGATATTTTGGTCGTTTTGTCAACAATCTGAAAAGACAATCTTAAATTAAGGTTGTCTTTTTTTATGGGGAAAATTTAGGGAAAAAGCATCTAAATACTTGTTGAATTCTATTATATTTTAGAATATCCCTGTTATATTCTGAAATACTTCAAATATACTCTAATGTATTGGTAAATATACTTTTTTATACTTGAAATATATTTTGTTATACTTTAAAATTAGAGAAACGGCTATAATATGTTATAATCATATATGTTCAAAAAACGAATAGGAATAACTGGAAAATAAGAATTTTTAGTTATTCCTGTTTTATTTGCTTTTTAATAAAATTAAGTGTTTAAATATGTTATAATTAATAAAATATAGTTCAATAGATGAAAAAAGGAGGGTGAAAAATGAATGATATGATAAATAATAAGCAAATATTTAATAAAATAGCAAGCCTTATTTACAGAGATAAAAAACGCATAATAATTGCACTAATAGTTTCTATTGCATCTTATTATTTTTCGCTATACCCAACTGATAGGTTAAGTTATATAGTTGATGGTATAGCGAGAGGAAATATTGATTTTGATGGTGTAGTTAATGAAATTCTAAGAATTGTTTTGGCTGGAATAGCACTGTATATTGTCTATTTCTTTAAAGAATACTATACGTTTATAGGATATGATAAAGTTATTAAAGATATGACCTATGATATTCAATATGATATTTATAGACATACTCCAGTATTTTTTAATAAATTTAGTATTGGAGAAGTTATTAGTAGATCGACGAATGATATTACGAATTATATTGCGCCGCTTTTTGGTTATGGTATTCTATTAATTTTTGATGGAATAATCTACAATTTATTTATAAGTGTTCTTATATTTAACAAATCTAGTTTAATTTATTTATTACTGATTCATATACCATTGATTCTTCAGACTATTTATTTAGTTAGAAGACGTAAGGTACAGGAAAAATATTATAATGAGATGGCGAAAACTATGGATGAAATTACAGAAGAGACTTTAGAAAATGTTAAGGGTATTCGTGTAATTAGAGCCTATAGCTTGCTAGATAAAGTGAGAAATAGTTTTGTAGGAAAACTAAGAAGTTATGCTAGAAGTAATGAAGAATATATGAAAAAAACTCTTGTTTATCAACCACTTAATACAGTATCGTTAGCGGCAAGTTACATTATAGCTGTAGCTGGAGGATTTTACTTTATTAATTTAGGAATGATGACATTAGGAGAGTTGATTTCTGTCTGTGTAGTTATTGGGATGATCCAGTGGCCATATATTGCTTTATCTGAGTTAGTTATTATGATCATAGAGGTTCGTCAAGCTACGAAAAGAGTTTTAGAAATCTCTGATAAAAAGGCTGATGTTAATAATGACCTAGCTGAAAGTAATTTTGAGTTTAATAGTAGTATTGAATTTAAAGAATTTAATTTTAGTTTTGAGGATAATAATCATGTATTAGAAGATATTAATTTTACTATTAATAAAGGTGAAACTATAGGAGTAGTAGGAAAGACTGGTAGTGGGAAAACGACATTTATCAAGCAACTGCTTCGATTATATCCAATAGAAGAAAATACGCTACTTCTTGATGGTAAAGGTATTGAGCGATATTATGACTATTCTGTAAGGGCTAAGATAGGATATGCACCACAAGAATATCAATTGTTCTCAAAATCTATAAAGGAAAATGTTCTTTTTTATCGATATGATTTAGAAGATAAATTAGATGACGTTCTTGAACAAGCTGATATTAAAAAGGATATTAGTAGATTTAAAGATGGTATTGATACTCTTGTAGGAGAAAATGGTTTATCTCTATCAGGTGGACAAAAACAACGTCTAGGTATAGCGAGAGCATTGTTATCAGATCCTGATATTTTAATACTAGATGATAGCTTAAGTGCAGTAGATTCTAATACAGAAAAAACTATCATAGAAAATATTAAAAAAACCCGAGAAGGTAAGACTAATATAATAGTAGCCCATAGAATTTCTGCAGTAAGACATGCTGATAAAATAGTTGTATTAGATAATGGTAAAATATTAAATTTTGGAACGCATGATGAGCTTCTTGAAAAATGTCCTTGGTATAAACAACTAGATGAGTATCAAAATAAGGAGGTAGAAGATGATGAAGAATAAAAATCCGTTATTTCAATTTCTTCCTTATATGAAAAAAGCAAAAAGATCTTATATAATAGGCTTTGTTTTTTCATTATTAAATGTTGGGCTAGGGGTTGCTGGTGTGTACGTGTTGTCGAAAGTTTTTGATGGAATAACTGGAGATTTAACACGTCAGATAATTTTAAAATCATTGATAGTAATAGCTGGATATGGACTTATACTATTA
Organism: uncultured Gemella sp.; assembly: GCA_963535095.1. Taxonomy (GTDB): domain Bacteria; phylum Bacillota; class Bacilli; order Staphylococcales; family Gemellaceae; genus Gemella. The sequence continues at coordinate 19,342 of CAUSUW010000025.1, read as the reverse complement.
TGTTCAGGGATTTCTAACTATATTAGAAATATTTACTTAGTAAAAGGTGCTAATGAGGTTTACGTTAGAATTCAGATGCAGGTATACGATCATATTCAAAGTTTACCGATTAAGTATTTCGATAATATGCCAGCTGGTTCTGTAGTATCTAGGATAACGAGTGATGTTAACCAAATTAGAACATTTTTCGTTTCGACATTTGTGCAAATATTAATAATCGTGCTAAAGATTATTTTTTCTTATATTGTATTATTTTATGTAGATGTACGTTTTGGATTATTTATGCTAACGTTATTCCCGGTAATGTTTATAGTATTAAAAATTTACAACAAGTTATCTATAGACAGTATTAAGGGATATAGACGTAAATTTTCTCAAAGTAATGGGATTATAAATGAAAATTATCAAAATTTAGAAATCATCAAAGCTTTTAATAAAGAAAAAGAGAGTATTGAAGATTGGAATAACCATAATGAAGAGCGCTATAAATATTGGAAAAAATTAAATCTAGTAGATAGTCTATTGCTTCATAATATAACTGGAGTATTTAGAATAGTGATTTTCATAGGTATTGTTTATTACTATTCGTATTCACATTTTAATAATGTTTATGGTATTACATTGGGAATGGTATATTTATTTATAAATTATACTACCGATATAATTTATAGAATCGCAGACTTTACAATGGGAATTTCTAATTATATTAGAGCCCAAGGTGCGGCTATAAATATTCAAGAGATACTTAAGCTAGAAGTTGAGGAAGACAATCATAACGATATTACTGAGGATAATTTCCGAGGAAATATTAAATTTGAAGATGTGTATTTTTCTTATAAGGATGATTTTTATGTACTTCGTGATTTAAATCTTGAAATTAAAGAGAATCAAACTGTAGCCTTTGTAGGACATACGGGAAGCGGTAAGAGTACTATAATGAACTTAATTGTTAAGTTCTACAGTGCGACTAAAGGTAATGTCCTAATCAATGGTAGAAATATAAATGATTATAGTAAGGAGTATCTAAGAGAAAAAACGGCTATAGTACTCCAGGATTCATTTTTATTTGAAGGTACCTTACTCGAAAATATTACTACTTCAAATGATGAGAAAATTGCTAGAGAGGCCTTATCTAGAGTTGGGGGTGACTTCATATTAGAAAATCGCTCGTTGGACTCAAAAGTAGAAGTAGGTGGAAATAACTTTTCTACAGGTGAGAAGCAACTTATTTGTCTAGCAAGAGCCTTAGCTAAAGATCCTAAAATTTTGATTCTTGATGAATCGACGGCTAATATCGACAGTGAAACAGAACAAAATGTCAGTCGTGCTATAGAAGAATTAAAACAAGGGCGAACAACGCTTATAATAGCTCATAGATTATCGACGATAAAAAATGCCGATATGATTTATGTCCTTAGAAAAGGGAAAGTAATTGAAAGTGGAACACATGAACAATTATTAGCCCTTGAGGGAAGTTACAAAAAAATGTATGAAACTCAAGTAAAAGGATAATACAAAAAGAGTGATTTTAAAAATCAGATTCTACTAAATCTAGATTTTTAAATCACTCTTTTTTAATAATTATTTTTTGAATACAAATTCGTATGCTAAGTCAATATCTTTGAATGAAATCATTACTGTTTCATAACCAAGAGGTTTAAATAGTTCATTAACAGCAGTAGCAACTTTTTCGCAAACTTCAACAGGGCGGTGAACCCATCCGATTTCTAGGTTTGCTCTGCTAATTTCTTCTCCATCAAGAATAGCAATACTTTCAATTAAATCTAATGTAAAAGCTTCGCGTGGTCTTTCGATTATTTCAGCAATAGTATCGAAAAGTTCAGCACTAACTTTTTTTAAATCTTCTTTTTTAAATCCTCTAGCAACTATACGTGGCATAATAGACCTCCATTATTTGAATTCGTTTTCCTTAATTATAACATAATATATATTATTTTTGTTAGAAAAAGTTTAGAACGAGAGAATTTTCAAGTATATAGAATTAAATTTTTATTTATAATAAATAGTAATGACTTCTACTATATCTGGAATTTGAAGAAAATATTGTGTTTTTTAGATGGTTTGTAGAAAGTGAAAAGTAATTTATTGATTATTTTAATTACAAATATTATCATTTATTAGAATAATATGGTATGATAGAAAGTAGGAAAAAAATATTAAAATAAATACTAAGGAGAAATTTTTATTAAACTTTTATATAAGAAATACTTTTCATTAATAATATTAATTTTAGTTTGCCTAGTTATATTTTTATTTTCTAGTCAACCAGGTGAGGAATCATCAAAGATTTCTAATGATTTAATCATAAGAAAATTAGGCCACTTTAGTGAATATATGACCTTAGGTTTTTTCTCTTTTTGTTATTTATCTAATTTTTTTATAGGAAATAACAAGAAAAAAGATTTTAAAAAAACTGGTATATTAAGTTTTTTATTTTCTGTTATCTATGCCTCTACTGATGAATTTCATCAAACTTTTGTGGTAGGAAGAGATGGAAATATTGTTGATGTATTAATAGATAGTAGTGGATCTTTAGTAGGGATATTACTTTCTAGTATTTTATATTTTCTTGTAATGAAAAAATAGCAAAAAATATTGTGGTTTTTAGTTGTATTTTTTTTAGAAAAGTTATAAAATAATTATTTAGATAAATAAAATTAAATTAAAGGAGGAGTTATTGATGATTAAAGCGCTTATTGTAGAAGATGACAAATTATTAGCTGCATCATTGAAAGCTGCAATTTCAGAAAAATTTGATGCTGATGTTTGTTATAATGGATTAGATGGACAAAAACTTGTAAATGAGAACGTGTATGATTTTGTTATAGCTGATAGTATTTTACCAGGAATGGGCGGAATAGATCTACTAGATTACATTCGTGAAGAAAAAGAACTTAAAACACCAGTAATTGTAATAACTATAGCTGAATCAACAGAAGAAAAGGCTAGAGTTATGAAGCATAGAGTAACAGAATATCTACCACGTGTAGCGGATGCTTCTCTTTTATTGACAACAATGTCAAACTTACTTCAGCGTGAAAGTAATTTGAAAGGTGAGAATGAGATTACTTATAAAGATTTAGTATTAGATCTTAAAAATGAACTGGTATCTTCAAATGGAGGAACATTAGACACTATTAAAGGAAAATACCTTGAATTATTATCATTCTTTGTAATCAATAATAATATCGTACTGGAAAAAGAAGAAATCTTCGATCGTGTATGGGGTGTTGATTCAGAAACAACTATTAATGCTATTGAGGTTTATATTTCTGGATTAAGAAAAGAATTAAGAAAAATTGGTTACGATAAAAATCTAAGAACGGTTCGTGGTGTTGGATACACATTTGAGTAGGTAGAGTATGGAATTTAATTATCCGATAGATTATACATTATACAATACTGATGAGATAACTATTATTATTAAATTTTTAGATTTAATTGAAGAATGTTACTTGACAGGGGTGGAACTTACAGAGTTTAAATCTGCATATAAAGAATTTAAAAGTGTAGTTCGAGCTAAGTCTGAAGAAAATTCGTTATATCGTGAATTTAAAGAAATTACTGGATATGATGGTTATCAAGCAGTAAAAGAAATGAAGAATGAAAAACCAAAAATTAAGCTTTAATGCTTAGTTTTTTGGTTTTTCATTTATTTCAAGAAATCCGAAATGAAATTTAGTGTTTTTTCTAACGATTCTAGTGAAATTATATTTTTCAAATATATTGTCTTTAAAGTGAGCTTTAATAATTATTTTATCTTTTCCGATACGACTAGCTTCTTTTATGAATTCTTCATATGGGAAACTTTTATCAGCTAACAGAGTAATCCCTGATAGGTTTTCAGATTCTTTAATATTATGTGAGAACATTGGATCAAAGTATACTATATCAAATGAATTATCAGGAGTACTCTTTAAATAATCTATACAATCGTAGTTATAAGTTATTATCTTTCTCATCGCTTTGTTTATTTCCTCGCTAGGAGATATGTAATTTTTAAGTCCATTGCTCGTAATTAGATGTATAATCTTATTCTTTTCAATAGAAGTAACATTATGTCCGTAATAACTTAATAAAATACTATCACCTGCAAGCCCCATTGTACAATCTAGAACATTTTGCTTTTCTTTACCTATTATTTCAACTAAAGGTTCATTGTCTGAATTTTTTATTTTTAATGCAGTCGTGTCCAAATGGAAGAAAAATTCTGAATCATTTTCGAAGTAACTTAGTTTATTTCTATAAACGACTATTACACCTTTTGCCGTTTCTAGTAACTGTTTGATAGTAGTTTTATTTCTTTTGACATATTCCAAATTTAATTCATCGGCTAGTTTTTGTGCCGAGTCATTTAATTCTAAGGTTGTTTTTACACTAGTTGTTACAATTATTTTTTTCATTTATTATTAAAGTTTTCTCCTCTGTAATAATAATATCTACATTTTTATCGTACTGATCGACTGGAACTTTTTCTTGGAGAAGCTTATCATATGATAAACCTATACTTGTTTTATATTTATTTTTTGCAAAATATTTATCATAGTAGCCTTTCCCATAACCAAGTCGATAGCCATTCTTATCGAAAACAATAGAAGGAGTGACTACTAGGTCAATATTCCCGTTAAAATACTCGCAACTTGTTGGTTCGAGTACCCCGAAATGGCCTTCAGTTAATTCCTTCAGAGATGTTATATGTACAAGATTCATAGTATTGTTGTCAATTTTTGGAACAAAAATTTGCTTTTTATTTATCCACTTTTTTATAAAAGGTATAGTTGCTATTTCACTACCAAAGCCAACATAGATAAACACCTTTCCAGCTAATTTGAATAATTCGTTATTCTCAATTATTGAAAAAATTTTAGTAGATGCATAGTCTCGATACGCTTCAGATAGCTTGTTTCTCTCAATAATAAACTTTTTTCTAAGTTCTTTTTTCATAGTAGATTCACCTCAATTTATATTATATCATAAAATTAAATACAATTTTAATTTGATTGCAGTATACGGGACATCTGAGGTTATGTAAATGAGAAAAAGTATATTTTATGTGTAATAAAAATTTTTAGTCTTTATTATTTCTAAAAGCTAATATAAAAACAAATATGGATTTTAATAATAAATATATTTATGATGGAAGTGTATTTATTATGTATTAATTTTTAGAATTTTTATAATAATGTATGTACAAGTATAATCAAAATTTTAAGAAAATATAATTAAATGTAAAATCAATGAATATTGATACAAAAGGATTTCAAATTTCCACAATACTAGGGGATTTATAGAAATAAAAAAATCTTAAATTATGATTTGAGATATGTAAAGAAAGAAAGTAGTAAAATAAAAAATAATTATTCATTATTTAATGGAAATAATAGTATAAATATGATATAATATAAAAGAAAATTTATGAGAAAGGAATCTTCTACAAATAATGACAAATTCAGAAAAAAATAAAGATATATTAAGCACTGATGAATTAGGAAAAAATAGTAAAAAATCAGATGATTACTTAAGTTTATTAGAAAAGATTAGAAAACAAGTAGACATAGAAAATTCTTCTACTTACACTAGAAAACCGCATGATGAACAAGCAAGCCTTGAAGAAACAGTTGTGATGCCCACTGTAAGTGAAGAAGTAGATGTTTATGCAGAAACAGTTGTACTAGATAGAAATGAGTTAGTTCATGCGATAGAAAGTGAACAAGCAAAAGAAATGAAAAAAGAAGAAGTGAAAGAAAGCTCCACTGTACTTGAAGTTTTAGGGTTAAAGAAACGTATAGGACTTAAAACAATTGTTGAGGATATCACTTTTGATATGCATGAAGGTGAAATTATAGGATTATTAGGTCCGAATGGAAGTGGTAAGACAACTATAATGAGAATGATGGTAGGATTAACTAAAGCGTCAAAAGGTGATGTTTATTGTTTTGAAAAACCTTTAGGTATAGGTAAGACTGCTATGCTTAAAGAAGTTGGAGCGATGATTGAAACACCTGAATTTTATAACTATATGTCAGGATGGGCGAACTTAAAACAAATTGCTCGTGTTTGTGGTAAAAAAGTAACAAGAGCGCGTATGAAAGAATTGGTTGAATTTGTTGGTCTAAGCAAAGTAATTAGAAAAAAAGTTAAAACTTATTCTCTAGGAATGCGCCAACGTTTAGGATTAGCTCAAGCATTGCTTAATGATCCTAAAGTTTTAATTCTTGATGAACCTGTAAATGGTTTAGACCCACAAGGAGTTCAAGATTTCCGTAACAAACTTAAAGAAATCGCAGCGACAGGAGTATCGATTTTAATTTCATCACATTTACTAGATGAAATCGAAAAAGTTTGTGATAGAGTTATCGTAATCGAAAAAGGTAAAATTATTGCAGATGATAAACTAGAAAATCTTGTAGCAGATGAAATTATTAAAACATTAGTAAAAACACACGATGTAGAAAAAACGGAAAGATTAATAAGAGAACTAGGTATTAAATATGAATTAACTAAAGATGGATTTGTATTTGAAAATCTTAATCGTGAGGAAAAATCTCGTATTATTTCATATTTAGTTACTAATAATGTTGAGTTAGATACAATTCGTGAGTTACATACATCATTAGAGGATCGATTCCTACAAATTACAGGAGGGGAGAGAAAATAATGAAATTATTAATAAATGAATTTATAAAAGACTATAAAAAGAAAACTACGTGGCTATACTTCTTACTATCATTTGGGCTTGTTTTACTAAATAGTTACTTTACAAAAAAACAGTTTGAAGATGGGATAGATGCTGTGAAAATATTAAGTGGGATAACAGTAGTTTCAGGTGCACTTGCTATGGTGTTCTCACTAATTATGTTAGCTAATAATTTATCTCAAGAATATTCAAAAGGAACTATTAAGTTTTTATATACAAGACCTAAATCGCGTTCTGCAATATTAACTGCAAAAATAGTTTTAGCGTTTATCAACTACATTATTTTCTTAGTAGTAGGAACAGTATTTGACTTTTTAACAAAATACTATGTATTTTTTGATAGAAAAGTAGGTTTAAATCACTTGAATGATACTATTGAAGAAGGGTATTTTGGTAGAACAGTTGCTAAACAATTAATTATTACGAATTTAGCAGACTTAGCGGTGTTTATATTCTTTGTAGCTATGGTAGTACTAGTTTGTGTAGTGTTTAAAACACAAATTTTATCACTAGTATTAGTAATGCTGTCACTTTTAGGAACTGGGTTAATACAAGTTCTAACAGTTTTTGCTGTTTCAAAATATTCATGGGCAAAATACCATATGTTTGATGTTCCATTATTTAGTGATTACTATAAAAATGAAGCAGCTCGAAATGCTGTAAGGGAAGTATTTAAGTTTGATAATGCAAATGCATTAATCATTATGCTTGTAGCGTATAGTGTTGTATTCTTTACAATTTCATATATTGTAAATGCACGACGCGATATTACAATCGATTAAAATATTAAATTGTTAGGAGGTAGGTAAGATGAGAAGTTCATTTAAAAAAATTGAGAGAATTAAGGATATTTTAGATTTAAATGGAGACGTATTGACTTTTAAATACATTGACGAAGAAATATATTTTAATCTAGGAGAAGAACAATTAAGTAGTATTTTTAGTAGATTTATTAAGAGGAATTTACCAAAAATTAAAGAAGGATTACATGAAGGCAAATTAGTAAAATGTCAAAGTGGATTGGGAATTTCTTGTTTATTCATACCGAGTGAAAATGAAGAAGAGTTTTACTTAATCACTCCATTTTTAGAGTATTTAATACCAACAAAATTATTTCAAGAATCGCTAACTAAGTATGGTGCAAGTATTAGTGAATTAATTCGTGATGTATATTTTTCATTACCAATCACGCCAAGAAAAAAATTCAATTATTTAATAGAATTATTGGTTGAAGATGAGAATGTTGATTTCTTAAATGCAATTATTTTAATTGAAGATTCAAGTGTTAAAAATGTGAGAAGATCATCTTCTAGAAAAAATACATACTTAAACGGAATTTTAGAGAGTGAAGTCAAATTCAAACATGAAATTTTAGAAGCGGTAGTAGATGGAAATATTTCTCGAGTGAATATGCTATTTGATCTTCGTCATAGAAATCATGGAGTAGAAGAAAATCATATTGAGCAAGGTATCAATGTTCGTCGTAGAAAATCATATAATATGAACGATTTATTACGTTATGCTTTAGAACAACATAATGAAGATTACCTAGGAATTGAAGAACTATGGGTTAAGATTAAAAATAAACTTGATAACTACGATTTATCAGAAGATGTTATTAGAAGTTACTGTTTACTTGTAGATAGAAATAAATACAAAGACAAACAAGCTGTAGTGCGTAACTGTATAGCATATATTAATGATCGTATTTCTGAAAAAATCAGCTTAGATAACGTAAGTGATTACCTAGGTGTTAACAAGAGTTATCTATCTTCGATTTTTAATAAAGACATGGGGATTAGTATCGTAGATTATATTCACGATAAACGTATTTCTAATGCTTGTTATCTACTAGCGAATACTGATTTTTCTATCTCAGAAGTAGCTGATTATATTGGATACTTTGATACAAGTTACTTCATTAGAATATTCAAAACTCTAGTGAAAATGACACCTCTTAAATATAGAGAGTCATTATCGAAAAGATAATAGTAAAGAGATTGTTGGCTAATAAATTAGTCAATAATCTTTTTTTGTTTTTCTAGTAGTTTAATTTATTGACTTTAATATATTTGTATTTTACTATTTGCATTAGAATAATTGTGGTATAATATAATCATTCTTAAAATAAGTTAATCATAGGAGATTGTAAATGATTTTTGCATTAGATGTTGGAAATACGAATATTGTACTTGGAGTATTTGGAAGTGATTATAAGATGCTACATTCTTGGCGCATTGCGACAGATAATACTAAAACTGAAGATGAACTTTATGTTATTATTCGAAATTTCTTCATTGATAAAGGGATAAAGTTTGAAGATTTTGCTGGAGTAGTTATCTCAAGTGTAGTGCCTAAGATGATGTTTGCTCTAGAACTATTGAGTAAAAAATATTTTGAAAAAGAACCGGTTATAGTTTCAGCAGAAATTAACACAGGGATAAAAGTACCAGAACCTTATAGTAGTAAACTTGGAGCGGATCGAGTTGTTGATATCGTAGGAGCGAAAGTTAGTTCATACTTACCTGCAATTGTTGTAGATTTTGGAACAGCAACGACATTTGATTGTGTAGATGAAGATATGAATTACCGTGGAGGAATTATTTGCCCAGGAATGAATATTAGTGCAGAAGCATTGTATGCAAGAGCTGCTAAGTTACCAAGAGTAGAATTTGAAGCTGTGAGTACTTCATTAGGTTTAGATACAACTAGCCAGATGCAAGCGGGATTATTCTATGGCTTCTTAGGACAATTTGAAAATATTATTAAGCATCTGAAACAAGATTTAGGTAAAGATTACAAAGTAGTATTAACAGGCGGTTTATCTAAATTTATAGCTAAATATAGTGATGTAGTTGATATAGTTGATGAAGAATTAACACTAAAAGGTATTATTGAATTATATAAAATGAATAAAGAAAAATAATAATTATTAATACTTTCCATATACTAAGGATTTACCACTCTATTTTTTGGGGGAATCCTTTATATCGAGTGTAGAAAAAAACTAAGATATTATTATGTTTTGAAAAAGGAGATAAGTTGGAATGAAAATTACTGTTTTTTGTGGAGCTAATAATGGTAGAAATGAAGCATATAAAGAAAATGCTATTGAACTGGGTAAATGGATTGCTGACAATAATCATTCGTTAGTATATGGTGGAGGAAAAGTGGGGCTAATGGGTATTATAGCTGATACTGTATTAGAAAATAATAGTGAAGTTATCGGTATAATGCCTCAATTTTTAGTAGATAGAGAAATTAGTCATACTGGTATTACTGAGTTTATTATTGTCGACGACATGTCTGTAAGGAAGGAAAAGCTTGTTGATTTAGGAGATGTATTTGTCGCTTTACCGGGAGGGCCAGGAACATTAGAAGAAATTTCACAGGTAATTTCATGGGTTCGAGTAGGTAAAAAAGATGCACCATGTATTTTAATGAATGTTGATGGATACTATGATTTTCTAGAACAATATTTTGATAAGATGGTTGAAGAAGAATTCTTAACTAAAGAAGATAGAGAAAGAACGTTATTTACTGATAGTGTAGCTGAAATGGAAGAGTTTATCACAAATTATAATAGTAAATAAGAGAAGAAATAGTTATGTTAGCGGAGATGCCTCAAAGGTCCTAAATTTAAAAAAAGTGTATATGAGAACTCATGGATGTAGAGGGTTATTGATATCTAAATTCATTTTATAAAAGCTTTTTAGATATCTAATAAACCACTGTGGGAAGTGACTTAACAAAATCTTGTTTTTTAAGAAATCATGATTTTTGAGTCACTTTCATAAAAAAATAGACAATAATAGAAATTAAATGTATAATAGAAAATCGTAAGAAATTTTTAGAAGTATAAGAATTTGAAAGGAATAAATTTTAATGAAAGATTATTTAATTAGAGGATTAGCCTTTAATGATGAAATTAGATTTTTTGTGACAAAAACTACAGATTTAGTAGAAGAAATTAGACAAAGACACGATGCATATCCAACTGCGATTGCAGCGGTAGGACGTACTGCTACGGTTACTACTATGATGGGAGCTATGCTTAAGAGTGGAGATAGAATTGATGTAGCTGTGCGTGGAGATGGACCTGTAGGAACTATATACGCTTCATCGAATGAACTTGGAGAAACTACAGCATACGCGAAAAATATGCAAGTTCATATTCCAAGTAATTCACAAGGGAAACTTGATGTAAAAGGAGTAGTAGGTGCTGGGAACATCACTGTAGTACGTGATTTAGGATTAAATGAAAAGTATACTACTACATCTCCGATAGTATCAGGAGAAATTGCTGAAGACTTCACATATTACTTTGCAGCTAGTGAACAAGTACCTTCTGCAGTGTCTTTAGGAGTATTAGTAGAAACTGACAATTCTGTTATAGCTGCAGGTGGATTCATTCTACAAGTTCTTCCGAATGCTACTAATGAGACGATAACTAAGATTGAAAAAGCAATTAGTAATATTAAACCTATTTCTACGCTTATTCATGAAGGGAAAACACCTGAAGAAATTGCGAATATTATCTTTGGTGGAGAAGAAAACTATCGTATCTTACATAAGAATGATGTTGAGTTCAAATGTACATGTTCTAAAGAACGTTATGCTGATGCTTTGGTAACATTAGGGAAAGAAGAATTAGAAGATATTGCAAATCAAGAGACAACAGAATTAGTTTGTGCATTTTGTAAAGAAAAATATCATTTTTCCCAAAATGAAATAACTGAGTTATTAGACAATTTAAAATAATATTATGAATAAAGAGCCTTAATGAATAACATTTCATTAGGCTCTTGAATTTTCAATGAAAGTTTGGTATCATAAGTAAAATTACTCAAAGTTTATACAGGAGGAGTTATGGAACTACTAAGAGAAATGGTTATTACCGATGGTAAAGTTTATGATAATAATGTCCTTAAAGTCGATTCATTTTTAAACCATCAAATCGATGCTGGTTTAATGATGAAAATGGCAGAATCTTTTTACGAGTATTTTAAAAAAGAGAAGGTAACGAAGATTTTGACAATCGAGGCAAGCGGTATTGCACCAGCAATTATGGTTGCTAACTTATTTAAAGCACCGATGGTATTTGCTAAAAAGAGTAAGCCGTCTACTTTGAAAAATAATGATGTGTATACTGCAGAAGTTCATAGCTATACTAAAAATATAACTAATACTATAGTAGTTTCTGAGAAATTCATTAATAAAGATGATAAAGTTCTTATAGTCGATGATTTCCTTGCTAATGGGCAAGCTACTCTAGGTCTTATGGAAATAGTGGAAAAGGCTGGTGCCGAAACAGTAGGTGTGGGTATTCTAGTTGAGAAAAGTTTCCAAGATGGTAGAAAATTATTAGACGAGAGAAATGTAAATGTTTGTTCTTTATGTAGAATTGCTTCTCTTGAGAATAATGAAGTTAAATTTAATATATCTGATGATGAAAAATAAGAAAGGATTTTAATAAAATGTGGGAAAATAAATTTCAAAAAGAAGGTTTAACATTTGATGACGTACTATTAGTACCAGCAAAAAGTGATATCTTACCTAAGAAGGTTGATTTAAAAGTTAGTTTAACGGAGAAAATCAAATTATCAGTACCTGTTATCTCAGCTGCAATGGATACAGTGACAGAACACAAAATGGCGATTGCAATGGCTCGTGAAGGTGGTCTAGGTGTTATCCACAAAAATATGAGTATTGAAGAACAAGCTGAGCAAGTAAGAAAAGTTAAACGTTCAGAAAGTGGAGTAATAACTGATCCTTTCTTCCTTACACCAGACAGCTTAGTATATGAAGCAGAAAACTTAATGCAACAATACAGAATTTCAGGTGTACCTATTGTAAACAATGAAAAAGATATGAAAGTAGTAGGGATCATCACTAACCGTGATATGAGATTCTTAACTGATTTCGATATTAAAATTAGTGACGTAATGACTAAAGAGCACCTTATTACGGCTCCAGAAAAAACTACTTTAGAAGAAGCTAGTGAAATTTTACGTAGTCACAAAATTGAGAAGTTAATCTTAACTAATGAAGAAGGAAAGTTAACAGGATTAATTACAATTAAAGATATTGAGAAATTAGCTAAATACCCTAACTCAGCAAAAGATGCTAAGGGACGTTTATTAGTAGCTGGATCTGTTGGAATTACCAACGATACAGTTGAACGTGTAGATGCATTAGTAGCTGCGGGAGTAGATGCTATCGTAGTTGATACAGCTCACGGACACTCTAAAGGAGTATTAGACGCCGTTAAAACATTAAGAACTAACTATCCTGATTTAGATATTATTGCAGGTAACGTTGCAACAGGAGAAGCTGCTCGTGATTTATTCGAAGCAGGAGCAGATGTTGTTAAAGTTGGTATTGGACCTGGATCAATCTGTACTACGCGTGTAGTAGCAGGGGTAGGGGTACCACAAATAACAGCTATCTATGATTGTGCGACAGTAGCTCGTGAATTAGGAAAAACAATCATCGCTGATGGTGGAATTAAATATACTGGTGATGTAGTAAAAGCAATCGCAGCTGGAGGACATGCTGTAATGTTAGGATCTATGCTTGCTGGTTGTGAAGAGTCACCAGGTGAATTAGAAATCTTCCAAGGTAGAACATTTAAAGCATACCGTGGAATGGGATCGATTTCTGCAATGGAAAAAGGATCTAAAGACCGTTACTTCCAAGAAGATGGTAAAAAATTAGTTCCAGAAGGAATCGAAGGACGTACACCATATAAAGGTGCTGTTTCTGAAACAATTTATCAAATCATCGGAGGATTACGTGCAGGTATGGGTTACACAGGTTCACGTGATTTACGTGCACTTCGTGAAAACTCACAATTTGTTCGTATGACAGGTGCAGGATTAATCGAATCTCACCCACATGATGTACAAATTACAAAAGAAAGTCCAAACTATTCTAAATAATATGAATAATAAAGAAGGTAGGAACTTGAAATTCAAGTTCCTACCTTTGTTTATTTACTAAATTTGTTTAGTTAAATCTATCATTTCAAGAAGACCTTGAGCACAGTCGCTACCTTTGTTTCCTGCTTTTGATCCCGCTCTTTCAATAGCTTGATCGATATCTTCAGTAGTTATAACTCCGAACATAACAGGAATATCACTACTTAGACTAATGTGACCAACACCTTTTGCTACCTCATTGCAAACTAGATCGTAGTGACTAGTACTTCCACGAATAACACTTCCTAATGTAATAACTCCATCGTATTTATTTGTAGCTACTAATTTTTTAGTGATAAATGGAATTTCAAATGCTCCTGGAACCCAGTATACATCGATGTTTTCTTCTTTTACTTCGTTTCTAATAAGTGTATCTTTTGCTCCTCCTAACAATTTAGAAGTAATAAATTCGTTAAAACGAGCTACTACGATTGCTACTTTAATATCTTTACCTATAAATTTTCCTTCAAATGTTGTCATAATTATATTCTCCTTATATATCTAAAAAGTGATTGAATTTGATTTTTTTTGTTTCTAAATAGTATTTATTTTCTTTTTGTGGTTTTATATTTATTGGAACACGGTCTACGACATTTATTCCTAAAGAGTTTAGTTGCTCTACTTTATCAGGGTTATTCGTAAGAAGTTTTACCGATTTAATTCCTAAGTAGTCAAGTATGTCTACGGCGATAGTATAATCTCTTTCATCAGGAGCGAATCCCAACTGCACATTAGCTTCGTAAGTATCCACACCTTGTTCTTGTAGTTGATAGGCAAGAAGTTTATTTCTTAATCCTATTCCTCGTCCTTCTTGACGTAGATAAAGAACGGCTCCGCGACCTAAGTCGGAAATTTTTTGAAGAGCTGCGTGTAGTTGTTCACCACAGTCACATCTATGAGAAGTGAATACATCTCCAGTTAAGCATTCTGAGTGAACGCGTATTAATAAAGGTTCTTCAGAAGTTAAATCACCTTTACTGATGATTAGGTGTTCTTTATTAAATTCATCTTCGAATAATTGTAAATCAAAATCACCAAATTCTGTAGGTAATTTTACTTTAACGCTATCTTCAAATGATAAAAAACGTGTTAGTTCATCTAAATCAACAACTGTTAAATTCCATTTTTTAGCGAATTCATACAAGTCATCTCTTCTAGCCATAGTTCCATCTTCATTCATAATTTCACAGATGTATGTAGCTTCTGTGCTATTAGCTAATCTTGCTAAATCTAAACTTGCTTCCGTGTGACCGCGACGAACCTTGATGCCACCGTCACGACCTATAAGAGGGAACATGTGACCAGGTCTATTGAAATCTTCGGGTTTAGAATTTGCGTTTGCTAATTCTTTTATAGTTGTTGCTCTTTCAAAAGCAGAGATT
Organism: uncultured Gemella sp.; assembly: GCA_963535095.1. Lineage (GTDB taxonomy): Bacteria > Bacillota > Bacilli > Staphylococcales > Gemellaceae > Gemella. The sequence continues at coordinate 4,262 of CAUSUW010000025.1, read as the reverse complement.
CCCGTAGTTGATGTTTTATAGTCAACGCTGACCGTGAACGCAGTCTGATGTGGATCTGTATTTTTATCTAGCATAGAGTGTAGATTTAATCTTTTTGCAATCTCTGTTGAAACTGGTGCACAGATTAAACCACGAGCGTGTTTTGCCATAAAATTAACAGTTTCTCCAGTAACAAGTTCTGCTAAGCCTACTAAATCTCCTTCAGCCTCTCTGTCATCATCGTCGATAAGAACGATTAATTTTCCATCTTTTAAATCTTCTATTGCTTTTCTTACGTTATTAATCATTAAATTTTCCTCCAAATAGTTTTAATTGAGCTTTAATATATTTTGCTAATATATCTGTCTCTATATTTACGCTATCGCCAATTTTTAATTTTTCTAAATTCGTATGTTTAGCTGTATGTGGGATTAGCGACACTGTAAATTTGTTGTCATCACAAGTTACTACTGTTAAACTTATCCCATTAATTGTAATAGATCCTTGGTTAATTATTTCACCTTGGAATTTATTAGGATATGAAAAAGTAAGTAGAATGGCATTTTCATCTTTTTGTCTTGCTGCTAACTGTGCTAAACCATCACTGTGTCCAGAAACTATATGACCTTCAAATCTGTCTGAATGCCCCATTGCAGGTTCTAAGTTGACAGCATCATTTATTTTTAAATCTTTAAATGTGGTTCTTTTATAAGTCTCTGGCATAATATCTACAGTAAACTGCGATGAACTTTTTTGAACGCATGTTAGACATACACCGTTTACTGCCATACTATCACCAATTTTGTATGTTTCTAGTAAATTCTTACTCGCTTGAATAGTCAGTTTTATACTATGACTAGATTTAATAATTTTTACTATTTTTCCTTGTTCTTTTATTAATCCTGTAAACATTTAGAAACTCTCCTTCCTGAGATACGTATATCTTCGCCAAGTTTAGTAATCTTGGTATTGTGAAGTTGTATTTTTTCATTTGTTATCCTATTGCTAGTGAATGATGAAGTATTGTTTCCTCCTAAAAGAATAGGTGAGATATAGGTTACGACTTCATCCCAATAACCACTAGCTAAAAATTGATCATGAATACTAGGTCCGCCTTCAACATAAACCGATTGAATACCGAGTTTAGCAATTTCAGATAAAATCTCTTTTATGCTGAATTCTTTAGGGGTAATTAGAGTCACATGCGAAGGTAAGTTATCGTATTTAACTCTCGTGAAAACTATAACTTCAGATGAACTGTTGTTAAATAAGTTAAGATTACTATGTTCAAAGATAGATCCTTCAGCATCTAGGATAATTCTTTTTGGCGGGAACAATGATGTATTAGCTCCAGTTAACTTAGGATTGTCTATTAACACAGTTTTTGCTCCTACTAAAATTGCTTGATAACTATCTCTTTCATTTCTGACGAAATCATAAACTTCTTTACCGGTAATTTGAGTCCTCTCATTGGTAAAGGCTAGTTTGCCATCTAGACTAGTGGCTTGTTTTAAGACTACGTAAGGTCTATTTTCTGTATGAAATAGATTATAAGCGTAGTTTAAATTATAAGCCTCTTTTTCAAGGACACCGGTTATTACTTCTATACCATTGTCTTGTAAATATTTGATTCCTTTTCCGCTGACGATAGGATTAGGATCTAATTGGGCAACAACTACCTTAGAGATACCCATTTCTATGATGGAATTCGTACAAGGTGGCTGTTTACCTTTATGGTTACAAGGTTCTAAAGTGACATAAAGCGTTGAATTAAATAATTTTTCAGGAGTTTTGCAAGTAGAAATTGCATTTTTTTCAGCGTGTTCACAGCCGTAACGAAGATGCGAACCTCTTGCGATAATTTCATTATCTTTTACAATAATTGCTCCTACTAAAGGGTTAGTATGTGTGTATTTAGCGCCACGCTTAGCTTCAAGAAGAGCAAGTTTCATAAAATACTCGTGCATATTATCAACTCCTTTCTAAATAATAAAAATCCCAATTACATTTGAATGTCAAATTTAATCGGGATTGATGGTTAGTTTTATATCTGATTAATAGACCTTAGTGCTTTTAGATACACTATAGGCTATAAAAATATTTTCAATAATTATTAGGTATTTTTATCCTAATACTATTAATTTCTTCTCCCATCCAGACTATACTGTCGGTTCTGGAATCTCACCAGATCAGCTTGCGCTCACGGACTTCTAGTAAACTAGTCACCGCCGGTTGGGACTTTCACCCGACCCCGAAGAAATATTTAATTCATGACTTAATATTAACACTAATGAAAACGCTTGTCAATGATAAAAAATAAAAACTATCACAAAATATAAAATATATGATGTGATAGTTTTGTTTGATTTATTATAAAAATTGCGATAGACAAACGATAAAGATGATAATTGGAAGTACATATCTTAGTAAGAATAGCCATACTTTAAATAATACCAAGCTTGATTTTTTATTTTCATCGATGTGTAATTGCTCTAGAGCTACTTTTTTATCAAGTACATATCCTGTGAATATTGATAATGCAAGACAACCAAGTGGCATTAGAATATTAGAAACTAAGAAATCCATTAAATCGAAAATTGTTTTTCCAAATATTAATGTATTAGATAGTGAACCATAAGATAATGCAGAAGGAATTCCAACGATGAAAGTTAAGATTCCGATAATTACACTAAATTTAGTACGGTTAGTGTTTCTCTGATTAGTTATATTTCCTACATTAATTTCTAACATTACTACTGATGAAGTAATAGTAGCGAATAAGAATAATATTAAGAATAAGATATAGAAAATTTTACCGAATGCCATATTGTTAAATAATTGAGGTAGTACGATGAATAATAGACTTGGTCCACCTTCAGACTCCATACCGAATGAACTCATCGCAGGGAAAATTGCTAATCCAGCCATTACTGAAACTGCAATGTTCATTAAAACAACTGAGATACCAGATTGAACAAGATTAGTTCTTCTATCAAGATAAGAAGCATATGTAAGCATAGCTGTAACCCCGATTGATAATGCGAAGAATGATTGTCCTAATGCGAATAAAATACCAGAACTAGTGATTTTAGAAAAATCTGGTTTTAAGAAATACGTAACCCCACTCATAGCGTTAGGTAATGTTAATGATCTTGCGATAATTACTAAGAAGATAATGAATAATAATGGCATCATAATTTTTGATGCTTTTTCAATACCTTTTTGTACCCCACGAGATACTATGTAAATATTCAATAAGATGAATAATGCTTGTGCTCCTAATGCAATCCAAGTATTAGAGATGATACTAACGAAAAGAGTTGCATGATCAGCAGTAGAGTGAATACCAAGAGCATCTGCGATTGAAATACCAAGATATACTAGAATCCATCCACCGATAACACTATAGAATGATAGTAAGATGAATAGGGCAAATCCACCGATATAACCAATAACATTGTATTTTTTATTTTTTCCTAATTTACCGAAAGTTCTAATTGCTGAAACACCAGCACCACGACCTAGTACGAATTCAGCTAGTAGGAGTGGTAAACCAATTAATAATGTGAAGATAAGGAAGACTAGTAAGAATCCACCCCCACCATTAGCTGCGGTCATATAAGGAAACTTCCACACTGCACCCAGTCCTATTGCAGAACCCGCAGAAGCAAGTATGAAACCTATTTTCGAACTCCATTTTGAATTGTCTGACATAAAATTTTCCTCCTGAATTAAATTTTTTTAAAAAAAGTAAAAGCTATTTAGAAAATACTAAATAGCTTTTTAAACATAAATAATATGATACTCAAGGCCATTTAGTATTTTTACCAATGGCCGAAAAACAAACTTAACTAGCCATTGTAGACATCGTTGCACTTATATCTACAATGCTATGAGATATAAGTGCTGCTAAAATGGCACGAAAAAGTATTCTCTGTTACTAGTTAAAATTGTATTTTTCATTAGTGAGTAGCTCCTTTTTATAATTGTTGTTAAAATCTTAACATTTATCTGAAAATCTGTCAATTATTTTTTTGAAAAAGTTATGAATTTATGAATGAAAAGTGATGAAAAATTATGCATATATTAAAAGATACATTTTGAATTTTTTAATATAATTGACTTTTATACTCACTTATTAACTAGTTGTGGTAATAATCTTGCTTGTTGAAATTAAAGATTATTTAGGTAGAAGTTGAAGATATTTAGATGAAGTAATGAGTATAACGTGAGAATGATAAAATAAGAATGTACAGTTTTGACAAAATAAAAATGTACAAATA
>CAUSUW010000024.1:0-22175 GCA_963535095.1 uncultured Gemella sp. | reverse complement strand
AAATATTCCATATAAATAAAAAGTACTTCAATGATTAGAAATCTAATTCCATCATTGAAGTACTTTTTTTAATATTAATCTTCTTTTTTATTTTTCCATGCAGTAGCATTATCTAACTTAATTGGTAAGTTATCTAGGTAAAACTCTGGATCTTTTCCTTGTTTATGTTGTTTCACATAGTCTTTTAATACTACATAAACTACACCAGAAAGACCGATAATCGCAATTAAGTTAAGTAAACTCATAATACCCATCGATACGTCAGCGATTCCCCAAACTAGGTTTAAGTCCATTACACTTCCCACATACACGAAGATACATACGATAACACGATAAACATTTACAGCCCATTTTTTAGGAAGTAAGTATTGAATGTTTGTTTCTCCGTAGTAGTAGTTACCAATTACAGAACTATATCCGAATAAGAAGATTGCAACGATTAAGAAAATTGTTCCGATGCTTCCTACTTGTGAAGTTAAAGCAGCTTGTGTAAGTTGGATACCTTGTAACTTACCAGCTCCGTATTCAACACCAGGATATAGTAAAATTAAGAATGCTGTTGCTGTACATACTAAACATGTATCGAAATAAACTCCTAGAGTTTGGATAAATCCTTGTTTAGCTGGGTGTGTACTATCAGCTGTAGCGGCTGCGTTAGGAGTAGATCCTAAACCAGCCTCGTTAGTGAACATACCACGCTTAATTCCTAAAAGAATTGATGTTCCCATACCAATTACTCCACCACCTACTTGTTCAAGACCGAATGCTGATTTCACGATTTGAGCAAGAACACCAGGTAATTTGTCAATGTTAATAACCATTATAACTAATACGATAAATAAGTATGCTACTGCCATTACTGGTACTAACCATTGAGTAATTTTAACAACTTTTGTTACTCCACCAAAAATTACGAAAATAGTAAGAATTAATAAAGCAATACCCGCAATATTCGCATTAATATCATATACTTGTAAAGCTTGAGCAATAGTGTTAGTTTGAACAGAGTTAAATGCTACACCATATGTTATAGAAATAACAATCGCGAAAAGCACACCCATCCATTTTTGGCCAAGACCTTTTTCCATATAGTAAGCAGGTCCTCCACGATAAACACCTTTTCTATCACGAACTTTATATACTTGGGCTAATGTTGATTCGGCAAAAGATGAAGCTCCACCAAAAAGCGCCATTACCCACATCCAGAATACTGAACCAGGTCCACCCATTGCAATCGCAATAGCAACCCCTGCAATTGTACCAGTACCTACTCTTGACGCAGCTGAGATTGTGAAAGCTTGGAAAGCAGAAACACCTTTTTGTTCACCATCTTCACCTACTTTAGGTTTTTCTGTAATAAGTCTGAACATTTCTTTGATGTAAGTAAATTGAACAAACTTAGTACTAAATGTAAAATAAATACCAGTTACCATTACCAACCCTATTAGGAAATAAGTCCACATAAAGTCATTAACGGTATTTAATAATTCTAAAAATCTATCCATTAAGAGTCAACTCCTCGCTTTATTTGTTTTATTACGCTACCTATTATACTTTAAAAAACATCACAATTGTAAATATACGTTAGAAAATCTAACATAAGACTATCTTAAATTAACTTTACTTTCAATATTTACTAAAAAACTATAGAAAACACTTGAAATCTTACATGAAAAATCCAGGAGCTTTAAACATTACATTCAAATCACCTGGAATTTTTCCCATTAAACATATTCAATTCTGTTTATTTCTTCATTGTTGCTCGGTTGATAATCGCTGAAGCCACTATTCATGTTAGGAACTACTAATTTTCTACCTCTTGATTTTAATATAGAGTTTATTTCATAACTACTTAGCATGTTATAATCTAATTTCTCCTGAAGTACATATTCTCCACTTCTAATTCTAGCTCTAATATCTGTAGCAGCAACAAAGTAGACAACCATAAAGACAATAGGGAATATGAGTTCTGCTAGTGAAAAAATACTACTTAATATACTATCACTAGCTCCTTGGAATATAGCACCACTAAAAGAAGATAAAATTGTCAGTGCTGCTTGAATATACAATACCACTCTTCTACCTTTTGTATCAGAGATTGGTAAGTACATTATAAATAACATAATAAAGTTAAATATATATGCAATTAATCCCGCGACCACTAATAATCCAAGTCCAGTAAATAATATGCCGGCATACTGTTCTGAAAAAACTTCAGTGGTATATCGCAACTCCACTAGTACCAACAGTAAAGCTCCTATTACAACTGAAGGAAGTGTGAAAGTTAATAGATAAGCAACTCCCCAATTCCTCTTCCAAACACGCCCTTTATACTCTTTATAAATCCTATAAGTATTATAATATGGTATAAATGCAAGTCCTGACCTAACCCCAAGTATATCAAACATAATTTTTGAAAAAATAGCTGTAATAATATAACCGACAAAAACAAATATGAATAATACTATTCCAACTATAGCTAACACTTGATGTAGCATGTACTCATCAAAATTAAACATAAATAATCCCTCCTTTATTTCTTTCACCTTTATTATACTAAAAATCTTTATAAATTAATAGCAAAAAAAGAATGAAATTGTCTGAAAATACAACCTCATCCTTTACATTATTTATGATAACTTGCTCCTGTTATTATACGGTAAGCTCTATACACTTGTTCAAGTAAAACAACACGCATCATTTGATGTGGAAACGTCATTCTACTAAACGATAATGCAAAATCACTACGTTTTTTCACACTATCAGAAAGACCGTAACTCCCACCAATTACCAATGCAACATCACTCTTACCTGTAAGCATTAAATTATCAATTTTTGATGCAAATTCTTCACTTGATAAATTCTTACCTAAAATTTCCAAAGTAATAACATATTGATTATCTTTAATTTTTGAAAGTATGTTATTCCCTTCTTTTTCCATCGCAAGAGCTATTTCTGAATCATTTTCTACCTTTACTTTTTCATCAGAAATTTCTATAGTATTTAACTTAATATATGCTCCAAGACGTTTTTCATATTCTTTTATAGCATCTCTATAAAATTTCTCCTTAACTTTACCTACACAAATCAAAGTTACTTTCATCAGAACCTCTTTCTATCTACACATCTTTACCAAGAACAAATTTTTCAATAGCATAAGCGAAACCATCTTCATCATTTGACTTGGAAATAAAATTCGCCGCTTCTTTTAAAGTAGGATTAGCATTATCAACCGCAACTCCCATACCAGCGAACTCAATCATACTTAAATCATTAAGCCCATCACCTAATGCCATTACATTCTCATTTGTTAAACCAAGTTTTTTACATAATGAATCTAAAGATACTCCTTTAGAAATACCCTTATCGTTAATCTCGATAAAGAACGGTTTAGACATAGCAACCTCATACTCATCACCTAATTCAAGCGCGAGTTTATCTTTCACTGCAACAGCTTCATCAGGATGTTTAAGTATTATTACCTTAGCCGCACCTTCTTTAATATCATCTTTCATATTTTCACTAATTACTAATTCTGCACTTACTAAACCAGACTCAATTCGTGCATATTCATTATCACGATTCGTAAGAACTTTCCCACCTTGGTAAGTAAGAATATCACAATCATTCTCCAAAGCAACATCTATTAAGAACTTAATTCTCTCAAGAGATAAAAACTTCTCATAGATCACTTCATTCGTTTTAAGATTAGCAATTCTAGCCCCATTAAATGAAAGTAAGTAGTTATCATAACTATCAAGTTGTAAATCTTCTACTATACTCATCATTCCAAAATCAGGTCTACCCGATGCTAAAATAACCTTAATATCTTGTTTCTTACACTCTTCAATCACTTCTCTATTTTTCTTAGAAATCTCACGATCACTATTTAATAGGGTATCATCAATATCTGTAACAACTAATTTTATCATACAAAAGCTCCTTTTTTTATCACTAGGGGGGTGCAAAACCCTCTTAGGGGGTGCATCATTTAACGATTTGTTCTATCCTTGATTTAATCGTATTCTACAAATCTGTTTAACCCTCGTTTACTCAATATATTATATCAGATAACCTTAATCTCTCATAGCAAAAAAGGAAAAATCATATCAGATTGATATGACTTCTCCATTTTTCAAATGAATTTCTATTCTTTTTCCTTTATAAATTATTATCTTTTCTATCAAATAATTAAACAACTTCGTATCGTATTCGGTTAGTAACTCGTCTTGTTTTTCTAATGAGTCGATAAATATTTTCAGTTCTCTAACTCTCTTGTTTTTACTCAGTAAATCTAAGTTTTTTTGTTCTAATTGTTTCTCTAACAATTTATACTCTTCTATCAGTTTATTATATTTTCTAGTGTACTCTTCTTGATCTTGTGCTATTTTGGAATTTGTTATTATCAACTTTTCTACATCAGCTCTGATATTTTCTAATTTTTTTTCGAGTTGAATGATTTCATCATCCAATACTCTGTCTTCTTTTATCATCTTCATTAGGAGTTTTATATTACTTATAATTTCTTTTCTATTATCAATTACCTTGTTTAGTGCTGATACTATCCATCTTTGAATTTCATCATCTCTTATATGAGGAGTATCACATTTTTCTTCGTTCTTATACTTATTTTTGCATCTGTATATTGTCTCTTTATATTTGTCAGTTGAGTGCCATAAATGTCTCACGTATGAACTACCGCAACATCCACACCTAATTTTTCCAAAGTAGTTTTTCTCTGTATACCATTTTTTATTTTCACTTAGCTGCACTTGAACTGCATCAAATACTTCTTTATCAATTATTGCTTCATGGCTATTTTCTACATAATACTGAGGTAGCTCTCCGTTGTTCCTTTTCTGAGTCTTGTTTAAGAAGTCTGCTACATAGTATTTTTGAAGTAAAGCATCACCTTTATATTTTTCGTTTGTTAAAATACTTCTTACACTGCTATAACTCCATTTTTCTTTTCCTCTTGGTGTAGGTATTTTATTTTCAGTTAGATGTTTTGCTATTTGATTAGGATTTTTTCCTGATAGGATCTGTCCAAATATATATCTTACTATTTGTGCTTGCTCTTTATCGACTTCAAATCCTCCGTCCTCTTTTGGTTTAAAGCCTAGTACATTATTATATGCAAATGTCACCCTACCTTCAGCAGCTTGTTTTCGTTTAGACCATGTTATATTTTCTGATATTGATCTACTTTCTTCTTGTGCTAAGGAACTCATTATTGTAATAAGTAATTCACCCTTTGAATCAAATGTCCAGATGTTTTCTTTTTCAAAGTATATCTCTACTCCAACATCTTTTAGTTTTCTTACAGTTGATAGTGAATCCACCGTATTTCTTGCGAACCTACTTACGCTTTTTGTTAATATAAGATCTATCTTACCAGCTAGTGCATCATTTACCATTTCTTGAAACCCTAGACGTTTTTTGGTATTTGTTCCACTAATTCCCTCGTCTGAATACATCTTCACAAACTCCCAATCTTTCCTACTTGATATGTACTCTTCGTAATACTTCATTTGAGTTTCATAAGAACTTGTTTGATCTTCATTATCTGTTGATACTCTAGCGTAACCTGCGACCTTTTTCTTTTTTATACTAGGTAGTTTTGATTGATGACTGAGTTGTTTATTGGCTTGTATAGTTGTGATTTTTCTATTCATCTTTTACTCCTTTTTTAGGTTACCTTGTTTTTTTATTTCTTGAACTTTATTAAATATTTCCTGAGAAATAATTGCTTCATGTGCATTTTCTACAATGTACATAGTCTTCTCTCCAGTATTTTTTACTGAACGACCTTTTTCTTTTACATTAAATGTCTTCTGTAATATGAGTTTCCCTGTATAAGTTTCTTGGGATAATATTCTATAGATAGCTAGTCTTGAAAACCTCTCTCCTCTTCTTGTGCGCTTACCTTCATCATTTAATACCCTTGATATCTGTGTTGGTTTTATCCCTGATAGGTATAAATTATAAATTTTTCTGATAGTGTTGGCTTCTGACTCTTCAATTTTATAAGAATCTCCTATCCATCTATATCCTAATATAGGTTGTGGACTATGTGGTAATCCTTGTTTAAACTTCTTCTTCACACTCCACCTTACATTACTACCTATCGCCTTTGATTCTTCTTCAGAAACAGCAGCGAGTAACGTTAGTAATAACTCTCCATCTGTAGTGAGTGTGTCGATATTCTCTTTTTCAAATTGAACCCCTATGTTTAATTTCTTTAGTTCTCGTATTGTTTCTAACAACTCAATAGTATTTCTTCCAAATCGTGATATGGACTTTGTAAGAATTATATCAATCTTGCCTTTCCTGCAGTCATCTATTAATCTTAAATACTCCTTTCTATTTTTTGTACTTCTCCCACTTACTGAGTTATCATAATAAACTCCAACATATTCCCAACTTGAGTTATTTTGTATAAACTTACTGTAATAGCTTATTTGTTCAGATAGTGATTGTAGTAAATCTCGATGTGATACTCTTGCATAAGCTGCAACTTTTTGTTTTTTAACATCAGTCACATTTAGCACTTCTAACTTTTTTATTGTTTTCATTATTGTATCCTCCTTTTCGTCATTACTATATATCACTCTAAAGAAACTATTTATCAAGTGATAACTCCATAAGTTCAGATATTTTTGAATCATACTTTTCTAACATCTTATGCTTGAATGAATCAAATTCATCTTTTGTGATTAAATTTTTCTTAAACAAATTGCTCAATATTTTAATTGTGATTTGGTAGGTTACTTCATTTTTAATGTTCATAGCTACCTCCAAATCTATGTTTAATATAACATTCATGACTACAATACTTTCTTTTATCATTGGCATAAGATATAAATTCTCTTTTACAACATTTACATAGATGTGTAGAAAATGCCTTTCTATTCATCTTATCTTGGTTATTCTTCCACCATTTCATTCGACAAGCATCACTACAATATTTCTTTTGTTTTTTCCCTTTCAAATGAGTTAACTTTTCTCCACATACCTTACAAGTATCAAAATCTTCTATATCTAACTTTTCTAATTTTTCTCTTCTACAAATTGACTTAACTGTATTGGCTGATACATTTAAACATACAGCTATTTTCTTATACCCTAATCCTTTTTCTCTTAGTATTTTTATTTCATCTTTCAGTTCCATACTTTTCACTCCTACGATGTTTTTATTCTCTACATCACAGGTAAAGAAAACTATGGAAAATTTAACCTGTAGAGTGAAATTTACATAAAAAAATAAACCCACCACAGAAAATTTCTGTGATGAGTTTTATATGTTTAGTTTTGATTTTTTCTTTTAAATAATTATTTTAAAAGTGTTTATTGATTTTATTATTTATAATAATATTTTGAATAAATTCTAATAATGTTGTTACAATTAGACTCACAAAAATAACAACTGTTGTCATTTTAAATATTCTACAAATAAAAGTCATAAAAGAATAATCAAAAAAGCTTACGCAAAGGTAAATTAAGAGCCATTATAAATTTCATATTAAATAAATTGAAATCCAGGGCTGGAATTTTCCCATACCCCGGATTTAGTATACAACCACTAAATGTCGTCTTTTATTTCTTTTATTTCTTTTATTTTTTTTATTTTTTTATAAGTTATGTAAATAAATATCAATATATATATACTAATGTAAAAATTTTCAATAGATTCATTTTTTATATATATGTGATTTACAATAAATATTATATTTAGTATTATGATTATTATTATTTTAGTCAAAACAAGCAGTCAATCCTCCTAGTCCAAAGAATTCCAATAGAGCTCCTCTTGTTTCTTCTGGCATTGAGTAAGCGGTTTGCGTTACGGCTGCTTTCATTGCTTCCCATTTATTATTTTTGTACTTTCTATAATTATTTATTAAATATCTATATTTATTGTATATTTGAGAAGCCATAGCATGTAATCCACCTAAAGCTTTTGCTCCTTGTTTTAATTTTAATATTTTAGACCAAGGCAATAAACTTACTACTGCTGTTCCTATTCCTGCTACACAAGCCCAACTTCTGTCATATGCTGCGAATTTTATATTTCCATCTTTAGTAACAATGAATTTACCAAAACCTATATCTTTTGGTTTGTTTTCGTTTAACCATTTAACTCCATTATTTATATTACCTTCAGCAATCTCCATTGGCATATTATCAATTAGACTTATAATTGCAAGATCTCTTTTTGAATATAATTCATTAATATTACTTTTTTTATATTCAGCTTTAGCAATATTATTATTATTTTGAACTAATCCTGATAAAGGTGTTATAATTAAACTCGCAGATAAAATTGCTGTTGTTATTTTAAATTTTGTATTCATTGTCTTCTCTTCTTTTGTTTTTTTTTTTTTTATTTTTATAACGTTATAAATCTTTACAATTTTATTATAATATGAAAACAATATGATAACAATAGGAAAACATCAATAATACATTTTCTAAATTTTTTTCTTTTTTTATGATATAATTAAATCGATTGATGTCTTTCCAAAAAACTCTATTATAGACATTAATTATCCTTATTTATCTTTAAAATGAATACCCTAAAAATATTAATACTTATATAAAATTATTGTTCTCTATTTATTATTAAGTATTTTATAAAAAGCCTACCAAGAAATTATTCTCAGTAGGCTTATATCTTATCCTAATATTTCATTCACTTTTTGTTGAATTTCACTGTAGTTATATCCAGCATTAGTAAGTCTGTTAACTCGGTCTTGTCCATTACCCCACTTGCCTTGAATTACTTCTTGGGCTATTTCATCTAAATTATTAGATGTATAATTCCCATTTAGTAATCTATTCACTACTTCTTGAACCTCACTTGCATTATATCCTGCGTTAGTTAATCTGTTCACTCTATCCTCTCCGTTACCCCATGCTCCTGAAATAACCTCTCGTGCAATTTCTTCATTGCTTTTATCACCAGTTGATACTGAGTTTGTAGATCTATTTGGTTCTGAGATACTAGTATTTCCCAACATTTCATCGACTGTTTCTCCTAAAGTCGCAAAGTAATTCATACGTTCTACAAAATAAGTTTTTACACTATCTGTTGTTCCGCCATGTAAAGCTAAACTACGATGCGGACAACTTGTTGGACTAAACTCATGATGAAGTCTTACCGTCTGTTTATTAATTGGCAAGCCATAATAAATCAAGTCTTCTGTAAAATTTATCCCCTATCTCTACAAATCGCAAGAAAAAGAAATTAGCTGATTTTTAACCCGTAAAACAAAAAAAGACCTACCGTAGACTAAAAAATCTACGATAGGTTTAAACTCTATCTCTAAATAAATATATTATGAAATTCTTATTCTCTCTTCAACACAATTAAACAACTATATTTTCAAACTTTTTATATTAGTATTTTATAGTTATAACTTACTTTATTCTATCTCTGTATACCCAGTTGAAAATCCACTGCAAATTAATAAATGGCTTATTTTCTTCTGATTCTTTTAATATAGGTCTAAAATCCTCATATATTTCTTCTTTTATTTTATTTTCATCTACTGTTGATATATCTTTATAATAACGAGCTTCTTTAGAATTATATATACCTTTCAATTTTAAAAAATTATCAAAATGATAAGCTAGTCCATCCTCATACTTATATGCATATTCATAGTTAGCGTCATTTACACTGTATCCATATAATAGATATACATTTTTTGTAGTATTTTTTATAGTTTTATCTCCGTCAACTCTATATCTAAACCCTTCACGATTAGCACTTGCCTGTATATTTTCTACCAACATCATTATTTCTAAATCCCTAGTATTACTACTTGATGAATGTTTCGCATAATACACTGAACTACCTTTTAAATTTATATCCCCTATAAACCAAATTGTTGCTAACGCCAATATCACTAGCATAATTTTTTTTATCATTTTTCTTATTTCCTTTCTTAAAACCATTTTTTTAACCAACTTTTCGCTTTATTATATTTACCTGATATCAAATTACTTGCTGGCTTAATAACTTTGTTATAAATAGGCTCTACAAAAGGTCTGACTACTTTACGCTGTTATTTCTGTAACAACTAATTTTATCATACAAAAGCTCCTTTAGTAGATTTTAATTAATCTATAGACTTATCAATTTATATATTCCAATTCTTTACATTATATCAGATATCACTACTCTCTCATAGTGAAAAAAGTAAGAGTATGACACAAAAGCCCTAAATTTTAAAAAAACGTATATTATAACTCATAGAAGCAGTGGTTTATTGATATCTAAATTCGCTTTATAAAAGCTTTTTAGATATCTAATAAACTGTGCGAGAGTGACTCGATAAAATCAATTTCTTCGAAATCACGATTTTTGAGTCACTCCTTATTCATTTTCCTCATTAAATCACTCTAATATTAAGTTTTTTCTAAAATTAACATAAAAATAAGACCCAAAGCATTTCTACTCTGAGCCTTTTATTTACTTACAGTAAATCTAACTTACTACCTTTTATGGCAGCTTTTTCCATATTTTTCAACAACACTATTCCTAATATTAAAAATACAAAAGCTAACACTAACTCTCCTCTAATTAGATATATGTTACTTATTACACTCTCCCCACCTATTAATTTTTGAGCTAAAAGTATGGAACGTGTGAGTGGTAAAGTATAGCAAAATTGCTCTACTAAATATGGAAAATTACTAACTGGAAAATTCGCTCCTGTAAATATTAAAAGTACTTTGTCTATAGTATTCGTTACTAGATGAATTTCTGTCGTTAATAATATTAAACACGAGATAAAAAATCCAAAACAAGTCGCTACAAATATTGCTAATATTAAAATAAAAACAAACTCCAATATTTTTTGTCCATTCCAAGCTAGTCCTAATAATAAACTAAGTACGCTAACTCCAAAAACTATCGATACAAAACTTAGTAACATAGTTGAGATTGCACTTGAAATTAATATTTCTGAAATACTCGTTTTAGTCGCTAACATTAGAGACAATGTTCCACTTGCCCTCTCCCTCGCTAACTGAAGACCAACTCTATAAATTGCCGTAAATGCACTAGTCACTATCGCATTACTTATAACCCATTTTTCAATATTTTCCGCACCATAAACATAGTATCCTACTAGTGAATAACACATCATTTGCATTAGTGGAATTAACAAATCTATAGTAAAGAAAGCACGCCAATCATTTAATACCGAAGACATTTTATATGAAAAACTAACTCTTCTAAAAAATCTATACACATTTTCCATATTAAAACACCTCCAAAGTCCCATTAATAACACAAAGTTTCTTAATTTTTCTAAATGAAAATATACTAATAATAAAATAAATAATTATAATAACGACCAATATAAGCGCTACTCTCAATAATTCTTCATTACTGCCACCTTGAACAGCTAATTTATAACCTTCCATCGCCCATGTTGGACTCAATAAGTATGAAATATATTGAATAAATTTCGGGAAGATCGAAATAGGAAAGACCATCCCAGTTAGCATTATTATCGGATAATCAATAACATTCATAAGAATACTTATTTTTCTAGATAAAGTAAATAATCCTGCCATCATAAAACCGACAGCTATCATAGACACTATCATTAAGATTGTTATTAATACAAAATAACTAAAACTTGCAAACTGGATAGATTTATTAAACAAAATTTTTACCGTCAACATATTGAGTCCAAAACTAAATATTCCCCAAAGTGTGTTCCCTAAAATTTTTCCAAAAATTATATTTTCGAAACCTATCGGTGAGGTGAAAATCATTGGCATAGTTCCTAGCCATTTTTCTCTATCCATATCACTAGCTGATGAAAAACAAATACTTCCCCAAAAAGTAGTAATTCCCGCTCCTATAAAAGCATATAACATAAAATCTTCCACACTACGATTTTGATAAATCATCCCGAGTAAAATTCCACTTAATATCGGACTAATAAAAATACAAAATCTAAACATTGGGCGTGCTATTGATTGTTTCATCTGAACTTTGGCACTCATTAATATTGCTCTCAACATATTATGCATCCCCCAATAGTTCTATATAAATATCTTCTAACGTTATTTCTAAATTCTTTTTATTTTTCTCTTCTTGTTCGCGTTCTTTCTTTGCTTTTATTTCTTCTTTTCTTTCGTTAGAAACTAAATTTTGCAGACCTACTACATCGTCTATAGCCAGTAACTTACCTTTTTTTATTATCGCAATTCTATCACAAAGTTCTTCTGCTTCTGGCATATAGTGAGTTGTTAGTAAAATAGTTACTCCTTCTTTAGACAGTTTTTTAATTAATTCTCTTAATTCTTTTGCTCCTACTGGATCTAATCCAATACTTGGTTCATCTAAAAATATTACTTTTGGATTATTTAATAATGCTCTTGCAATTTGAAGTCTTTGTTTCATTCCTTTGGAGAAAGTTTCTACCTTTTTATCTATAAACTCACTTAACCCCACTTGAGCTATTAATTTTTCAATTAACTCTTTTTGATCTTTAAAAGGAATTTTGTATAGATCTGCAAAATATGCCAAGTTATCTCTTGCACTAAGCCGCCAATAAAGGCTCCTCTCACCACCAAAAACAAAATTAATATATTCTCTAACTTTTTTGGCTTCCGAAAAAGTATCAAACCCAAATACTTTTGCTTCTCCTTCGCTCGGGGCAAGCATCGTAGTCAAAATTTTTATCGTTGTTGTTTTACCTGCACCATTTGGTCCAAGTAAACCAAAAATTTCTCCTTCTTTCACTGAAAAGTCTATTCCTTTTATAGCTTCAAATTCACAATTTTTCGAAGTCTTAAAACTTCTTTTTAAACCCTTTACATCTATTATATTGTCCATTACTTCCCCTCCATAAAATTAATACTATCTTAATTTTTCATCATATAATGCTTTTTTAATAGAAATAAGTTGTAAAATAAAGTGCAACAGAATACAAACTATTTTGATTATTTCCATAGCATTTTATTTTTACATATATACTTTCTAACAGTTACTAAACTTTTAAACTATTTATGTTTACAATTAAGAATACTTAAATTATATATTATATCCACGATATTTCTACCTATTCTTTTCTATATCTAATTCATTATCCACTTTAATAGATTTTTTAAAAATCTATAATCTTATCAATTTATATATTTTATTTCTCTACATTATATCAGATAATACTATTCTCTCATAGTAAAAAAGGAAAAATCATATCAGATTGATATATAATATACGTTTTATTGTCTTTTATTGACTTTAACACAAAAACACGTTACAATGAAAGCGTTAATAATAGAAATATGATTTGATCTATATGTAATTACAAACATATATTATGCTTTACATTCACAAGTGTGGGTATATTTCATGAATAAAAAATTTAAATTTATACATACTATGCTTTCTACTGATCTTTTAGTTCCCCCCCTATATCTTCTATGTAATTAAAGTATAGTTAGATCTACAAATTAAAAGCATAATAAATCTAAAATATCTATTTAGGTGACAATAGGGGCTGAATTATATAATAAAATTATTGTTTACTTTAACAAAACTAAATATTATCAACATCAAATAAATTAATAATAAAATATATAGGAGATAACAAAATGAATACTGAAAAATATATAGAAATAGCAATATTCGTTATAATAACAACCCTGCTATCAGCCACAGGTTCATATTTCACCTCGAAAAAAATAGAAAAATTAAAACAAAAAAGAAAAAAGAAAAAAGATGAATAATTAACTTAATCAACATTGAGAGCCACTTACAAAAATTAATTTCAATGAAATCATAATTCTTTAGTCTCATTGATAAATACCTAAATAAAAAATGGAGATAACAGTGACACAAAACGTATTAACTTGTTTTAAATTTATTACAATTATCAATATAATAAATTATGTAATAATAAAGAACACATTCATAATAAATTATTTACTTATATGTACACTTAGTGGAATATTCTACATAGTAATAGATTCAAATAAAAATAAATTAAATATATTAACTGATAAAATCGATATAATTTTATTACTAATTTTTACAAGTATAATAAATATCCTTTACATAATTAATATAAAAATAACAAATTTAAAATATATTATTTTTATATTGCTATCATATATAATCATTAAATATATAATAAAAAAAGACTAATTAACTAGAATAATAGCCCTCAAAATTTAGACAAATTTTGGGGGCTATTAACGATGCTTAATTTTGATTTATTTTAGTAATTTACTGATAAATAATTCTTTTGTGATAGCTACACCTAATTCAAACTATATAAAAAAGAGCCTTTCTTTTTAGAGTCGCGACTCCTACGACTACATCAACTTGAGAGTATTTTCTTTTTCGAGTCAGTATTACTCTCCGACTTCTTCTACACTTATTATAATGAAAAGAATTAATCTACCTCAAATTTATATATAGTAAAGATATAGTAAAATTATTACAGGAAAAGAATAAATTTCTTTTAAAAATTAGATAGATATTACTTCCTTTTTTACTTTTTGAATTATATAATCTTATTTTGTAGAATTTTTCTTCTCATTGCGATAATCTATTATATATAAAATAATCTCAACTACTAAAAAAATTATAGCAATTTTGATCACCTTTGGAAAGAAAATACAAAATATAACTGTCGGTATCAATTCCACCAGTAATTGTCGTTTATTCTTTTTGAAAATAGGTTGAGAATTTCTTCTAAACATAAAATATAGAAAAGCAATAGTTATAGTTGCAACTATAGATCCTACTATACTATCCATTACCAATAACCTCCTATTATGTGATAAAATTCGAATATACTATAGATAATTTTTAGTTCTATCTTTAATAATATACTGTCTTTTTATACTTATTCTTTTGTGAATGTATTTTCGATTATTTTTCCTTTCTACTTTTTAAAACTATTAATTATACTAACTATTTTAAAAGCGCAGCTAACAAATATAACCGCATGAATTATTTTTATATATAATAAATGATTGTATGTTTGCCTAAAATACTCTGATATAATTATCACAAACACAAGCAAAATTAAAATGATAATTTTCTTATATCTTTCTTGTTCCATATTATAATATCCTCACTATAGTTCTAGATATAACCCCAACATTAAAGGATTCTATATCTATATTATTTATTAAATCTTCTTAGCCAGTTTCATCCTAAATTCTCTCTCTTAAAAATTATTGTTTTATTTAAGTAATAATATTAACTGACTTTAAAGTGTAAAATACTAATTTTAGTATAATAATATTGTGAATATTTACGGTTTTATTATAATATGAAAATACAATGGTATCAATATAAAAATCTCAATGATAGATTTTATAATTTTTCTTTCTCCACAAATAATAAAATCGTATACGCTCTCTACAAATATTTATCTTTTATATTTCTCTATACTTTAATTAAACCTACTAACATTATTTTCTATTCTTACTAACACACTTAGTAAAAAATAAATTATACTAATATTTTCATCTTTCATTTAATTCTTAATTATAATTTTCTTTGTTTATAATTGATTTTAACATAATGATCCTTTTAAATTACAATATTATATTTCAAAATATTTATATGATACCTCTTTAATTTTATACATGTATATGATAATATATCTATAAGGAGGGAAACAAATGAAAAAACATCTATTCTGTATTTATACTCTAATATTAGTCATATTTTTAACTGGATGTTCTTCAAAAGATACTGATGGTTTCTTTTATAATACTTTCACCAAAAATATGGATATGTTTTTATCAAATATTAATATCTATGTTAAAAGTTGGGGTATTTCTATAATTATTATTACGCTTATTGTAAAAGGAATTATACTTCCTTTCATGCTGAAAAATTATAAAAAACAACGTACATCATCTATCAATATGGAAAAAGCAAAACCTGAATTAGATCTTGTGCAAAATAAAATTAAAAAGCTTAGTGAAGATCAAAAGAGAGCACTTAATAATGATGAACGAATGAAAATAAGAATTGAACAAACTGAACTTCAAAAAGAACTCTTTAAAATATATAAAAAATAT
The DNA here is from genome assembly GCA_963535095.1 of uncultured Gemella sp. Classification (GTDB taxonomy): domain Bacteria; phylum Bacillota; class Bacilli; order Staphylococcales; family Gemellaceae; genus Gemella. The sequence continues at coordinate 6,101 of CAUSUW010000024.1, read as the reverse complement.
GATTGTTCACCAGCAATTTTCGGTAATCTAATACCTATTCTAATTCAAGCACCGTTTATTTCCGGTTTATATTTCACTCTACAGAATCCAGTCTATTCAAAAGATATTCTTGATTCAAGCTTTTTATCCATTTCACTTGGAGAAAAATCTTACATACTATTAATTCTTGTTTTTGTAATATATATGATTGTTGGTAAAATTTCTCAAAGTATGATGCAAAGTAATCCTATGTCACAAAACACACCAGAGGCTGAACGTATACAAAATGTTTCTAAAAATATGGTTTGGATTACTCCTATAATGTTAACATTTTTAACATATACGAGTATCGCTGCTATAGGAATTTACTTTGTAGTCAGTGGTATCCTTGTAGCATTCCAAATATTATTAGGACGTAAACTTTATCCGCCTTATGTACCTAAGCCTGTAAAAACATCAAATAAACAAAAAACAAAATTAGTAAAAAGATAAAGAAAATGTACACTTAGTCATCTCTATAACTGATCTGACCCCAAAAAGTTAGACTCAGGATAGCGTAGTAGTTGTAATGACTGCTACGCTATCTTTTTTTATATTTATACAGTCATATATTTTATTCTATATTGCTTAGGACTTAACTATCCTAGTTTCTCTTTTATTCTCTCTTCATTATAATATTTTATATATTTTTCAATAGCTAATTTCAGTTCTCTATAACTATTATATGTTGTTCCATAGTATATCTCTTGTTTTAATATTCCGAAAAAATTCTCTATCACTGAATTATCCAAACAATTTGCTTTTCTAGACATACTTTGGTAAATACGTTCCTCTTTTAATCTTTTCGAGTATTCTTTCATTTGATAAGCCCAACCTTGATCAGAGTAGAAAGTTCTCCTATAGGGGGCTTTAGCTGTAACTTTAATGGCTTCTTCTAGTGCATCCATTATGTTTTTACCTGATGGGCGCTCGCTTATACTATAGCTTATTATCTCACCATTATACATATCCATAAATGGATCTAAATAAAGTTTCTTTACTACTATATTACCTTTTTCATTTACTTCATAATATTTAAATTCAGTTGTGTCTGTAGTAATTTTTTGATGTAGAATATTGGTATTGAATCGTCTTCTAATTCTATTCTTAGCTGTTTTTCCAATTTTCCCTTTATATGAATTGTACTTTCTACTTTTTCTAGTGAATGATGTAACCTGTAATCCTAATTTTTGTATAATTCTTTGAACTTTCTTTTTGTTTATAATATACCCTAAATTACGTAACGCACCATATATACGTCTATAACCATAATCTTTGTTATTCTTTCTTATTTCTAATATTTTCTCTTCAATTTCTTTATCTGGATTAACTCTATCGAATCTCTTCTGCCAGTACATATATGTTGCTTTTGGCATTTTCGCGGTCTTTCAATATGAATTCTCCATTATATTATTTAATAATAAATATATGGAATAATAAGGGATATGATACGGTTATAAAGCTTATTAAACGTAGTATTTATTGAGAAACTAAGAGTAGTATGAATAATAATATATTTATACTAAAAATAAATTCTAGAATTTATATATCACATTATATATCACAAAAATTAGAAAATAATTAGAATAACAAAAAAATGGTTGAATTAATTTAAATTTTATTTTAAAATAGAGTTAGGTATAAATATTTGTACTATGAAATTAGGATTCAAATATTAACAAAAAAACAGGAATTGCAGTTCCTGTTTTTTTATTAATAAATATTTGATATGATGAAAATTATTTAAAGAAGCGTTTTGTAATATAGTTTGCAATTACTTGAATTGCGACTTCTTTAATAATGTATCCAATCACTAGAACTATAGGTATAAATATTTCTACTATGACCATGGATATCATCATTATCGCCTCCTTTCATTAAAAATAGATGAGAAAGTGAGCTTACTCTAATTATATCATTTTTGGATGTCATGGCCAAGTGTGTCACAATTCTGTAACCGAATCGTAACACAATAGAAATATTGTAGTATATTTGTCTTTTTTTAGAATTTTTTTGAAAAAATAAGACTAATTTTCAAATTTTTCGTTTTAAAATTTTATAAAAATTATATTTTTTTGAAATGTATAAAATAAGTATCTTTTTTTCGAAAGTATATTCTTTGTTTTTTCTTGAACGATATAGTCCTTCATCTCCATATTTCTTATATTTGGCAACCCAAATTTCAATATTATTATGAGATTTTATAGCATACTTTTTCGCTAACGATCTTATACTTATATTTTCATTTATATACTCTAGTACGACTTTCTTTTTAAATTCAAAATTATATTTAATCATAAAAATACCGACCTCCAAAAAGTTAGATTTTTTGGTCTAACTTTTTGGGGTCGGTACAAACAACTAAGTGTACATTCTTTTATCTCTCATCACCTAATAATTCTGATCTTATTATCACGCTTATCGCTAAAACAAACATTATTAGACTTAAGAATATTGTAACATAAGTATTTATATCAAGATTCATATCAAAAATTACAGTTCTCATACTCGTTAATTGGTAAGTTAATGGATTAAGTTTTGATACATAATATAGCACCTTGGAATTATCCAAACTATAAAAAGTTGGTGCGGCAAAAATTATCGGTAGTAATAATGTTCCTAAGATAAGGTCTCTAGTTCTATATGATACAGTTCCTAATGAAATAATAACTCCAAGAGAAAACCAAAATACTAGACTAATAATTACAATAATTAATACTTTTAAGAAAGGAACTATCTGTATTTTTATTCCTAAAAAGAACGATAAGAAATAAATTAGTAATACCTGTACTATTGTAATTCCTAACGGAAATACTAATTTCCCTAAAAAATAAGAAATAGCTGATGTTCCTTTTATTCTTTTATACGCTAGAAGTCCCCATTTTTTATCTAAATTCACTCTATAAACCGACTGATTCATCTGAGAATTTAATATTACTCCTATAATTCCAACGAAAATATATTCTATATAGCTAACATTTTCTCCTTTAAAAGCTAAACTTGAAAAAGAATTCCCTATTCCAAATCCAAAGAATACAAAGTACAAAATTGGAACCATAAGCTGAGTATATATAATCTGCTTATTATTTTCAATCGCCTTATATTCTATATACGATGTTGCCCAAAAATTCTTCACTACATTTTTCATATAATTACTCCTCCAATTCCAATATTCTCTTCAAGGTAATCTCTTCTTTCTGCAGGCTTCCTATTGTAATATTTTCTGCCAATAATAATTTTAATACATTTGAAATTTCCTCTTCTTTTTCCAAGAAAATTTTTAAATTTTTATCATCAACTATTGTAATAGTATCTTTATATTTCTCTACTATATCTTTACTTAATTCACCATTGTAAGAAATGTTATATACTATTTCTTTATTATATTCTCTTAAGAACGCGCTCATTTCTCCGAAGTATAAACATTCCCCATCGTTTATATAAATTATCTTATTACAATACTTTTCTATAAGATCTAAATCATGAGAAGATATAAAAACAGCATGTTCTTTATTGTTATTTTTTATGTATTCTAATATATTTTTTGATAATACTACATCTAGTCCTGTAGTAGGTTCATCTAAAAATAATATTTTTGAATTAGACACTAGACTTCTTGCTATTTGTACTCTCTGCAGTTGTCCTCCAGATAATTCTGTTAGGTCAGATTTCTCCTTACCTTTTAAACCTAGAACATCAATAATCTCATCTACACTTTTCTTACTAATAGTATTTTGAGAATATAATAGCCCCATATAAATATTGTCATATACATTTAAGTACCAATCTACTGATTGGTTTTGCATACAGTAGTCCACATCTCGAACAGACACTCCTTCACCGAAAGATACCTCACCTTCGATATTAGAAAACAATCCTAATGTAGAATTAATTATCGTAGTTTTCCCTGAACCACTTTTACCTATAAGTGCAATCATATCTCCTTTTTCCGCAGAAAAAGAAATATTTTTAATCGCGTAATCACTAGAATTTTTATATTTATATGCTAAGTCTTTTACTGTTAAAAGTTTTACCATTTAACTCCCTCCTCTCGATATTACGTTTTACTTTTAATTACTTTTTAGAAAAGGTTGATTTGCAAATACAAACCAACCTTCAACTCTTTAATATGTAGTTTACATGTAGCTTACACAATAAAGTGCGTCTTCTTGAATGAGTGGCTTATGTCTACTTTAACAAATACTATAAAATCATTATCGTCTGTTAAAATAGCTGATTCCTCTCCTCTATCCAAATTATGATGAGAAAGAACAATTTTTTAAGATTATTAGAAACTCAAAAAATAATGATGATTCTCTTTATTATTTACATTATAAACTATAAAATTCCAATATCTAATACCATTTTTTTGTCCTCCTTATTTTATGAGGTTATAAAGCTTTATAGTTTTATTGTAATATGAAAACGATATGAAATCAATATTAAAAGAAAAAAACTTTCCAAAATTATCACTTGTTATCTCTAGTTAATAAATACTGGTTTTCGTAGTAATATAACATAGTATTACTTCTCAAATTGAACCAAAAAATGTACACCAAGCTATTTCTAAAAAAACTAAGTGTACATTGTTTCATTAATTTTTCATTTTTTAAATTTTTTCTAAAAACTTTTCCTTAATCTAATAAAGTGCTCTCTCTATTTCTTAAATTCACATATAATACATGAATAGCCGAAATTACATTTATTAACAAAATATAATAAGCAATGTTTTCCACGTATAATCCTACAAAACTTAAAATAATAGAAAATAAAGGTGCACTTATTCGAAAAATTTGAACTATACTTTTTCTATAATCCTTATCATTAATTTTTATAAAATTAGTCCTTAATTTTATACTAATTGACACCCCTAATGCCACTATTAATGATAATAATATCACTTGCAATGGTAAAAACACTTCACATATAACCAATATGAAGAATACTATATCAAAAATTATGTAAGACATAAGTATCTTATTTAAATTTATATCATATTTCTTAGTAAGTATTAAAAATAAAACTACTGTTAGTCCTGGTATAAAAAATATAATACTAGAATACTGTATTAAATTCCTAGCCGCTAATTGTTTTATAAATAACGGTATAAAAAACACTGCTGTTCCTGATAATAACGCTGTATTGATAATGATATATTTTCTTTTCAATTTATTAAAAACTAATCTCTCAGAATTTTTCTCAGTTTCATTTTTAAAATTATTTATTTTGAAACTTGAAAATAAAATAAACATAATTATAAATACTATTAAATATTCTTCAATATTCACCTTATAAATATAACTACCTAAGGAAAAACCAAGTAATTTAGACAAATTGCTATATAAGGATATATCTGTTACTCCAGCTTTGATAGACTTACTTCCCTCTATTACAAATAAATTGTAATTAAGCAAAACTATTGATATTAATAAGTAATAAACAAAATAAAATGTTAAGACATAGTATAAATTTATGTTATTTTTAAAAATAAATACTACTACTGAAAAAACTATTAATATATAATAAAAATACTTTGTTTTTATACTAGTTAATAATCTGATATAACTAGTGTCTAAAAAAATAAATATTTCTATCAAAGTCGTTATTAACAAAATAAAATATATAGGAAAATTATATACAGATATAAATTTCACCGTTATGTATGAATATAAAACACTCAAAATTAAATTCAAACATAAATACAAACTTCTCGCTAATTTAACATTAAATTCTATAAAAAACACCTCCTATATGATTCACTTTGTTCTTATTTCTTATAATTCTCTAACCTTCTTAACTATTATGATCCTGTACTTTGATATTTTTTTAATCCGAAATTCCATATTGTTTTATAGATTAATATAAGTAGAAGCGGTCCAAATAATATTAAAAACCATGTTTCTAAATTAAAACTATCATGCATATTTATTAAATTTGCTACTGGAAAATATCCCACAAATGCGAACGGAATAATTATTAGTACTACTTTAATAAAAAACGGATAAATATTAACTGGATAATTTGACAATTGATACAATTGCCATAAAACTGATTTTATACCATCATTTGTTATCGAAAAGAAA
>CAUSUW010000023.1:0-25056 GCA_963535095.1 uncultured Gemella sp. | reverse complement strand
AAGTAGTAATCCCAGCAAGTGACTTAGTAGAAGCTAAAGCAGCTAATAATGGAAGTAACGGTAATGGTGCAGATGGAAATTCTAACGCAGGAGCAGGAACTGATGCAAACGCAGGATCAGATGCAACAAACGGAAATTCTAATACACAAGATACAAACGCTAAATTAGGACAACGTTTAGCTAATACAGGTACAACTGAAACTAATACTGGATTAGCAGGATTAGGATTAGGAATCCTAGGTGGATTACTTGCAGCAGCAAGACGTCGTAAAAACGACAAAAACTAATTTAAAGATTATAATAAATCTTTAAGTATAGTAAAAAGCCCTCGAAATTTTTCGAGGGCTTTTTTGACTCTTTGTCAAGTTCGGGGCATGGGAAAAATTCACTCTATAAATCTAGGCAGCATTTTGCTGCTTAGATTGTAAATAAGGTAGTATAAGGGTCCAATAACGAGTTACCTATCCTCCAAGGGTAAAATCTTTTATAATACAAACATAAAGAAGAAATGGAGGAAAATAAAATGTCAAAACAAATTGTACAATTAGACGTTGGCTATTCATCAAAAAAGAAAGAATTTTCCATTTATCCTAAATAAAAGATACTAACCGTCGAAATTTTTACTGAAAATATTATCCTTTTATAGTATTGTAAATATCAATCTAAATATGTCAAAAAATTCAAAATAAAAATGTACATTTTATTCATCTTCTTTTTGGAAAAAATCTTTAAATCTATAAGAATTTCCAGTTATCTTAGCTACATATGAATGGTGTAATAATCTATCAACTATTGCACTAGCGATTAATGGATCACCAAATACATCATCCCACTGTGAGAAACTTATATTTGTAGTTATTATTGTGCTATGTTTTTCATAATGTCTATCTATTAATTGGAAGAACAATTTAGATTCTTCTTTGGTTATGGGAAGATATCCTAATTCATCTATTATTAGTAATTTATAACCACAAAACTTCTTTAATCTTTCTTCTAATCTTTCTTCTAATCTATCTTCTAACTGAGCTTTTTTTAATATTTTTATCAGACGTGCGCATTTAATAAAGTATGTGGATTTTCTATTCTGAGCTGCGGTTACTCCTATAGAAATAGTTAGGTGTGTTTTTCCAACACCACTATTATGTTCTCCTTCTTATCTATGAATCTCAATGAATTGAAATCATATATTTGTTGTTTATTTATTGATTCTTGAAAGTCAAAATCAAACTCCGATAAAGTTTTTACACTAGGAAAACCTGCTACTTTCACAGAATGTTGAATAAGATTTTGCTTTTTCTTTTCTACCTGTGCTTGCGTAAAGTATAGAAAACCATCTATGAAAGTAAGATTATTTTTATTTACCTATTCTAATGTTTGATCAAGCACAGCTAATGATTCTTTGTATTGTCTTAATACCCTTATATAACTAAAAGTTTGAGTAGAAGAACTTAATAAGCTTTTAATTAGTTCGTAGTATTTGTCTAGTTTTGATGTTTTGTTTTTTGTCTTCTTTTTTTAAAAAACATTTAGATATTTATTTATAATTCTTCTGTCTACTTTATACTTTCTAGATAAGGCGGCTATATTTATTTTTAAATTATTATCGTCCATAGATTTCTTGTACTCTTGTAAATCTTCTAATGAATCTAACTTAATCTCAGTTGTTTTTTTTAATTTCTAATATCATAGATATCTCCTTTTTTTAAGATATCTATGATATATATTTTTATCTTGAAATTTATTTACACCTTTATTCTAACATTTACAACTATTTATTAATGAATTTACCAAATGAAGACACTTTAGAAAAAATGAGATTCTAGAGATTTATTTACTATGGAATAAAAATATACAAGAAACTTGTAGATAAAGAAAGAGCTCTCCGCACTAGGTGAAGGACTCTTATTCAATATACCTCGTTATTGGACACTTACGCTGACAATAGGCTAGAGCAGCGATTAAAACACTATTCAAAGTATAGATTATTGATTATAGATGAAATTGGTTATTTACCTTTAGAAAAAGATGATGAGAGGTTATTATTTCAATTAATATATCGTCGTTATGAAAAGAAGAGTATAATAGCCACCTCTAATATTCCTTTTTCTGAATGGGCTACATTATTTAGTGATGAAAAAGTTGCTTCAACTATACTTAATAGACTGCTTCACCATACCCATGTAGTACCTATTATAGGTAATTCTTATCGTCTAAAAAATCATGTTAGTTTTGAATAATTGTACATTTTTATTTTGACATTTTTGTACATTTTTATTTTGACATTTACATCTTTGTCTGATTTGAAGATGATTTTTCCTGATATTTAAACTTGTCATATAGCCTGGGAAATATTTTAAATAAGGTAGTCTAAAATGATTAAATAGAATATTTAAATTTTGGTATTTATCTAGCGTTGTTTTGATAGAAAGAAAAAACTGACAGCCAATATCAGGTTGATATCAGTAGAAAAGATGTTTATATATTTTTAGATATTCACATAGAGAGTATAGATACTATATTAACATTCTAATAAAAATTTTTCACAAACTCCCTTAATACGTTTGTGGATTCTATATGCTGTTGCCAGGGAAATATTTAATGCCTTGGCTGTTTGTTTTATATTTAATGTCTTAACAAATTCACAGAAGAATTCGAATTCTTGTTGTTCTAAAGTTTTTTGAACATATTCAAATAATTGTATATATAGATATTCGTAACTGTTGTCTGTTGCATCAGAAATATTATTATCAAAAATATCCAAAGGTATACTTTTATCTTTATTTCTGTAACGTATTTCATCGATTAATTTTCTTTTAATAGTAGTAAAGGCGAATCGATCGAAATCTTGTTCGCTTATTTTACCTTCATTTAGAATTAGAAAACTTATCAGCAATCCTTCTAAGCCATAATTATAAAATTCATGATGAAGTTTTGCTGGGATATGAACTTTGTAAAGAGCCTTTATAATCAGTTGTTTCTTCTGATTTAATATTTCGTAAAACCTCTCAGTATCTTTGTCATTTAGGTATAGTTGTCTTTTCATAATTTGCCTCCATTTACTTTAACTCTCTATGTGAATATCTTAATAAAGACAAAGTCGAATATTCATGAATCAATATTAATGATAATTGAGATAATAACTAGAAATCCCCCTTACAAAAATTAATCCCTCATAATATATAGTGAAATTATCGCTACTTTGTAACAACTTATATACAAAAGTTCACGGAAACGTCACATTCTACTGTTTTGACAATCTATTTGTTAGGATTTTATTCAATTTTATATTTTTCCAATAAACTAGCCAGATGCTTAAATAGCTTGTCACGATGGCGACCAACAGTCATAGGATTAGTATGCATTTTCTCAGCAACACTACGTAATGATTCGTCGCACACATATAAATTATAGATTAGAAGTTGATCCTCTACTGGCAAAGTAGCTAATGCATTGTACAACGTACTATTCATATCATTTTTAATTGCTATTTCATCAGGTAACGAACGAGTATCTTTAATCAGATTTTCTCCAACGCTATCTTCCCTATCGAAAGCATGATAATGAATAAGTTGATGTTTTTCATCTCTCTTTTCAGCATATCTCTCCTTATAACGAGAACTGCGTATAGCTAAAAATACTTCATCAGTAACTTCAATCGTAACATTATTTTTTAATTTAAAATCTCTCATAAGTTTATCTCCTTTATTAAAAAAATGTAAGGGGGACTAAAGAGGGATTATTGATTATAACAATTTATCTAAAATATGTAAATATTAAAGGTAAATTATAATAAGGAGATATTGAATAAACGGGGTTGCCCCAAAAGTTCTAAAATTTAACAAAGTTTATATGAAAACACATAGACGCAGTGGTTTATTGATATCTAAATTCACTTTGTAAAATCTCTTTAGATATCTAATAAACTGTGCGGGGGTGACTCAAAAATCGTGATTTTGATATGTGATATGTACCCCTTTTACTGGACAAACCAGCAGTTCAAAAACCTGCAGTAGTTTTACAAAAATCAGCAGTTGTTCAACACAAAGCTCAACCAACAAAAAAAGCCCCAGCAAATGCTAAACATCGTGCAAGATAATATAATATCTTAAAAAACTTCGAATTAATTTTCGGAGTCTTTTTATTAGTAAGACTGCTAAGTGAAATATTCGAGTGCTAAATTCAGAAAGTTAAAAACATGCTGCTTATAAATTTATAAGTTTAGAAAAATCTGGGATTAGACTGTATTTTACGAAAGAAGAAAATGTTCGATATTACTTTGCTAGAGTAAAGAAATTAGGTAAATACAAGAGTGAGTTTCAATAAAGATATTAATCAAGAAAATATATTAATTGTTACATGTTATTATTAATTTATGATATAATTTAGTCAATATATTAAAGAAGGAGAATATTATGAAACCATTTAGCAGAAGAATAGAGAAAATCTTAGCGTGGATCGCGAATGTTATTATGATACTTGCAACAGGTCTACTATCTCTTGGAGCGTTTTCTAGTCAGTTAGAAACAGTATTTAAACAACAAGAATTTGAACCTATCCTTAATAACTTATTACAAGATCCTGGAGTAGCATCATTATTAAAAAGCTCAGGTGTAGACATCGTATCATTACTTGTATTATTGGTGAAAGTTTATACAGTAGTTGCGATTGTAGCCTTAGTATTAGCGATAATTGCGTCATTTACTATGAGAGCAAGAATCGTATCAGGAATCTTATTCCTACTTTCAGCGATAGTTATCGGAGTAATGACAGTCGGGATACTACTTCCTGTATACTTACTATACTTCATCGTGGCAGTTATGTTATTTGTGAGAAGACCGTCGAAAAATACTGGTAACGAAGATTTCACACAAACAACTTTTGACAAACCAGAGATTGACAGATTAGAGTACATGTAAAAGAGTATTGTTTAGTATTATCTGAGAATTTTATAAACTATTTTATCTAAAGTGCATCATCGAGGATCAAGATCAACTTCAGATTGCCAATGATAGAATAGTTTTTTTATTTTGAAATTATGTCTAATAGGAAAATGTTTTTAAATCCTCTGTTTATTCTAAAGTGAAATTTAATATTAAAATCATCTAAATATAAAAAATAATTTTGTATAACTAAACTTTACTAATAAATTGCAATAATAGAAATAGTCTATAAAAAACTAAAAAATTCTATTGTTTTAAAAGGTTTTAAATAGATAAATCTTTGATAATTAATGCATTTTATAGTATAATTATTAAGATAAAGTATTTTCTGTATAGGAACGGAATATGATTGAAATAATAGTTAATTCTAGAAGTAAGAAAAGTCTTAATGAACTTAATAAAATAGAACGAGTTTTACAAGGAAAGAAGTTGCCTTACAGGGTGCTAAAAACCTCTAAAACGACCAATGCAAAAGACCTTATGAATGAGATTCACGGGGCTGAGTTGATAGTAATCGGAGGCGATGGAACTATTAACGAAGTGATAAATAATTACCATGGGAAAGAAATTATCTATCTTGCATATGGTTCGGGTAATGATCTTGCGAGGTCTATAGAGTTCAAGAAGGATATTGAAATAAGTCGATTATTAGAATCGAAAAGATTTATTGAATATGATGTAGGTGTTGTTAACGATAGGAAGTTCTGTTCGGGATTTGATATCGGTTTTAATGCTGACATCATAAAAAGAGCTAATGGCTCGAAGTTAAAGAAATATTTAGGTAAGTATATCTATCTTCTTCAAGGAGTAATAGGTATTTTAATGCTGAAAAAGTATAAAGCGAAAATTTCATGGGATAGTGGAGAAATCACGACCGACAAGCTGTATTTGCTTAATGCGATGATTCAACCTTATGAAGGTGGAGGGATAAAATTCGCTCCGAATGCTACAGGTCAAGATGGGAAACTTCACATAATGATCATGGAAAATATGTCTTTAGCAACTTTCGTATACAATTATTTATGTCTACTTCTAAAAAAACATAATAAAATGAGGAAAGTTAAACAAATAACGACGGATAGATTAGCTATAAAAACAAATCAGAAATACTTTCAAATCGATGGAGAATTAATAAATAATACAGGACAGTTAAATGTTGGTTGTATTAGTAAATTTTATAAATTGAAGAGGATGGAGAAAAATGAGAAGAGATTCAAGTAGCCGAAATTCTAGATTTGAATCGGGTATAGGAGCTTTTGAAATTATCAATGGAATATTGACAGTTTTACTGATTGTACTCGGAGGTCTAGTCAGCTGGACGATGTTGAAGTATGATTTTCTAGATTTTAGAGGAATTAACTACGGAATAATCGGAGTAATAATCTTAGTGATAATACTTGCAATATTCCTCGTGATTAAGAAAAAAGCGAGAATATTTAATGCGATAATGTTGATCGTTATGAATATTGCCTTGATATTTTCTTACATGCAGTTTAGAACAGCAATCGGCTTATTCGACAACCTAAACAGCAATGCAGCAGTTAGTGAGTACACTATGAGCGTTGTTGTTATGAAAAACGATCCAGCTGAAAAACTTGCAGACCTGAAAGGGGAGGCAGTAGCGGCTCCAGTATCTGCAGATGGTGAAAATATTAATAAGCTGATGAAAGAGATCCGCGATAAAGAAAAACAAAGTCTAAATCTTACAGAATCTAGAAACTACATCTCAGCTTATGAGGAATTAGCCGAAGGAACTAGTAAAGCGATGATACTTAATAGTTCATTCGAAGATCTTATTACTAGTCAACACGCAGATTTCAAAGATAAAACGAAAAAAATCTATGAATATAAAATAACAAAATCAGTAAATGCGAAAGCGAAACAAAATGCTGGGGATACTTTTAACATCTACATAAGTGGTATCGATACATATGGACCTGTATCTAGTGTCAGCCGTTCAGATGTTAATATTATTATGACAATCAACAAAAAAACTGGAAAAATCTTATTGACGACAACACCACGTGACTCTTATGTAAAAATCGCCGATGGTGGAAATAATCAATATGATAAACTTACACACGCAGGTCTATATGGAGTAGATTCTTCAATCCATACGCTAGAAAATTTATATGGTATTAAAATAGATTACTACGCTAGACTTAACTTTACATCATTCCTAAAACTAATTGATACAGTTGGTGGGGTAGATGTGTATAATGATCAGGCGTTTACATCACTTCATGGTAAGTATAGTTTTACACCAGGATTGGTTCATCTAAATGCTGATAAAGCTTTAGGGTTTGTTCGTGAAAGATATGGTCTTAATGGTGGAGATAATGACCGTGGTAAAAATCAAGAAAAAGTTATCACTGCAATAATTAAGAAGATAACTTCAAAACAAGGTTTATCAAATTACCAAAGTGTTATTAAAGAATTAAGTGAATCAATTCAGACAAATATGCCGATAGAGACAGCTATGGGACTTGCGAATGAACAACTTAGCGCAGGTAAAGATTATAATGTGGCCTCTCAAGCCTTAACAGGGACAGGAAGTATGGGCTTACCTTCATATGCAATGCCTGGAGCGAACTTATATATGACACAAATCGATGAACAAAGTTTATCAGAAGTTACAAATAATATTAAAGAAGTATTGGAAGGTAAGTAGATGAGAGAAGGAATTAGGATGATAGATATACATTCCCATGTAATCTTCGGAGTAGATGATGGTGCAAAAAGCGAAAAAGATACTCGTGATTTACTAGAAGAAAGTTATAAACAGGGTGTTAGAACGATTATCGCAACACCTCATAGAAGACGAGGAATGTTTGAGACAGATATAGAGATAATAAAAGAGAATTTCAAACGTGTAGAAGAAATTGCCGCTGAAGTAGCTAGCGACCTAAGAGTTTACCTAGGTAGCGAAATTTACTATAAAGAAGGAGAAATTGCTAAGATAGAAAGTGGAGCATACCCAAGATTAGCAGAAACAGACTATGTACTTGTAGAATTCCCTTATGAAATGCGTTATAAAGAAATTCACAGAGCATTAAACAAGGTTATATTACTTGGACTAACTCCAGTAGTAGCGCACGTTGAACGATATAACGATGTAGATGAAAAAGGTGTTCAAGAGTTAATTAACATGGGTGCTTATATTCAAGTTAATGCAGCTAGTGTTCTAAAACCGAAACTTATCGGTGACAAACACAAACACTACAAGAAGCGTGCTAAAAAATACTTAGACGCGGAGTTAGTTCACTTTATCGCAAGTGATATGCACAATATTGATTCTCGAAGAACATATATGAGAGAAGCATATGATATTATCGAGGAAAAATATGGACCTACAATAGCTTATGAACTATTTGAAAAAAATCAAGAAAAACTATTAATGAATAAAATAATTTAATTGAGAGGAAAAATATAAAATGAATAATCAAGAAAAAGATTTAATACAGTTAGATATTATGCTACTGATAAAAAGTATTTGGGAGAAGAAAATATTGATTTTGCTAGTGACAGTTCTATTTACTGCAGTATCACTTGCTTATAGTATTTTCTTGGTAACACCACAATATTCATCTACTACAAAAGTATATGTGGTTAATCAAAAGAAAGGTGATAAAGAAATCACAACACAAGATGTTCAGTTAGGATCATTATTAATAAAAGACTATAAAGAAATTATTCTTTCAAACAAAGTTATGGAAGATTCGGCAGAAAAGAGTGGTTTAGGGATAACGGCGAAACAATTGGCAGGGAAAGTTAGCGTAGACGCTCCCAAAGATACTCGTATTATTTCTATCACTGTTCGAGACAAAGATCCACAAGTAGCTAGTCAACTAGCTAATACTGTAAAAGAGGTATCGGCAGATCAAATTAAAGAAGTAACAAAAATTGATGATGTAACAACACTGGAAGAAGCAAAAGCAGCAACGGCTCCAAGTTCACCGAATATTCCTAAAAATGCAATTTTAGCGACAGCACTAGGGTTCATTATAGCTGTAGCTGGAGTGGTATTATTTGAATTATTAGATGATAGAATTAAAAGAGCAGAAGATATTGAAGATGGTATGGGACTGGTACTTTTAGGAGTAGTTCCAGATACAAAAACAGGAAAGAGATAGGATAAGAAAACATGGCACAAATTAATTTATTAACAAATAAAAATATAGTAGATCCTAAAAATGAAGAGTATTATAATGCCTTACGTACTAATATCCAGTTTTTAGGAAAAGATAAGAAGGTAATTGTTATAACATCAACTTCTGAAAATGAAGGGAAAAGTACAATATCAACTAACTTAGCTATATCATTAGCTAAGTTAGGACTGAAAACTATTTTAGTAGATGCAGATACGCGTAAGTCTGTTATGGCAGGGCGCTTCAAATTTAAAAATAAAATTAGCGGATTAACTAATTATCTATCTGGAGTATCTCCAATTGAGGATGTTATTTATGAGACAGATATTCAACATTTAAATGTTATCCCAGCAGGGCAAGTACCACCGAATCCAACGGGATTACTACAAAATAAAAACTTCAATATTATGATTGAGGTATTTAGAGAGTATTATGATTATGTAATTATTGATACACCACCTGTTGGGCAAGTTATTGATGCTGCTATCATAGCTCCTAAGGCAGATGGAGTGGTAATGGTAGTCGAAGCTAATCGTGTTAAGAAAAAAGTTTTAGAAAAAGCTAAAGAACAACTAGAAAAAGGTGGAGCAGAGTTCTTAGGTATAATTTTAAATAAAGTTAATTCAAATGAGCTAGGTTATGGTGGTTACTATGGGCACTATGGTGGATATGGAAACTATGGAACAAATAAAAAAACAGATAAAAAGTAAAGTCTAAGTTAAGAGGAGAACAAGATGTATTATATTAGAAGAAATAATAAGTTTTTGTTCTTAGTGACTGATTTAATAGCCTTATCTTTAGCTTATATTCTTAGTTTTGATTTTCAAGAAAAGTCAAAAGATAATTTATATTTCTTTATTGTTATGAATGTTATTGGTATTCTAGTGGCATTAATGTCAGAAGAGTACTGGACGATACCGGAACGTGGATATCTAAGAGAACTTAAGACGACATCTATATATGTATTGAAGATTGTTTCATTATTTACATTATTTTTGGTAATATTTAATCGTAAAGACTTCTTTAATATAGTGGAAAGTTTAGAATTGCTTATTTATTTAGTTCTAGCATTTGTTTTTATATATTGTGTAAGAACTGTTTCTAAAAAAATAAATAATCGATATCGAGACGATAGTCGTAATATTATAATTTTATCTGACTTTTCTGACTTAGATACTATAGGAGAACTTCCAGATAATTATGAGGTGTTGGCTTATGCTAACACTTCAAAAGATGATTTTTATAATGATAAGCCTGTAGTTCATAATATAAGTGAAATTAGAGATTTCTTGTCTCATCATAGAGTTGATGAGATATATGCCAATTTATCATCACAGACTAATCTGGTAGAAATCTTTAAGATTTTTGAAATACTAGGTATTCCAACAAAAATCAATATTACACCAATTATAAAAGAAGTTGGAGCGAATACTGCGGTAACATTCCAAGGTGATAATATTTATCTGACATCAGCTATAAAAATAGCGACATTACGTCAGGTAATACTAAAAAGGGTAATGGATATAGCAATTTCAATAGTGGGAATATTGTTGACAATTCTTGTTGGTTTAATAATATTACCGATAGTGAAAAAACAGG
Source organism: uncultured Gemella sp. (assembly GCA_963535095.1). GTDB lineage: Bacteria > Bacillota > Bacilli > Staphylococcales > Gemellaceae > Gemella. Next base: position 14,369 of record CAUSUW010000023.1, on the reverse strand, counting down.
CGCCAGGACCACTTATATTCACTCAAACGAGAATAGGTCAAAATGGTAAAAAGTTCAAAATATACAAATTTAGAAGTATGTATATGGATGCAGAAGAGAGAAAAGCTAAGCTTCTAAGTCAAAATGAGTTAGAGACGACTTTAATGTTTAAAATGGAAAATGATCCTAGGGTTTTCCCATTTGGTCAGAAATTAAGGGATTGGTCGTTGGACGAGCTTCCACAATTTATTAATGTTCTTAAGGGGGATATGAGTGTGGTAGGAACACGTCCTCCAACAGTTGATGAATATACGCAGTATGACCTTCATCATTTCAAACGTATGCAGGTAAAACCTGGTATTACTGGAATGTGGCAGGTTAGTGGAAGAAGTAATATACTTGATTTTGAAGAAGTAGTTAAACTAGATATGAAATATATCGAAAATTGGTCGCTAAGACAGGACATAAAAATTATACTTAAAACTATAATGGTTGTCCTAAAACGAGAGGGAAGCAAGTAATTAAGAGAAAAGTAAAAGTAGGGAGTGGCTATATAAGTCTATATACAACCACTCTTTATTGAAATAAAAAAAGACTGTGTTTCGTCGCCAAACTAAAACACAGACTAATATAAGTGAATATGGATATATTAACATAAAAATTGATAAAATGGAAGAGAAAAGAATCATGGATATAAAAAATAAAGTTAGATTAGTACAAGAGAAAGAAATTGAATTATTGAAAATATTTTCTGAGATATGTGAACAGCACAATTTAACATATTATGCTCTAGGAGGTACATTATTAGGCGCAATTAGACATGGTGGTTTTATTCCTTGGGATGATGATATGGATTTAGGAATGCCTAGAGAAGACTATGATAAATTTATAGAAATATCAGGAAGTGTATTACCAAAACATGTTTTACTAAAACAACATACAGATAATTTAGGAAATACTTCAATTCGTGATACATCAACAGTTATAACTTTTGGTACTACTGATTGCAATCCATTTTTAGACATCTTTCCATTAGATGGATTTCCGGAAAAAGGGCTATCTAAGTGGACGCATGAAAAACACATTTTATTTTATCGAATGTTATCAAAACTGTCTGTTGTTCAAGAAATTTCTGATAGAGATAGGGGAGCATTCGAGAATACATTAGTAAAAGTTGCTAGAGTGACAAAAATTGATAAAATTTTGAATACAGAAAAGATTAATAAAAAATTACATAAAGTTATAAGAAAATATGATTTTTATAGCAGTCCTAGAGGTGGAAACGTACTTGGAACATATCGTGATAGAGAAATTGTTCCAATAGAGGTATTTGGAAAACCTAAAAAAATGGAATTTGAAGGTATGCAATTAAGTGTCCATAGTGAGCCTGAAAAGTATTTAGAAAATATTTATGGAGATTTTATGAGATTACCGAAAGAAGAAGACAGAGTAGGTCACTTCGAAGCAGCTTACGGGAAATAGGAGGTTAAAATGAGCAAAGTAAATATTATGGGAATAGATATTGATTCTTTAACAAATCAGGAAACAATAGATAGAGTTGAAGAATTTATTATTAATAAAAAACCATTACACCTGATGGGGGTTAATGCTGATAAATTAAACCTATGTAAAACAGATAAAAAGTTAGAGGAGATTGTAAAAAAATCTGAGATAATAAATGCGGATGGGGCATCAGTTATTTTAGCTTCTAAATATCTAGGTAAACCTCTACTTGAAAGAGTAGCTGGAATAGATTTAATGCAGGATCTTCTGAAATTGTCATGTGAAAAAGGATATAGTGCATATTTCTTTGGGGCGAAACAAGAAGTTGTTGATAAAATGTTAGAAAATTTCAGAGAAACATATCCTAATTTAAATATAGTTGGTGCGAGAAATGGATATTTCTCAGATGAAGAGTTAAAAAATATTGAGGCGGATATTGCTGAGAAGAATCCAGATATAGTATATATTGGTATAACATCACCTAAGAAAGAATACATTGTCCAAGAGTTCTTAGATAATGGCTTAAATAGTGTATTTATGGGTGTTGGTGGAAGTTTTGATGTTCTTTCAGGTACTATTCCAAGAGCTCCAAAGTGGATGCAAAAAGCTAATTTAGAATGGTTATTTAGAGTAGCGAATGAACCAAGAAGATTATTTAAAAGATATTTTGTTGGAAATGTAACATTTATAAAAGAGATAGTAAAAGAAAAGAGAAGTCAAAATGGCTAATATACTTCATATTTCACGTACAATGGACATAGGAGGAGCCGAAAAAATTGTATATCAATTGGCTACTGATTTAAAAGAAGAATTTGAGAATGTTCATGTAGCTTCTACAGGAGGACTGTGGGAAGAAGAGTTAAATAAGAATGGAATTAAGCATCATAAAATATTAGATGTCGAATCGAAATCACCTAAAACACTTGCGACAAATTTTAATACACTGCGTAAAATTATTAAAGAAAATAAAATTGATATTATTCATACACATCATAGAATGGCAGCATTTTATGCAAGGTTATTAATGTATATATTTCCTAAGGTAAAGCATATTTATACAGCACATAATATTTTTGATAATAAAATAAAAATGTATAAGTATTCTTTAAAAGGTGCGAAAGTAATCGCTGTGAGCTTAGCGGTTAAAGAACATTTAAAAAAACAATTAGGTTTAAATGAGATTGAAATAATTTATAATGGAATAAAAATAAACAACTCAAAAGAAACGTTACCTGAAATTAAAAATTTTACAGGTGTGAAAATAGGATATATAGGGCGATTGGATTATCAAAAAGGTGTAGATTTATTAATAGAATCATTAGTACAACTAGATTATAGTAATTATAAATTATATCTAGTAGGAAAGGGAGATATGGAGAATGAATTAAAAACTTTAGTTTTTTCAAATCTTTTAAGTACTAATGTAGAATTTTTAGGATATAGAAACGATATTTCTGAATTAATAAATAGTTTTGATTTTCTAGTATTTCCTTCTAGATTCGAAGGATTTGGATTAGCTTTAGCAGAGGCGTTTCTACATGAAAAAACAGCGGTTGTGACAAATATACTAGGTTTTGGAGATTTAATAGATGATAATAATTCAGTAATAGTAGAACCAGAAAATATTGAAGATATAGCTAGGGGTATAGAATTACTGATTAATAACGAAGAGAAGAGAGAAGCCTTGGGTAAAATGGCTAGAGTTAGTACACTAGATAAGATAGAGTATAGCAGATTTTTGAAGAGATATTCACAGGAATATACAAACATGAGAAAATAATGATTATTAAGTCGTGTTGATTACTTTAAATAAAAAGAATAAGGAGATATGTTGATGAAAAAAGTGATGTTGGTTTTTGGAACAAGACCAGAAGCTATAAAAATGTGTCCATTAGTAAATGAATTAAAAAGAAATGGGAGTTTTGATGTAAAAGTATGTGTTACTGGGCAACACCGAGAAATGCTAAATCAAGTATTAGATGTTTTTAAAGTTGAACCAGATTATAATTTAGATATAATGAGAGATAATCAAACTCTATTTACTATTACAACATCAATTTTAGACAAAATTAAACCAGTATTAGAAAATGAGAAACCAGATGTAGTTCTAGTGCATGGAGATACAACAACGACATTTGCTACTGCATTAGTAGCATTTTATCTTGGTATAAAAGTTGGACATGTTGAAGCGGGATTAAGAACTTACAATATTTATAGTCCATTCCCAGAGGAATTCAACCGTCAAGCAGTATCTATAGTATCTAACTTCAATTTTGCGCCTACCGAAAAAGCAAAAGAGAATCTTTTAGTAGAGAAGAGAGACGAAGATACTATCTATGTTACAGGAAACACAGGTATAGATGCATTAAAAACTACGATTAATCCAGAATATAAACATGAATTATTTGATTGGATAGGTGATGATCGTTTAATTATGTTAACAGCCCACAGACGTGAAAATCTTGGGAAACCTATGGAAAATATGTTTAAGGCTATTAAACGTGTGTTACAAGAAAATAGTAATGTAAAAGTAATCTACCCTATCCATAAAAACCCTAAAGTTAGGGAAGTTGCTAATAGAATATTCGGTGAAGAAGATAGAGTTAAACTAATTGAACCATTAGAAGTTATAGATTTCCATAATTTCCTTAATAAGAGTTATTTAATTTTAACTGATTCTGGAGGAATCCAAGAAGAAGCACCATCATTAGGGAAACCAGTACTTGTGTTAAGAGATACTACTGAAAGACCAGAAGGTGTTGCTGCGGGAACATTAAAACTTGTAGGAACAAAAGAAGAAGATATCTATAATAACTTTAAACTACTATTAGAGGATAATGAAGAGTATAAAAAAATGAGTCAAGCAAGTAATCCTTATGGAGATGGTAGAGCCAGTGAAAGAATTGCTGAAGTATTATTAAAGGAGATCTAGATTGTGGATAAAGTAGCTATTATTATTCCAGTTTATAATGCTGAGGAATTTTTAAAATATAGTGTAGAAAGTGTACTTAATCAAACATATAGTAATTTAGAAATTATCTTGGTAAACGATGGATCTAAAGATAGTTCAGGATTATTATGTGATGAATATGCTGAAAAAGATAGTCGAGTTAAGGTTATTCATGTGGATAATGGTGGACAAGGTAGGGCTAGGAATATAGGAATCCAAAATTCTAATGCAGACTGGATAGTATTTCTAGATTCTGATGATTACTATGACGAAAATGCAATTCAATATCTAATTAATACTAGGGATAAATATCATAGTGATTTAGTGATTACACCACTAAATGTTGTATACAAATATGGAATAACTAGTAAGCAAAGTGTAAAAGAAGAAATATTGAATTATTCTCTAGAGGAGTTAGTAGAAAGTCTTTATTATGGAAATACAGTTGGAGCTACTCCATGTGGAAAATTATATAAAAAATCAGTACTGTTAAATAATCTATTTCCAGAGGGAATGATATATGAAGATTTGTTTATAGCATATAAACATATTGTAGAGGCTAATAATATTGTGGCAACTAATGTTTCAGTATATAATTATTATCAACGAAAAGGGAGTACAACTAAGGGGATAATGTATAGCGATAGATTGGAAGATTTTTATAAAGCAATGGAGCAAAATAAATCTTATATAGAAAAAGATTATCCATTTAATATAAAAATAAGAAAGGCATTAAAAGTTAGGGAATTAATGGGAGGATTTCAGATAATTGATGCAATGATAAATTCGAATTTAAATCATGAACTTCTTCAAAAAAGAAAGCAATATAGAGAAGAACTATTAGAAATATTAAAAAATAAGAATATTTCTAAAAATAGAAAGATAAAGTATGTAGCATTTTGTATACATCCGGGTGTATATAAATATATAAAAAAAATGAAAGAGAGATAATTTACAATATGTTATTAAGTATAGTAATACCTGCATATAATATAAGAGATTATATACATAGAAATATTGAATCATTTCAAAAAGTAGACGATAAATTTAAAGATAAATTCGAACTTTTGGTAATTAATGATGGAAGTAAAGATGATACTGTAGAGGTGTTAGAACAACTATTAAGAGAAGAAAATAGATTAAATATAAGAATAATTTCTAAGGAAAATGGTGGTCATGGTTCAGCAGTCAATAGGGGTATAGATGAAGCAGTAGGTAAATATCTAAAAATAATAGATGGAGATGACTGGATTAATGTCCGTGATTTTGAAGAATATATAAGGAGATTAGAGAAAACATCAGTAGATATGATAGTAACTGACTATTCTGAACAACATGTATACAAGAAATTTGTAAAAAGAATCTCTGTCGTAGATCAAGAAGATTATTATAGTTCTAATATATTATCTAGTATCTTTCCAATGCATGGTTTAACGTATAAAACAGAAATATTTAAAGATAATAATATAAGATTAACAGAAAAAATATTTTATGTTGATACTCAATATACTGTTTTTCCATTAAAATTTGTAAAAACATGGGTATATTGGAATTTAGATTTGTATCAATACTTTTTAGGAAGACCTGATCAAAGTATGGCAATAGAAAATAGATTAAAACATATAGAAGACCATCGAATTGTAACTGAAAGTATTTTAGAATTTTATAAGAAATTGAATGATGGAAATCTCAAGAAAGTAACATATGAATTTGTATTAAGATTAATCAATGCAAGATTTATTTTTTCATTCCTATCTAAAGATAGAAATAAACTTTTAAGAGAAACAGTTAGTTATATAGACAAATATAAAATTGACTATAAATTCAAAAAAAATCAACGAATTAGTTATTTATTATATATAAATGAAAGATTAAATAGAAAATTATCTTTTATCGTTTTTCCAATAGCTAATGCTAAAATTAAGAAGTTAGTTGAACAAGGGATATAGATTTAAGAAAATTCTAAAGTGATTTTTGATATTACGGTGAAAGATTATAGAAAGTGAATACAGAGGTATTAAATGATAATAAAAAATAAAGCAAGAAATTTATTGATAAGTATTTCTTTTTTCATTATAGTTTTTCTTAATTTTATTGCGCAAACAGTATTTGTTGAAAAATATTATTGGTTAAATGTAGTGAAAAATTATGGATTAATTAGTATCTCGGTGTTGTTATTGATAATATTTATTTTATCAAAACATACTAGGAAAAGTTTAATTGCATCATTATTAATTATCTTATTAGCAATAGTAGTTTCCTACTATTCAGCAAATCCATATGCTATTATGCCCTGGATTTTAATGGTAGTAAATGTTGATGCTACTAATTATAGACATTTAATAAAACTGTGGGTCATTGAAATAGGAATATTAATGTTAATTGTAGCTGTTAGCTATAGCTTAGGCTGGTTAGATGAGAGTAGAAAAATTTTAGTTAGAAGTGATGGGGATACTAGATATTCTTTGGGTTATGTATATACAACTTTTAGTGCCAACTATTTTTTCCATTTTACAATATTTTATATTTATATAAGAACAATGGCTATTAGATATAGTGAGTTATTAGTGTTGTTAATTATAAATTATTATGTATATGATCTAACTGATACAAAAGCAGCTTTTGTTGTATCTGTACTGTCAATATTATTAGTAGTAATATTAAAAATGTATAATATAAGGGTTACTGAAAATGTATATAGAGTAGTTAATAAGTATGTATTGATAGTTTGTACGTTTATTCCTATAATGTTAACTTATTTATATGGAATGGGATATGGCTTTTTAGATGAACTTAATAGAATATTAACATCTAGACTTCAATTAGGTTGGAATGCTATTAATATTTATAATATAAACTTATTTGGACAAAAAATAGAATGGGTTAATGAAACGCAATATTTATCAGAAATACAGTATTTATATGTGGATTCATCATTTTTGAATATATTATTAAACTACGGAATAGTATTATTATTCTTAATATTATTAAGTTTTTATTATTTAGGAGAACTTAATTTTACAAAAAACTTAAGCTATTTAATAGCTATCAGTATGATAGGAATTCATTCAATGTTTGATCCGCAATTTTTATTGATAATGTATAATCCTTTAATAATAATGCCAGGAATTTTATTAAGAAGAAATATATTAAGTAATTAATGCGCTAAGTTATGGATTATAGTAATGATAATTAAATAATAAAGATAATAATAAGTAGGAAGACTAGAATATGTTGAAGAAAATATATAATAGATTTAGAAAATCAATAGAGCATTTTAGGGGAGAGAAACCTAATATAATTAAGTGGGCAAATTTTTTAGCTGAGATTACTAAAGCTTCAAAAATAAAAAGATTGAAAAATTCAATTATAAAAAAGCATATAAAGTCTAATGTGAATATTGACTTTATAAAATCAAATATTAAAAAGGAAATATTATCTGATTCAAATGGAACAGAATTTCCAAAAGTGATATGGACAATGTGGTGGCAAGGAGAGGAAAAAGCACCTAATATTGTAAAAAGTACATTATATTATATGAGAAAATTTGCAAAAAAACATGGTTATAGAGTGATTGTAGTAGATAGCGCGAATATAGAGGAGTATGTGACTATACCTGATACTATCTATAGAAAGTTAGAAACAAAAAAAATAAACCTTGCAAATTTTTCTGATTTAGTTCGTTTTATGTTGATTGATCAACATGGTGGAATATGGTTAGATTCAACAATGTATGTGGATGGAGAATTCCCTATCAGTGTATTAGAAAGGAAATTTTCATCAATTAATCATCCAGATGGATTAGATATATCTATGGATGATAATATAACTAATAAAAGATGGGTTTCATTTTGTTTGAGTGGAACTAAAGGGAATATTGTAGCAAAGAGCATGAAATATTTTATGATTGATCAGATCGAAAATAATGAAGTACTTCCAGATTATTTCATGGTTGATTTTGGCTTAGATTATTTATATGATGAATTTGAAGAGATAAGAGATATTTTAGTAAGTATACCGGAATATTCTAGTCAAAAAGATATATTTTGGTTAGATGTAAATCGTAACAGTATCTTTGATAGGGAAGAATGGGAAAAAGAACTATCAATTAATAAAATTTTCAAGACAACATATAAGATAGGAGATATTTTACCAGCTAGCTATTTTGATTATTTAGAAAAGAGAAAGCTGTAATTTAATTTTTACTAGTATCTTATTTATAGTATTGTTAATAATGATTTAGGAAGTGATAATTTGAGAAATTTAGGATTAGATTTATTAAAGATATTCTCTTGCATTGGGGTTGTAATATTACATTCCACTATGTCTGGATTTAATCTAGAGCAATATAATATTAGTGCATATTTATATTATCTAGGAACGTATGCTATACCATTATTTTTTATGTTAAATGGATATTTTCTATTGAATAAGAAAATATTATCTTATGGGTATGTCCTTAATAAAATAGTGGGAATATTAACTATAGTATCTGTATGGAATATCTTAGTATGGCTGATTAGATGGGATTTTAATGTTAATCCAGTAAGGAAAATTATAGGTTCATTAGTTCAAAAAGGATATTTTTATCAATTTTGGTTTTTTGGATCGTTAATAATAATATATTTGACGTTACCTATAATAAAAAAAGTATTGGAGAAAGATTATTCGTACTCCGTTGTCTTGTTGTTTTTAATGGTTATTGGTGTAGTTATTGAAATTATAAATACATTTATTCTTCATAAACCTATACAGCAATATGTCCCACAAACTTTTAGATTATGGACATGGTTTTTCTATTATATTTTAGGTGGATATTTAGGGAAAATAAATATCCATGAAGTAAAATTAACTAAATTTAGTAAGTTAATTTTTAGTTTATTGTTTATAATTTCACCTATTTTGTTATTTTATTTAGCGAAAAATGTTTATCATAGTATACTTGCAGAGTACTTCTATGATTCAATAATAGTAAAGTTAATTAGTGTAGTAATATTTATAATATTTATAAGGATAGGAAAAAGTATTACTTTGAAAAATAATGAACTAATAATTATGTTATCATCATTAACAATGGGAGTTTACATTATACATACATATATATTAGCTCAAGTAATGAAATATATAGATGCTAGTGTAGGGTATAATACAATTATTATATTAATTATCACATTAAGTATTAGTTTTCTTATTTCAAGAATTATTTGGAGTATAAAATATTTTAGGGTATTGTTAAAAATTTAATTAGAATTATTATAATATAACGGAGGGGAAAATGTACGATTATTTAATAGTAGGAGCTGGATTGTCAGGTGCGATCTTTGCTCATGAAGCAACAAAACAAGGAAAAAAAGTAAAAGTAATAGATAAACGTGACCACATCGGAGGAAATATTTATTGTGAGAATGTTGAAGGAATCAACGTTCACAAATATGGTGCGCATATTTTCCATACTTCTAACAAAGAAGTTTGGGATTATGTGAATCAGTTTGCTGAGTTTAACAACTACATTAACTCACCAGTAGCAAACTATAAAGGTAAATTATATAATCTACCTTTCAACATGAATACATTCTATGGGTTATGGGGAACTAAGACTCCTGCAGAAGTAAAAGCTAAAATCGCTGAACAAACAGCTCATCTGCAAGATAGTGAACCTAAAAATCTAGAAGAACAAGCTATCAAGCTTATTGGTACTGACGTATATGAAACTTTAATTAAAGGTTATACAGAAAAACAATGGGGACGTAGTGCAACTGAACTACCACCATTTATTATTAAACGTCTTCCAGTACGTTTCACATTCGATAACAACTACTTTAATGATAGATACCAAGGTATTCCAATCGGTGGATATAATGTTATTATTGAAAACATGTTGAAAGGTATCGAAGTAGAACTAAATGTAGACTTCTTTGAGAATCGTGAAGAGTTAGAAGCAAGTGCGAAGAAAGTTGTATTTACAGGAATGATCGATCAATACTTTGAGTACAAACACGGAGAATTAGAATACAGAAGTCTTCGTTTTGAACATGAAGTATTAGATGAAGAAAATTACCAAGGTAACGCTGTAGTGAACTACACAGAACGTGAAGTTCCTTATACTCGTATTATCGAGCACAAACATTTTGAAAAAGGTACTCAAGAAAAAACGGTTATTACACGCGAATACTCAGTAGATTGGAAACGTGGAGATGAACCATATTATCCAATCAACGATGCTAAAAATAATGAAATGTATCAAAAATATTTAGAAGAAGCGAAAGGAAAAGATGTCATCTTCTGTGGTCGTCTTGCAGACTATAAATATTATGATATGCACGTAGTAATCGAAAGAGCTCTTAATGTAGTAAGAGAGGAATTGAATAAATAATATAGAAACTGCAATACTTGAATCTAATCAGGTATTGCAGTTTTTCTTATATCTCCCATTTGAAAACAGTCTTAAATGCAGTGTTTAAATCAGTCATAAACACCCTATGAATGTCTTTAATATTTCTCACAGGTTGTTCAAGTTCAATAATGTTCTTGAATCTTCTTTCGAATTTCTTGTCGCTAAGCATTTCAATAGCTTTCTCAAAGTCTATTCTACCTGAACGTGACGAACCTATTAGCATTAATCCTTTTTCTAAGATATCACGTGTATTGATATTTACCTTATATTCACTAACCCCCATTAGTACTAGACTTCCTTGTGGTTTGATGTATTTGATTAAGTCATTTATCGCATAACCACTACCATCTCCACCACAACATTCTACACCATGGTCGAAAGTTAAGTCTTCAGGTATATCATCTGTGATGTATCTTTCTTTAGCGAAACTGAATAGTTCTAATTTCTCCCAGTGACGACCTATTACGATTATCTCACACTCTGGTAAGGTATAGTTTATTATATTCGCCATTACATAAGCCAAACTACCATCACCAATTATCGCTATTCTATCTTTTCTACTATGTGAGTTTTTTAAGAATCTATCCATTGCGTGCATTCCAACACTTATAAACTCTGTAATAGCAGCAACATAGTCTTCCACGCCATCATAAGCTACTACTCTATCTTTAGGCAGAGTTACGAATTCTCTCATGAAACCATCGAAACCACTTGATAAGAAGTGTGTCCCTGGTATGTAGTTTTCATAGAATTCTTCGTCACTTTGTCTTGGTGGTTGGTTAGGTATCATTACTACCTTTTGTCCAACTTTATACGTTCCTGTAGGGTCTGCGATTACTATCCCAGCACATTCGTGAATAAGTGCCATAGGTAGTTTTTTAGCTAGTACCTTAGGATCTCTTTTCCCTTGGTAGTATCTTTGGTCTGCGTGACATACTGCCATGTAGTTTGGGCGGATGATGATTTTGTCGCCATCATTTATGTTCTCTTCATTGTATTTTACATTAATAAATTTCGGTTTAATTAATTGATATATTTGATTTATCATATTATTCGTCCTCTAGCATACTCTTAGCTATCTTAAGGTCAGTTACTGTAGTTATTTTGATATTTGAGTATTCTCCCTTAGCTAGTGCTACTTTTTTCCCTTTTATAACGAATATCTTACATGCATCTGTAAGTATTTGTTTTTCTTCTTTGTCTAATGAGTTATATAAGTTTAAGAAATCTAAACATTTGAAACTTTGTGGTGTTTGCCCTTGATAATAGTGAGCTCTGTTTGGAATGTTTGAAATGTATTGTCCATTAGTACTTTCTACGATTGTGTCTACAGCTTCTACCACTGTATCTACTGCATCACTTTCTTTAGCTAGACGTATGTTATCTTTAATAATTCTAAGTGTAATGAATGGTCGAACTGAATCATGAGTTACGATAATATCCTCATCAGTTAAAGGTTTATATTCATTAATTCTATTTATGATATTTTCAATAGTTGTATTTCTATCAATACCACCAGGTGTAATAATGATTCTATCAGCAAACGCTGAAACATATTGTTCAACTAAGTCTTCAGCATGAGATACCCAATCTTCATGAACACCGACTACGATTTTTTCGATTTCAGGTTCTAATAAGAACTTCTCAATTGTGTGAATAAGTATTGGCTTTTTACCTAATTCTAGGAATTGTTTTGGCATATTACTTATTCCCATTCTAGTTCCTGTACCACCAGCTAATATTCCTGCGTATATCATTTTCTCGCTCCTTTTAAATATTGTAAAATTTGTTATCAATCACTATTAATTATAACATGAAAGGTTAGAATTTCAAAAATATTGTTAATTAATATTAATACAAAAATAGTTGAAATATAGAGATAAATTCCGTATACTAATATTAGTAATAAAAATTTAGAAATCTCCTGTATTTTGGAGGTTCTCATATATAATGAGGAAATATAATGAAAGTAATAAAAAATTATTTATATAACCTTTCGTATCAAATTTTAACTATTATTTTACCAATAATAACAGTTCCGTATGTTACAAGAATTTTTACGAGTGAAGATTTAGGGAACTATGGATTTTATAATTCTATTGTGAGTTATTTCTCGTTATTTGCGATGTTAGGTATTGGTTTATATGGTACGAAGCAAATAGCGGCTGCAAGTGATGTAAGTAGTACATTTTGGAATATTTATGCAATTCAGCTTATTGCAAGTTTGATTTCAATATTTGTATATGTAATACTAATTTTATGTATTCCAACAATGAGTGAGATAATACCATTAATATTATTTATTTCACTATTCTCGAAAATTATTGACATATCATGGTTGTTCGCCGGGAAAGAGGATTTTAAAAAAATAACGTTAAGAAATACAGTTGTAAAAGTAGTTGGAGTAATTAGTATTTTTACTTTTATTAAAAATAGTGAAGATCTATATTTATATATACTTTTAATAGTTGTTTTTGATTTCTTAGGACAAGTTGTAATGTGGGTACCGGCGAAAAAATTCATAAAACGTCCTTCATTTAATATGAAAATAATGAAGAAAAACCTACATCCTATTGTACTTCTGTTTTTACCACAGGTAGCAATATCACTTTATGTTGTATTAGATAGAACGTTATTAGGACTGCTAGGATCATACTCAGATGTTGGGATTTATGAACAAGGACAAAAATTAACAAGTATCATTTATAAAATTGTTAGTTCTTTAGGGGTGGTTATGTTACCGAGGGTTGCGAATCTTCTTTCAGAAAGAAGAGATAAAGAAGCACAAAATATGGTGAAATTCTCATTTATTTTATATAACCTTATAATATTCCCGATGATGTTTGGACTTATTGCGGTAAATGAAGTGTTCGTTGAATTATTCTTAGGGAAAGATTTTCAAGATGTAAAGTATGTGTTGTATATTACAACAATTAACATTATGCTTGTAGGTTGGACGAATATTCTTGGGCATCAGGTGTTAGTAGTTAGGAATAAAAATAAGGAATTCATGTTGTCGACAACGATTCCTGCATTTGTCAGTGTTGCTGTTAATATTGCAGTTATTCCATTATTTGGATATATCGGAGCGAGTATAACAGCTGTAATTGTTGAATTTTTAGCTTTTACTATTCAATGGTATTATAGCCGTAATATTATTAATAAGAAATTACTGTTTAATAAAGATTTAGCGAAAATTATATGTTCTTCTCTAGTAATGTTTGGCGCCGTGATGACATGTAAAATGATATTAGGATTAGATGGAATTATCGGGTTAATAATTTATATTGCAGTCGGTGGAATTAGTTACTTAGGTATGTTATTCTTACTGAAAACTGTAAATATTAGAGAGATGAAAGCAATGCTTAAGTAGTGGTCTTAAGCCAAGTTGTAAAGGTGTTGGTAATTTTCATAAAACTATATAGTTAATCGGATTGATGATATATCAGTCCGATTTTTTGGGGTGTATACTAAATCCGGGGCATGGAAAAAATTCCAGCTCCGGATTTCAATTTTTATATACAAAAAGACAAATATCCAATA
>CAUSUW010000022.1:0-25617 GCA_963535095.1 uncultured Gemella sp. | reverse complement strand
AAATATGAAAACAATAGCACTAAGAGAGGTATAATCATCTCTTAATACTACTGATGCTTTAGTCATAAGGCTTATTTTTTTTGAAAAACGACCAAAACATCAATATGTTCATTGATATTTTGGTCGTTTTGTCAACAATCTGAAAATAATCCTCAACACTAGGTTGAGGATTATTTTCTGTAAGTTCGTTATATTTTTTGAGATTTGACTTTATTATTATTTTGCTTCTTTTACGTATTCTTGATCTTTAGTGTGAATAGTAAGTCCAGTGATATTTTTAGTAGATTTGAAGAAGAAACTACAGATATAACCGAATACTAATGCACTTAAGAATGAGAATCCTGAGAAGATGAATGGACTTTGTTTAGCATAAGTTGTGAAGTCTTGGATGTACCAACATACAATACCTGCTACTAATAATCCTAATAATGCTCCAGCTCCATTTGCGCGTTTAGTAAAGATACCAAGTGCAAATGTACCAGCTAAAGGCACTCCTAGAAGTCCGATATATTTAAGGAATAAATCCCAAGTTTCTTTTTGGTTAGTATTTACGAAGTATAATGCTGCAATTGTTCCTAATACTCCTGCTACAATGATAATAACACGAGCTAATAGAACGTCTTGTTTAGCATCTTTACTTAGTCCGAAGAAACGTTGTTTAATATCAACTGTGATACAAGCTGAAATTGAGTTTAAGCTTGATGCGATAGTTGATTGAGCCGCTGCTAAGATAGCTGCGATAACTAATCCCGCAACCCCAGCAGGTAATGCTGTTAAGATGAAGTAAGGTACTAAAGCTGTTGTATTAGCTGCTTTACCTACTACTTCAGCGTTCATGAAGTCTGGTAATTTTGTTACAGCGTGGCTACCTTTGTAGAAGCTGTATAAAACTGTTCCCATTCCGTAGAAGATTGGAATAGAGATGAATGCTAATAATCCGTTAGTCCAGATTGATTTGTTAGTTTCTTTTACAGATTCAGTAGTGCTATAACGTTGAACTACGTCTTGAGAAGCTGTGTATTGTTGTAAACTGTTAAATACTGATCCAATGAAGATAATTGGAATAGTTGATGCTGTTAATGACCAGCTAAATTTCTCAGCAGTTACAATTTTACCATTTGCTAGAGCATCTTGAGTAATTTGTCCAAATCCACCTACGTGGTATGCTCCTAAGATAATTACTAAAATAGCTCCTCCAAGTAAAATGATACCTTGGATAACGTCTGTCCAGATAACTCCTTCTACCCCTCCTAAGAATGAGTAAACTACGCAAAGTAATCCGATAACCGCACACACCAAGAATGGGTTAAGTGTCGATACTGATGTAATAGCAACTGTTGGTAAATAAATAACGATAGCTACACGTCCAATATGGAATAGTGAGAATAACACACTCCCTACTACACGTACACTAGGATTAAAACGTTCTTCTAAATATTCATATGCTGTCGTTACATTTAATTTTCTAAAGAATGGAATATAGTAGTGAATTAATATTGGAATAATCGCGATAATCGAGAAGTTCCCTGCTGCGTATGTCCAGTCTCCGTTAAATGCTTTTTCTGGCGTCGCCATAAACGTAATCGCCGATAATGTTGTTGCATAAATTGAGAATCCTACTGCCCAAGATGGAATGTTCCCACCAGCTTTAAAGAATTCATCCGTGCTTTCACCTGCTTTTTTAGTGAAATACACCCCTATTGCTAGCATAGCTAACAGATAAATCGCTAAAACTATACTGTTAAGTGTACCAAATCCTATTTTATCCATGGTACTCCCTCCTATTTTTTCTTAATAATATTTTTTCTAATATTTAGGAAGGAGGAGAAATTCTCCTCTTTCCACCCCTAATTTTTTACCCCTTATTTGTTAAATTATAGATTATAATCTTTAACTAATTTTTCTACTTCTGGTAGTTTAGCTGGATCAAATACTTTCATAGGTTGTTTACAGTACCCTGCATCAATACCTTTAACTTTTAAGATTTCTTTAAGAGTTTGATATAATCCTAATTCTAACACTTTTTCAATTACATCATTCGCTTCATGTTGAAGTTCGTAAGCTTCAGCAACTTTACCTTCTTTAGCAAGTCTGAAGATTTCTTGGCTTCTTTGTCCGTTAACATTGTATGTAGAACCGATAGCTCCGTCTACTCCTGTAATAGCAGCTTGAACTAACATTTCATCGAATCCAGACCAAATTAGTTTGTTAGGGAATCGTTTTCTGAATCTTTCTAATTGATAGAAGTCTGCAGCAGTGTATTTAACACCGATAACTTTTTCATCTTCTAGTAATTCAGCGAATTGATCTAAACTAATTTTAACTCCTGTTAAGAATGGAATGTAGTAAAGAATCATGCTGTTATCTGTAGCATCGATGATTGTTTTGTAGTAATGTTTGATTTCATTAAATGATAATGGGTAGTAGAATGGAGTAACTGCTGATAATGAGTCATATCCTAATTCTGTAGCGTATTTAGCTAGTTCTACCGCTTCATTTAAATCTAAAGATCCAACTTGAGCGATAAGTTTAACTCTGTCACCAACTACTTCTTTTACAAATTTAAAAATTTGTTTCTTTTGAGCAGTGTTTAATAAGAAGTTCTCCCCACTACTTCCGTTAACATATAGACCATCAATTTTACTTACATTGATGTTATGTTCGATAACCTGTCTTAGCCCCTCTTCTTTAACCTCACCATTTTCGTCAAATGGAATAAGTAAAGCCGAATATAATCCTTTTAAATCTTTCATTATAATAACCTCCGTTATTTGTTTTTAATATTGTGCATTTATTTAACACATTAAATTTTAATACACTTATATTTTAAAACGTTTTCTTTAGTTTGTCAATAGAAGAATCTTAAAAATTTTATTTTTTTGAAAACCTTTTAACCTTTACTGCTGTTATCATATTTAGACTATATGCTAACAGTTAATTCAGTTGACGTTTATATAGTATATGTAAATCTATTGTCTAGTCTTATTGTCTCTATTTAATACATTAAACTCCTCTTTTTAAAAATAAAAAACGACTCACAAGTCATCATTTTATAAAAATCAGACTTATGCAGTCGCTTCCATTAACCTTTATTTATTACTTAAAAACCTTTAAATCGAACGTTATCAAGTAACAACTAAATACAAAAAATTTAACATTAAATTGATTATCTTTACTTTTAATACCTATCTATCATAACTTCCTACTAAGAACATATTTCCTTTTAATGTGTATTTACTGCAATCTGTTGTTAAGATAAAACTATCTCCTTTTTTCACATCATAAATGTTATCGTCTATTTCTACACTTCCACTACCATTAAGGACGGTAAATAGATTTCCTGTTCGAGTTTTCTCTAGGGAAACTTGCCCCTCCACTTCAACTTTAAACACAGAGAAGTACCTTTCATCGGCTAAGTATGTTACTGTAGCCCCTTCTAATTTTTCCGTTTTAGGGCTTGTAGTAACTTTTTGAAATGGAACTTTTGTCACATCTTTTGTTTTCTCTATATGAAGTTCACGTTTATTACCATCTTTGTCGACACGATCATAATCATATACTCGATATGTCGTATCAGAATTTTGTTGTACTTCATATATTAATATTCCCTCTCCAATCGCATGAAGAGTTCCCGCTGGAATATAGAAGAAATCTCCCGTTTTTACTTCTTCTTCTATAAACAATTCTTGCCATTGTTCACGATTAATTTTATCATTGAACTCCTCTTTTGTTTTAGCAGTATGTCCATATACTAACTTCGCACCTTCTTTAGCATCCAATACATACCAACATTCAGTTTTACCAAGTTCACCATTCTCATTTTCACGCGCATAATCATCTTCAGGATGTACTTGAACTGATAGATTATCACTAGCATCTAAAATTTTAATTAATAATGGAAACTTATCATACACTTTCTCAGTAAATAAAGTAGGTTGTTTCTCATAAGCTTCTTTTAATGTTAAACCTGCTAACTCACCGTTTGTTATTTTTGAACTGCCGTTATCATGAGCCGCAATAACCCACGCTTCTCCAATATTTCCTTGTGGAATAGAAAAATCAAACTTCTCTAAATTACGTCCACCCCAGATTCTTTCACAAAATACAGGCTCTAAAAATACTATTTTATCCATTTTATTCTCCTTAAACAATTCTAACTTCTAGTTTATTATACACCAGTCACTATTTTTTATACAGCATATACCTTTTAATTTTTTTCTAGAAACAGTTTTCAAAAATTTAATTTTATGGTAATATATCGTTGTATAGAAATTAAAAAAATCATTAACATTAAAGATAATCATGTCTTTATTAAGAAAGTAGGTATAATATGTTATTAGGTATTGATATTGGTGGAACAAGTATAAAATTTGCTGTAATTGATGATAACTACAAAATCGTACATTACGAAACTTGTAAAACACCTGACAATGTAACTGTAAAAATTACTGATGAAATGTTCAGAATCGCAAGCAAAATCCGTGAAAGCTATAACTTCTCTGCAGCTGGTATCTCTGCGGCTGGTGTTATCGACAATGTTAACATGGAAGTTATCCGTTCAGCTCCAACTATTAAGAACTATCTTGGAACTAACTTCAAACGTGATTTTGGAGATAGACTAGGTATCCCAGTATACGCAGATAACGATGTTAACTGTGCCTTACTTGGTGAACAATGGCTTGGTGGAGCAAAAGGTTTAGATGAAGTATTCTGTATGGCTTTAGGAACTGGAATCGGTGGGGCTTACTACCTAACTAGCCTTCCTTTCGGATCTAACTTCGGTGTAGGTGAAATCGGACAATCTCTTTACGATTTCGACACTAAAACTACTTACGAACAACGTGCTTCTACTATCGCTTTAGATAGAAAAATCAAAGCCGAAATGTACGAAGGAATTAGCGTTATCGAATTCTTCGATCTTTGTAAACGTGAAGACACAACTGCACTAAAAGTGCTAGACGAATGGTTATTCGAACTTGCTCGTGGTATTGTTAACTTACTATGTATCCTAGATCCTAAGTATATCGTAATCGGTGGGGCTGTTTCTGCTCAAGGAGATTATTTATTAAATAAACTAGAAGCAAAAGTACGTGAACTTCACCCAATCGAAAACAACCAAACTAAATTCCTAGCAGCTGAGTTAGGAAATGATGCAGCTCTATACGGAGCTATTAGCCCATTTGTAGAAAAATAAGACATTAAGAACTTGTAAATCTTATTCAAAAGTCCTAAATTAAAAAAGTTTATATAAGAACATATAACTACAGTACTTTATTGATATCTAATAAACTTTTTCGAGAGTGACTCGACAAATCGATTTCTTCGAAATCATGATTTTTGAGTCACTCTCTTTTATTTTTTTAACGGAGCTTCAAAGCTTTGTTTAATATTAATTTATAATTTTTGCAACCGTTTAAAGTTTTTTCTAATATTTTAAAGTTTTTTCTTTACAAAGTCCTACATAAGTGATAATATAAATTTAAATTAACACATTAAATTTTGATAAACAAATAATAATTAAGTCAAGGAGGGATCAACTTGAAAAAATACGAAAAGATTATAAACGATATCATCTTAAAAATACAAACTGGTATTTTTAAAGAAGGTGAGCAACTCTATACAGAAAAAGAGATAAAAGAAATATATAATGTTAGTAGTACTACTGCTGTTCGCGTGCTAAATGAACTAGAGTCAGCAGGATATATTTTTAGAATTCAAGGTAAAGGAAGTTTCGTTAACAAAACTCTAGTTAATAAAAAAGTCTTCGTTACAGAAAACAACAATTTCCATAAACACTTTAAAGAATCAGTATCTGAACACTCTGAAGTTGTAGAAGCTGAAATTATTCAAGATAAAGAGCTTTGCTCAAAATTAAAACTAAAAAATCAAAAACTTCTAAAAGTGGCTCGTATAAAATATATCGGTAATGTTGCTTGGGCTCACCAAACTAACTATATTCCAATTAAATATTTACCTGATGTTAATATCGATGATATCGACAGTTTCAAAGAGCTTGCTACTATGATTAGAAAAAAATATCGTATAGATATTCACCAAGAAAAATCTAAAAAAACTATGAAAGTTATAGTTGATACTCCTGAAGAAATTGCCAACTTTATCGCAAAAGACGGTGAACCTTGTTTTGAATTTGATAGGTATACCTACTTTGCTGATGGGAAAATTTTTGAATATGTAAAAATCTTTATAAATTACAAATACTACAGCTTAACAATTAAAGATTAAGCGTTAGATTGGAGCTAACTATGAACAAAAAAAAAGAAATCTTAAACCAAATTAAAGGCGGAATTATCGTTTCTTGCCAAGCATTACCTGGAGAACCACTTTACGTTGAAGAAGGTGGAATCATGAAACTTATGGCACTAGCTGCTAAAGAAGCTGGCGCTGTTGGTATTCGCGCACAGGGAGTTACTGATATAGTTCAAATTAAAGAAACAGTTGACCTACCTGTTATCGGAATTATTAAACAAAGTTATGAAGGTATGTCACAATTCATCACAGCAACTATGAAAGAAGTAGATGCTCTTGTAGAAACAGGTTGTGAAATAATCGCCTTAGACTGTACTTTACGCCCTCGTTTTGATGGTACAACAATCAATGATTTTATCGCAGAAATCAAAGCTAAGTACCCTGACATTATTTTAATGGCAGATATTGCTACATTCGAAGAAGGCGTAAATGCGGCTAACATCGGTCTTGACTTTGTCGGAACTACATTAAGTGGTTATACAGAAAATACAAAAGATAGACCGAACGAAGTAGACTTAGATCTTATCAAAAAACTATCTGAAACTATTTCTGTGCCAATAATCGCAGAAGGTCGTATCCACTACCCTGAACATGCAAAAGCAGCTTATGATGCAGGGGCATTTAGCGTAGTAGTTGGCGGAGCTATCACTCGTCCAAAAGAAATCGCAGCTAGATTTATCAATGCAGTGAAATAAGAAAAAACCAACTCTGAAGAACTGTTTTCAGAGTTGGTTTCATTTTTTAGCTATAATTGATGATTTATTATCCAAGTTGATAAATCTTCAATAGTTGCTTGACTTGAAGCAATCTTTAAAATAATAGTATATAATTCTTCTTGTGAATATTCCAATTCTATTCTGGTTAGAGCCAAAAAGACTAACATAGCGTGGACTCCTATCCGTTTATTCCCATCAATAAATGGATGATTTTTTACCAATCAATAGCATAATCTCGCTGCTTTTTGTTGAATTGTTGGATACATATCCTGATAATTAAATGTCTAAAACGGCGCATTAATTGCAGATTCTAACATTCCCAAATCCTTTACACCATCTAATCCTCCGAACTCAGAAATCAAATCTTTATGAAGTAAAATTATTTGATTGGTTGATAATTTTATCATTTCACCAACACCTCATAAGCCTTTTTATTTTTTTCCATTAAACTTTTAGAAAGTGCTAATACATCTTCATCCGAGGCTTGTTGAGTTTTTTCAAATTCATTAAATTCTACTAAAACATATCGTGGTGCATTATTTTTCAATATAACAACTGATCCATTTTCATCTACCATTCTTGCTATCTTAGAGAAGTTCTGATTTGCTTCTGTTATTGAAACCAAATTATTTGTATCTATATTCATACATAACACCTCCTTTTCATATTATTATAATAAAAAAATAGGATTAATTCAACCTATTTTATGCGATTAAAAAGTTCTAATTGACAGTTAATCAATTAGAACTTTTCTTTATGTTACTTTTCCCAAGCACGTCCATCGATGTAGCTTGAATTTCTATAGTTTTCTTTCATCGGTTTTACCGGCATTATTATTGATAACAATATATATATCAATATTGGACTACCAAATGAGAAAATACTCGCTAATAAGAATAGTACTCGTAAGAAACTAGCACTTATTCCAAATCTTTTACTTAAACCACTACATACCCCAGAGATTAAAGCTCCTTCGTATGATTTATACATCTCTTTATCTTCTAAAAAATTAAGAAATTTATTCCAAATTTTATTTAATCCATCTATCATAATAAATTCCTCCTGCCTTTATTGTTGATATTTTATTATTCTGACTTTATAAATATTATATCACATTTCTATAATATATATTAACTATTGTACTCAAGCAACTTTAAACTAAGTTTAGATGGGAGTGACTCAAAAATCGTGATTTCGGAGAAATCGATTTTGTCGAGTCACCCCCGCAAAGTTTATTAGATATCTAAAGAGCTTTTACAAAGCGAATTTAGATATCAATAAACCACTGCGTCTGTGAGTTTTTATGTAAGCTATTTTTAAAATCTAATACTTTCAAGTCAGCCCCATTTATTTTGTCAGTAAAATAGTTATCTTAAAAAAATAAAAGAACACTCCGAAGAATGTTCTTTCATTTTTTACAAGAGTCTTAAAGGATGGACGGCGTACCCATCATCTCAGGTACTCTATAAAAGAGTGTGTAGAGAGCCTTTTCTACTTCAATAAGACTTTTTTCTATCTTTATGTTATAACAAATATGTTGGTTTGTCAAAAACTTTCCATTTATTTCATACCTTTTTAAAATTTTTCAAATTTCCTTCTTGACAAGTGAGTGTTTACTTACTATAATATTGATTATAAGGTGAGTGTTTACTTCCCGAAGGTTTGAAATCCTATTTCTAATGGGATATTTCTTAGCACCTATCGTGAAACTATTCTTTAATAACCACAGTTCCAAAAGCATTAGGTGAACTAATATCTCTCAAATAGTCTCAGCTATATTTTTTTAATCATAGAGTGAGTGTTCACTCACTCTAAAAAGAAAGGTGATTCTTATGAAAAAATTAATACAAATTACTTCATTATCAAAAAGCTTCGGCGATCAAACAGTCCTTGACAATATTGATTTCAACCTAGAAAAAGGTGAGATTGTCGGTCTTATCGGTCCTTCTGGAGCTGGAAAATCAACATTAATAAAAACAATGCTCGGTATGGAAAAAGCGGATAAAGGTAAAGCACTTGTTCTAGATAACAAAATGCCAAAAAGAGAAATTCTTTCTAATATTGGATATATGGCACAAAGCGATGCTCTTTATGAAATGCTTACTGGCTATGAAAATTTAGAATTTTTTGGAAAAATGAAAGGTGTTCCTTCAAAACAACTAAAAGAGGAAATAGCTTATGTAGCAAAAATAGTTGATCTTACCGACCACTTAAAAAAATCAGTGTCGAATTATTCTGGTGGGATGAAACGAAGACTTTCTCTCGCCATTGCATTAATCGGTAGCCCTGAGTTACTTATACTCGATGAACCTACAGTCGGCATAGACCCTAGCCTTCGTCGTAACATTTGGAAAGAATTATTTAAGCAGAGAGATAACGGTGTTGGCATTCTAGTAACAACTCACGTAATGGATGAAGCAGAACTTACAGACAAAGTTGGACTTCTTCTTCGTGGAGATATTATCGATTTTGACACACCAAAAGATCTAAAAGAAAAAAATAATGTTACTACTATCGAAGAAGTATTCTTAAAAGTGGAGGAAAAATAACATGAGAATTTTAACTATTTCAAAAAGGGTATTTAAGGAATTTTTTAGAGATAAAAGAACTTTAGCTATGATGTTCGTCGCTCCAATTTTTATAATGTGGTTAATTAGCATAGTCTTTTCAGCAAACACAAATTCTGAAATTACTGTTGCTTCTGTAAACACTCCTCAAAGTGTGGTTTCCGTAATGAAAGATATCGATAATGTTCATCTAGAAGAATATCAATCAAAAGAAGTTGCTGAAGAGAAATTAAAAAATAACGAGATAGATACTGTAATTTCTTACGATAACAATACCTATACGGTAACTCACGCTAACATAGACACTACAAAAACTATGCAAGCTCAACAAGTTTTAAAAAGTTCTATAAAAGCATCAGAAGCGAAAAATTTGGTGGAAGTTGTAAAAAAAGTAAATCCTAAATTAAGTGAAAACAAACAAGAACCTGAAGTTAAAGAATATTATAACTACGGTAATGCAGATTCAACATTTTTCAATAAAGTTGCACCTACTTTAATCGGCTATATCCTATTCTTCTTCGTATTTTTAATCTCTGGAATGGCTCTGTTAAAAGAGCGTACTAGCGGAACTCTAGATAGACTCTTAGCAACTCCGGTAAAACGAAGTGAAGTCGTACTAGGATATGTACTCTCTTATAGCTCATTAGCCGTAATTCAAACTATTATCGTCACTCTTTCATCTATATATTTATTAAATATTGAAGTTGCTGGAAATCCGTTTTATGTTATAATAGTTAATGTATTACTAGCAATGGTTGCCTTAACATTAGGTTTACTAATCTCTACAATTGCAAAATCAGAATTTCAAATTATGCAGTTCGTTCCAATAATAATTATTCCGCAAATGTTCTTTTCAGGAATTGTATCTATTGAAAGCATGGGAAAAATCGCTGTCTATATTAGTAAAATCCTACCTGTTACGTATGCTAGTGACGGTTTAAGCAAAATAATTTTAGAAGGTAAAAATCTTCTTGCGATAAAAAATGATATAATAGTTCTACTTGCACTTTGTATCCTTCTAATAATCCTTAATATTCTGGGCTTAAAACGATATAGAAAAGTTTAAAAAATAATAGGAGACTCTTATGACTGAAAATATCTTAAAATCTTACTTTAGCATATCTCGTGACGAAACTTTCCCACCTGGTAAGAAAAAAACAATAGCGGCTGCGATTAAGTTGTTCGCAAAACAAGGATACCATGGAACATCTACGCTTCAAATTGCTAAAGAAGCAGGCGTTAGTCAGGCAACAGTATTTAAATACTTTAAAACTAAAGAAGATTTATTATATTCAATAATAGTCCCTGTTATTCCTAAATTATTTTTAAATTTTCTAAAAAGAATTCAAAATACTAATTCACTTGAAGAATTAATCAGTTATGTTGTTGAAGATCGTATGGTTTTCCTAAAAGAAAATAAGGATACCGTAAAAATAGTATTCTCAGAGATATTAACAAACGAGAATTTAAAAGCACAACTTATCGATTCGTTAAAAGTTGTCTTTGCAGAAATAAACTTTAAAGATATATTACAAAAACACAAAGAAAACAATCCTGAAATTAACGAGAAACTATCGCCAGCAGAAGTCATTCGTTCATTCGCAGGACCTATCATGACCTACTCAGCCCAAAGATTTATTCTTTTTGAAGACGTTCCTTGTCCTACTGAGAAGCATGATTTACAATTTATTAAACAACAAATTTATAAAAACTTAACAAGGTAATAAATAAAGAGGAGCTTGGCACTTTCCAAGTTCCTCTTTGTACTATTCACCTAATCTTATCACCTTATCACAAATTGATAATGTTGATTTATTGTGTGAAATTATTATTGTTATCTTATCTTTTTTACTTTCTTCTAAAGCTTTTAGCACTTCGATTTCACTGAAGATGTCGATGTTTGCTGTTGCTTCGTCAAGAATCAGAAGTTTACTATCGTTGTAGAATGAACGAGCTACTGATAAACGTTGTTTTTGACCTGAACTTATGTTCGAACTTCTCTCACCAACGATTTCATTTTCACGGCGTTTTAAGTTATCCACAAAACCTCTTAAATTAGTTTTTCTTAAAGATGCATCCAATTCTTCTTTATCTAAATCTTTTTCAAAGAATGTGATATTATCTTTAATTTTTGCATTGAATAAGTAACTATCTTGCAGAATTATCGAGCTATTTTCTCTAAAGTAACGGTTATCTATGTCTCTTAGATCAATACCATCGATAGTGATATTACCTTCCATGTTTTCATCTGAGATGAATTTCATAATAAGTTTCGCTATTGTAGATTTACCACATCCACTAGGTCCACTTAGTCCGATAATCTCGCCTTTTTTCACGTCGAAGCTTAGATTATCCACTACAGTATTATCAGCATATCGATATGTTAAATTATCAACTTTAAGTTCGTTAAAATCAACAACTACACCGCTATTTTCCGCTTCTTCCGGCGTATTCATAAGCTCTAAAAATCTCTTTCCACTAGCCATCGTCTGACTTAATGTTGAAGCAAGGTTCCCCATGTATAAAATAGGAATAAACGATACGATAAACATCGCAACTAACGAAACAGTAACAAACTGACTATCAAGCGAAGATGCCACATAGATAAATGCCAACACCCCGATATTATAAGTTACAACATTTAGCACATTCAAATCCACTAAAAATTTGTTTTTTAGATATGAACTTCTTGTCAGTTCTTCTGTTTCGATATCAATATTACGTTTTGCTTCATCAATTTTTCCATATTGTAATGTTTCAAAAATTCCGTAAGCTTCTTCTGATGAATTGTTGTTTACTTGAGTCAGTTTACGACGATAATTTTCACCAACATCTTGCCCAACATTTCTAAAACTTAACGGATACACAAGTCCAATTACAATATAAATTATTAATGCTACTAATGCTAATTTCACACTAAAGAATAATAGGAAGAAACTAACTACTAAACTTTGCACGATATAAATCATAAATGGTGTTATCGTATGCGCGTAGAAAACTTCTAATAATTCAATATCAGTCGTAATCATCGTCATATAATCACCTGAAGTATTTTTCGTAAAATTATCGACAGAGATACGTTTAAATTTTTCTAAAACTTTAACACGTAAGGCATGTAATACTTTGAATGCTACGTAGTGATTTAAAAGTTGCTCAGTATAGCTGAATAATCCTTTTAACACGGCTAAAGCAAAGATTACTACAAATAAAATTACAGCTATTGTTGTTATTTTTGTTAAAAAGAATAACGAGATGAAGTAGGTAAATACGACAAGTGTCAAGTGTCCTAAGCTTCCGAATAAAGTTGCTCTAAGTAATGGACGTTTAAAATCTTGAGCAATAGCTAACAGTTGTTTTAATTCTCTTAATGATGTCATTACTCTACCTCCTTAGCTAAAAATTTTGATTTCAGTTGTTGTTGGTCTGTGAACAATCTTCTATAAAGTGAATTTTCTTCAATCAGCTCATCATGCGTTCCTTCTTCAATAATTTTCTTATCTTTTAGAACATAGATATTGTCTGCATTTGTCACAGTCTCTAAATCGTGAGAAATAACGATGATAATTTTTCCTTCTTTAATTGAATCGAAGGCATTAAGTACGATTTCCTTACTATAATCATCAATATTTGATACAGCTTCATCAAGTATATATAAGTAAGAATCTTTCAAAATTGCTTTTGCTGCAAGTAATCTTTGTTTTTGACCACCAGAAAGGTTCGCAGCTCCTATCGCAAGTTCATAATCTAGACCACCGTGTTCTTCCACAAAATCTTTAAGATTAACTTTTTCTAAAGCATTGTACATTTCTTCTTCAGTTATATTTTTACGAACACTTAAATGCTCTCTTACAGTACCTTTAACTAAGTAACTATCATTGGTAATAAGTGTTGTAATTTTAGCCATCTCTCTAGTAGGAATACTATCAATATTGAAGTTATCATATTTTATATTTCCGCTATAGTTAGAATATAAACCTAAGATTAGTTTGATAATAGTAGATTTACCACTTCCACTTTCTCCTACTAACGCTGTTTTCGTACCAGGTTTAAATATCATATTGATATTTTCTAAAGTTGTCTCCTCACCATAAGAGAAACTTACATTGCTAAGAACAACATTCTTCCCAGCTTCTACCTCTATAGTCTCGTCTTTTTCTTGTTCCGGATGATCAAGAAGTTTATAGATATTATCTAACTCAACATTCCCTTTCATCGAAATATGGAATAAGCCACCTAAAGCACGCAACGGTTTGAAGCATTCTAAAGAAGCTACGATTACGAAAACAATAAATTTCTGATCTTTCACCGCAAAAATAGCAATAATCGATAAAACAAAAATAGAAACATAAGTAATAGCATCCATCACGTTAATAGAATTAAGTTGGTGACGAAGTAACGCCATCGTTGATTTTCTATATTTTGCACTACGAGTATCAACATCACTCGCTACATTATCTTCTTTACCATAAATTTTTGCCGTTGTGAAACCTGATAATCTATCGTAGAATACTTCAGATAAACTTAGGAAATCACTGAAGTTCTTTTTATTAGCCTTTTTAGACTTCTTAATAATAATCATAATAGACACAGGAATAAGCGGATATAGTAACAACATCGCTATAAATAGTAAGATATGAATCTTTCCATAAATCACAAACGAGCTAAGTACTATAAATAATGTCGCAAACATTTGCGGTACAAACTTATTGAAATAAAACTCAATATTTACAATCGATGAAGAATTCATCACAAGAAGACTACCAGTATTTACTGCTTCTGTGTAATTAAGTGAAAGTTTTTCTACTTTGTTGTAAATCTCTTTCCTTAATGTATTTCTAACCTGTTTAGAAATTTTGTGACTGAAGTAATTATCCCCAGTTGTAGCTCCGTAATAAACTACTAAACCTACTACCGTCTTTAGGATAAACCCTAGTACAGCACCGCTTCTACTCTCTTCACCTAGTGAATAAAATAGAAAATCTACAAAGTTGTAGATAAAAAATAGCGAGCACCAAAAGGCAACAAGTTTAAGAATCGCTACGAGATATACTTCCTTTTTGATATTGAAGAGAGCCATTGCTCTACCATCTATCTTCATAATATCTCCTTATTTAATTTCAAATTTAGATTTATTTTACACAAAAAGAGTAAAAACACTAACAGAGAATTTCAATTGTTTTCTATAAGAAATCAAACATTCACTCTTTTTATGAAAAAGGTTCTAGTTACCTATGTTGATATTAATTATCAATTGCACTTTTTTATTATACTATATAGATAAATTAAAAGATAGCTTTAAAGTTTATTGTTACGAAAATGTTCAAATTTGTTGAAAATGTTCGGGGAATAGAGTTTTAGATTCATTCCTAGCTACTTATAATTTTCTCCTTGTTGTTCTCTGCAAGAGGACAAGTGCTGCAGAATCTTTTCTCTAGTTGTGTTTTCTAAGCGAACACCTCCTAGCCCTTCTTTTGTTGTTTGTCTTCTCAAGATGGACATTTCATTCTCGCTTTTATCGTTGTCTGTCCATTAGAAAAAGACAACAACTCAGTTTTATTATTTTTCTGAATTGCTATCTTTATATTTACATACTAAATTCTTCTTTTAACGCTTCTTGTAATAACTTCTCACATTTATTTCTTTCTTTTTCTATAGTTATATGATATAATATCTTCAAAGGAAGGGCGAACGGTTGGGACATCGTCCACCCTTTTAGGAAATATTAAAGATTACTTACGCTTAGGGTGGCCGCCCTTAGCGTTTTTCTTTTTCTCCTGAAAATATTTTAAAATATCACTCCTGTAGCATCTTTTCTTTCAATTGGACTTTTGTTCTTATATTTTTTATTTTGTAAGAACAAAAATCCATGGCTACACAATAAAAAAGAAGGTTTAAGATTTTTTAAAAATCTTACCCTCTTTTTCTTCTAGCTTCCTAATGTTATTATCTTATCTGCTAAGTTTTCAATTTTTTCACTATTTCTATGAGTTATCATAATAACTGTAGATTCTTTGTCATTTAATATTATTTCCTCAATATCATCTGCCAACTTACTATCCAAATTAGCTGTACCTTCATCGATTATGAATACGTCTTTTTTATGATATAAACTTCTCGCTAGTCCTAATCGTTGCAACTGTCCACCTGATAAAGCTAAGTTTTTATTGTCTAGTATTGTATTTTCTTTTTCTTCTAAATTATCAATAACCTCAACTAGCTTACAGTTTTCCAAAACTTCTCTAAATAACTTGTCGTTATATTCTTTATTTAAAATAATATTATCCTTGATCGATAAATTTAACAATTGTACTTTTTGATTCATCGTAGAAATTGCCGATTTAATATCAAATTGTTTTAATTCTCTATTATCCCATTCTACACTTCCTTCATAGTTTTTCAAATCACCATTTAAAATATTTATCAATGTTGATTTACCACTACCACTTTTTCCTTTTATTAAATACTTCTTGTTTTTCTCAAAAGTTAAATTAGGAAATTCTACCGTTTTATCTGGATAGTTATATTTAACATTAGAAACTACAATCGCATTATCTAATTTTTCGACTCTCGGTAATCTTTTCTCTTCTTTAATTTCTGGGTACTTATTCAACAACTCATTTGCAGAAGCGAAATTCGGATATAGCTCGATTACTTTTGTCAATCCTCCGAAGAATTCCCCTGTATAACCTGATATCGCAAATATCATCGCAAATTCAATATACCCTTTATATGCGAAATATCCCGCAATAAAAATCAACGCAATTTGGTTACCTGCATTTATTGTCACATTCAATCCTTGTAAAGTCATAATAGATTTTTTTCTATTAACTTTTGCATTTTTTATATTATTTGAACCTACATTTACAATTCTATCTAATAAATTCAACGCAGAAAAGTTGTTTAACATTTCTGAACTAGCCAGCGCATTCTCTAAATCCTTATTGAAATCTTCTGTAGCTTTTGAAATGTCTTTTGTCGTTGTTTTTATCGCTTTGTTGAAATACTTAGGTAGAACCATCATTAATAAAGACAATGCAAGTGAAATAATAAATAACGTAATATTCACCTTAAGTAACGCAACAGTTGAGATAACAACTAAAGATATACTATAAATCGCAAATAAACAATTAGCAGCATATTGCTCAAACTGCTGAATATCAGTAGTATTTAAAGCTATACATTCTGCTCCATTATTATGTTTCTCATTATAGACTAACTTTTTCTTAAAATCCGCAATTGCTGTTTTTCTAAGACTTGTAGAAAAATTTTGAATCAATTTTTCAACATATATCGCTCTGAAATAACCCAATGTATTTAAAACAACATATATCAACATAACCGCAATAGTCGCAGATACCATAAATCTTAAATTTTTATCTACCGTCGCCTGGATAATCAAACTAAATCCATAAGACGTCGCAACCTGTGCTGCTGCGCATAATACGGTAACAATAAATACTAATATGCTATATTTTTGTTTAAATAATAACTTAAACATACTCTCAACCCCTTACACTATATTTTAAAATCTTTTTTATATTCTGACTCTAAAAGTATATTTATTATGTAAATTTTATCAGAGATAGCAAAAATAGTCAACACTATATTTATATAAAGATAACACTATTGTGTTTTAATTATACTTGTATATTTCTAGTTTATTGATTTACAAGTAGATTTATAGTATTATTATAGTAATATTTGATTAATTCTCAGGAGCGGATAAACTTTGAAACTTAAATTAGCTGACTTAATAAAAACTAAAAGAAAATCACTAAATATGTCTCAAAAAAAATTAGCTGAAGGTATTTGTACTCAAACTATTATCAGTAGGTTAGAAAAAGGAGAAGTCACTCCTTCTATAGATATATTTTTTAAAATTATAAAAAAATTAAATATTCCAACTAGTGAAATAGAAGACTTGTTTGATATCAATACTAAAGAATATCAACCTTCTAACTTTAAAGTTAATGAACTTATGGACTTACTTTATAAACGAGATTATAAGACACTAGACTTTATTTTATCTTCCATTGATAAGAACACTCTTGATTCAGAAAAGATTTTATATTTTGAATGGTTTCAAGCTATCACAACATATCACATTAAAAATCAACTAGATTTTGCGATTGAAAGTCTAAAAACATTAATAACAAAAGTAGAAGCTGGTTCTATCTTATATTGCGATATCTGTAATACTTTGGGAAATTTTTATTCAGAAAAAGAATTATTTGAAGATGCTCTTCTTTGGTATGAAAAAGTTTTACCATATATAAAAATTATTCAAAATACAAGTTCTGAACAACCATTCTATTATTCTATTGCACGTATCTATGGAATTTTAAATAAATTAAATGATGCAACATATTGGAACTCTACCGCTATTACTAAAGCTCTAGAAAATAAATCTTTTTATCTTCTAGGAGATAATTATTATTTACACGCACGATTATTTGAGGAGCAAAATCTTATTGAAGATGCTATTAACTCTTGTAACAAAGCTATTAACATATTCTCATTAGAAAATAATGAAACTATGAGATCTTTAACATTATCTTATCTTTCATATCTAAAAGAGAAAAATAGTAAAGAACTGCAACAATAATTCTCTTATTTTGGCGATATGTCTTAAAACGAAAAAACTCCAGATTTTTCCTCTGGAGTTTTTGGAGTTTTATCTTATTTATCAAACACCTAAAATGTATATATAATTTTAAAAAAGGTAATTGAGTGTAACTCAAAAATTTCGATTTCGTAGAAATTGATTTTTTAGAGTCACTCTCGCATAGTTTATTAGATATCTAAAAAACTTTTATAAAGTAAATTTAGATAACAATAAACCACCTCTTCTATAAGTTCTCATATAAATTTTTCTTAAAAATTTAAAGCTTTTAGATTATCCTATCCTTTTGGCGTGTATTATATTTCAGTCTAATTTCTTTAACCTTAAAAAATAATTCTATCAAATTTACATTATTATTGCAATTTAGCTTAAGTATTATTTTGCTACTTCGACTTTAGATATTTTTCAAATTCTTGCTCACTTAAATTCAATTTACTTGCCCCCATTTCTTTAGTTAGGTGCCCTTCTTTTACTAAATCTACGAACATACTTATTGTTTTTACTCTTTCTTGTGCGATACCCTGCTCTATTCCTTCTTCACGTCCTTGTTCAAGTCCTTGTTGAAGTCCTTGTTGAAGTCCTTGTTCAAGTCCTTCCGCTATTGCCTGTTCTTTTTCTTCTCTAACATAAGCTAGGTGAGCATAATATCCATCAAAGTCTCTTCTTCTCTCGTCAAACATACTCTTCTCCTCCTTAGTCCATTCTTTCGGATTTATTATACTGTCTGCTTGTTTTATTATTTTTTCTGGTTCATGTGTAAATGGTTTATTTCCAAAAAATTCTATCCAACGTACTTTTTTGTAATTTTCCGTTGTATTTTCAGTATATTTTTCTATTTCCAAAAACACCATTCTAACTATATTTCTTTTCTCTTTTATACCTTTAAATTTAACCTTTAATTCTTCACAATTATCATCATCTCTCATACTAAATGTATGAATCGCTCGATTGTCATTAAAATACGGTTTCTCTGTTATCGCTATCGCATAAACTGGTATTAATTCTTGAGATAAATAATGCGTGTTTACTCCCTCTTTCTTATACTCATCTAGGTTTTGCGATACTTGTTCGCAAATGTACAACCACAATCTTTTTATAAAATCAACCTGCATAGCTACTTGAATTTCTATAATAACCTGTGTTCCATCATCTAATTCTGCTAGCACATCTACGTGCGTTACATATGGGAGAAGCTCTTTATATGGCTTAGCATGTATCTGGGTTCCATCTAGAATTTTTACATTAGTTACTGGTAAATCCAATAAATCTCTAACAAATTGAGCCGTCACCTCAGTATTACTAAATACTTTTTTCGCTACTAAATCCATCATTGGACGTGTATCTTTATTTCTTATGTTTCCCATTTTGAAAACCTCCCTATTTATTATTTTTTTCATAATTAATTTAATTTTTCATAATCCCAGTTAATTTCTTACCTTCATTATACTCTAGGGAGATTATTTTTTCTAATAATAACATTAGTCTTACCATAAGTTTTCCAAAACCCTGCTATTTCACAAAATAAACAAACTCCAGAATTTTCCTCTGGAGTTTGTTTTCGTCTATTCTTTTATAATTCTATAATAAATTTTTGATGTTATTGCATAAACTATTAGATAGAAGATTGCGAAGACTACGATTGTCACAGCAAGCGCCTGTAAGAATATGCTATTATCTGTTATTAAGAATAATCTCAAGATTTTTTCGATAAATGGATATGCTACTATAGTGTGTAATGTCGCTATAATTAGCGGTGAGAAGAAGATTAACAGTACTTGTGATCTTATTGATTGTTTAATCTGTTTATCTGTAATACCTACTTTTCTCATGATTTCAAAGTTTCCTTTATCTTCATATCCTTCTGAGATTTGTTTGTAGTACATGATTACCACTTGGCTTATTACGAAGATAAAGCTAATAAACACTCCGATGAATAGGAATGATGCGAACACTCCTCTGAATGTAAGTTTATTTTCTTCTTTACCTTCTATTTCTATACCACTTTGTTTTTCTAATTTTTTAAAACTTTCGATTACCTTAGCTTCTTTAGTTGTATCTTTGATATTGAAGGCAACGTAGTTTTGAAGTGTAGGAGTACCTGTTTGTATACTAATCCCTCTTTTTTCTAACTCTTTACTACTTAACTCTGTTAGTTTTGTAGCTAATTTAGTTGCTTCTTTCTCATCTTTAACAACAGCATAATATGTATCCATAATATTCGCTGTTGCAGAGCCTATTGTTCCTGGAAACTCTGATAATTTTTCTTTAATTTTATAGTCGCTACCATTTAGAGAAATACTATTATGATTGTAATCTCCTTTTTTATCGATATGTAATAAAATCTCATTACTTTCTAATGTTTTATTTTTATTAGCGAATTTATTATAATCTTTTAATTGTAAAACAACTATCATTTTAATATTACTTAAGTCTACACCTACATTTGATTCAAAATTGAACTTATCTTCAACTAATCTTCCTACCATAGGTAATGAATTGTATGATACTAAATCTTGTACTTCAGTTCCCGCTTCTTTAGCTGATAATTTTACATTATTTTCAATTTCTTTTAGTTTATCACTAGTAGAATGATAACCTGCAATCATTAATTGTCTTGGGAATCTTTCGTTGTAAGATTTTTCCATACCTGCATATAATGCCGATGTTGATCCCATAGTTACAAGAACCATCGTAGATAATATACAGATATTCGCTAATCCTACTGCATTTCTCTTCATTCTGTATAATAAACCAGAAACGCTGATGAAGTTTTTAGGTTTATAGTAGAAGTTTTTATTATTTTTCATTATTTTTAGTACTGTGATACTAACTGCCATAAATACTAGATATGTACCTATAATTACCGCAATTACAGCATAAAAGAATACTAATAATGCTTTTATAGGATTTTGTACCGTTTGTGCTGTGTAATAACCATAGCCGATTAATGCTAAACCGATTATTGCTAGAATCCATCTAGATTTCGGTTCTTTTTCACCTTTATTCTCATCTTTTAATAAGGCTACAATTCTAAGCCTTGCGATTTTTATAACTGTATAAAGTAGTAATAAGAAGAATATTCCTCCGAATAATAATACTGAGAATACTATGGCTATCGGTGTTATACTAAATCCAAAGCTAACTCCTGTTGAAAATAATTTTAATAATACTAACAACATAAGTTTATCAAAAATTATTCCTAATCCAATTCCTAACACTATTGTAGTTACAGCGATAAAAAT
Organism: uncultured Gemella sp.; assembly: GCA_963535095.1. Lineage (GTDB taxonomy): Bacteria > Bacillota > Bacilli > Staphylococcales > Gemellaceae > Gemella. The sequence goes on along the minus strand of CAUSUW010000022.1, from coordinate 4,202 downwards.
TGTTTCTAACACTAAGATTTTAGCTATTTGTTTTTTCGTCATACCTAAAACAGAATACAATCCAAATTCTTTTACCCTACGTTTTACTAGAAAACTATAAGTATAAAATAGGAAAATTACAGAGAACATCGCAATTACAATAATACCGAAACTTAATACCTGTTTTGTCGCATCAATACCGTTTGGAAGTTTGTCTAAATTATCTCCAAAAGCCAGAGATGACAGTATGTAAAATGACATTATTGTAAAAATTGCTGATAACACATACGGTATTATAAATTTTTTATTTTTTACAAGGTTATTTAAAGCAAATTTGCTATAAAAGAAACTCATCTTACTCACCTGCCTGCATTAAAGTTAACGTGTCATTAATTTTTTGGAACATTTCACTTGTAGTCGCATTTCCTTTTCTAAGTTCATGGAATACTACTCCGTCTTTAATAAATAATACACGTTTAGCACGAGCTGCTGTTTTCACAGAGTGCGTAACCATAATTATTGTTTGTCCTGCATTATTAAGTTTTTCAAAAACTTCTAACAGTTGATCTGTTGATTTTGAATCTAGCGCTCCTGTCGGTTCGTCCGCTAAGATTAGAGCTGGGTTCGTAATAATCGCACGAGCTACCGCAACCCTTTGACGTTGACCACCAGATACTTCATATGGGAACTTGTTGATTAACTTATCAATTCCTAAAGGTTTAGTTACTTTCTCTAATCTTTGTTCCATATCTTTATATTTTTTATTAGCTAACACTAACGGTAATAAGATATTATCTTTTATAGAAAAATTATCTAGTAGGTTGAAATCTTGGAAGACGAATCCTAGATTGTCACGGCGGAAATTCGCTAAGTCTTTATCTTTCAACTTGCTTAAATCTAAATTGTTTAAATTCACATTTCCTGACGTTGCTTTGTCGAATGTTGCGATAATATTTAATAATGTAGTTTTACCACTTCCACTTTCTCCCATAATCGCTACATATTCACCATTATCTACTGCAAAATTTACATTTTTTAACGCTTCTGTACTTTGTGTACTTAATCTTGTTGTATAAACTTTTCTTACATTGTTGACTTCTAATAACATTTTTATCACTCCTAAATTCTTTTATCTAATTTCCTAGTTCGAACTTTTCTACAACTTCCTCGTTGTTTATATTTATATTCTACCTTACTTTTCTTACAGATTCTATCGATTTTCCTTACAAAAAAGCTCCCAACCTTACACTTTTGTAAGATTGGGATATTTATTAGTTTTTATTTGGTTTCAAATACTTTATCAACTTTATTTCCTGGGAAATTATAATCGTAATACGTCTGTGAATCTTTGTTCTGAGTTGCTATCTAGTCTGTGCGTTATTAGAATTACCGTTAATTCTGGATTAGTTAATAGAAGTTCTTCTATTTTCTCTGCATTATCCTTATCTAAATTAGAAGTTATCTCATCTAACAGCACTACTTTTTTCTCCCTAATAATTCCTCGAGCCAAGGCTATTCTTTGTTTTTGGCCACCTGATAAATTCTTACCACCTTCTACAAGTTCAGTATCTAAGCCATCCTCTAAACTTGCTAAAAACTCACCTAATCCTACACTTTCCAACACATCTTTAACTTTTTCATCAGCATAATCATCACCTAGCGTAATATTAAATCTTAGACTTTCTGTGAAAATATACGGTTCTTGTGGGATATATAACATCTTATCATACAGGCTATGCTTACTAATTCCCTCTAGTTCTTCTCCGTTAAATTTAACTCTACCTTCGTAATTTTCTATTCTTCCAGTCAATAATTTTAACAATGTAGATTTTCCACTACCACTTTCTCCAACAATAGCATATTTACCATATTTACTAAATGCATACGAAATATTTTTTAATACACTTTTCTCTTCATATTTATAAGAAACATCTTCTAATACTATAGTTTCAATTTCTTCGTTTAATAATTTTTTGCCAGTATCTTTATCATCAATTTCCTTAGCCTCTTCTTTGAATTTCTCGAATTTCTCAAAGATTGGAACTACGATATTTAACTCTACCGTAATATTCATAATGTTTCCTACTGAATTAAAAATCGTAGATGTTAGTGACTCTACCGTTAAAATAGATCCAAAGCCAACAATATTTTTCAGCGCTAATATTCCTGTTAGTAAGACTACACCAACTTGACCTACTAAATTCCCTAAGCCACCTAGGACTCCGGCCAATCCAACACTTTTTCTTAGAGATACAGATTCTTTTAATACTTCATTAGAAGACATTGCTACAATTTTTTTCAAAATTCCTAGTTTATTGAAAGATAGTAAACTATCGAATCCCTGTAGGTAATTTGTATTTTTACTTATTAATTTTTCCAATGAATCTGAGTATCTCTGAGCTTTATTCTGGATAGATTTTTGCGCAAGAGCTGGTAAAACTAATGTAAGAACACTCATTACTATAGAAAAGACGATAATCGACCAGTGGAATGCAAATAGTCCGACTATAGCTAAAAGCGTCTCTATAATTACTGTAATACTTTGATAAAAATTACCAAATCCTTTTTCCTCAACAATCATCAAATCATTACTAAGCCATGATATGTAATCTCCGCTATTTTTCTTATTAAAATTAGCATAGTTATTTTTAGAAATTGCATCAACGACATCGCATCGAATATCAGTTAGCATTTTTTGCACTACATAGTTTTCATACGGAATTTTTATATAAAGAGAAACTAAATATAATAAAAACACGATACCTGCATAGGCTATATTATAGAAAAAACCATCGGTATTCGACTTAATTAATTCGTTAAATCCATCCCCTATAAAATATGCAGCAACAACCTTACATGCTCCTCCAAAAATAATTAGTAAAAACAACAAACTATTTTCTAAATATCTTTTCTTTAAATACTGCTTCATCTTTTCCCTCCTTATACCTTACTACTATTCTATCAAATAAAATAATTTTTAACAAGATAATTTTCAGATAATTTCTTTTATTAGTTAGAAAATAATTTTATTTATATTATAGTATATATATATCAAGTGGCTTTTTAGGTTTTATCTAGTCTATAATTAAAGTTAATTCTCAAAGTAAGAAGCTGATCCTAAATCTAAAAAATTTTTATAAAAAAACATGAACGAAATAGTTTATAAATACCTTATATAAAAGAGCTGTTGACAAATACATTATATGCATTTGTCAACAGCTCACAGATTTATAAGTTAACCCTACTTCTCTTTAATAAACAATTTCTTCCCCATCAGCTGGAATAGTTAACTGATTGCTGAAACCATGTTTCTCTGCATAATTAGCTAATTCTTCACGAGTCAAGAAAGCATGATTAACAGCTTCCATATGCGTAGCAAAAAGCATAGTAGATGGAAGAGTTTTGTGTACTTCATGAACACCTTCAGCTCCCATGACAAGTGGACCACCTTCTGAAAACTGATTATTTCCGGCGTTTATTATAGCTACTTTAGGTTGATATTTTTTCAACGTATTTTCCACATTCTCATACCATACTGTATCCCCTAAAAGATAGGTAGTAGGTTCGTCTTTATGCTCAAAGATTACACCACAAGATTTACCAGCAACAGCAAGCATTTGATCATTACTCGCATGCTTAGCTTCTACGTAAGTTAATAGAACATCATCAAGAGCAGTTTGGTGTCCTAAAACATAAATATTTTTAAATCCTTGTTCTCCTAATTTTTCGGCATCTTCTTCATTTTGCACGTATAAAGGCATATTTTTATCTATTAACTCCACAGCTGCAGCATCCCAATGATCCTCGTGTAAGTGTGTTATAATCACTGCATCAACATTATCTAACAACTCTTCAACTGGAATAGGTAATTCCACTAAAGGATTATTTTCCATATTTCCTGATGCAGGATATAAAGGAAGAATCGGTGGTCCAAAAGGAGGAAGTTCTCCTTTTTTAGAAAGCATAGGGTCCACTAGGATTGTTTTACCTGCAAAATTGATTTTCAATGTAGCATTTCGTATTTGTTTAATTTTCATATATATATTCTCTCTTTCTATTTATACTTTTTTGGGAGTGACTCAAAATCGTGATTTCGGAGAAATCGATTTTGTCGAGTCAGCCTAGAATATTCTTTCTAGCAATCTCATATTTTTCAAGATTAATTTACCCAAAATTAAAACAACACTACTGCATTAATTTCTATGTAAATTTTCTCCTTACTT
>CAUSUW010000021.1:0-25943 GCA_963535095.1 uncultured Gemella sp. | reverse complement strand
AGGTTGTAGATCCGAAAACAGGTACATACTATAATAGCCCATATAAAGTAATGCAGTCATTTATAGGTTATGCACCTAGTGAAGATCCACAAGTTATTCTATATGTTGGTATTAAATTACCTTCGAAAGAATTAGGTGCAAGTAATGCAAATGGTGCATCTGAGATTTTTAAACCGATTATGGAAAACACATTAAATTATTTAAATGTAAAAAAATCTAATGATAACGATACAGTAAAAAGTTATCAAATGGAAAATGTTGTTGGTGAGAATCTAGATTCAACAATACTTAAATTACAACAAAAAACAAAAAACATTATTACAATAGGATCTGGAAATAACATAATAGGTCAATATCCATCAGCTGATAATGTAATAAAACAAGATGAAAGAATATTTTTATTAGTTTCAGATAATAATATAATATTACCTAATTTCATAGGTTGGTCAAAAATCGATGTCATAAATTATGCGAAATTAGCAGGTTTAGATATCGAAATAGAAGGGAATGGTTTTGCTAAACAACAATCGATTCCTGCACAGAGATTTATAAAAAAAGGGGACAAGATAAAAATAAAATTTAGTTAGGAGAACGAAATGAGTAATTCAGATACAGTATTTGCTATATCGTTATTATTGGTAGCATTTTTTCTTACAGTACTAATGCTACCAAGATTAATAAAATATTTACATGTTCTAAAATTTGGTCAAGCAATTCGAGAAGAAGGACCACAAAGTCATATGCATAAAAAAGGAACGCCTACTATGGGTGGAATATCATTTATTATCTCTATAGTCATTTCGCTTGTGATAGCAGTGTTTTTAGATAGTAAAAATATGCAGTATTACTTTTTATTCATTTATACAACTATTTCATTTTCGATTATTGGTTATATTGATGACATGCTTATCGTGGTTAAGAAGAAAAATGATGGACTTGCTCCAAGAAAAAAATTAATGTTACAAATACTATTTTCTGTAATATTTTATATCTTAGTAACTTATATATATAAAGATATAAATTATATACATATTCCTGGATTAGATTATAATTTAAATATTTCATATTTATACTTAATATTCCTAGTATTTTGGCAAACAGGATTTTCTAATGCAGTGAATTTAACAGATGGCTTAGATGGATTAGCAACAAGTGTTACAATTATTACTACTAGTACATTTGCATTATTAGCATATAAGGAAAATAATTTCCCCGTATTAGTTTTCTGTCTGACTATTGTTGGAGCACTTTTAGGATTTTTAATATTTAATAGAAATCCTGCAAAAATTTTTATGGGAGATACAGGATCTTTGGCTTTAGGTGGGATTCTGGCAGCAATTTCAGTAATTTTACATAAAGAAATAGCATTTTTATTTATAGGTTTAGTTTATATATTGGAAACTTTATCTGTAATTATTCAGGTGGCATACTTTAAAAAAACAGGCAAAAGAATTTTTAAAATGTCACCGTTACATCACCATTTTGAGTTATCAGGATATGGCGAAGTAAAAACTGTGTATATTTTTGTTGCTATAGCAGTGGTATCATCAGCTATAGGATACTTTATAGGGGTAATTTAAAATGATTAATTTAGAAGAAAAAAAAATACTAGTATTAGGATTTGCAAGAAGTGGTTATTCAACTGCAAAAATTCTAAAAAAACTAGGGTATGACGTTACTTTAAATGCGTATGATGATTTAAGTAATGATGAGAAAGCAGTAGAATTGAAAGAACTAGGAATAGAAGTGATTGATGGTGAACATCCACTTGAACTATTAGAAAATATTGATTTAATTGTAAAAAATCCAGGAATAAAATATGAAATTGAATTTTTACAAAAAGCAATTGAAAAAAATATTGATATAATAACAGAGATTGAGCTAGCCAATACATTGTTTAATATCGATATGGTAGCAATAACTGGAACAAATGGTAAAACTACAACTACTCAGATGACTTTTGATATATTAAAAGCAGCAAAAAAAGATGTTTATTTAGCAGGAAATATTGGGTATCCAGCTATAGAAGTTGCATACAATCATCCTGATTCTTTAATAATTACGGAAGTTTCATCTTTTCAATTACAAGGAACAAAATATTTTAAACCATCTGTTGCAGTTATAACCAATCTAGGTGTTGGGCATTTAGATTATCATGGAAATATTGAAAACTATAGAAATGCAAAAAGAAATATTTATAAAAATCAAACAAATGATGATATTCTTATTCTAAATATTAAAGAAAAAGAAAAATATGATTTAGAAAAAATCAATTCTACTGTGCTTTTCTATGATACTAAAGAAAATAATGAAGCTAGCATATTTGTAAAAAATAATATCGTTACATACGATGGAGTGGAGTTATTTGATATAACTAAGCTTTCATTACCAGGAATGCACAATGTAGAAAATGCAATCAATGCTGCTGTGATTTCATATACTAAAGGTGCAAAAGTAGAAGTTATTCAAGAAGTACTATATGCATTTAGTGGAGTAAAACACAGATTACAGTATGTAGGTGAGCATAACGGGGTTAAGTACTACAATGATTCGAAAGCAACTAATCCAGTAGCTACAACTACAGCACTTTCAGGCTTTGAAAAGAATATTATACTTATTTGTGGTGGAAAAGACAGAGGAATTGATTTTAAAGAACTAGTTCCATTTTTCCAAAGAATTAAGGCAATGGTTGTTGTAGGGGAAAGTAAAGAAATTCTATATAATTTAGCTGTTGACAATAAAGTTGAATGCCATAGGGCCGTAAAAGTAGACGATGCCACTATTTTAGCTAACACACTTGCAGCAGATGGTGATACAATATTATTATCACCTGCTTGTGCATCGTGGGATCAATATAAATGTTTCGAAGATCGTGGAGATGAATTTATAGAAACGTTTAAGAAGATTAATCAAAAGGACTAAAAAACTATGAACAAGAAAAATAAAAAGTTACTAGTAAAAATGAACAATGAAAAAAGAAGAAGTTCATTAGAAAAAATAAAAAGAAAAAAGAGACGTGAAACTCTATTTATAGTAACTTTATTTTTAATTGTAATAGTAGTATTCGGACTATTATTTAGTAATTATTTGAAGCTGAAGACTATAGAAGTTGAAGGAAATAATCAAATCACAAAGGAAGAAATTCTTGAAGCAGGAAATATTAATAATAATCTCCGAACATGGTCGATAAAAGATGATGAGATCCAAAATAATATAAAATCAAGATTTGAGATTTTTAAATCAGTCACAGTAAAATCTACTTTACCATCATCAATAAAAGTATATGTAGAAGAGTATAGTTTCATAGCACAAATCAAAAAAGATGACGGTAATACAGAAATAATAATGGAAAATGGAAAATCCTATTCTGGTAAAATTAGAAACAATTATAATTTACCTATTTTGGAAAATTTCAATAATGATGGTAATAAACTTGAGGAAGTTTATAAAAATCTAAACAAGTTAAAACAAGAAGTTCGATTACAAATTTCTGAAATAATAGATGATGAAAGTGATAGAGTAATAATTTATATGAAAGATGGTCAAAAAGTTAAAGCTTTAAGAGCAAACTTCGCGGATAAGTTGAATTATTATGAAGAAATATCTAAATATATTGAAGACAAAAATAATACTACTTTAAATTTAATAAATGGTGCGTATCTTGAAACATTAAAAACGGAAAAAACTAGAAATGATAATATAAAAAAATTACTATCAAGACAAGGATTAACTGATGATGATTCATCAAATAAAGACAAAAATAATGTAGAAAAAGAAGATAAAGTACAACAAAATAATAAATCTGAAAATTCTACTACAAATAAAAAGAATAGTAATTTAGCTAATAACAAGAATATTAAACAGCAGTCGTCAAGTAATAAGAAAGATGAATAGTAAAAAAAGTATCCGAAAATTTATATTTTGGATGCTTTTTTTAGTGAAAAATAATATAAAATAAAAAAAATTAATTATTATATTACAAATTGAAAATATTTTAATAAAATTTAATTTTTTTTGGTGTTTTTCATATTTTTTTTTTTAATTTTATGTTATAATTTAGTATGTGTAAATAAAATATGTGTGTATTTACAATTTTATTATAATAACAAAGTTTTAAAAGGAAGGAGTGTTTGACTTGAGTTCACAATTATATACTTCAATAGATCTGGGATCATCTAGTATAAAAGTGATTATAGCAGATGTAGTATATGAAAAATTGAATATACTCGGTGTTGGTGTTGTTAAAACAACGTCTATTAAGCGAGGAAACATTATTGATGTGGAATCTGCTTCTAGAGATATTCAAAAAGCAATAGATATTGCGAAAAGTGAAGCTAATAAGGACATAAGATCATTATATGTAGCAGTTCCAAGTATACACACTCATATTAAAAAAAGTGTAGCGGAAATTAAATTTGATACAAAACACGATATTGATGGTAGAGATATCGAAGAAGTAATTGAAGAAGCAAAAATACTACCATTACCACGAGAAAGAGAAGTGGTGCAAGTAATTCCAGATTACTATCGTCTTGATGATATTGAAAATATTAGAAAACCAAAAGGAATGACTGTTCATAATTCATTTGAAGTAACAGGAAATAGAGTTTTAACTTCTAAGACTCATCTTCATACAATATATAAAAGTATTGAAAACCTAAGATTAGATTGTAACGAAACTTTTTGTACATCTCATTCATTAGGAGAATTACTATTAAATGATGAAGAAAAAGATTATGGGTCAGTGATAATCGATATTGGAGCAGGACTAACGACTGTGAGTTATTTTGAAGACGGTATTCTTCAATTATCACAATCAATAGAGTTAGCTGGTGAAGATATTACACGTACAATATCTGATGTGTTGAATGTCCCATTAAAACGTGCAGAAGAGATTAAAGTAACTCAAGGTCATGCTTTTTATGATTTAGCATCACCACAGGTAATTATTGATTTAGATAACTTAGAACCAGATGAAGAGCCATATACTCAAAAAGAATTGGCTGATTACATAGAGGAAATTGTAGAAGAAATTATTTTACGTTCATTCGATGTATTAAGAAAAGCTGGTATAAATAGAGTAAAAGGAAATGTTGTATTAACAGGTGGAACTACTCTTATGCCTGGTGTTCTTGATTTAGCAAAAGATATGCTAAGAAAAATGAACGTTAGAATTGGTTCACCAAAAATTATAGGAGCTAATTCGCCAGAATTGGCAGTTGTTGTTGGTACATTAACAAGTAGTTATAAAATAGAATCATTATTTGGTTATCAAGTAACTGATGAAGTACCGACAGTAAAAAATACAAATTCAACATTTGAAAATGTCTCTGCAGTAGAAGAGATTGCAGTGAATAATTCAAAAGTTGAAGTTCCATTAATGAGTGAAACTCATGAGGAAAATCATGAAGAAGAAACTTATTATGAAGAAGAGAAAAAAGAAGAAGAGAAAAACTTTTTTGATAAAATAACTAAAATGTATAATTCGTTTTTTGAATAATAATCAGGAGGAAATAAAGAATGTTTGAAGAATTTGATCAATCAGCAGTAATTAAAGTAGTAGGTGTTGGTGGCGGTGGTGGAAACGCCGTTGACCGAATGGTAGAAAGTGGGATTCAAAACGTTGAATTTATCGCAGTTAATACAGACGCTCAAGCATTAAAACGTTCTAAAGCAGACGTAAGAATTCAAATCGGTGAAAAATTAACTAAAGGTCTTGGAGCTGGAGCTAATCCAGAAGTAGGACGTAAAGCAGCGGAAGAAACTAAAGATAAAATTGAAGAAGCACTAGAAGGAGCAGATATGGTATTCGTTACTTCTGGTATGGGAGGAGGAACTGGTACAGGTGCAGCTCCAATCGTAGCAGGTATAGCTAAAGAATTAGGTGCATTAACAGTAGGTGTTGTTACTCGTCCGTTCAATTTTGAAGGTAAAAAACGTCAAGTACAATCTACAGCTGGTATTAACTCACTTAAAGGTGCTGTAGATACACTAATCGTTATTCCTAACGATAGATTATTAGATATCGTAGATAAGAGTACTCCAATGATGCAAGCATTCGTTGAAGCTGATAACGTATTACGTCAAGGGGTTCAAGGTATTTCCGACCTAATTAACGTTTCTGGTACAGTTAACCTTGACTTTGCTGATGTTAAAGCAATTATGGCTGATCAAGGTTCTGCATTAATGGGTATCGGGGTAGCTTCAGGAGAAAACAGAGCTATCGAAGCAGCTAAAAAAGCTATTTCATCTCCATTATTAGAAACTTCTATCGTTGGTGCTAAAGGAGTGTTATTAAATATTACTGGTGGTCCATCACTAAGTTTATTTGAAGCTCAAGCAGCAGCAAGTATCGTTCAAGAAGCAAGTGATGACGAGGTGAACATGATTTTCGGTACAGTATTTAACGAAGATTTAGAAAAAACTGATGAAATCATCGTAACTGTTATTGCTACTGGATTTGAAGAAGATGGAGTAAGTGTAGAAAGAGATATCTTAGCACAACGTCCAGCACAACCAGAAGCTAGCTCATTTACAAGTGGATATGGTAAAAATGAAGTAGAACAAGAAATGTACCCACGTCCAAGAAGAAGAACAAGAAGAGAAATCTAATTTAATATAAAAAGGAAAATCGAATAATCTCGATTTTCCTTTTTTAGTCTATTAAAATGAATTTAATTTCAAAGTTTATTATATTCTTTAGCGTGTTATATATGAAAGAATTTTTTAATGATGAATAACAGAATTTTAATAGTAAATCTTCATCAGCATCTGCATAAAGATAATAAGTGATTTCACATTTTTCAATTTTAGGCTCTTCGTTATAACCTTTAACGTTTAGTAACGTTAAGGGATTTTTTATTAATAAATGAATTTTCCCCTCTAATTCTTCAACTTCAATATTTGATCTTTTACATGACGTAATTACAGCATGTGCTATGCCGCCTAGGATAGAAGCAGCAAAATAGTTTATACTGCTTCTGTAGTCAGCATTTACATCGAAGCTTATATCAGTAGATACAGGAATAATATCATTATTTGTATATAGTTTAAAATCATTATTTGTCCATATTCCTCTAAAAGAGATGTCATAATTATTTGATTCGTATATATTAGTCATATAGTTGCCTCAATGTATTTTTTGCTTCATTAAGTCGTGCTAATTTTTTATCAATAATATCCATGGTACTAACGGGTCTGTTAGCAAATGTAGCAAATCCACAATCAGGATTTAACCAAATTTGTTCTTTAGGAATAAAACGTAGAACTTCCTCAACTCGAGATAAGATATTCTCTAAAGATTCAATTTCATCTGTTCTTGGATTCATCACGCCAAGACCAAGTATACAATTTTCTTTAATTAAATTGCTACTAAGTAATGATGAAATTTCTCCGGCACGAGGAGTTGAGAACTCTAATGTCAGTATATTAGGTAATGTTTCTTCAAACAAAGGTAATAAAGGAGTATAGGGTCCTGTTAAAAGTATACTTTCATCTCTACTCCAATTTCCACGGCAAACATGAAGAGAAACTAATATTCCTTTTTCTTTAGCATAAGATATTACGGATTTTATTAATTTCGTAGCGAATTTTAATTCCTCTGTTGGATCTTTTTTCTCAGATAGTGCGGCACACATAAATGATCTTGTTTTTCCTTCAGAAAAAACGACTTCAGTTAACACTGGTTCATCAAATTGAATTATATCAATTCCATGTGAATATAAAGTATCTATTTCTTGTTTTAGTACTTTAATTACATCTTCTCCTAAGGCATCTTTACTATCATAATATTGTTTTGATAGAGCAGGTAGCCACATGGAACGAGTCATTAAATATGGACCAGGAAGAGTAGCTTTAATTTTCTTCGAAGTTATTTTTTTTAATTCAATCATTTCATCTGCGACTAGAGGTTTATTATATTTGACTTTACCTGTACAAATTGCATTTTTTATACTAATTGCTGGGACATCTAAAATGTCAAGAATTTGTTCAAAACCTTGTTTATCTTCAATATAATCAAACATATCAGCCATACTCATCATAGAAACCCCTTCTAATCGTTCAGCAATAAATGAAACATAGTTATCACGGTTTAATTCACCACTTGTTATAATATCTATATCATTATGTTCTTGAAGATTTACCACATACTTAGTTTCTTCGTCTAATATTTGATGGTAAGAGTTGAAATCAAGATTACCTTTATTAAATTTTCGTTTTGCAGTCAATAATTTCTTACTTCGCGGCATACTTCCTAGAAGTGAAGTTAAAAATGATGAACTACTCATAACTATTCTCCGTGGAAATCTCTAAAAAAGTTTAGATATTCATTAGCTTCAGTAAGTTGTTTGAATCCTGATGTGCGACCAGAAATCCATTCTTTTAATCCTTCCATATCCATCATTTCTTTGTGGTCAGGATTACTATAATCCATTTTGTGTAGAACTTCTATGAATTTTTCAAATTTCGAAACTTCTAATTCAGGATGACCTGAGAAGATACAGTGATCAAAAAAATCAGTTTTTGATAAAATTTTAACTTGATTTTCATCAAGAGTACCATCTGCTATCCAAGCATTATAGTTTAAATCTAGCATCCATGTACCAGACACTTCATCATTTTTTAAGGCAATTGCAGAATCAAGCTCACCGCCAACGTGATCTCCATGTAGCCCAATACCAATATCGAAACGTTTTTCAACATAATCTTTTCCGAATTCTAATCCATGTTTGTGGAGATGATTAATAGGGATTAGTCTAGCTTGAGGTGAATCAATTGCACCAAAACCAATTGTTTTATCTTTTAAATCATTGATACTATCTATGTTACTGTTAGCTTTTACAACTAGGTAAGAACTACGGTCACGGTCAGTATCACGCATTGAACCGTTTAGTGCAGTACCATTTGTGCGAATATTAGTATCTAACCATGCTAAAGGTGAGTTCCAAGCAACTTCGATTTCACGTGCTAGTAATCCATCAACTTGTGCTTTGTAATCTTTATAATAAACGGGTTCAATAGGGAAGTTTTCATCTTCAAAGAATTTAGCAATAATCCCCCAAATTACAGTCACTTTTGGATCATAGATTACAGCCCCAATTTTTAATTTTGTCATAATAAATATTCCTCTTTTCTTATATATTAATTTCAATTTTAGAAATAAGGGGGTAAGTGTACTCATCCCCCTTATATAAATATTTTAAGATAGTTTTTATGGTAATTGTTGCCCAGTAATAGCTTTACCTAACCAAATTGTTAATACGTCAACGCTAGGAGCCATAATGTGACTTGCGAATGCATCTCTTAAGTAGCGTTCCATATTACCAACACGGTTATAGGCTTTACCACCACCAACACGCATTCCAAGACGAGCTAATTCTATAGCAGCTTCACTAGCAAAAATTCTAGCTGATAAAATTTTTGCAAGCATATCAGGTTCTTTTTCTAAGAAACTACGCGCAGCCTCATTTGTTCCAAGTACTGCTGCATTAGTTTGACTGTAAATTTTTGATAGATGAATTTGAACAGTTTCAATTTCACTTAGAGATTTACCAGTTGGATATTTTCTATTAGTAGTATGAGCTACGGCTTCATCTAAAATAGCTTCACATAATCCACTATAAACAGCAGCAAGTCCTGTGATGAAGTATGTAGCAACGATAGTAAACACTTGATCAACTCCTGAACCAGCTTCACCGATGCGAAGTTCCTTATCTAATTCAACATCGTTAATAGCCATTTGACATGATACATTACCACGCATTCCAAGACCGTGCCATGTAGATGACTTGAATTCTAAACCTTTACTTCCAAGAGGGAATACCCAGTTATCAATTCCCCCTTCAACATCAGAAGGAGTAAGTACTAAGTAGTAAGATGCAAATTCAGCAGATGTTACCATACTTTTTAGTCCATTGAAAATAACTGAGTTATCTTTGAATTCAGTTTTAACATCAGAAATATAGAAGTGAGTACCAGTACCTAATTCACTGTAAGCAAGTGCCATGAATTTTTCATTTTCTACGATATCTTTACAGATTTTTGATTTAAGATTATCATCCGCATATGAAAGAATACAGTTTAGAGCGACATTGTGCATCATATAACATAAACCTACTGTAGCACTAGACTTAGCAAATGCACGACAAGCATCTGCGTGCTCTTGCATATCTTTTCCTAAACCACCAAGTTCTGTAGGTATCATAAGTTTAAAGTATCCAGCTTTTCCTAATTCTTTAAATACTTCCTCAGGAAACCTTTCTTGTTCATCTATTTCTTTTGCAATGGGATCAATGTATTTTTTTGCAAACTTCCTAGCTTCGTTATAAAAAGTAGTCATAATAATGCCTCCTAACATTAATATAAATAAAATATTTTATACAAAAATTATACCATAAGGAATAATTCTGTAAACACTTTCTAAACTATAGTTTCTAAGGGAATTATAAAATAATTTTTTATAAAAAAGGAAAGAATTATTTTATATCTATAAGGAGAGAATTAATATTTTGATAATCATTTTTATATATATATTATATTTCAGAACATAAAAATTAAATCTCGTAATTGATAACTTCTATCAATTATAAGATTTATATACACCTTTGCATCAAAGGATACAAAAGTATTTTGAAAAAGTAGAAAAATTTTGTTGAAATTTCAGAAAATTATTTACAAAGTTGAAATTATCTAGTATAATCTATATTTATAAATTAAAAATAAAGAAAGGATGAAGAGAATGACAGATTCAAAAATGGAAAGAAAGTTACAAGCTCGTCATATCAGTATGATTGCTATAGGTGGATGTATAGGGACAGGATTATTTATGGCAAGTGGAGCGGTTGTTAGTAAAGCAGGTTCTTATGGGGCGGTTCTTACTTATGCATTAATAGGTGTTATTATTTACTTCTTAATGGCATCAATAGGAGAATTAGCAACATTTTATCCGGTTTCAGGTTCTTTTGGAGCTTATGCAACACGTTTTATAGATCCTGGTGTAGGATTTGGAGTTGGATGGCTATTTTGGATATTGTGGATTCTAGTTGCGAGTGTTGATATAATCACGTTATCAAAAATATTGCATTACTGGGAATTCTTTAGACAATTTTCAACATTTTCTATATGTATAGTATTTTTAGTTATTTTGTATTTATTAAATCTAGTAAGTGTTAAAGTTTTTGGTGAAGTTGAATATTGGATAACAATCATTAAAGTATTGACTGTTATAGCATTCTTAATAGTAGGAGCTGCAATCATTTTTGGGGTTACTGGAAATAGTGAAGCAGGTATTGCTACTTTTATTAAAAATGGTGAAAAAACAAGTAGCGCCGGGGCGTTAGGATTATTTGGGGTTTTATCTACAGCAGCTTTCTCATTTGGAGGAACAGAAGTAGTAGCAGTCACAGCTGGTGAATCACCTAATCCAAAAGAAACGATGCCAAAAGCTGTAAAACAAGTATTCTGGAGAATATTAATATTCTATATTGCAACAATGTTGATTATATCTTCAATAGTTTCAGCAAATGATCCTAGATTATTGGATACAAACAATGTTACTGCATCACCTTTTACTATTGTCTTCCAAAACATTGGATTAGAAATAGCAGCTGTGATTATGAATGCTGTAATTCTAACATCAGTATTATCAGCAGCAAACTCAGGTATGTATGTATCAAGTAGACAGTTATTCTCGTTAAGTTCACATAACTATGGTCCGAAAGTATTCAAAAAATTAAATAGTAATTCTATTCCTGTAATTTCATTAACATTTTCAGCGATATTCATGATTTTATGTTTCATTTTTGAAAAAATCAATCCAAGTGGATACTACATGCTATTATCAATGGTTGGAATTATAGTAATGATTATTTGGATGGTTTCATTAGTTTCCCAAATAAGATTACGAAAAGCCATTGCTAAGCAGGGAAAAAAAGCTGAAGATGTATTGCCATACACAGCCAAAACTGGTGTTGTTGGTTCTTATATTGCATTACTATCATTTGCAACTATAATTTTACTTCAATTAGTTTCAGATTATGCAACTGGTGGTTTTGTAAAAATGTCATATAACTTAGTTTGTCCAGCTATTGGAGTTCTAATGTATATAATATTTAAAGTAGTAACAAAACGAAAATTTGTTAAACTTGAAGAAATGGATATTCATCCATATAAAGAAAAATAAATAAAAATTTTTATACTCTCTATTAGATAATTTAGATTCTGATAGGGAGTGTATTTTTTATACATTATAGTTTTGAATTAACTTGTAAAATGTGGTAAATGATTGCGGTTTATGATAAAATTGTATTTAAGTAATTTAATGGAGATGATATTTTGAATATTGGAATTACAGGTAGTATAGCATGTGGGAAGAGTACTGTGTCAAATTATTTGAAAGAAAAAGGTTATACAATTATAGATGCTGATAAACTTGGTCATATAGCTCTTACTAGTGATGAAGTAAAAGAAAAATTAAAGAAAAGTTTCGGCTTGACAATTCTAGAAAATAATGAAATAAGCCGAGAAAAACTAGGGAAATTAGTCTTTGGTAACGATGAAAATTTAAAAATTCTTAATAGTATCGTGCATCCTTATATAAGAAAAATAATTCTACAATTACAAGAAAATCATAGAGATGAAAGATTTGTTTTTTTAGACATAGCATTGTTATTTGAAGCTGGATTTGAAGATTTAGTTGAAAAGATTATTGTAGTACATGTCGATGAAAAAATTCAATTAGCTAGGTTGATGAGTAGAAATGCATTGTCAAAAGAACAGGCAATGTTTAGAATTGAAAGTCAAATGAGTTCAAAAGATAAATCAATTCTTGGCAATTATGTAATAGATAATGGTGGAACTAAAGAGGAAACTTATAAACAGATTGATTTGATAATAGAAGCGTTAGAGAGAGGAGTCATAAATAATGGCAAATGTATTAGAAATAAGTAATTTAGGTGGAGGTTATAATCGAAGAAAAATTATCGAAGACGTTAATATCCAAATACCTAAAGGTAGTATAACTGCATTAATTGGTCTTAATGGTGCAGGTAAAAGTACAACTATTAAACATATCTTAGGATTATTAAGACCGATGGAAGGTGAAATAAAAGTTAATGGAATTACAATCACTCAAAATAATGAAAAATATAGAAAAAGTATAAGTTATATTCCAGAATCACCAGTTTTATATGAGGAACTGACTTTAGAAGAACATATTAATCTTACAGCAATGGCTTATGGCTTGAATATGGAGGATACTTGGAAAAGAGCTGAAAAATTATTAGATTTATTTAAGTTGAAAGATAAGAAAAAGTTCTTTCCTGTTCATTTCTCAAAAGGTATGAAGCAAAAAGTTATGATAATTTGTGCCTTTTTAGTAGAACCGAATTTATATATAATTGATGAACCATTTTTAGGCTTAGATCCTATTGCAATAAATGACTTAATTAACTTAATGTGTGATAGAAGAGCCGAAGGAGCTAGTATTCTTATGTCTACACATATTCTTGCAACAGCAGAAAAATATTGTGATAACTTTGTAATAATTCACGAAGGAAAAATCTTAGCAAATGGCAATTTAGAACAACTAAGAGCCGAATTCAATATGGCAGGTGCGTCTTTAGATGAAATATATTTATCATTAACAGTGCGAGGAAATAATGAGTAATATTGAAAATATTTTTTCTGACAGACGAAAGAAAGAGCAAGAGTTAAAGTTAACCTATAGTAAGTACATTTTTAATTCGCACCTTATAATGTTTCTTATTATAGTTTTGGGAGCAGTGCTTATAAATTATTCGAAATGGATTGCTATTGCAAGCAAAGTAGAATTATACTCAGTTTACACAGCAGCAACTGCTGTCTTTAGTTATTATTTAGTAAGTTCTAAAATAAAAACTCATATTAAAGAAGCGGATGCAGTATTTTTATTACCATTAGAAAAATATTATAGAAAAGTTGGATTGAAAACTGTAACACATAGTACAATAGTTCATATAATTACAGTTATAATTTTCTATTTTGCTACAAAGCCAATTACTAATCTTATTGGTAATATAGATAGAGTAAGCATTTTCATGTTATTAATAGTAATAATATGGAACAATTTATTAAAATATTTCCAAGTTATCCACTACAAAGAAGTGATTTGGAGTAAACTACTGCTATTTATTGTAATCGTTATCCAGTTGTTAGAGTTGTTTTTTGAGAACACAGCTATTCGTGTTATTTATTTTATTAGTATAATTGGACTAGCCATATTTACTTACTATATTATGAAAAATGCAGGCGGTAAAGTAAACGATAAAGATCAAGAAAAATATGTCGTAAACTGGAATCAAGCTGCTGACTATGATAAGCACCGTATGGAAAACTATTTGAAATTTGTAAATATGTTTGTTGATGTACCATTAAGTGGGGTAAAAGTTGCAAGAAGAAAATACTTTGATATACTATTACCAAAATTGTCAAAAGATAATTTCAAAGAAGAATATAGTTTTAAATACTATTACTATAGAGTATTCTTAAGACAAGAAAATACAGTTTACCTAGCATTAAGATTAATGTTATTAGCAGCGCTTGTAATTTTTAGTTTTAAAAATGCATACGTTAGTGGATTAGCTATCATTTCATATAGTTATTTAGCTATTATTCAGCTAGTTCCGTTATATAAACAAATGAGTAATAATATTTGGCACAGTATTTTACCAGTAAGTGAAAATATAAAAATTAAAAGTTATAAAAAGTTGTTAACTATCGTTATCTTTATAACCACTGTTATTTTAACTGTGATTTCTGTATTCTTGACTAGCTTCAGTGGAGCTAATATGTTAGTTATAGTAGGTTCATTAGTTATAGCTAACATAATATCTAAAATATTTATTGGAAAAGTGAAGTAGAAGGATAGATTATGAAAAATATAGCAATAATAGGAGGAGACTTATCAGGAGTAAGTTGTGCTTACTTTCTTGATAAACTCTCAGGAGTAAACTCAAAAAAGTTTAATATTGATCTAATCGAGAGAGATTTAGAATTTGCAAATGACAGATTTGGAAAGTTTCAGTTTGGGCAAGAAATTTATGATAATGGATGGCACAATTCTATTAGTGAACAAGGTGTATTGTTTTATTTGATGATAGAACTGGGCTTACACAGATATTTAATTAAGAGTGGAGCAACGAAGAAGGTATTTTATACAAATGAGGGAATTAAATACTTGCCAGAAAAAATGCTTTATGGTTTACCTCTTGATAAAAAAGAATTGTTAATGTCTGATTTATTCACATTTAAAGAAAAATTATCCATCTTATATAATATGTATAATACGCTAGAAGATGAAGACATCAAAGAATTAACAGTTGAAGAGTTTTTTAAAGCTATTGTTAATGAAAAAATCTATGATAAACTAATAGAACCATTGTTAACAAGTTACTATGCTAGTGATATTTCAAATCAAAGTATGGTAAGTTTGATGCCAGAATTATCATTTTTAACAATTCAAAAAGAAGATATCAATAAAGTGCTTGAAGATATGTATAATAGAAACGTAATTGATAATATTACAGTAGGAGCAGATTATCGGTTAAAATTTACTTTAAAATCTTTTATAGAAACCTTAGAATCAAATTTTTCAGATAAAGTATTTTTAGAATTAAATAGAAAAGTTGAAAAAATTGAAAAACGAGGAGATAAATATTTAGTTCATTCAAATGGTAGTATCTACTATTATGATTATATAGTTTTAACTTTGAGTCAAAAAAACTTTTTACCGTGGTTTAATGATGATGAGAAAATTTCTGAGTTTTATTCAGATATGGATTATGTTTCGAATATAGTTATAACTTTAGTTTATAAGAGAGATGATTTACATATTAATCGTGAAATAGGTGAGATAATTTTTCAAAAAAACGAAAGTGAGTATGTTACAAAATTAGAATACGTAAGTAATAAGTGGATAGATATAAAAATGAGCGGTATTCAAATTGTAAGAGCTTATATTATTAGAGAAGAAGCGGTTATGAAACTCATGGATAAAACCGATGATGAGATTAAGGAAATTGTTGAAAAAGAAATTATTAAAGTCCATGGAGTAGTAGGAAATATCAATAAGTATTATATTAGTAGAATAAAAGATAATTATCGTTTTTGCTGTAGAGAATATAATAAAAGAATTAACGAATTTAATGAGTATATGAGAAAACAATACCCTAATGTGTTTATAATAGGTAAATCAAAAAAAGGGACAACATTGGAAAATACAGTGTTAGAAGCTAAAGAAATAGCAAAGGAAATTCTAGAAAATATAAGATAAGAAGGGACGTACCGAGTACGAGGATAAAAAAATGAAATTTAATACAAATAAACTAGAAGGTGTAAAAGTATCACCTATATTTGAAAATGAAAATTATGACAGTAAACTTTTAGAATACACAAAATCAAAAGAATTATTTATAGGAAAGTTTAATGAAATATATGTGAATTTACCATATAATGGAGAAAAAGAAATATTAATAGGATTAGGAAAAAGAAATGAGTTAGAAGAAGATCAAGTTCGTGAGGTATTTTTTAAGTTAGTTAAGGTATTAGCAAAACACAAAGAGTTTGAGGCTCAAATTACTTTACCAAAACTAGATAATACCCCAACTCAAAATCTAGTGAATGCTGCAGTAGAAGGTGCTTTGCACGCTACTTACAAATTTGATAAGTATAAATCAGATAGAAAAGATTTTCCAGAAATTACCATTAACCTAGCAACAGAAGAAAAAATTGATAATATTGAAGAAATAGTAAATGAAGCTTTTGATATTATAAGTGGTATATTCTTCGCACGTGATTTAGTTAACGAAAGAGCAGAGTATTTATATCCAGAAACACTTGCTAATATAGCTAGTGAAGAATTATCAGCATTAGGTGTTGAAGTTGAAGTTTATGATGAAAAACAATGTGAAGAACTAGGTCTAAAAGGATTATTAGCTGTAGGTCGTGCATCCGATAGAAAACCAAGATTTATCGTTATGAAGTATTTAAATAATCCAGAAGAAAGTGAAGTAGTAGGACTAGTAGGTAAAGGTGTGACTTATGATACAGGCGGTTATTCAATAAAACAAACAGCCAATAGTATGGATATAATGCACTGTGATATGGGTGGAGCAGGAACAGTTATTGGAACAATGAAACTGATTGCTACAAGAAAATTAAAAACAAATGTTATTGCTATTGTAGGAGCTTGTGAAAATATGATAGCTGGTGGATCATATAAACCAGGTGATGTTATTTCAACTTTATCAGGAAAAACAGTAGAAGTAGCAAATACTGATGCTGAAGGACGCATCACTCTTGCAGATTCGGTTTACTATGCTACAGAAAAACTAAAAGTTAATAAAGTTATTGATTTGGCAACACTTACTGGAGCATGTTTAGTTGCATTAGGAGAGTTCTATACTGGAGCAGTGACAAACAATCAAGAATTTTATAATGAACTGAGCGAAGCGGCTAAGCAAGCAGGAGAAAGAGTATGGCAAATGCCAGTAGATAACAGCTTTAGAAAATTAAACAATTCGTCAGTAGCTGATGTGAAAAATACAGGTGGAAGACTTGGGGGAACTATAACTGCGGGATTATTCATTGAGAATTTCGTAGCAAATAATGTTCCATGGATTCACTTAGATATTGCAGGAACTGCATATTTATCAAAAGGTGAAAAATATCTTCCCAAAGGTGCTACAGGAGTCCATGTTAAAACTTTATATAACTTGTTAAATAAATAATAAGTTATATCGAAAGAACTCAAGAAAGAAATTATTCTTTGAGTTCTTTCTTTTTCTAAAGGAGATATAGATAAAGTAATTAGAAAAAAATATTAAAAATTTAATTTTTCACTTGACAAGTAATTATTAACGGTGTAAAATAATTAACAATAAAACAAAACCTTAGAAAAGAATAGTAATTTGGTAAAAAATTTTTAGCGAGCTAACGTTGGTGTGAGGTTAGTAATTTTTCTAGATGAACGCACTTTTTAGGCAATTATTAGATAATTGGTAACTCTGCCTTAAAGAGATTGAGTGGGTATACTAAATACCAAGAAAAGTGGCAACGCGGAATTGATTTCGTCTTTTTATAGTTTCTTAGGAAATTATAAAAAGACTTTTTTATTTATCTCGTGAAGTTACATAGACCATGGACTGTATTTCTATTATTAAGTATACCAAAAAGAGTGGCACCGCGAAAATTCGTCTCTTTGTAGCTAGGATAATTAGCTACAAGGAGTTTTTTTATTTATAATTTGTTCTTTTCTATAGTTATATAATATAATAAAGAAAAAAGGAGACAAGACGATGAAAAAATTATTATTATTCATTACATCAATTATTACAGTAGTTACATTAACAGCATGCTCAAGTAGCAACACAAAAAACAAATTACAAGAAGTTAAAGAAAAAAATAAAATAGTATTAGGAGTTTCTCCAGACTATCCTCCGTATGAGTTTTTAACAACAGAAAATGGTAATAAGAAAGTTGTTGGTGCAGATATTTACTTAGCAGAGCAAGTTGCTAAAAAATTAGGTGTTCAAGTTGAAATTCAACAAATGGCATTTGACTCATTAATCGCAGCATTAAATGCTAATAAAGTTGATATGGTAATCTCTGGAGTTAACCCAACAGAGGAAAGAAAAAAAGCAGTTGATTTCTCAGATGTTTACTACACAAGCAAAGGGATTTTTGTTGTAAATAAAGATAGCCAAGAAATTAAATCTGTAGCTGATCTTAAAAATAAAAAAATTGGTGTTCAAAAAGGTTCAACTTATGAAATATATGCTAAAGAACAACTAAAAATGGATGAGAAAAATATCCAAGCTTTAACTGACGTACCAAGCTTATTACAAGATCTTAAAAATAAAAAAATTGATGCAGTATTAATTCCGGACGACGTTGCAAAAATTGCAATGAACAAATACACTGATATTAAAATTAGTAAATTTACTGCAGATAATGATCCAGAAGCGACTGGTATGGCAATTGCCTTCAAAAAAGGAAAAAATGATAGTAACAAAGAATTATTAGAACAAGTAAACGCAGTAATTAAAGAAATTCAAGATCAAAAAGCATTTGAAAAAGAGCTTGATAAATATGCTAAAGTTGCTGCACAAAGCGAATAAAAGAGAGGTATAAAATAGAATGTTTGATTTTCTTCCAAATTATTACATGACGTATTTAGAAGCTACGGTAACAACTTTAAAAGTTTCACTTATAGCTTTACTAGTAGGATTAATACTTGGAATTGTAGTATGTTTAGCAAAAATTAGTACTTTTAAAGTACTTAATGTAATAGCAGCAATATATGTAGAAATAATTAGAAATACACCAATACTAGTGCAAATTATGATTATCTATTTTGCATTACCAGAAATTGGTATTTCATTTACACCATTTATGTCAGCGATAATTGCTCTTTCAATTAACTCAGGAGCATATGTTAGTGAAATATTCCGTTCTGGAATCTTAGCAATCGATAAAGGACAAATGGAAGCAGGTCGTTCATTAGGACTTAGTTATTTTCAAACTATGAAATTAATCATCTTACCACAAGCTTTAAAAAATAGTTTACCAGCCTTAGGTAATGAGTTTATTTCATTAGTAAAAGAATCTTCAATAGTTTACTTTGTAGGGGTAGCGGATATCATGTTTACAGCAAACACTGTAAAAAATGCTACATACCAGACGTTTGGTCCATACTTAGTAGCTGCTGCAATATATTTTATAATTACATCAATATTATCACTATTGGTAAAACGTTTAGAGAAAAAATTAACGAAGTAGGTGAAGAAATTGTTATTAGAAATAAAAGATTTACATAAGAAATTCGGAAAATTAGAAGTATTAAAAGGTGTAAACATCAGTGTTAAAAAAGGGGAGAAAATCGTAATTCTAGGTTCAAGTGGTAGTGGTAAGAGTACAGCGTTACGTTGTGTGAACTTATTAGAAACACCTACAAGTGGACAGATTTTATACAACGGTGAAGATATTACTAAACAAAATATCAATAAATATAGAAAAAAAGTGGGAATGGTATTCCAAAACTTTAACCTATTCCCAAATATGAGTGTACTGGAAAATATTACACTTGCTCCAAAAACATTCGGTGACGACACTGCTGAAAACATTGAGAAAAAGGCAATTGAGTTGCTAAAACGTGTAGGATTAGAAGATAAAAAAGATGTTTATCCTAATAGTCTTTCAGGAGGACAAAAGCAACGTGTAGCAATCGCGCGTGCCTTAGCTAATTCACCAGAAGTATTATTATTTGATGAGCCTACTAGTGCTCTAGATCCAGAGATGGTAAAAGAAGTACTAGATGTTATCAAAGAATTATCAGAAGAAGGATTAACTATGTTAATAGTTACTCACGAGATGAACTTTGCAAAAGAAGTTGCTGATAAAGTAATATTTATGGATGGAGGAGTAGTATTAGAAGAAGGAACTCCATCAGAAATCTTTGATAATCCAAAAGAAGAAAGAACAAAAGAATTCTTCTCAAAAATATTATAAAAAAGAATAGATCACTAAGAGATACAGATTGTTTCTTAGTGATCTTCTTTCTATAATATAGAATTCAAACAATCTAGAATTATATTGGAAACGTTTTATTTTATGTCAACTATATGATATAATGTAAGTAGAAATTATAGTAGTAAGTAGGTTGTTTTTATAAGGAGGATAAATTATGAATATATTAGAAAGTTTTGTTAGTTGGAGTTTAATTCCTATATTTCTTATTATTTTTAATGTGAAAGTCGCAGGAGATAGACATTTTAAAATTTGTTCAGTATCATTGATATTTGTGATTTTTTTAAGATTTTTCTTTTTTGATTATTATGACTTTCCAATAACAAAAATGGTTTATTTGTTTTTAGCGCTATATGCTTTACAGATGCTTTTTGAATGGGAGAGTTTGCTTAAATTAATGGGTGTTATTCCTGAGGATAAAGAATAATAAAAAAAGTTCTTTAAATAGTTATACTTAGTTGTGAGAGTATAATGTTTAAAGAATTTTTATTTTTTAAATTCGAATTATTAAGAAAATATAAAAGTTTAAAGTTCGGATTTAATTGATTATCTTTATGTAAACAAATTAAAACAGAAATATTTGAAAGGATAATTCCGTTAGTTTGAAGGGTGTAAGTATAGAAAAAACAATAAAATATGAACTTTTGAAACAGAAACTCTTGACTTTTAGAGATAAAACGTATATTATTATTTATGTGCTTAGGCATCAATAAAAACTAAGGAGAATTTTCTATATATGTTAGAACGTCTTTTTAAATTAAGAGAATATAATACAGATGCTAGAACTGAAGTAGTTTCTGGTTTAATCACTTTTTTCTCAATGAGTTATATTTTAGTAGTAAATCCAGCTGTACTATCAGCAGCAGGTATTCCATTAGATAGAGTATTTACAGCAACAATAATCGCGATTTTAATTGGTACTTTGATTATGGCATTGGCAGCGAACTATCCAATAGTAGTTGCTCCAGGTATGGGAATAAACTCATATTTTGCAACTTTAGCTGCAACATCAGGTTATAATTATAAAACATTATTAGCAACATGTTTTTTAGGAGCTGTTATTTTCGTAATCTTATCAGCAACAAAATTCCGTGAAAGTTTAATAGATTCAATTCCTAATAATTTAAAACATGGTATTTCAGCAGCGATTGGATTATTTATCGCATTTTTAGGGCTTAAAAGTTCCGCTCTTATTGTTGCTAATCCACATACAATTCTTTCACTAGGTGATTTGAAAAATCCTGTAGCTTACATGACAATACTAGGGATCTTTATAATCCTTGTTTTATTAGCTTTAGAAGTAAAAGGAGCTATTTTCATTGGAATGGCAGTAGTTGCTATAATTTCATACTTTACGGGAATGTTAAAAGTGGAAAAAGTCTTTGGTATTCCTCATATGGATTTAAGCTTACTATATAATCCAGTTAGTGAAAGTATCAATGCCTTACAATTAGGATTATACGGAATAGTATTCACATTCTTAATGGTAACATTATTTGACACTACAGGTACAATGGTTGCGGTAACTAGTCAAGCAGGATTAATTAAAAATGGAAAAATGGAAAAAGCAAAAGAAGCATTATTAGCTGACTCATTTGCTTCACTAGCAGGATCATTATTCGGGACAACTCCAACTTCAGCTTATATCGAATCATCGGCTGGGGTAGCAAATGGAGGTCGTACAGGTCTAACAGCCTTAACAACAAGTTTCTTAGTCGTAATATCAATCTTTTTATTCCCACTAGCAAGTAGCTTAGCATCTGTACCAGCGATTACTTCACCAGCATTAATCATCATTGGATCATTTATGATGGAAAGTATTGCAAAAATAGATTGGTCTGATATTACAGAAGCATTTCCAGCGTTTGTAACAATTGTAGGTATTCCTCTTACAGGTTCAATTAACGATGGAATTGCATTCGGATTTATCTTCTATGTAGTATTAAAACTATCAAAAAGACAATGGAAAGATATTCATCCATTAATGTATGTATTTGCGATATTATTCGTAATACAATTACTTTGGTTACATGTTTAATAATGTAAAATAAATTTAATATTAATAAATAGATACCCTTTTTACTGTTTTTTTCAGTAAAAAGGGTATTATTATATATTATAGTTATAAATTTATAATAAAATGTGTTGATATATAAAAAAGAGAAAAGTATCAATTTGTCTAGACTAAAGGTATACATAATATTAGGATTACACCAACTGTGAATTCGTTTTCTTTTATATCGAAATTATTTTCTGATAATTTTGAATAAAATAAAAAAATTCTTAATTATTTTTAAAAAAGTGTTTGCCTTTTTTTGAGAGATATAGTATTATAGATATACTATATAAATTAAGAAAGGAAATATTATATATGAAAAAAGGTTTATTAACCGGATTGTTATTATTTGGTATCTTTTTTGGTGCTGGAAACTTAATCTTTCCACCAGCACTGGGGGTAAGTTCTGGTGGGAACTTTTGGCCTGCAATTTTAGGATTTGTTGTATCAGGAGTAGGGATAGCTATTGTTACACTTATTGTTGGAACACTTAATCCAAATGGATATGGAGCAGAGATGGATGAAAAAATTTCACCATTATTCTCAACTACATACTTAGTATTATTATATTTGTCAATTGGACCATTATTTGCGATTCCAAGAACAGCAGCAACTGCATTTGATATTGGAGTGGCACCAATTGTAGCTGGTAGTAGTTTACCATGGTTATTAATTTTTACAGTTATTTATTTTGTATGTGCGTTTTTATTAGCGGTAAACCCAACTAAAATTTTAAATAGTGTAGGTAAAATTTTAACACCTATATTTGCTTTATTAATTGTTATTTTAGTAATTCTAGGAGTATCTAAATTTAACTCAACAGGAGAAGCTGCTAAAACTTATGCAACTAGTGGTTTAGCTTTTGGTACAGGATTTATCGAAGGATATAACACACTTGATGCACTTGCTTCAGTGGCATTCTGTATCATCGCTATGAGTGCGTTAAAACAATTAGGATTCAAAGATAAAAAAGAATTTTTATCTAGTGTTTGGATCGCTGGTATTGCAACAGGAATTGGATTCAGTATCTTATATGTTGGATTAGGATTATTAGGGAATAAATTTGCGGTGCCTGCAGATGTACTAGCTAACCCTAAAGTTAACAAAGGTGCTTATGTATTATCAGAATCAGCTCGAGTATTATTCGGTAACTTCGGAAGTGTATTCTTAGGAATTATGGTAATTCTTACATGTTTCACTACGACAGTAGGATTAATCGTAGCGACTTCAGAATTCTTTAACAAAAAATTCCCGCAACTTTCATACAAAGCGTATGCCACATTATTCACAGTTGTAGGATTTGCTATCGCAAATGTTGGATTACAAAGTGTTATCCAATTCTCAGTACCAATGTTATTATTCTTATACCCAATTACAATTGCATTAGTATTAATAGTTATTGTTAACAAATATGTAGCATTATCTAAGTTAGGAATGCAATTAACTATGGTGGTAGTAACTCTAATCTCTATTCTTTCTGTAGTAGGAAGCACATTTAAAGTAGCATCTTTAAGTGGTTTAATCGCAAAACTTCCTTTAGCAGCACAAAGCTTAGAATGGTTAGTACCTGCATTAGTTTGTTTAGTAATTGCAGCAGTATTACCGAATAGACAAAAAGGTAAAGTTTACGACTTTAGTGAACTATAATTAGAAAAAAATAAATTTAAAAGCATTAGCTCGAAATAAAGAGCCAATGCTTTTTTCTTATATAAGTTTGTTTACTTCTTCTAGTAAGAACATCTTCACATTTAAAGATGAAGTGAATTTTTCTATTTTAGACAATTTATTTTTATCCACATTATTTGTTGTTTTATAAGCACGAATAAGTTGATTTTTAGGTGTGTTTTCCGCAGAGATAAATTCAACAATATCAGATTTATATCCGAATGCTTCTAAGACTTCGCTACGAACAGAATCGGTAAGTAATGTAGAGAATTTTTCTTTAACAATTCCATGTTTTAACATGAATGGAAGAAAATCAGAGTTAAGTTGTCCGTTAACTTCTTTTTGGCAACAAGGAACTGCGAAGAATACTTTTGCCTTCCATCCAAGAGCTTTAAGTATGGCTATATCCGTTGCTGTATTACATGCATGTAGGCTAATAACCATATCTATCTCATCTTTATTTTCATAGTCGATAACGTCACCATAAATAAAGCTAAGATTAGAGAAATTAAGTTTTTTAGCTGTGTTATTACAATGTTCAATAACTTCTTTTTTCAGATCAATCCCAATAATTTTTACATTCATTTTGAGAACTTCTGTTAGGTAATAATAAGTAGAAAATGTTAAATAACTTTTACCACTACCAAAGTCTAGAATTGTAATCTGTTTATTAGAATCGAATTGAGTAGCAGCTTGTTTAATAAATTCAAGGTATTTATTTATTTGTTTAAATTTATTGTACTTACTTTTAACAACCTTACCATCCTTATTTTGAATTCCAAGCTCAATTAAAAATGGATATTTTTGTTTTTCATCTAAGAAGTAATCTTTTTTCTTATTATGTTCAAATGAAATAGTTTTAGTAGATATTTTCTTTCTACTTACACTAATTTTGAATTTTTTTGAAATTTTAATATTAATATTTTCATCTATGGTAACAACATTAATATCTTTTGCTAATTCGAAAAGTTCTTTAATCGTATTTTCAATATTCGAAGAATCAGTAGTAACTATATTAGTATGTTTTATTATTCTTTTGTATCTGTATTCTAGCTGTAGATTAATACTTTCTTTGATACTAACTAATTTACCAATAACTTTATCAAGTTCTAATTCTTTATTGCGAATATTAGAGAAAGTTATTTTATTAATGTTGTTATTAGCTATATGAGTCAAAATTTCTGAAATAATTTCGTGTTCCATTGTAGCTCCTTTTAGTTTCTTTTTATAATGATTTCTTATATATATTACACTAGATTTTATTAATTATCAACATAACTGAAATATAATGTCAAACATCGATAGAAATTCATTAAAGAAGAACTAAAAAAGATTATCAATATTATTAGTGAAAATAAAATAATTACCGTTGTTGGTTGAGTATTACTAGTATGCGTGGTATAATTTAGTAGTTAGAAAATAAGAAAAAAGGTAGATAGTATGAATATTTTAGATATTATTGATAATATAAAAATAAAAACTATTTATGGACAATTACCAAATAGTGTAAATAGTATTTCCCAAGACTCACGAAAAATAGGAAAAGGGGATGTCTTTATCGCTATAAAAGGATATACGGTAGATGGTCATAATTATATAGAAAAAGTAATTGAACAAGGGGCAGCATTAGTAATAGCGAGTCGTTATGAAGATTATAGCG
>CAUSUW010000020.1:0-26052 GCA_963535095.1 uncultured Gemella sp. | reverse complement strand
CTTACATACTTTTTCAATATCAGAAATCTCATGAGTTGTTAGTATGATAGTAGTACTATACTTTTCATTTATTTTTAGTATTAATTCCATAATTTTCTTCTTTGTTTCTATATCTAAACCGATTGTCGGTTCATCTAAGAACACCAATTTAGGTTTATGAATAATACTAGCTATAAACTCACCACGCATTCTTTGTCCTAAAGATAGTTGCCTTACTGGTTGATATAAGTACTCTGTTACATTTAACTCTGTTATCAAATAGTCTAACCATTCTTTATTATCTACTTCATAGATTTTTGATAAATAATCAAAAGAATCAATCAATGGTAAATCCCACCATAAATGCGATTTTTGTCCAAATAGCGCACCTATATTTTTAGCATTTTTTTGCCTATTTTCAAATAGATCTTTACCGAACACTTTTATTGAACCTTTTGTAGTAGTTAGTATTCCTAACAGTAATTTTATTGTTGTAGATTTCCCAGCTCCATTGTTTCCTATGTATCCTACAATCTCTCCTTCTTTAATACTAAAATTTATATCCTTCAACGCTTGTTTAACTGTCTTTTCTGTATTAAAAAAGCTAACTCTATTTTTTATTATGTAATCTTTACTAAGACTCTCAACGCTAATTATCTCTTTCATAATATTTCCTCTTATTTCAAATTTATTATCCGATTTACGATAATTTTCTTCATCAAATTTTACTATTTTCTAGAACCTATTCTCCTATTTTTAACTATATTAACGTGTTTTTCTCTTAAAGTCAATATTTTCTGAATATTATATCGATTTTTCTTTTAATTTGCGATAAGGAAATTATTTTCGCTAGCGAATGCGGTAATTTTTGAAACAATAAAAAAAAACAACCCCATCTCACTAAATCAGGAGATAAGGTTGATACTTAGTAATTTATTTCTTTTGTCTTTTAACTCTTTTTCATAATATTTCCTCTTATTTTACTAATCTATTATACCAATCAAAATTTAATCCCATCTCTTTTTTTATAAATTCATAAGACCTTTCTGGTAATGATGAACGTAGTTTCTCCAACTCCACTTTAATTTTGTCCTTAAATAATATCAATTCATCAGCTTCTTGAAATATAGATATAGAAAACATTAATGAATATATACTCTTCCTTACACTAGATAGTTTTTTCCCTCTTGTTTTATTAATATAATGGTTTGTTCCAGCTAGTCTCTTAACATCTTCTGAATACGGTAATTTATCTATGAATTTCATAAAATTATCATCTATTGGAATCGAGGTACTAGTGCAATAAAATCTCTCATTATGGGCTGTAATATTCCTATAAATACCCAGAATTTCTAGTATTCTAGAAAAATTAACACTGTTTATAAGCAATCCTCCATCCCCTGCTATATTAAATTTTTCTAATATTTTTTCTTTAACTTCATCTATTTGTATATTAAAATATTTACCAACACTTCCAAATGTCATAATATTCATTAAAACCCACATTGGGAGATATGTGTGTTCATCTATATATTTTTTTATATATTCTTTCTTTTTCCTTTGCCTTCCTATATTTGAATATATCATTGTCATAATCTCATCATAGACAGTATCATTTGTATATCTCTTTTTCTTAGGCTTCATGTACTTAAGGGTAGCTAAGTCATACTCTGTTCCAGCCGTTACTGTATATCTATGACCACTTTTTTCTTCTATTTCTTCAACACTAAAAGTTTCCCTATTATAATAAACTCTTCGTAAATACTCATTCTCCTTATGTAAAGTTTCAGAAACTGTTTTGTTCTGACCATAATTAGTATGAATATCATAAAAAGATTGAATTATAGCATGTTTTAATTTCTCCTCGATAATTAATATTTCTTCTAAAAAAATTAATCTTAATTTCCTATCAAATTGATATAACGCCTCAAAATATTCTGGTATAGTTCCTAAAATATAGTAGTCCTCATTTATATTAGCTGCTGCTGGATAATTACCTTTATTCTCCAAAAATGGATTTTTATAAGCATTTATTAGATTATAATGACTATACTTTTCAAGTATTTTTTTACTAGATTCCTCTATAGTCATACCTCTTTTCACTAATAAATCTATTCTCTCTGTTTGAGTTTTATATATTTTCTCCATAAGTGACCATTCTCCTCTTATTAGAAAAGCCCCCACTGTATATACACAGCAGGGGCTTCTATTCGATCTGTATGTTCAGTATATCATACATTAACTAAAACTACAATAAAAATCCATCATTTTCTAAAATATGTGAATGAAAAGTAATAATGTTTTAAGTAAAAAAAAAGAAAATATCCTAACACAATAAAAATAGGCTGCCACGCAAGTCCTAAATTTTAAAACAGTGTATATAAGAACTCGTAGAAGCAGTGGTTTATAGATATCTAAATTCGCTTTATAAAAGTTTTTTAGATATCTAATGAACTTTGTGGGGAGATTCGATAAAATCTTGTTTCTTCAAAATCTCGATTTTTGAGTCACTCCCTTGGAGGAATAAAATACACCAAATGTCTAATTTGATTATATGATCTCCCATTTTAATTTTTCTCAACTCTGTTCTTTCCTTTTTCTCTTCTTATTCTTATTAAAAAGAAACACAAGAATCATTATAAAATATCCTACATACATAATATTGTTTAAAATGTACAACATGTGATTGTTTATTAAATATCTATTAATAATATCTATTACTATAATAATCGGAAATGTATAAATTAATAATTTTTCAAAAAAATCTTTCTTTAGTTTCATAATTTCTAATCATCCTTTTTCATAATTAATACCATATGTACTAATTTTAAATTATTAAATCTATTCTTCCTCACTTTATTCTCCCATTAATTTCAAAAAACAGACTCTTGATTT
The DNA here is from genome assembly GCA_963535095.1 of uncultured Gemella sp. Classification (GTDB taxonomy): domain Bacteria; phylum Bacillota; class Bacilli; order Staphylococcales; family Gemellaceae; genus Gemella. The sequence goes on along the minus strand of CAUSUW010000020.1, from coordinate 23,178 downwards.
AGTAATAACTTAATTTGATACTATAATTTATTCATCTTTTAACAAAAAATAACAATTAAAGTAACTGTCTACTATTTCTCCAATTTTATTATCATCTGTCAAATTTGGAATTTTTTCTTTAGTTTTTTCTATTAATAAATTTCTATCTAATAAATGTATATCCTCGGCTGCTATTTTATCAGTAATGTCCGAATAGAATATAAGCAAATCTTCAGTTTGCTCTGTATTTAACCCATTTTTAAAACAAGCAAATGTAAATGACGGTTCTTCACCATGCTTAACCCTTAAATAATCTACTAGTTCAACAATAATTTTAAAATTTAGTAAATTATCATTAAACATTTTTTCAATCATAGGATCCATAATTATTTTCTCCTTTCTGTTGTACTTATTTACAGACATAATTATATCATTTTCTCATAACAAAAATAAATATCTTTAATTCACTCCGAAAAAATATATTTTAATTTACAGTAGATAAATTTACGATATTTTTTTAAGACTCATTAGTGATATTACTATAATGATAATTAATGAATATAAATTTATATATGAAAAATATTCTTTTCCTAATTTTTCTATCAGGAATGCTATAATAACGCCTCCTAGGGAATACAAGACACTTCCTAAAACTAGGATTAATGATAGTACTTGCCCCATTATTCTTCTAGAAATTTTTCTTTGGAAGAATGTTGCTTTATAAATTAGTACTGGTGCTGAAGCAACTCCTGCTATAATAAGTATAATTACTGAAAGAATAATATTCGTACTAAAATAAAACAGTATCAATAATAAACAATGAACTATAATACCTAAGCAAATTAATTTTTCTATTTTAATTTTCGATATAAATTGCAAACCTATTATAAGTGAAGCTAGTATAATACCAACAGATTGTAAAGAATTTAATATTCCATACGCTACACTATCATTATTTAAATTTTGTTCTACATATATTGGTAATAAAACGATAAAACTTCCCCAAGTGAACATATTCCACAATGTCGTATTAATTGTCATAAGGAATATCTCACTATTTTTTACAATATACTTCATAGAACTAAATACCGTATATTTTTCCTGTCTATCTTCACTGTTACTAAATATTTCATCACTTTTTATTGTACTTATTATAATCGCTGAAATAAAAAATAATACAGCACCTATTATAAAAGCTATTCTATTATTACCTAGCACTCCCATTATCGCAACAGAAATCGAACCAAAGATATAAGAGATGTCAAAAAATATTATCATCAATGCATTAGCTGTTACTAATTGTTCATCATTACACACCTCTTTTATTATTATATCTCCTCCTGCTGATAAAGGAATTCCTATAACGCTATTCAAACCTATCAATAATCCTATAATACTTAAAGATATCTTATCATTAAACGGTAATAAGAATATAATCAGAAAAATACCAGCTCTTAGTAGTAAAAATAAGAACATTGCTTTTCCAATATTAAACCTGTCTAACACTTTTGATATTAATGGTCCAAAAACTATAGCTGGTAATTGAGTCAACACACCAAAAATAGCTATCAATAATGGGTTTTTAGTTTCTTCATAAATCAACCAGATAATACTTATACTAACAAATGATTGCGCTAATGTTGTGAAATTAATCGAAAAAAAATACTTTATAAAATCAACATTTTTTAAAACACTCATATATTTATTCATAAATTAATTCCTTTCTATTCCATAGTCTCTCATGTCTTATTCTAAAATTTTAATAATATGTGAATTTATAGCTTTTAAATATACCTACAAAAAATTTCTTCCTTATTTTTCATAACATATAAAGAATTATTATAATATGAAAATAAAATGGTAACAATTTGAAAATTTTAATATAAAATCATGCTCCCTCTACTTCGCTTCTTCCTTTTTCCTATAATATTCTTTTGCAAAATCTACACAACTTTTTAAATCAATGCAAAGAACTGATGTTTTCTGTATTTCTTTTATTTGATAACTTCCCTTACAATTTTCCATAAATTCTTTCTGAACTATTAAAAAATCATCATATATATCTAATTCGATATTAGAGAACTTCAACCACTCTCCATCCACATTAGCACTTTCTTTTATTATTTTTCGATTTAGTGAATACTCTGCAAGATGCAATGCTGTATTAGATTCAAAATCAGTTCCTAATAACAAAATTTTGGCATTTTGATCATACAATCTCCCTAATGGTGAATTGTATCCTAAGCCATCATCTAATGGATGCTCTTTTATTATTTCCTGTGCTTTTTCTCCTACTGCTGAAAAAGAATATAACGGATGAGAACTTCTAACAGAATATGTTAGATTCATAACAAACTCGCTAAATTCCCCCATACCTCGTGTACTAGATAGATTAACATCATAAGATAAACTTTCCTGTTTTATTTTTTCTATCCACTCCTGAGGAACTTTAGGATATTCCCAATACTCTGGAGACATATTTTCTAAAGATTGTGTTGGGACAACAAGTGTTCCACTTTCTCCTAATCTTCCCATAAGTGCTTCATAAACACATCTTGCACCGCCGATTATATAACCGAATTTGCTAAGAGAGACATGCGCAATTAAAATATCTCCTCCTCCTATCTCTAAATCTTTAAATAAATTTAAAAAATCACTTTTACCTATAGGCATTAAATTGTTATCTAGAGCATAGCTCATAAACTTATAACTCATGCTTGTCCTCCTTATTAAATTAGAGTGACTCAAAATTTTAGCTTCTGAGAAATCTATTTTGAGCCACTCCACTACTTTCATTCTTCTATATCAATCTATATTATTTTTTACTAACTTTCACTTGTATCACAATTTTATAATACTATCAAATTTTCCTCTTAGTTCATCACTTATATCATGGCTAATCATTATTATCGTTAATTCTTTATTACTTAACAGCATTTCTACTAAACTTTTTGCTGATTCTTTATCTAAAGCTGATGTTCCTTCATCAATTAATAGTATATTTTTACCATTGAACAACGCTCTAGCTATAGCCAATCTTTGGCGTTGTCCTCCTGAAAGATTTTTTCCATGAACCTCTACTTCTGAATATAAAAAGTCTTTCTGTGTTAAGCCCACTTTTTCTAAATACTTAGCTACTTCACTATCCTCAGCTACTTCTCCCATAGTTATATTATCTTTGACAGTACCTGAAAATACAAAATTTTCCTGTTGAATTATAGTAAGTTTTTCTAGTATTTGTTTAGTAGATAATTTTTTCAAATCAAAACTACAATACTCTACGCTACCTTCATAATTTCTTAGTTGTCCTGTAATAATTTTAAATAATGTTGATTTACCAACTCCACTATCTCCGCTTATTAAATATTTATTCCCTTCTTTTATATCAAGGTCCAAATTATTTAAGATTTCTTTGTCACCATAACTGAAATATAAGTTTTTAATTTTAAATAATGTTTCTCTTAAAGAATATTCAACAGGTGAGTGAGTATCTTTATTTTTTAACATGAATTCATTATGCTTAGAGAAAATAGGATTTGCTCCTTTAATAAATGCTATTCTATAACCTATTTGGCTCATACCATCAAATACAAGATTAGCAAACATTCCTACAGCCGCAACTGCACCAATTTCCAAATTATCTTTAACAACTAAATACCCTGTAACAAAAACTAATAACACTTGGAAAAAGACATTTAAGCCAAAGTTAAGCATATAATAATTACTTTCCAATTTACTTTGTCTAACAAATACATTTTTCAAAATTCTACTTATATTAGCTATTCTTTTAGGAATTATTTGTAATTTATTAAGAGAGAAATACGTATCATAACCTAGAATTGTCTCCTCTAATGAAGCTACATAGTTCTCATTTTCTTTAGTAACTTCTGTTCCCATATTATGAAGTTTTTTATTAAAAATTTTTGGAAGATAGATTAATATTCCTGTTCCTATAATAGTAATTAAAGAAATGATCCAGTGATATTTCAATAGAGCATAAAGAGATAATACCACACCAGAAAGACTGTATATTATAGCAAATATATTCCTTAAACCTTTTTCTTGAATTATTGTTAAACCAAGATTGATAAACACCAGATGAGTTATCTTTATACTTTTCAATATCTAATTCTATAAGGTTACTAGATAGATTATCCTTAACATCTATTCCTATATCTTGAATAAAAATCTCCTCTCTTACCTTTACCACCCTATCAATTACTATAATAACGAACCACGTAACTGATAAGAAAAAGATAATTTCAAAGAAACTATGTAGATTTCTATTAGTAAGTACAGTTATAGCATCTGCATTTAAAAAATTACTTTTCATAAGGAATAACTGCCTTAACAATATAAGAAAACAAATTAATAAGAACCTATATTTAAATTTTAAAATATATTTTTTCATAAATACCTCCTCCTTATAATTCCACCTAATTTAATAACAAACTATTAATGGAAATTTTGAGAAATATATAAAACACCAACTTATATTTATACCTTTATTATAGTATGAAAAAATGAGGATAACAATATAAACTTATAATTTTCAGAAAACTTGCTCTAATTATCTTGACACAAAAAAAAAAGTCAGTATAATTAAAGTAACATAAATCTTGCAATTAAAATTTAAGCAACATTTATGTAATCTATACAAAGGAGAGCAATATGATTAAAAATATTTTAGAAGTTTTAACATTGAACAAATTAAAGTTATCCATTATGTTTATTTTAACACTAATAGTATCAATAGGGACTGTTTATGTTGTATACGCTCGTGTTGATATTGTTGATTCTGTAATATACAAAACAGGATCTTTATGGACAAAAGTTGGCGTTATTATTTGTATTCTAATAATAGTAGAATTACTTAGGGCGTGGTTAAAAATTATAATTGCACAATTAGTTAAACAATGGAAAATATATCTAGGTGATAGAATTAGTAAAAACATAGAAACTATGTCTCAATCGGAATTTAATAAGATTGATTCTGGTGAGCATATGACTAAATACACTTATCAACTTGAATTATTATCTGCGTATTTATTCTCACCATTAACCGGTTTACTTAGTGCTATTGTATTATTTATCTCATCAGTCGTATTTTTATGGCTTATTAATTGGAAATTTGTTGTATTCGCCCTATTATCATCAGTCGCTATGTTTCTAATAAGCGGTAAGTTCGGTAATAAAATTAGTGTAGGATATACAAATCTATCAATTTTATCAGGGAAATTTTCTGGAGTTTTAAAGGAATATTTAACAGGTTATGAAGATTTGAAAAATATCGGTAAGATAAATTTATTCTCAAAAAATGTTAAGGTTAGTCAGATTCAAAAAGAAGATCAACAGTATAGTATTTCTAAATTAATGGCATTGGGTGAATTAACTTTACAAAGTATCGAGAAGTTACTTGAATTATTAATTTTTATATTTGCAATTTACTTAGTTTTAAAAAATGAATTAACTATAGGAACGATAGCTTCGGTATCTACTATACTAGGTATATACCTTACTTCTATCAATCAATTGGTTGATTTGTATATTAAAGTAATCGGTACAAAAGAAATATTAAATAGTGTTATAACTAAATCAACCGCTAAAGAAACACTTTATCCACGCGTTGAAGAAAATATTGAATTTAAAGACTTTAATTATAGTTTCGAAGATAACCATGTCATTAAAAACTTCAACTTTAATATAAATAAAGGTGGAAAATATGCAGTAATCGGTAAAAGTGGTTCTGGAAAATCTACTATAATCAAGTTGCTTCTAGGGAAATTACAATCCAACCAAGATAAAGTTTTAATCGATGGAAATCCCCTTGAAATACAGGATGATATTAACTTCTCCAACGAGATTGGATATGTAAGTCAACAAACATCTATTTTTAGCGGTTCAATTCGATATAACATCACTCTAGATGATAGTTATTCAGATGAAGAAATATGGAGTATATTGGAAAAAGTTTGTTTAGCTGATAGAGTTAAAGCTTTACCTGACGGCTTAGATCACAACCTATCTAATATGGGAGAAATTCTATCAGGAGGAGAAAAACAAAGATTAGTTCTTGCGAGAGTTTTAATTAGAAATTATCCAATTTTAATTCTTGATGAAGCAACCTCAGCATTAGATGAAAAAACAGCTGTACAAATAGAAAACAATATCTTAGCTGACGATAAGTTAACTTTAATAATGATTTCTCACCATATTCAAGAAGAAATCAAAAAACAACTAACAGAATGTGTAGAATTAAAAGTACAGTAATATGATTTATTAAATGGTTTAAACAAAACGGGAGTGACTCAAAAATCGCGATTTTTGAGTCACTCCCGTTTTTTTATTTTCCCCTATATATTCCAGCAACAACAGTACAACAATTATATTGAATACCTACATTCCAAATTAAAATTTTAAACTAAAAATTTCTACACTTTGAACAGTGTTTTCCTCCAGACTTTGTTCAAAAGTATAAACTTATGCAAATTTCTTATAAAAGTATAAATATCTCATTATGAATAGAAATGAAACTAACACAAATAGAAATGCAAACTTAACTAGATTATCTATAAATTGTAAATAGATAAATACTAGTAACACCCCCATCACTTCTACCAAGTATTCTATTACACTCGCTTTTTTCCAGTTGATTTTGTCATATAAGTCAACCACATAATATTGAGCAATACCTAATACCATAAACGCCAACGCAGCTAAACTATATGCCTTAATATCTGTTTTATCTTGAGTGAAAGCTTCAGGTAAAAAGCTTGTAGTGTTAGTTAAATATTTATTCATCGCTATAAATAAGAAACCTACTACTTCAACTTGCAATACCAACAAACCTAAATCTTTAAGCTTATTCATTCTTCTCCTCCTCCCTTTTAAAATTATTTTATTAACTAATACAATATAATTACTTATACTTATTCGATTCTATTATAGCATCTTTTAAAACGTATTCAAAATATATGTGATGTAATGTTACGTGTATTTTTTTAATTCATCAGAAAATAATACTATACACAAACCTAATAAAACTATAATAACCGATATTAATATCGCAATTTTTACCGAAAAATATGTTGAAATACCTCCACCTATTGTCGCTCCTAGTGGAATAAGCCCTCTTCCAAAAATTCTCCAAATAGCAGAAACACTTCCCAACATTGATAAATCAACATTACTTTGTCTAATTGTAGTAGCATTCACATTATATAAAGGCATCGCTGCTCCTATACACATAGTTGCAACAAATAAAGATAATGTACTCTCTTCACTGCTTAAATAATAAAGAGTGAAGCCCACTGCATATAAAATAAATGATAATATTATAGTTCTTCCCATTCCTATAGTATCAGATATTTTTAAAGAACTTATCGATGCTACTACAAGACCTATATTCCCTACGCTTATAATCAGCCCAATTGTATATGGAGCAACATTTAAAACCTTACTTAAGTAATAAAACTGAATCGACTGAAAAATACCTATACCAAACACCAATACAAAGTAACTCATCGCCAATTTAAATAATATTTGATTATTAAAAACATAATTATATGCTTCTCTTATGTGAACTATCGATTTCTTTTTTTTTTTTACTCTATCTTTCTCTATATTACATGGAAGTAGTATCTGACAAAAACTTGCTAGTATAAATGTTATCCCATCTATTATAAAAATAAATGGAGCAGAAAATAAACCAAATATAATTCCCCCAACACTTGGAGCGGCAGTATCAATAACACTATTACTTAATTCCATTTTATAGTTTGCTTTCTTTAGATTTTCTTTCTCTACTACTATAGGAATTTGACTATAAAAAGATATACTCCCAAATAATAAGAATGTATTCAATAAGAAAATTAAAATGTAAAACCCCCACAGTGGTAATATTTTAAAAATAGAAAATACAAATAATATTATAGAAATAACAAAACAAATTATATTTGTAAAAATCCCTATTTTCCTTTTATCCCCCCTATCTACAACAACACCTATTATTGTTCCAAAAAGTAAGCTCGGTAAAAACGACATTACTGTAATCATAGAAGTTTCTAATACCGTAGTATCATAAATGAATATTCCTACTAATGGAAATCCAAATATGGTCAGTTTATTTCCAATTGAACTAACTATCTGTGATAACCATAATAAATTAAAATTCCTATTTAACATACTAGACTCTCCTATCTCTATATTTTATGAAAGTGACTCAAAAATTGTGATTTCGGAGAAAGAGACTTTATCGAGTCATCTCCGAAAAGTTTATCAAATATCTAAAAAGCTTTCATAAGGTGAATTTATATATCAATAAACCACTACGTCTACGAGTGCTCGTATAAACTTTTTTTAAAATTTGGGACTTTTAATTCAGTCCCTTTTTCCCATTACATACACCTCATCATACATTCTCAAAGTTTCTGGATAAGATCTGTGTGAAATATGAATTAAAGTCTTATCTTTCATACTTAATAGTAATTTTTCGACTAAAATATATGTATCTTTATCCAATCCTGATAATGTTTCATCTAAAACTATAACCTGTTTTTCCTGTAATATTGCCCTAATTAATGCTAACCTTTGTTTTTGTCCACCAGATAAATTTGATTTTCTCTTATCGTACGTAGTATTAATCAAATCGGAAGCTTCTTTAATTTTGTCATCTAGTCTAGTTTCTTTTATTAAGGTCATTATTTTATCCGCTTCTAAGTTTTTATAAAAAGTAAGATTATCGATAACCTTACCTACAAATATAAAGCTATCTTGAGGTACATAAGTTATTATTTTTTGAATTGTGTTGTATTCATAACTGTTAATATTTTTTCCGTTTAAAAAGATGTTACATCCTTCAAGGTTTTTCGTTAATAGTAATGCTAACGTCGATTTTCCACTGCCACTATCTCCTTGAATTAAATACTTTTTACCTTTTTCAAAAATAGCTGAAAAATCACTAAAAATTTCTCTATTATTAAATTTATAGCTTTCATTTCGAATTTCTATGTTTTCAAAATCGATAATTTTATGACTATCTATATATTCAAACTTCTCTTTATAATCTAATTCCCTCTTTATATCTTTTACCGATGTTATATTAGCTATCGAAGCTGTTATCAAATTAACAGGCATTACTAACTCTGCAGAAATAGTAAAAATAGATACTATATCCCCTACACTAGTATTTCCTAACAGAGCTTGCCGACCTCCTATATATAAAATAGCAATAATAGTAGCGTAGAATACTAATCCTGTTAAGACATTTACAAGTGATACTAAAATATTCTTTCTATTAACAAGTTTATTTATTTTTTTATATTCATTAAGTAATTTTTCATAAAATATATTAACCGAATCACTATTTTTAATAACTAATAACCCTTCTAAAAAATCTTCAAGTTTGTCATTATAACTAGCCTTTTGTATAGAAATAGTATTTTGAATATTTTTCAAATATACTTTAAATAGGTTAGGAATTACAATCGGAAATAATGACAATCCTATAACCCAAAACGCTGTTGTTACGTCTAATTTGAACAACGCTATTGTAGCAAAAATAAAATAAACTATCCCCTGATACAAAGAGAAAATCGTATTATAATATTGATCTTTTACCATTTCAATATCATTGTTTACCGCAGATAATAAATTTTTACTCTTTGTATCTAGTTTATTCCTAAGTAAACTACCCACAAGGGTTCTATGAATATTGAATCCAACTTTATTTAAATAAATAGTATCTAAAATCTGACGTAAATATTCACATATAAGCATTAGTATTATAATTACAGATAAATATATAATTTGATTGTAGAATAATTGCTCATTTTTAGTAGTAAGGGCATCAACAACATATTTAATTTGATAAGAAAAATAAATATTAATTCCCGAGACTACTGTAATAAGAAATAAAACTACCGCAAATAAAAATTTCCTCATATTTCCCACTCCTTAGTTGAGTCCTTCTATTTAAAAGTTCAGTTTTCATTTTATAAATAGCCTTTTAAAATCTAAATATAATAAAAAGAAATCAATTGCTCATAGAAGCCAATCAATTTCTTTCTTAATATTTGATATTCTAAAATAATTCAATCTATAGATTAACTTTTTACTCAACATAAAATCCAATTAATGTTTTGTTAAATTATAGAAATTATATCAAATAAAAAATTACTAGTCAATGTTTCTTCTGAAAATTTAAGGTTATTTTTAGAATTCGTTAAATTTATAATATCAAAGTACTATAAATATATTACTTATTAGTTTTATAAAGCACATACTCTTTCATTTTTTCTTCTAATTTAATAAAATCACAATGAAAAGTACTTAAAGCCGCTCCTTTTGCTAAAGTTTGATTATATATTTTTTCTGCATTAGAAATAATAATATCTTGGTTTGATTTACAAAAAGAATGTTCTTTATAAAATAGGAATTTATAATTTAAATTTAATTTTGAAAAATCAATTAGTGAGTATTTTCTTCTAGGGACAGGTACCATTTTCCTAATCTCTAATACTCCCAAAATATGATATTTTCTGCTAGTACTATTTGGATTATCTTTATATACAGCATTTTTTTCATTAGCAGTTTTATCCACTTCTTCATAAATAGTCATATAATCCTTGGTTCTTAACTTTCTTTTTGTGTGTTTCATCTTAGGAGATGTTAACGGAATAAAATACCGTATATCATTTATTGTAGCAATAATCCCAACATAAGGCTTAATATCCTTACTATATGAATCATGAAAATATACCTGTGAATCACTCATGTGAAGATATTTAACATAATCATTATCTAATTCATAAAATCTAATTTTGTCACTAAGAAACTCCATAATTAACTCCATACAAAAAAGCTAGGAAAAATTCCTAGCTTAATAACGTTCACATTTAGGATATAGGTAGTGAATCACCTCATTTAACGTTCACATTTAGGATATAGGTAGTGAATCACCTCATTCGATTTCATTTTACTATATTATCACTAGAAAATCAATTATTTATATTTACTTTTAAAAAATTATCTAATTCATAAATCTATACTTATTATTTTATGTAACTCTACACTTCCTCCTTTTAATACTCTCCTACAACCTTATATTTTCTCAGTATATATTTTAATTGTTCATCTGTAACATCTTCGTATTTATAATCTATATTTTCTACTGCTAGATAGTTCAATACTTTTCTAATGCTGACATATCCTTTTTTTGCTACTACGATATGATCTAGCATTTCAATACCAACTATTTCACCAACTTCCATTAGATTTATAGTCGTTTTAATATCTTCTATAGAAGGTGTTGCATCTCCACTTGGGTGATTATGCACACAGACAATGCTTGAAGCACTATTTTTTATCGCTAGTTTAAATACTTCCCTTGGATGCACCACCGACATAGATAAGCTACCTTTAAATACTTCTCTTTTTTCGATTATTTTACCTTTCGTATCAATATCTAGTACTATGAATACTTCTTGTGTTAAATTCTCTAAAGATGATTTTAAATAATTGGCTATTGACTGCGGACTATCACACTTCACATCTAGAACATTTGTTGCGTATATTCTTCTTGCAAACTCTATATTCGCCAAAATATGTATCGCCTTTTCCTGACCTATCCCTTTATGTTTCATAAGTTCTGTTAAAGTTGTATCTCTTAAATTTGTAATGCCACCCATATCTTTTAGAATCATGTCGGAAAGCTCAATTACATTTTGATTTTTTGTACCTGTTCTTAATAATATTGCTAGAATCTCTTTGTCGCTGAGAGCTAGAGCACCTAATTTTTTGAATTTCTCCCTCGGACGATCTTCCTCATTAAACTCTTTAATAGTATATGCTACCATAATAATCCCTCCCTTATTAATATGATTGTTAAATAACTAAGCGCTATGAATGGTACTAGTGGTAGTTTCGTTTTTCTTTTAACTTTTTTCAAAATAATTAACCAAATGGCGAAGAATCCTGCATATAAAAATGTGAAAATTAACAAATATACTCCTTCAAATAAGTTTAAATTTAAAGCTAATACACAAAAAACTTTTATATCGCCATAACCTAAACCACCTCTTGTGAAAATATATAGTATATGAAAGATAATAATAAGATAAATAAAATCTAAAAAATTGAATAAATAATAGTGAATATATATAGAAGAAAAATTTAATATAATTAGAAGATAGAATAACTCATCATTAACTTCAAATGTTTTTATATCTTCTATTCCTAAAAAAATGAGAATAATAAATATACTAACTTCAAGATAACTAATAAAAACAAAATGATTTTGGAAAATAATAAATAATACTATAGTAATAAAAGTAAAAATTTCATATAAAAATATATCTAATGGAATTTTTTGATTACAGTAACTACATCGTCCTTTTTTAAACAGATAGCTAAAGATGGGAATTAAGTCGCTCCCCCTTAATTCTTTATGACAACTTGAACAATAACTTCGTCTAAATAGGAACTCTTTTTTATCCTCACTATCTACTAAACATTTGATTGCACTAGCAAATATAAGACTTACAATAACAATAAATATGTATCTTTCCATAAATATCTCCCCTCACTTTATAACCCTTCAATTATATTTTATCATAAGTATATTTACCTAACCAACTTTATCCTTACTGATGTTTTAGCTATTAAATAATATTTTTTTATTCGTAATATTTTTTAAAAATCTCTTCGGAATTCTGTATACAACTTTTCCTCTTGAATAGATTTTCACAAGAAATCATACTCATTTTCAATTTCTATTATCATTCTAGTCCACTCATAGTAATATCTATTTTCAAAAGAATTTACATTTTTTCATTTTTGTAGTATAATATTATTTATAGTTTTCCGAAGGCAAGATTTCTGCTTTAAGGAAAGTAGTTTTATATTCTTATTCTACACTATTATTTTTAGAGAAGGTGATTAAATGATTTTTAAAAAATTTTTGAGAAAAAGTCAAGAAGAGTTAGAAGCTGCGAATCAGCTTTCTCTTCAAGAAATTAACAATACAGTTGATGTTCCAAAAGAAGGAAGCTTTTTAAAGAAGGTCCTAGCCTATAGCGGACCTGGAGCTTTAGTAGCTGTTGGTTACATGGATCCTGGTAACTGGATTACCTCTATCGCTGGTGGTGCTCAATATGCGTATAGCTTACTATTCGTTATACTTATATCGAATCTTATCGCGATGTTGCTTCAATCAATGTCTGTAAGATTAGGTATTGTAACTGGTATGGACCTAGCTCAAGCAACTAGAAAGCATACTGGTAAAAAAATGGGATTTATTCTCTGGATAATTACCGAACTAGCTATTATGGCTACCGATATTGCAGAAATTATCGGTAGTGCTGTAGCTTTAAAATTATTATTCGGTATTCCTTTACTAATAGGGGTTATAATAACTATCTTTGATGTATTCTTACTACTATTACTAGCGCATTTTGGATTTAGAAAAATCGAAGCTATTGTAGCTACCTTGATATTTACAATTCTAATAATATTCTTCTATGAAGTTTTATTAGCTAACCCTAATACCGGAGAATTAATTAAAGGTTTTATTCCGAATAAGGATGTAATTAATAATAAAGGTGCATTATTTATTGCCTTAGGTATCGTAGGAGCTACAGTTATGCCTCACAATCTGTACCTACATTCTTCTATTGTTCAAGCAAGAAGATACGATAGAAAGGACAACAAAGTTAAAAAAGAAGCTATTAGATTTTCTACTATAGATTCTAATATTCAACTTTCAATCGCATTTATTATTAACTGCTTACTATTAGTTCTTGGAGCTGCACTATTCTATGGACATGGGGATAGTCTTGGACGCTTTACAGACCTTTATAACGCTTTACAAGATAGCAGCATTGTTGGAGCTATTGCTTCACCACTCCTTAGTACACTATTCGCCATAGCTCTATTGGCCTCTGGTCAAAATTCTACTATTACTGGAACTTTATCAGGGCAAATAGTCATGGAAGGTTTCATCCACATGAGACTTCCTATGTGGATAAGAAGAATGCTGACACGTGTAATTGCGGTAATGCCTGTTGTCATTTGTTTAATAATTTTTGGTGATAGTGAACAAGCAATTGAAAGCTTACTAATTTATACACAAGTATTTTTAAGTATTGCTCTACCAATATCCATTATCCCATTAACACTCTATACATCAGATAAAAAACTTATGGGAGAGTTTGTTATTAAACCATGGATGAAAATTGTTGCATGGATCTGTACAGTCGTATTGATAATCTTAAATTTCTGGTTAATAATATCAACATTCATATAAACTATTCGGACTGATTTTTGTCAGTCCGATTTTTTATTGCTTAATACATACAGCATAGTATCACGTCTTCTATACTTCATAAACAACAAAAAGACAGCTCTTTCGAACTGCCTTTTTTTAAAAATTTTTAATGAAATTATTTAACAGGTAATACTGCTCCATTCCATTTTTCTTTAATGAATTTTTGAGTATCTTCAGATTTTAAAGCTGCAACAAGTTTTTTAACAACTAGTTTATCTTTGTCACCTTCACGAACAACGATGATGTTAGCGTATGGGTTGTCATCTGTAGCTTTTTCTACTAAAACTGGTTCAGTTGCTGCATTTAATCCTGCATCAACAGCGAAGTTAGCGTTGATTGAAACTAGGTCACCTTCACCATTTTGGTAGAATTTAACCATTAATGCTGGATCATTTTCGTAGCTGAATTGTAATTTTTTAGGATTTTCAGCGATATCATCGAAAGTAGCTGTTACTGGGTCTACACCATCTTTAACTTTTACTAATCCTTCAGAAGCTAATAATTTAATTACACGTCCCCACTCAGATTTGTTGTTACTTACTAATACTTTAGCACCTTCTTTAAGGTCTTTAACGTTTTTAACTTTTTTAGAGTATAATCCGATTGGCTCTAAGTGAATTGCACCAGCGTCTTCAATTTTGTATCCATTTTCTTTAATAGCATTTTTTAAGAATGGTACGTGTTGGAAGTAGTTAATATCGATTTCTTTATCGTTTAACGTTTTGTTTGGTACATAGTAGTCTTGGTATGTAACGATGTCTAATTTGATTCCTTCTTTTTCAAGTTGAGGAGCAACGTGCTCTAATAATACAGCGTGAGGTACGTTAGTAGCTCCAACTTTTACTGTTACAGGCTTACTAGGATCTAGTTTATCAACATCGATACCTTTTTTCTCAGTTTTTGATGCGCTTGAGCATCCAATTAATACGATTCCAAGTATAAAACTTGTTACTAAAAATAATAATTTCTTCATTATATAATTTTCTCCTTTTGATTTTTTTATTATTAATATTTAGGCTTTGTGAATTTTATGTAAAAAAATTCACCCTTACTCTCCAGAGAGAATAAGGGCGAAAACTAATTTCACGGTACCACCTTACTTTTTCGTAAACTACGAACTTTACCACTACATCGTCTATGCATCTAGAATATATCCGAGATAGTATGCGTTTGTAACGTAACGCCTACGAAAAAAGCTTGTGTTTTAAAACTCACTTTTTTTACCATTCAAACCATTTTCTTCTATCATCTGCATTGTGTGCTTTCACCTACTCACACTCTCTGTAAAAGTTCCTATAAAGTACTTATTTGAATATCGGTAATTTTTAACTTGACTCTATGTTATCATTCAAAATTAAAAATGTCAACACTTTTTTGAATTTTTTTAAAAAGTTTTTTGAAAATTCATGAATATTTACTTTTTCATTTATATAAAATACTATCTCTTCTAAAAAAAATCACTAGTTGAGATTGTTGTTTTTCAGCCACTTTTCTATTGCTTCCACAGTTTTATCTCTAAATTTTGGAGCTTCATACATATGATCTGAACCTTCTATAACATTTAGAGTTGCATTTTTATATCTTTTTGCTGTTGCTCTTGCTATATTTGGATTCACCATTTTATCTTCGCTTCCTGTTATTACTAAGACTGGTTCATTTACTTTTTCAAAATCAATATAAGCACCTTTTTGCTTATCTAAAAAAGGTAATGCCATTTGGAAGTATGTAAATCCAGATTCTGGAACTAATTTAGAAAATTCTCTTTCCTTATCCGCCTCATCTTGATTATTCATACAATAATCATAGAAGGCATGTTTATAAGGTGGCATAGATTTTTTCCAGAACCCCCAGCGTAGAAAATGTTTATAGAAACAAATTACCATACTTGGGTAAAAAGCGAAAATTCCTGCCGCAGGTGCACTCCCCATTAAAATAAGCCCCTTAGTCTTTGTCTTCATAGAAACTTTCTGTGCAAGAAGCCCTCCTAACGAATGCCCCAATACAATCGGAGCTTCATCTAGCGTTTCTATTAGATCTACAATATCATCAGAAAATTCATCTAAACTAACCTTTGCTACTTTTTCTTCTACTTCTTTATACGATAAATCATGATATCTTAGAGTTGGAGTATATATATTTAAACCTAATTTTTGCAGATCATCTGCGAATTCTCCCCACACAGTTCCATCACACCATGTACCATGTATCAATACTATATTCGTCATAAAAATTCCTCCTATCAATATTTTAGCATTCTTTTTTTCACACTAATTATATAACTTATATTTATATTTATCAATTGATAATGTAAAAAGAGCAGAATAAAAAATCGGTAAAAATTTTTTCTTCTACTCTAGTACCATCACTTGAAAAATATCAAGCGATAATTTTCCTTTGGAGGGCTAATTTTAAAATTGTTCGTTCATTTCACGAACTGTTTTTTCAATATTATCTGAATATGAAATTGCTGAAATAATAGATACACCATCGACATTTGTTTTCATAACATCTTTAATATGTTGTGTCTGAATACCACCGATTGCCACTAATGGCATCTGAGGTAATAATTTTCTCATTAATTCTAGTCCTTCATATCCTATTGCACCACCTGCATCATCTTTTGATTGCGTGACATATACAGGTCCTACACCAACATAATCTACATATTCAACTTTTGATTGTTTAAGTTCTTCTTCATTTCCTATAGAAAGACCAATTATTTTATTTGGCATCAGTTTTCTAATTTCATCAACACCAAGGTCATCTTGTCCTACATGAACCCCATCAGCATCAATTTCTAATGCCAACTCTATATCATCATTTACGATAAACGGTACATTGTATTTTTTACAAAGATTTTTAAGTTTTATTGCTAATTCCAGTTTTTCTTTACCTTCTAAAGCACCTTTACCTTTTTCTCGAAATTGAAATAAAGTTATACCACCTTTTAAAGCATCTTCAACAACTGTATATAAATCCTTACCTAAGCAAGTAGTCGTTCCACAAATAAAATATAATTTTAATAGTTCTTTATTAAACATCTTATTTCACCTTTTTAAATGCTTTTATATCTTGATCTGTAATTTCATATAATGCATTAATAAATTCAACTTTAAATGTTCCTGGTAAATGTCCATTAGGACGTTTTTCAGCCATTTCCCCGGCAATATTATATACTAACATTGCTGTTTCTAAAGACTTCAATTCTTGTCCTTTTTCTAATCCTATGAAACTTGCTAGAACTGCTCCTAATAAGCACCCTGTTCCAATAACTTTCGGCATCATTGCACTTCCGTTATGGATAGTCACTACCTCACCGTTAACAGCAATAGCATCAACTTCCCCAGTTACTACTATTGGAATATTAAACTTAGCATTTGCTGCTAAGGCAATTTCATCAATATTATCTACTCCAGCACTGTCTACTCCCTTAGAAGCTACATTTATGCCAACTAAAGATGCAATTTCTCCAGCATTTCCTCTTATAGCTGCTAGTTTGTAATTGTTAATTAAATCATCTGATACTTTTTTTCTATATGCTCCGGCTCCACATGCTACAGGGTCTAATACTGCAGGAACATTATACTTCTCAGCAATTTTCAATGCTTCTTGGTATAATTTCCAAGTTTCATCAGTTAATGTACCAATATTGATTAATAATCCTCCAGCATATTTTAATAAATCTTCTAAGTCTTCTGGATATTCACTCATCGCTGGTGATGCTCCCAATGCTACTAATCCGTTTGCTGTGAAATTCTTAACTACATCATTAGTTATACAAATCACTAACGGTGCTTTCTCTTTTAATAATTTTAAACTTGTCATATTTATAAATCTCCTTTAAACGCAATATGATTTACAGGTCCATTTCCATGACCTAGCTCTGGTGTGTATTTTATTGCTGCGGTAATAAATTTTTTCCCTATATCCACAGCTTCAATTATACTTTTACCTTTTGCT
This sequence comes from uncultured Gemella sp., assembly GCA_963535095.1. Classification (GTDB taxonomy): domain Bacteria; phylum Bacillota; class Bacilli; order Staphylococcales; family Gemellaceae; genus Gemella. The sequence continues at coordinate 4,916 of CAUSUW010000020.1, read as the reverse complement.
AACTCTGCTGTAATAACAGCTGAGAATGTACAGCCTGTTCCATGTGTATGATTAGTCTTAAATCTTTCACTAGTCCATACTTTTTTAGTTCCATCATTTAAAAATAAATAATCTTTCGCTTCTCCTGTTAGATGTCCACCTTTTATAACTACTGACTTACATCCAACTTCGTCGATAATGAACTTTCCTGCACGATTAACATCATCCTCTGTTAATATTTTAAAATTAACAATTTCTTCTGCTTCTGGTACATTTGGTGTAATAATAGTTGCTAGCGGTAATATCTCTTCTTTTAAATGTTTTCTTGCAACATCATCTATCAATTTATCCCCGCTTGTCGCAACCATTACTGGATCAACAACATAAGGAACATCTTTAGGTAAATATCTCTTAATTAATTTCATCATATCAGCATTTGCTATCATTCCAGTTTTTATACTATCAGGTGTTATATCGTCAAACACACTCTTTAATTGCGCTTCTAATATATCTAAATCTAAGTTTCTTATCATTTGAACACCTAACGTATTTTGTGCAACAACACTAGTAACTACAGCCATTCCATACACTTCACGTGCCTGGAAACTTTTCAGGTCAGCCATAATTCCTGCTCCACCTGTTGGATCGGTTCCTGCAATAGTCAATGCAATATTTAATTTACTCATATCCTATACCTCTAAATCCCAACGTTCTTGTGTATAAGCCATATTAAAGAAACGACGTTCATGTTCACAACTTTCTAAGAAGTTTTTAATAAGTCTTTGTTTACCTTCTTCACTCATAAATTCAGCTTCACGATTAATAATTTTATGATATTCAGTAAGCACTTCATCTACTAAACCGTCAGCATAAAACTCTACCCAGAATTTTAATGGATGATTTTCTGCTAAATTATGATTAGCAAGAATTTTTCTAGCTACCATTTTATAAATCCATGGACATGGCGCCATTGCACTTAAAGTTTCTGCCATACCGAATGCAAACGCATTATAGTACATATGTTTTATATAATGATCTGCAGATGGATACCATTCCCCACCTTTAATTATATCTTGATAATCTCTCCCTACATAATCAGCTAAATTTTTATGAGCAGCAATTTCTTCATTCAATACAAAATTTATTTGATCTAAGAAAAAGTTTTTTTCAACTTTATCATTACTTTTCGCTAAGAGCATTGCATAAATATCGCTGAAATTTTCTAAGTATAGAGCATCAGCTTTTAAATAGTGTTCCACAGCTTCCTTAGATAAATCAGCACGAATCAAACCTTGAATAAAGCCATCATTATATATCTTGTCAACAATCGGCAATGCCTTTTCTTCCATAATTTCAGTAATAAGTTTCATAGGTATATCCCCCTAGTATTATGTTTTTAGTATAAAATATCACCACTTTAGGAAAAGAAAAAATCCCCTACTAACGCAGGAGATTTATGTAAATTTATGTACTTATAGTATATTTTACTCTTTTAAAGAATAAACCTATTTCATATCATTTCACATTTCCTCCGCTAGTATTATCTAGATCAGGTCAAAGGGTCTAACTTTGTTATCTCAGCCAAAAGGCTCCCCCAGTGATTATATTTTATTAACCTTTTAAATCGTAGCACATAAAATTACAAATGTCAATAAATCAGTTTAAAGGCTTACAACCCTTTAAAAAATACTATATTGTATTAACACAAAAAACTTTTAATAATAATATTTTTATATTTTATAAGGTTGATAAATATATGAAATATGTCAAAATTGTGAATTTACTATGAAACTTTGTAGGAAATTTTGTCTATTTCAGACTATACATGAGATTAATTATCATTTTAATCTTTATTTTTCATATCTTTTGTAATATAATAGTGTTAAGGATTTAAATAATAATCAACAACTTATATATAAAGGAGATCTTTACAAACTATGAAAAATACAACATTATTAAAAGTTTTGTCAGCAACTGCTATCTTTTCTGCTGTTGCAGCAATTGAAGCATATGATCAAGATAACTTTGCATTCGCAGCAGATGAGACACCTGTTGTAACAAATACTACAACAACTCCTACTACGAATTCATCAAACACTGCAAAACCTACTTCAACAACAGCTACTCCAACTGCAAACTCTACTACAGCTCCTAAAGCTGAAGAACCAGCTACTGTAGCTCAAGATGTTAAAGCTTTAAAAGATGGAGAATATAAGATTACTGCCGAAGCCTTAAAATTCTATGAAGAAGGTCGCCCTTCTATGGCCGCACCTGCAATCGACAATGAAAAAACAAAATTAGTTGTAAAAAATGGGCAATACTCTGTAAATGTTTCATTTAAACCTATTACCTTTGGAGGTCTTACAGGGTACTTAGGAGATTTAAAATACTATGATGGGGATAAGACTCATGCAAATCGTTTTGAAATAAAAGACAATGAATTTAAAGACTCAACTATAGTTGAAAATTATAGTGCCAAAGAAACTGATAAATTCATTGACGCATATAAAGAAAAATTCCCAAATCGTACTGTTTATCCAAAAACCGTTAATTACAATGTTGATAAAAATAAAATTGATTCAAACAATAAACTAGAAACATATACTGAAGTGTTTGTTCCTGTTATGGCTTCAATTAACCAAGCTTTTGGAACTCAAAAAATGATCTTAAAATTTGATTTATCATCTTTAGCTAGAAAAAAAGTAACAGCTGATAACTATGAAGCTGCAACTTACGAAAATCCTAACAAAGACGTTGAATACAAAGGAACTATCAAAAAAGATTTCCCTATTCACGTTCAAGGACACTTAAGAAATGCTAATAACAATGATGAAGAATCATTATACGGTTCTGCACTAGATAGTTATGTTAAAGTTGAAAAAGTTGGAGATAAATACAAATATACTCTTAGATTCAAAAAAGGTCTTGCGAATGTAGGTGGTGAATTCTATCCATTCGAATTACACAAAGTTGCATATCAAGGTAAAGATATTCCATTAACAACTTTAGCATCAAACGGTAACTCTTCAGTAAAAGAAGGATCAATCACTACTGATAAACTACTAGAAAAAATTCAATTAGACGGTACTGCTCCTTATCCTAACGGTGCTTTAATGTCACACTTCGTTACATTAAAATTATACTATGAGACAGCTACTGACTATAAAGAACGACCTGTAAAATTGGAAGATGTAGTTGCACCAGCTAAACCAAAACCAGTAACTCCAGCACCAACTAAACCAAAAGAAGAACCTAAACCTGTTGCACCTACAGTTCCCGATCATGTAACTGATGCAGATAGAGTTCCAAATACTTTCCCTGCTACAGTGAAAGCTGAATTATATGGTAGAACAACTGGTACTGCTTCAATCTATGAAGACTCATTTATTAAAGATGTAAAAGTTGAAAAAGTTGGCGATAAGTATCAATACACTATCCGTGTTAAAGAAGGTAAATCTACTTCTAACTTCTTGCTACGTAACAAGCCATTTACAGTTTCTAAACTTACATACAAAGGAAATGAAGTTAACTTTACTGAAGTTGATGCAGCTACTAAACTAAAAGAAGGTAAAATCTTAACTGATTCTCTTCTAGATAAAATTCAAGTTGATACTGTTATGAGCGTACAAACAAGAGGTGGGGCTAAACCTAGATATGAAGAAAGAGCTGCTGAAAGTACAATAGCATTAGACTTCCCTAAAGTTGAAAAACCTAAAGAAGTTGCCCCTGCTAAACCTACTGTACCAGATCATGAAGTAGAAGCTAATAAAGTACCAGCTACTTTCCCTGCTACAGTGAAAGCTGAATTAAACGGTAGAACAACAAATTCAAGTTCAATCTATGAAAATGCATTTGTTAAAGATGTTAAAGTTGAAAAAGTCGGTGATAAATATCAATACACTATTCAGGTAAAAGAAGGTAAATCTTCTACTTACTTATTACGTAATAAGCCGTTTACAGTTTCTAAACTTACTTATAAAGGGAATGAAATTAACTTTACTGAAGTTGACGCAACAACTAAACTAAAACAAGGTAAAATCTTAACTGATACTCTTCTAGACAAAATTCAAGTAGATGCTACAATCAGTGTTCAAACTAAGGTTGGAGGTAAAATTAAACTTGAAGAACGAGCTGCTGAAAGTACAATAGCTCTAGACTTCCCTACTGTAGAAAAAGTGAAAGAAGAAGCTGCTAATAATTCAGTGCCCGCTAAAATTTATGATGCTCATGTTGCTAATAAGTTATCAATGTCTGACGGTGCGCTAGTCCACGAAAAAACTCGTGTAGAAAAAGTAAACGATACTTATCACTACTTCTTAATATTTAAAAACTTACAATTCGGACCTCTTGTTGGAACTGTCGATTCATTAAGTATAGATGGTAAAGCTGCTGAACGAACAGATCTTGGTGGTGAAGTCCATGAAAAACTATTTCACTTCACAAGTGCTGAAAAACTAACAGAAAAAACTATCAATTTCTCAGTATTAGCTAACGGAGAACCGCTAAAAGGACATTCAAATGTTGCAGCAACACTTAAATTTAACTGGGATGCTGCTACTCCATTAACAGCTGATCAAGTAACTTCATTACACAATGATGAGACTACTAAAGCTCAAGCTGAAAAAGAAAGACTTGAAAAAGAAGCTGCTGCTAAAGCTCAAGCTGAAAAAGAAAAACTTGAAAGAGAAAAAGCTCAAAAAGCTGAAGCTGATCGTCTTGAGAAAGAAAGATTAGAAAAAGAGGCTGCTGCTAAAGCTCAAGCTGAAAAAGAAAGACTTGAAAAAGAAAAAGCTCAAAAAGCTGAAGCTGATCGTCTTGAGAAAGAAAGATTAGAAAAAGAGGCTGCTGCTAAAGCTCAAGCTGAAAAAGAAAGACTTGAAAAAGAAAAAGCTCAAAAAGCTGAAGCTGATCGTCTTGAGAAAGAAAGATTAGAAAAA
>CAUSUW010000019.1:0-27073 GCA_963535095.1 uncultured Gemella sp. | reverse complement strand
TAATTGTACATTTTTATTTTGTCACTTTTGTACATTTTTATATTGACATTTACATGCGATAGCTGTCGCAGAGCGGTAGTGATGCGGTAACAGCGAACCGCTGAGTGTGTTGCTTTAATGAAAAGGTAGTAGGTTGAAGTAAGTAATTACTAGTAATTTATGTGATAGTTAGTGAAGAAAATTAAGAGAAGAGTGACAGTAAATTTTAGTGTGTGTTGTTTAGATGCTAAAGAATGTAGTTCTTTAAGTGGATAATAGGTTTAGTAAAGAAAAAATGGATTAGCACAAAGAGATTTTTATAAGTATTAGTATAGCTGAAAAAGCAAGAAATTAATAAAAAATCAGATAATAATGGAGGAATTAAAATGATTGAATTTGAATATAATAAAAAAAAGCAAGAGCTTAATAAAAAATTTTGGGAAGATCCAGACAATCTAAAAAATATTGATGAAGAATCATTTAAGAGTCTTAAAAGAGCTGTTGAAGATTTTAATAATAAAGAATACACATATGAAAAAGTTGTATATTATATGAGAGAATTAAGATTTAGCTGGTATACTGTAAATTCAGATAGTAAAGTAAAAACTTATTATAGCTTAAATGAAGAGGATAGTGATTTTAATAAGTTAAAGGAAAAAACAATTGAATTTTCAAAGTTAATAAAGTCTTGTGCTGAAAAATCAAATGAATGGTTTAATAATAAAGTTATTGAATGTCTTGAAGATATTGATAATACTGATACTGAAGTAGATGAAGAGGAATACATCTCAAAAAAAGAAAATATTGATGAGAAATCTAAATACAGTAGTACTTTTGGGGATCTTCAGGATTATTTCTGGTATAAACACAAAATGTATTATAAAGAAAACCCTATCTCACTTTCTTTTTTCTTGACTAAGGATGGAAGTATAAAAGTTGCTATTGAATTACATGATTCAAGTGCTAATAAAACGCATATAAAAGAATTATTTATAAAGAAAATTAATAGAACAATAGATATTGTTAAAAATCCTGAGAAATATGGATTTTCCAATAAATTTTCAGAGCTAAAGTATATAAAACCTAAAAATGAAGATATAGCAGGACAAGAAGGCGATGGAAGTAAAGTGGAAGAATTAGAAGTTGACGATTTAGATAGAATTCAATTTTATTTTGAACTATTGGAGTCTAAAGACTTATCAGAAAGTAATATAAGGAAAAAAATTAAAGAAGAATTTGAAAAGTTGATAGAATTATATAGATATGTTTCTAAAAGTACTATATACGAAAGAGAAATTTATAAGTCTGTTAATGCAAGAAATGTTAAGCAAATAATATTTAATGGAGCACCTGGAACAGGTAAAACTTTTGGAGTTAAAAAGTATGCTATAGATGCAACTCAAGGGGATGAAACACGCTGGAAGATAATACAATTTCATCCATCATACGATTATACAGATTTTGTAGAAGGCATAAGACCGATATCTACAAATGAAGAGGAAAAGGAAAAAATATCTTTTGTGAAAATAGACGGAGAATTTAAAAGATTTTGTCGTGTTATTGTAAATGATAGAATAAAGGAATGTTTAGAGTTTATAAAAACACTAGAAGAAGAGGAAACGGATAAAATTGATGAAATAAATAGGGAATACAATAAAGAAGATAAAAAAAATATGTTGTTAGAATATATATTTGAGCTTTCTAAAAACGATGATGAAAAGAAACTTAATAATGTTGAAAGAGAATTATTAAAAAAATTTAATGCTATTGAATCAGAGGATAGTAAAATATATTACTTTATTATAGATGAGATTAATAGAGCAGATATTTCAAAAGTTTTTGGGGAGTTAATGTATGGTTTTGAATATAGAGGTATTCAGCACAGAATATCTACTCAATACTCCCAGTTGGACTTGACATATCATAAAGATGAAAAAAATAGTTATTCACCTTTAGTTTTTGATTGCTTTAAAGATGGTTTTTTTGTGCCACATAATGTTGTTCTTATTGGTACAATGAATGATATTGATAAAAATGTGGAAGCAATAGATTTTGCAATGAGACGAAGATTCCATTGGGTTCCAATAAAGGCTAATGATGTTATGAAACCAGTACTTGAAGCTGTATTTTGTGAGGATTATATAGATTATCAAATATATAATCCTACAATAAAGAATTTGGTGGAAAAAATAAAAATAATGAATAAAAACATTGTTGATAATGGGAAAAAGTATGGATTAACAGAAGATTATCAAATTGGGCCAAGTTACTTTAAAAATTTTGATATTCTAGCCAAAAAAGAAAAAGAAATAAACGATGCTTTTAATAGAGAATTTGAACTTGTTGTACAGCCTACTCTTATAGAATATGTTAGGGGAAGAGCAGATGATAATCAAATTAAGGAGTTTATAAAAAACTGTAAAGATTTATCCAAAACTAAAAAGTAGTAGTATTTAATTAAGAGGTGAAAGATGGAAGATAGTAATATTTTGTTTGAATTTCATATAAAAGGTTCGGATTATACTAAAATTTCTGAATATCTAACTAGGTGTAGTATTAAATATACATTTGACGGAGTAGCGGATAGAAATTTGGAAAAGAGCTATAAAAATCTGTCTAACAAGTTATGTAATATTTTTAAAATAAATCTTCGATCTAAAAACAAAGAGTCTGAAGTAAAGTTACCTAAAGAAAAAGATATTTACGATAAGATAAAAAAAGAACTTATAAAAAAGAAGTCTGCTGAAATAAAAAATACAATTAGAAAAATAAAAATTGTTGATACAGAGCAAAGATCTAGAAAAAAAGAATTTCAGAAAAAATTAGAGAAACTACTTACTGATGCAATACAGTCTGAAACCAAATATAACGAATTAAAATGGTGGTTATTAGATTTAATACAGGATGAAAAAAAAGTAGATGATCTAATCAATTTATATGGAGGTAGAACATGGGAGGATGTAATAAAAGACAATTTTCATAATTATCCGCTCTTTTCACTATATAAAACATTTTCTGAGGATATAGAATTGATAGAAAATGAAGAATTAATTGTTGGAAATAGATTTAATAGGGATAGAAAATTAGAAGAAAATGACTGTAAATTGTATATGTCTTATAAGAATAGTCATATGTTTGGGAATCTTGTTGGAACAGTTAGAAAAGAATATTCCGTTAAGGAATTTGTAGATATATATCGAAAGAGTCTAGGAGATGATATTTGTAATAATTTGGAGAAAGAAGGATGGCTAGAAAAAAAGGTAGTCGTATGCGTTCAAATTTCTTCTAGATTAGATAGTGATAATAATGCACCATTTTTCCTAATAGAAATGCTTACTCAAGGTAATATAAAATTTAATAGCAATTACCCAGTTCCTAATAACGATAATGAAGCAGAAATATTTGATTGTTTGTTGTTGTGGAGATTGAAGCAATATTTATTACAGGCTTATGGGAAAGGAATCTATCGTGCTTATAATACATTTAGAAGTAATGGTAGAAAATTAAAAGGTTCAATTGATTTTACATCTCATATAAAATTAAATATGGGTATTAACAATGGTAATATTGCATCTGTTTATAAAGAAAAATCATCAGATAATTATCTTAATCATCTAATATTAGAAGCATATGAAGAATTAAAAAGTAGATATTTTGATTTAGTAGTTTCTAATTTTGATACTAAATACGAAACTAATGAAGTAATACAAGTATTAAAAAATAAAACAGGATTTCCTAAATATAAAAGATCTTTCCTAATGAAAAAATGTAGTACACCTATTTCACACCCCTTTTTTACAGAATATGAGAAGGTTAGGAAAGTATGTTTAAGTATCCTCAGAGGTGATAGAGTCTCAATAATATCGGGAGTAGGAGATAATGTATCTGGAATTCTTTATTACATTACTGATTTGTGGGAAGAATACTTAGAAAGCAAGATGAAAGAATTAAATGTATCAATTCAAGAAATAATACGTGTATTATGTGATGGAGAAAATTATAATAATGAATTTAGGCCCGATTATATATTTAGAACAAATAATAATAATAAACCGTTCATGATACTTGACGCAAAATATAAGCCAGGTTGGATGGCTGTTCATAAAAAGAGCATATTAGGTAATTTAAAAGAAGATTATGTGGAATGTATTAGAAATATGAATGCTTTAAATTCGTATGCAACTGGTGTAATTTTTCCTTGTACGGATAGTAATAAAGAAAAATATGATAGAAAAGATTTAGAAATTAACATGCATGCAGTTAGTGAATATAATAATATTTCTTCGTTTTATAGTATTCCAGTTTATGTGCCCAAAGTAAAAAAAGGAGATAGCTTAAAGCAATTTGAAGAATGGCAAGACAAGATGAATGAGTATATTAATGATCAGTTCGAAAAATTAAAGAATATTATCGCCATAGAAGAGAAAAAATTTATTATAATTGATGATATAATAAATAATAAGATGGAAGAAATCGATAATTGTTATTCAAAACTTGGTGATAACTGCAATATATTAAGGCTGTAGATTTGTTTTTAAATATAAGGTTACTAGCTACGTCGATATTTTATTAATTAATTAATTAATTAATGGTAGAAGGTTTAAGAATATGGACGAGCAGACCATATTTGAAAGAAAATCCGAATGAAGCTATTGAAAGGATTGCCAAATTAAAAGAAGATGCAAGCGAATATGTGAGAAAATCAGTTGGAAATGCTTTAAGGGATATTAGTAAGAAATTCCCGGAGTTGATTAAAATTGAGCTTGATAGCTGGAAATTAGAAAGTAAAGAGATAAAACAAGTTTACAAGTTGGCAAGTAAATTGATTGTATGACAAATAAGAATTCATAGGAGGTAACAATGAACAAGATTACTTGTATTTGTTTAGGTGTGAAAGATATGGAAAGGTCAATAAAGTTTTATAGAGATGGTTTAGGATATAAGACTGATTGCAGAGAAAATAATCCGTCAGTATGCTTTTTTGATACTCCGGGAACAAAGTTTGAACTATTTCCTTTGGAACAATTAGCAAAAGATATTGATGAAAATAATCCTCCAAAAGGGAATGGATTTTCAGGAATTACATTAGCCTACAATGTTGAACATAAAGAAGATGTAGAGACTGTAATTGCATTAGTAAGAAAAGCAGGTGGAAAAATTGTAAAAGAGCCACAGGAAGTTTTTTGGGGTGGATATCACGCATATTTTTCGGATTTAGATGGATACTATTGGGAAGTTTCATGGGGACCGAATTTTCAATTTGATGAAAATGGATTGCTGAAATTTTGAGGATAAATAAGGAAAGAGTATGCCATAAAGTAAGGAATATTTGATTTTGAAGGAGGTAATCATAGTGAATGAATTTAATGAATTTGTTCGTGAGATTTTTTCCGCAGCAGGTGATATTGTCATAAGATCCATGATGGGCGGATACCTTATATATTTTAACGGTAAGCTGATAGGTGACATTTGCGATAATGAACTATTTTTAAAGAGAACGCCGACATCGGACAAACTTCTTGCAGACTCAGAATTGCGTTATCCGTATGAGGGTTCAAAGACATTGATGTATGCATTCGACAGATTTGAGGATATGGATTTGATTACTGAACTACTGAAAGGTATGTATGCGGAACTGCCAGAAAAGAAACCCAAGAAAGCTAAATGAGACAAACAAGCTTCAGTTTGTTGAACTTAGCAAGGTATAAATTTCTATGAAATGAGCCCTATAAAACTTGTACGGATATTGTAGGGTAAGAAAAGAAATCTTCCTCTATACTAAAATAAACTGAAGGAAATGGGGAATCGAAATGAATATTATCAAGTCGTTTAACGATACGATTGATTATCTTGAAACAGTTCTTGATGATGAAATTGATGAAAAGAAAGTAACTCAGTTATCCGGATATTCGTATTCAATGTTCAGTCGCTTGTTTTCTATTCTGACTGAAACAACGCTTTCAGAATATTTAAGAAGCAGAAGATTGACGGAAGCAGCCGTTATAATAAGAAATACGGATGAAAAAATTATTGATGTTGCTTTCAAATTTGGATATGAGTCATCAGATTCATTTGGAACAGCTTTTAAAAATTTTCATGGATTTACTCCTTCTGAGGTAAGAAATGGAAAACCATTCAAATTAGTATCACGAGTGCAGTTAGCACTAAGTGTAAGAGGAGGAAGAAGCATGAACATTACAATTCAAAAGAAACAAGCATTTACAGTTGCAGGGGTAAATGAACAAAGCATCAATTCATCATTATGTCCGAGTGTATGGAATAAGCTATATAAAAAATATAGCCACGATGAACTTGCAAGTTTGGGAAGCGATCAAAGTATGGGCGTTTGCCATGATGTGGAAAATCCAAGCACAATAAATTATATGGCTGGTTATATCGTTAATGATGTAGATAAAGCCACAAGTATGGGCTTAGATGTTTTGGAAGTGGAAGAAGCAGAGTATGCAGTTGTAGAATTAGTAGGAAGTGTTCCGGAGTGCATTCATAACGGGTGGAAATATGCAATGGAAGTATTCTTCCCTGAGCATGGCTATATCCATTCAGGAAAATCTGACTTTGAATATTACTATGAAGGTGATATGCACAGCAAAGACTACAAAATGGAACTTTGGATTCCGATAACTAAAGCTTAAAAACCAGCTTGTCGAGCTGGAAATTCCAGTTTGCCGAGGTAATACCTTTTAACGATAACCTCAAGCTATCGTTAAATAGTTTAGTGGATATGTTTCCGCATACAACTCAACTACTTGACATACTTGGTGTTCACTCGTTCCATGTTGAAGCGGTTGTTTTAATAACAAGGGTGTAGACCGAAGCTATTAATTACGAATGCTTTATGCTATAGCTGTCGTAGAGGAGTAGTGATACGGTAACAGTGAACCGCTGAATATGTGACGTTGCTTGTGAAAGGTGATTAATAGGAAAAAATTATAAAAGAAAATAATATAATATTTTGTAAAGGGAGGGATTAATTGTGCCAAGGCCAACGACAAAAAATGATTTAATGATAGTTGCTAAGGAAAGTTATGAAAAGTTAAACTTACTTATTTCAAAGATGACGAGTGAAGAGTTAAATACACCTTTTGATTTTTCAAAAGATAAAAATAAAAAAGAAGCTCATTGGAGAAGAGATAAAAACTTAAGAGATATCTTAATTCATCTCTATGAATGGCATAAACTTGTTTTGAATTGGGTACGTTCCAATCAAAAGGGAGAAGAGAAATCATTTATTCCTGAACCATATAACTGGAGAACTTACGGCGATATGAATGTAGAATTTTGGAAAAAGCATCAGAATACGTCTCTGGAAGATGCGACAAAAGATTTACAAAAATCTCATAAAGATGTTTTGAAACTAGCCGAAAACTTTACAAATGAAGAATTATTTTCAAAAAAAGTTTATAAATGGGTTGGTGGGAGTACATTGGGATCTTATTTTGTCAGTGCTACTTCTAGCCATTATGATTGGGCAATAAAAAAAATAAAAGCCCATCAAAAAAATTGCAAGTAAGCCATAAATGGAAAAATACAAGGAAGTAAAGATAAATTAACGTAAACTTCCTTTTTGATTGCTAATCTAACGACAAAAAAGTAAATTTTGTTCTCTACTTTGATGAGAATCTTTCTTTTGGATTTGTCTACGATAGCATTATTTCGATAGATTAATAAATACTTTATCTATATTGCATTGACTCGAAAAGTTAGATAGGAGATAACTAACTTTTTGGGTCATCGTTTTTTAATTTAGCATATTTATAATGATTTACAATATTATATAATTAAATATCATGTGAGATTATATAATCAAATTTAATCTCAAAAAATATACTGATAGAATAGTGAAAATGATAAAATAAGAATATACAGTTTTGACAAAATAAAGTGGTGTAAGGTAGTGTACTTGTTCTGTATTTTTTATGATTTATGAACTCCGAGTAATATAGTATAATAGAATAAAGAAAGTTGATTAAGGCTGGAAAGTTAGATATACATGAAGTTTCGGAGGTGAATGTGTGATAGAAATTAGACCTAGTTTTAAAGATATAGAATCATTTGAGGAATTTAACAAGTACTATTGGTATCGAGAGGAACTTTCACAAATATGTAAGTCTCTTGGACTAGAGTATAGATGTACAAAGAAAGAATTGAACTATATTATTGAACAATATTTCAAGGGAAATAGAATAGAAAAGTCTATAAGGAAAGTAAACAAAAAATATGCCGAAGTGATATCCTTAAATACACCATTGCTAGAATGTGGATTTTCTTTTAACAAAAAATTTAGAGATTATTTTTCAGCCGTAACAGGAGTTAGCCCATTTAAATTTAATGCTGATATGGCAACGGCTTGGAGAAAAGTAAAAAGTGATAACGATAAAGAATTTATAATTCAAGATATGATAAAAATATATTATGGAGAATCAGATTACGCCAAGTATGATAATTCTGCTTGTCAGTGGAATCAATTTCTGAAAGATTTTTGCGCAGATGAATCTAGCAATAATTATTCTAATAAGTTAAAAGTTGCAGCTATCCTTTGGAAAGAAGTTAGAAACTCAAAAAATGAAAAAATTTATTCAAAACAACTTCTAAATAAATATGGGTTCAAACTAGAGGAGTACCGCAAATAAAAATATATCGGATACTTTTTAACGATAGCTCATATTTGAAAAAATACGAGGAGATTATAAGATGAACAGTTATATAAAATTAAATGAAAATAGATGGAATAATGTAAAAAATGACTATACTGAGCCATTGACACATGAACAATTAGAAGAAGCTAGAAATAATCCAATTTCTGTTGCATTAACTGTTGGGAAAAAAGTTCCAAAAGAATGGTTTGAAAAAGCAAACGGAAAAAAGATATTAGGTTTAGCTTGTGGTGGTGGTCAGCAAGGCCCAGTTTTTGCTATAAAAGGTTATGATGTAACTATAATGGATTTTTCTAAATCACAATTGCGAAGAGATGAAATGGTTGCTAAAAGAGAAGGCTTAAAAATCAACACAGTTCAAAGTGATATGACAAAACCATTTCCATTTGAAAATGAAACATTTGATATTATTTTTAATCCAGTTTCAAATGTATATGTAGAAGATTTAGAAAATATATATAAAGAAGCCTCTCGAGTATTGAAAAAGGGTGGATTGTTAATGGTTGGATTTATGAATCCTTGGATATACATGTATGATGCTGACATTGTATGGGACAAACCCGATGAAGAATTACTTTTAAAATTCTCAATACCTTTTAATTCGAAAAAGCTTGAAGAGGAAGGAAAGATAACTATAAATCCAGAATATGGATATGAATTTAGCCATACCTTAGAAACTCAGATCCGAGGACAACTTAAAAATGGGCTTGCTATGATAGATTTTTATGAATCGTGTGACAAAAGGCATAGACTATCACGTTATGGAAACGACTACATAGCTACACTTTGCATTAAACTATAATGGTATAGAATATACTTTAGGAGAATAGCCCTTTTTATTTTCCGAAAGAGTTAAAATCTAAATCCTAGTCTGCCTAACTCAAATAATCAAATAAAACGCTATAACATAGCCATTTATTAAACGGTAAATCAAAAAGATTTACTGTTCAGATTATATAATTTCATAAAAAAATCATTATTTTTAAAATTTAAGTAGTTATTAGTAGATAACATTATAATATTGATAATCTCTATCAGTAGAATATATTTGTTGTTTCCTAACTCTTAGTATATAATCTTTAATTAAGAGATACACATATTTAGGAGAACAAGAATGAAGTTAGAAGATTTTACAGAACAGGAACAAAAACAGATTAAGAAAGGTCTTACTTTTTCAGTAATTAGTGATAAAGAAACTGCGGAAAGAATACTTTCATTAGTTCCTGAAGAATTAATGAAGAAAATTCCGTTTTTCGTAAGAAAACATGCGAATACTCGTACAGTTAAGAGAATTTCTATTGAGTATCCAGAACTTTATGCTGCAGCTCAAAAAGAAGGCGAGTGGCCAGAAAAAGAAAAAGAAGAACTACGTAAAGTTATTACGAATATTTTCCAAGAAAAAATGAATAAACATCAAATTAAATAATATAAAATTAGAAAAATGATATATTATTAAATGTCAGTATCAGAAAGTTAAGTATAATATTTAGCTTTTTGATACTGACATTTTTATTTTGTAAGTTTAAAAAAATCGCTTTATACTTGATGAAATTTAATAGATATAATATAATTAAAAAGACAGAATGATGAGTAAGTTGGAATTTTTAAGTTAATTTATAAGGAGAAAATAATGTTTAATAAGAAAAAATATTCTATAAGAAAGGTTTCAGTAGGTATAGCAAGTGTACTTATAGGTATTGCTGCAGGCTCTCTAGGTACAGCTTATGCACATGAAGATATAAACAATGGTGTGGTAAAAGTAGAAGTTAATCGTAATGTTGATATGGGAAAAACTACTTTAGAAAAACCTGAAAAAACAATCTTAGTATCTGAAACCGCTCCAAAATCTATTGCACCTTCAATATGTAGTGAGTGTAAACACGAAGAAAAAGTTATAGAACATAATAGAGTAGGTGTAAAAGAAAAAACTGTTTTAGGTAAATCTAAAACAGAAGAGATTTCTCTTGAAACAACTTCAACATCTATAGAATCAGTGTTATCAAAACCAGTTTCAGTTGAAGCAGTCAACAAAGAAGAAAAATTAGTTGAATCTATTTTGGAGGATAAGCTTGATTGGAATTCAATCGATGAAAAAGAATTTGTAAATTATCTATTAGCTGGTATTAAAGCAGATAAAAATAAAGAACAGGAAATAAAAACTGTCTGGTTAGTTAAAGTTAAAGAATTGTTAGCAGTTAATCCTAATAATGAAAATCTTAAAAAAGTGAAATCTATTTTAGAAAATACTTTAAAGAATGAACCTTCAGCTGAAAAAGAAGATAAAAAAGACAGCCCTAAAGAAGAAAAAGTTACTGATGATAAAAAAGAAATTCCAACAAATACTGCTAAGGTAGAAAACCATGTTTTATTAGCGAAACTTTCAGGACGTGATGTAGCTGTATTATTTGATAAAGATAAAATAAAAGCTGATAATATTTTTGTAGGATCAATTAATGATGAAAATCTAAATAAAACTATTATCGAAAAATTAGGTAGTGAATATAAAGTTGTGGAAGTATTTGAAATTCATTTTGAAAAAGATGGGAAAAAGCTAGATAGTGATGCAGAACGTACAGTTAAAATGTCTGTTGTAAAAAATGATAATACAGAACTAGAAGTATATCATATTGCGGAAAATAATGAACTAGAAAAAGTTGAAAGTAGTTTTAGTGAAGGATCTATACAATTTAAAATAAATCATTTTAGTAAATTTACTATTCTAGAGAGAATCAGAGTAGGTGCTAAGGATTTAGAAAGTCGTGTTCAAATAGTGACACCGGTAAAAGCTGAATATAAGCCTGGGAATAAAAAAGAAGAGTCTGATAATAGTAATAAAAATAATAGTAATAAAACTAATAGTGATACAAAAGAAAATAATACAAAGGAAAATGAACAACTACCGAAAACTGGTTTAGAAACAGAGCAAACGGTTACTTTTGCGTTATTAGCTCTAGGGGCTGCAATAGCAATTAGAAGGAAACAAAATCAATAAAATCTAAGAAATTATCACACTTAGATATAGAAAATAAACTCGAATTAGGAGCTTATCCTAGTTTCGAGTTTATTTTTGGTTTGTAAATTTATGTCCAGTATATTGAAAGATTCTCACCATCTTGTTTTCTAAAGGAGTTTGAACTTTAAAAAAGAAGTAGTGGTCTCTTTTATCTTTTGATTTATTAGCGGTTAGTCTGAAAAAATTGCTATTGTTATTTACCATTAAACTTAAAATATCATTTGTTAAAAATGTTAGAGGAACATTTAATGTGGAATATTTATAGAAATCTTTTTCAAATTGATCATAGTTACTGCTAAAATAATCGAATTGGACTTCGTGTTGATTAAGTTTATTCATAGTCTAATTCCTCTGCTAGTGAAACTTTTAGAATATCATTAATTGAAACTTATAATATGTTTTGTTTAGTAGAAAAATAGATAGTATCTTTGTCGTAATCAACAACTTTTCCTAGATATGGTTCACGTTGATTGAGGGTATATAAATATGCTAGTCCTTTAAAGAAATATAGCTGATTTAGTAATAGTCTTTTTTCATTTTCATCTATATTATTGGAAAAGTCTATGGTGTCACCTTGTGTATTGATTGCGGTAGTATGCTCTGAGATGAAAAATCCCATCCATTTTGCCATACCACGGTCAACATATTCTCTTGCGGATCTATAAGGGAGATAATTTCTGTTTATTATATTATTCCATCCATGCCACCGGCATGTCCTCCTACTAATTTACTTCTTTCTTTAACACGTGAACCTTCCATCAACATACTTCCGTTTTGTACAGAGATAAATCCATATTTATCACGTATACTATCTAATATTTTATCTATTTTTCTTTGTTTTTCAATAGCTTCAATATCATCGAATAGAGTATATATTGTAAGATTATCATCTACTAAGTTATCGTATCTAACTGCGATAGAACGTACAGCACCACCATCATATTTACTTCTAAAGAGTTCTAGAACATAGTCGGTTAGTTGCTTTGTACTTTGAGTGGGATTAATCTTTTTAGATGTGTTAATAGATTTTTTATTTTCAATTCTACTGTAACTAATATGGATATGTACGGATTTTGCATTCTTCTTAATTCTTCTTAGTCTTATGGCGACTTGTTCAGCCATTTCAGATAAAATTAATTCTATTTGTGATTTTATTTTATAGTCTTTAGGAAGGACCCGGGAGTTACCTAAACCTTTTGATTTAGGTTTATATGGTTTTGATGGCTTACTTTCATCTATACCATTTGCGTGGAACCATAGCTGAACTCCGATAATTCCAAATTCTTTTTTTAGTATATCAGGATTAGAATTTGCTAAATCTTTAACAGAATATATTTTTAATTTATTCAATCTTTTTTCTGTTCTTTTTCCTATACCCCAAAAATCAGTAAGAGTTGGTATACTCCACACTTTTGTTTCAATATCTTCGTATGACCAATTTGCTCGCATAGTAGGAGTTTTCTTAGCTTCATTATCTAAAGCAAGTTTTGCCAGAAGTGGATTAGAATTGCTCATGCCCACAGTTGAGTATACTCCTGTTTTTTTCCATATATCATGTTGGATTTTCGCACAAATTATGTCTAATTTTTCTTTTTTTGTTTTAGTAGAATCTTTTATGAAGTAATTAAGGGACTGAGTTAAATCGATAAAACCTTCATCAATCGAGTAGGGATGGATATCTTCGTCTGGAACATAATTTTTTAGTATGTTGAGTATTTGTATATTTTTCTCAATATATAGAGTCATTCTTGGGGGGACTATTAATGTTTTCTTAGCCCAAGATTCAATGTGTTTAATATATTCTGGAGTTATTTTAAGCCCTTGTCTTTTTGCATTATAAAACGAAAAACGTCGTGTATTAATATCAAAAGGCAGATCGTAACTTCTTCCAACATTATTTTTTCCGAAAACTTCTTTAAATATAGGAGAGCTGGCTAAGATTAGACCATTAGAATTATCACTTCTACTCATTACACAAAGTGAGGTAGCTAGCGGATTAAGTCCACGGTCTACACATTCAACACTCGCGTAAAAAGATTTCATATCTATAAAGGCTATATCAGAATGAGGTTCTAATGTGTAGTCAATTATTCCCATGGATTTGCACCTCTGTTATAGGTTTAAACGAATCTGTGACTATTCCTACAATATGTACTTCTTCTATAGGAGCCATTATGTCTTTGTAACTATCGTTGATAGAAACTAAGCGAACAATATTGCCCTCCAAATAAACTTTTTTTATGTATGTTTCTTCATTGTAGACTACAGCGTAAACTAATCCATCAAAATCATACCCGGTTTTCTTAATTAGGACGATATCTCCGCTATGGTATTTAGGTTCCATAGAATTCCCATCAATCCATAAAGCTATATCATAAGGGATATCTTTATCAAAATAAACTGTATCAAAATCGTAGTTTTCATAGTAGAAATTTCCTAGTCCAGCTGATAATTTTGCGTGAACTTGATATTTATGTAATTGAGAAATATATAGTTCATTCGCTATAGTCAAAAGTTTCTTTTGATTTATATCATTTAACTGTAGATATTTATTAACTATTTCGTATTCTGATTCAAAATAGGTAGTTTCTACATTGAAATAAAGAGCTAGTTCTTCTAAATTTTTCTTATTAGGAATATATTTACCTTTTTCCCAACTATTATAGGCAGCACGAGTAACACCAAGATATTCGGCTACTACAGTTTGAGAAATTTTTCTTTTAGTACGCAAAGATTTTAATCTATTATTGCAAAACATAACTACCTCCGTTTATAATATTTGTAAAGTTATAACTTTACAAATATTATAAATTAAAAATAGAATTTGTCAAAGTATAAAAAGTATAAATAAAAAGAATTGGCTCAGAAATTTTCATTTCTGGCCAATTCTAGATAATTGATTAGCATTAAATATTATTTGATTACATATTCATATTAACTCGGTGCCATTCGTTTATAACGTATGCAAGTTGTCCTACTTGATTTAAGCCAACAAGATTAATTTCTTGGTTGGCAGGTGTAATGCCACCTAAACCGGAAGTATATAATGCGATAATATAAGGTGTTTTCTCATAAACTATCGCATCAACATTCAGTGCATCATTAACATAACCTGGTTTTTGCTCAATTTTTAGATTTGGTAAATATCGTTTATAATACTCACCAGGGAAAGATTCTCCGAGATACTGACGGATATCTTTATACTTCTCTTCGTTATTCCATAGATGTTGAAGAACTTGGATATAGTAATTAGTTGTAGTTTTGTTGTCAGTACTAAAAGTTTTAAGTTCCCCCTTAGATTCACCATATCTATTGTACATATCGTATACTTTGCTTATTCCACCGATACGATCTCCAAGGGCGTATGCTGGAGTATTTTCTGAATAAACTAATGAATAATATTGCATTTGAGGAATAGTCATGGCTCCGTTAAAAACTCTAACATATGTATCGTGTTCCCCGATATACTCATACTCTGTTTTAGTAATATCGTATCGCTCGGTCATCGATAAATTGTATTTATCAAAATCGTCGATAATTATCATATTAAGTGGTAGTTTATAAGTTGAGCCCGCAGTCATCGGCTGTGTCTCATTCATTTCTATTAACTCACCGGTATTTAGATTTTTATACGAGAAAGCTATTTGAGAATTTTTAATTCCATTTTCTTTTAGATAGGCTTGAACAACTTCCGGTAGAGTCATATTTGCATAATCAAAATATAATCCTAATGATTTCATAGTTGCAGCATCAGCAGCCATTGTAGCTTGTTTTTCTTCTAAAGATTTAACTTTTTTTACTGGTTCTTTTTCTTCTTTATTATCATTTTGTTCGGCATTATCTTGTTCATTTGTATTATCTGTCTTATTAGCATGCCAATAGGATGTTATGTTATTTAAATTTACAATATGCTTTTTATTTAAATAATAAAGGGCAGCTATGGATACTAAAAATAGAGAAGATAATAATATTATAATTTTTTTAATTTTCGACATAGGTTCCTTCGACATAAATTCTCCTGTTTATATTTATTTAGTCAATTTAATAATTATAAATTATAACATGTGAAATTTCAAGTAATATCTATGGAAAATTAGGGTGCATTCTTAAAAATTAAATGTAGTTAAATTTGATAAGATTATAGAAAAAGAGTAATAAATTATAGCATAATATTAATGTTAAAATAGTTAACAGAAACATATTAATTTTAAAATTTTGAGGAGAAAAATACTAGGCGATAAATATAAAATGGGAAGCTAGAATGAGTTTATAGAAGACAAGATATATATATAGATTTATTTTACTATCTATATGTATTAAATTATGGTATTATTATAGGAATTATAAAGTAAATAATTTCATAGGAGATCAAATGACAAAAAGACAACAGGGGAACGTAGTTATATTATTTATTGGAATATTCATCTTAATGGCTAGTGGGTATGATAGTTTTTTAAAACCTTTAGATAATGCAATTATTAATTTTATTCAAGGATTAGAGAATCCAATACTTACTAATATATACTTAAATACGACCAATATAGCAGATATGAAGCAAAGTGCAATAATAACAGCTATAATAGTTATAATTTTATTCGCAAGTAAGTTTAAAAGAGAGGCTTTGTTTTTAACTCTTACAATGGGTACATGTGGAATAGTGATGACTTTTATTAAAACAATATTTAATCGTCCACGCCCGAATATACATCGATTAGTAGAGTTGAATAGTTTAAGTTTTCCTAGTGGACATTCAACTTCAGCTACAATATTATATTTATCGTTAGCCTTAATATTCATAAAATTGATGAAGAAAAATACATATACTCCAATTCTTGTAGCTATAGCTGGAATTTTATTTATAGTAATCTCTAGAATCTATTTAGGAGTTCATTATCCAACTGATACGATAGCGGGGGTATCTTTAGGAAGCGTAATAGTACTAATTTATAATTTGGTTTATTATAGTAGGAAGTAAGGTGAAATAGCATGAAGAGGATTTTATTGATAACAGGCTCGTTCGGAAACGGGCATCTACAAGTTTCAAAAAATATTAGAGAAACATTTGAAAAATATTATAGTGACAGAGTGACAGTAATAGAGTCTGATTTATTTTTGCAAGCACATCCGAATTTAACACCGGTTCTAAAAAAGTTGTATCTATATAGCTTTTCATATTTTAGAGATGTTTATGGGTATTTATATTATGCTGGTAGGAATCAAAGTGATATTTCTATCTACAGATATTTTAGTTATGATTATTTAAAAAGATTAGTAAAAGGGATTGAACCAGATATTATTGTATCTACATTTCCTACACCAGCATTATCATTATTAAAAAATAAAAAGATACCAATAGTAAATATAATAACAGATTATCATTTTCATAAAAGTTGGTTAACAAAAGGAGCGTTTCGATACTACGTTGCGACTGATGATACTGAAAAAGAGTTGCTGAAATTAGGTGTAGAAAAAAATAATATTAGAAAATTTGGTATACCGATTGCAGAAAAATTTGATGATAATTTTGATACTGATAGTTGGTTAAAAGATAATGGATTAAGTATTACAAAAAATACAGTTTTATTATCTGCAGGAGCTTTCGGGGTATCTACTGATTTTGCAATGCTTATTGAGCAGCTGAAAAAGAAGAGTAACGATGTTCAAGTAGTAGTGATTTGTGGTAAGAACATGAAGTTGAAAAAAGAGTTAGAGTATAAATATAGTGGAGATAAAGGTGTTAAGATCTTTGGATATACAGAGAATATGTATGAGTGGATGAAATCTTCTAGTGTACTTATAACAAAGGCTGGAGGAGTGACTATATCTGAAGCTTTAGCGAGTAATATTCCATTAATTCTTTTTAATCCAGTACCAGGTCAGGAGATGGAAAATGCTAGATATTTCAAGAAACATAATATGGCTAAAATTGCTGAAAATCAAGAAGAAGTACTGAAATATGTAGAACAATTGTTATCGAAAGATGATATCGAAATGATGAAAATTAATATGATGAAAAATTATCTACCAAAAGCTAGTTATAATATATGTGAAGATATAATGAGTTATTTAGACTCAATTTAAAATCTTATTTCAGATAATTATAAATATTTAGATACCGATTTGAGAGTTAGTTAAAATCTAATTTTCAAGTTGGTATTTTTTAAAATAATGTTTTACTCAGATAAAGTTTATAGAAAGTCATGGTATGTGCTATAATATCATATAGAGGTGTTAATATATGAAAAAAATTTCGTATGAGGAATTTAGTGGACGATTAAAACACGGGGAAAAGAATTTTAATGATTTGATTTTTGAAGATATGAATTTAAGAGAATTTAATTTATCTAAATTAGATTTTTCTTTTTCAAATTTTATCAATGTAGATTTTAGTAATGTAGATTTTACAGATAGCAATTTAGAAAATTGTCTTTTAGATGATTGTAATATGGAAAATGTTATTTTTATCAATTCAAATCTAAAAAAGGCATCGATGAGAAGGGCGAATTTGCAATACGCTAATATTAAGGGTGCCAAGTTGTATGCAGCTGTTTTGGAAGGTGCAAACTTAAAAAATATTATTTTTGATAATAAAACGGAGTATTATAAATTGTACTGTCCTGAACAAGGAGCGTTTATTGCTTATAAAAAAGGACTTAATAATAGAATTATAAAACTTTTGATACCGAGTGATTCAAAGAGAGTCTCTTCAACTCGGAATTGTTGCAGATGTGATAAGGCTAAGGTATTAGAAATAAAAAACTTTGAAGGTACTATTTTTTATGATGAGGCATGGTCAACTGTGGCAGAGAATTTTTGTTATAAACTTGGAGAGTGGGTTTATGCAGGGAATTTCAATGAAGATCGATGGTATGATTCAACCGGAGGTATTCATTTTTGGATGACAGAAGAAGAGGCAAGGAAATATTAAAAATAAAAGATGTAGGAGATAAAAGTGAGAATAGCTTTACTTTGTAGATATGATGGTAGTAACTACCATGGATTTCAAATACAACCAAATAATAATACAATTCAAGAAGAAATTGAGAAGAGTTTAAAGAAAATTAATAAAAAAAATGTGAGACTTTATATGAGTGGAAGAACCGATAGTGGTGTTCATGCCTATGGGCAGGTATTACATTTTGATACTGATTTAAATATTCCAGATGTTGCATGGGTTAAGGCTTTAAATGCTACTATTCCAAAAGATATTAGAATAGTAGGAGCAACGACAGTTTCAGAAGATTTCCATGTTAGATATAATAGTACACAAAAAACATATTATTATAAATTATACATTGGAAGAGAAGTTGATCCATTTTTATTAAATTATGTAGGTAAACATAGTTTTGATTTTAATTTTGAAAAGGCTCAAGAAACACTGAAGTATTTTATAGGAGAACATGACTTTTCGTCATTTTGTTCGAAAAACTCTAGTGTTGAGGACAAGGTTAGGACGATATATAGTTTAACTATGGAAAAAGATCCGATTAACCCTAACATTGTAAATTTTGAAATTACAGGGAATGGTTTCTTATATAACATGGTTAGGATAATTATTGGAACTATACAAAATGTAGCTGCTGGTAAGTATGAAGCGGATTATATAAAAGAAATATTAGATAAAAGAGAACGTCAATTTGCTGGCCCTAAGGCAGATGCTGCTGGATTATACCTAAAAGAGGTAGTATATGATGACGATAAAGTAAATGAGTTTATTAAAAATAGTTTTCAAAGTTACTGTAATAAATAACAGACGGGAGTGACTTGAAAATCGTGATTTCGTAGAAATCGATTTTTCAGAGGAACCCTCGCACAGTTTATTAGATAACTAAAAAGCTTTTATAAAGTTAATTTAGATATCAATAAACAGCTGCGTATATGAATTCTCATATGAACTTTGTTAAAATTTAGGACTTTTGGATTAGCCTCATTTAGATTGAGAAAAATCGGGATATTTGATATAATAAAGAGATATTCTATAGAAATTAGGTAATAAAATGATAAAATTTGAAGATGTTTTTTTTCAGTATTCTAGTTCTAAAAAGACTGCATTATCAAATATAAATTTAGAAATAAAAGAAGGGCATTGGTTAAGTGTCTTAGGAAAAAATGGAAGTGGAAAATCAACGTTAATGAAGTTGATTTACGGTCAAAATTTAGCAACTTCTGGGAAGGTTCTATTTAATAATAAAGAATACAGTAAAGAAATTTATGATGATATAAAAAATAAAATAGCTATAGTATTTCAAAATCCTGACAACCAATTTGTAGGTTCTACTGTAGAAGAAGACATTGCTTTTGGTCTTGAAAATAGGAATGTACCACAAGAAGATATGGATAAAATAATAGATGAGGTTTTAGAGATTGTAGATATGAGTGACTACAGAAAATATGAGCCATCATCACTGTCAGGAGGACAAAAACAAAGAGTTGCAATAGCATCTTCTCTTGCTTTAAATCCTGAGATTTTAATACTCGATGAGGCGACGAGTATGCTCGATCCGAAGGCAAGAAAGTCCATTTTAGGCTATATAAAAAAAATTAATAGAGAAAAAGGAATAACTATAATATCAATTACTCATGATGCAGAAGAGAGTATTTATTCGGATGACATTGTTATATTAGAGGATGGAGAAATAGTTTATCATGGAGACTACACTACACTATATTCTGATACGACAATACTGGAAAAATATAGTTTAGAAGTTCCTTTTGTAGAAAGAGTAAAAAAAAATTTAAATAATTACCTAAATCAAGATATATTTGAAATAGAAGAAGACGAGGAGAGTGTAGTGAAAAAAATATGCAAATTAGTTTAAAAAATGTAAGCTATACTTATAATTATAAAACCCCTTATGCAAGAGAAGTGTTGAAAGATATTAACTTGAACGTAGAAGAAGGAAGTTATACAGTTATAATAGGTAAGACTGGGAGTGGAAAATCTACTCTTATAGAGCATATTAATGGTTTATTATTACCTACACATGGAGAAGTATTAGTAAATAATGTACTAATTACTAATCCGAAAAGTAAAAAAGAAAAGCGTGAACTGGCTAAAAAATTAAAAGTATTAAGACAAGATGTTGCCGTATTATTTCAATTTTCTGAGCAACAGTTATTTGAAACAAGTGTATTAAAAGATATTATCTTTGCACCGCTAAACTACGGTATATCAGAAGAAAGAGCCATTTCTAAGGCTAAAGAATTAATAAAGTTAGTCGGATTAGATAAGAGTTACTTGAATAAATCACCATTTGAACTTTCTGGTGGAGAGATGAGAAAAGTCGCTCTATGTGGAGTGCTTGCTCTTGAACCGAAAGTATTGATATTAGATGAGCCAACAGTAGCTTTAGATTATAAGAGTCGTGAAGAAATCATGACCATGGTGAAAAAACTTAAAGACGAACTTAATATGACAATAGTTCTTATATCTCATAATATGAACTATGTATTAGAGTATGCAGATAAAGTTTTTGTTTTAAAAAATGGAAAAATTAATTTCGAAGGAACGGTGGAGGAACTTTTTTCTGATGAAAAACTGCTTAAAGAAAATTCACTGGAACAACCAGAATTACTAAAATTTTATAATAAGCTGCAAGAAAATAATATTAAGTTAAATGTATTTCCTAGGAAATATGAAGATTTAATAGATGCTTTAAAAAATAAGATAGGAAGTAATGTATATGAATAATTCATTAATAAGTAAATATATTCCATTGAATACAATTATTCATAATCTAGATCCTAGAGCAAAAATATTTTTTGTAATTTTGTACTTAATAGATGTCTTTATTGCTTATAATGTTCTAGAGTTTTCTATCTTGTTTTTAATGTTGATAATGATAGTTATATTATCAAAAACAAGTCCAGTATTTTTAATAAATAGTGTAAAAGCAATTAGTATATTAATTATATTTACTTCTTTTATTCATCTTGTTTTTAATAAAAAAGGTGAAGTATTGTTAGAGGTGTTGGGCTGGAAGATTTATAGTGGAGCACTTTTTGGAATAGCACTGATAGCTGTTAGATTTATCTTAGTCGTTATGATAATGGTAGTTTTTATGGCTACTACTTCACCAACTGAGATAACGAATGCTATAGAAAAGAGTCTTGGATTTTTACAGAAAGTAGGAATTCCAATTTCAACTTTTGCATTAGTATTATCAATTTCACTAAGATTTATTCCAACTATATTAGAAGAAACTAATCGAATAATAAATGCACAGGTTTCTCGTGGTTCAGATTTTAATGAGGGAAATCTAGCGCAGAAAGTAAGAAAGTTTATTCCAATATTAATCCCCTTATTTATAGCTACTCTAAAAAGAGCTGATGAACTTGCTACTGCAATGGAAGTAAGAGGGTATTCTACAACTGGAATAAGAAGTAAGTATAAAGTATTGAAATATAGTAATCTAGATTATTTAAGTTATATATTAATAATAGTCATTACAATATTAATAATACTGTAGTGTTAAATTAAAGAAAGGAGATAGGATGGAAACAGAAATAATTAATATTTCTAAAAGTGAAAATAAAGAAGAAATATATAGTAAATTAACTACATATTATAAAGAAGGGAAGTTAGTAGCTATTCCAACAGAAACGGTATATGGACTTAGTGCTAATGCTATGGACGATGAAGCGGTAAGTAAGATATATGAAGCTAAAGGACGACCTAGTGACAATCC
The DNA here is from genome assembly GCA_963535095.1 of uncultured Gemella sp. Taxonomy (GTDB): domain Bacteria; phylum Bacillota; class Bacilli; order Staphylococcales; family Gemellaceae; genus Gemella. Next base: position 4,718 of record CAUSUW010000019.1, on the reverse strand, counting down.
ATTAATTGTTCATTTTTATGAAATGAACCAATTGGATAGCATAGTCGATTATAACGATGAAAATGTAAAAAAACTAATAAATAATTTTTGGCCAGGACCTATGACGTTAATTTTAAATGCTAAAGATAACAATGGCGTTTCTAAAAAGGTTACTGCAGGATTAAATACATTAGCTGTTAGGATGCCTTCTAATATTACTGCTCGAGAAATATTAAAGGAAACTGAAGTTTTATTAGCAGCACCAAGTGCTAATACAAGTGGTAAACCATCTCCAACAAAATTTGAACATGTTTACCATGATTTGAATGGGAAAATTGATGTAATAATCGAAGATGAGCAATCTGATATTGGTTTGGAAAGTACAGTTATTGATTGTACGAGGTATCCTCTTGTCATTGCGCGTCCTGGAGAAATTACAAAAGAAGATATAGAAGGTGTACTAGGAGAAGGTAGTGTAAAATATAATGAAGAAATATTAACAAAAAATGAGACTCCTATCGCCCCTGGAATGAAATATAGACATTATTCTCCCGAAGCGGAATTAGTGCTGTTTAATGATTCATTTGAGAAATTAATAAGTATTTTAAAAGAAAGAGATAAAAAAACTGGCTTCATTACATATAAAGAAATGGAATCAGAAGTTGGCTTTTTAAATGTTTCTGTAAAATATTTAGCGGATAATGAGAAAAGTGTTGAACAATCTAATAAAAATTTATATAATATTCTAAGGGAGTTTGATGAAGAAGAGGTAGAAGAGATTTTTATACTACCGATTGAAGAGACAAAAGAGAATAAAGCTTTATTAAATAGACTTAATAAAGCAATAAGTAAAAAATAAAATAGGAGATTTGTAATGAAAAAGTTATACGTAGTTATACCTTGTTACAATGAAGAAGAGGTATTAAACGAAACTGCAAAAAGATTAGAAGTTAAAATGAATTCTATGATAGAAGAAGATTTAATTTCAAAAGATAGCCGTGTTGTTTTAGTGAACGATGGTTCAAAAGATAAAACATGGAAGATGATAGAAGAACTTCATAAAAAAAATCCATTATTCAGTGGTATTAACTTAAGTAGAAATAGAGGTCACCAAAACGCTCTATTAGCAGGACTTATGACTGTTAAGGATTACTGTGATGTAAGTATTTCAATGGATGCTGATTTACAAGATGATATTAACGCTATGGATGAAATGATGAAAAAATATCTTGAAGGTGCTGATGTAGTTTACGGTGTTCGTTCAGCAAGAACTACAGATACATTCTTTAAACGTTTCACAGCAGAGGCATTCTATAAAGTAATGGAAAAACTAGGAGCTAATACAGTATTCAACCATGCAGACTATCGTTTAATGAGTAAACGTGCATTAGAAGGATTAGCTCAATTTAAAGAAGTAAACTTATTCCTACGTGGTATTGTTCCTATGATAGGATATCCAAGTGATATTGTAACATACGAACGTGCAGAAAGATTTGCTGGAGAAAGTAAATATCCATTATCTAAGATGTTAGCATTTGCTTTTGAAGGAATTACTTCTTTATCTGTAAAATTAATTAGATTTATTACTATAGGTGGAGCATTAATGATATTTATTGCTGCGATAGTATTTTTCTACACACTGTATAGTTATTTTGCAGGATTTGCAAGACCAGGGTGGTCAAGCTTAATGATATCGATGTGGTTCATAGGTGGAATGATTATGATTTCACTAGGTATTGTAGGTGAATATGTAGGTAAAATTTACTTAGAAACAAAAGGTCGCCCAAGATTCATTGTTGAACAATTCTTAAACGAAGAAAAAAATGAAGAGGAATAATTGGCAATGAATAAGGAAATATTAAATAAATTTTCTAACTTTTTAGTAAAAGTTATAGCTGTGATTTTTATGGTGCTTATGGGGATAAATTCACTATTAGTGTTAACAAAAACAGCGATATTTCCGAAAGATTATCAAGAAACTTTATATTATGAAAATGATAGTGCTATACTAAATATTATATTTCTTATAATATTTAGTATAGTTATCTTAATATTAGCAAGATATTTGAAAAAAATAATAAATGTTCAAAGATTAGTTTTAGTTGTAATGATTTACACATTTATTATTAGTATATTATTTGCGATATTGAGACGTGATTATGTGCAATTTGATCCATTTAACGTAATAGATCAAGCTAATAATTTCATAAGAGAAAACTATAGTGGTCTTGATAAAGGAAATAACTATTTATATATATATTCACACCAAATTACAACAGTATTTCTTTTCCAAATAATACTGTCATTATTTGGTAGAGCAACATTTATTTTATATATAATGCAAAGTTTTTCGATAAGTTATATAATTTTTATGTTATATAAAATATCTGATATGATATTTGATGATGAAGATACAAACTATTTAGTTGTAATTCTTAGTGGACTATGTTTTCCATTAATATTTTATGTTGCATTTGTCTACGGATTGCTGCCAGGTATGTTTTTAACATTAGTCGCTTATTATTATTTTATAAAGTATATTAAGTATAAAAAATGGTATACGTTGGTAATAAGTGCTTTAAGCATTAATATTGCAATTCTATTTATAGGTAATAACTTAATACATATGCTAGCAATATTTTCAGCAGCCATAATTTATCTTATTAGAGTTAGAGATAAAAAAGTTATTGCTTTTATAGTTAGCTGTCTATTTTTAATGAGTGCTTCTAAAAGTTTAATTTATAATTATTATGAAGTTAAGAGTCAAAAGACAATCGCTGAGGGTGTTCCGAAAATTACATGGATAGCGATGGGAATGCAAGAAGGAGATCGTGAAGCTGGTTGGTGGAATAGATTTAACTATGATATTATGCCAGAAGAAGACTATGATGCGAAGCGTATAACTGAGATTTCAAAAGATTCTATAAAGCAAAGATTAGATGTATTTAAGAAAAACCCAAGATATGCTATAGATTTTTATCAAAGAAAGTATGAAAATCAATTTATAGAACCAACATTCCAAAGTTTATTGGTAACAGCACCACAGAGAAACTTTGATAATGAGACTAAGTTAGAAAAAGTAAAGGACTTTTTTATAAAACAAATTTACTTTGATGGAACTCATAATGTAATTTCATTTATTATGAAGGTATTTCAAGTATTTGTGTACGTATTTTCTGTAGTTTTTGCAGTGAATGTTTATAGAAAGAAAAAAGAAGTACTAACGATAATCCCGGTTGCATTTATTGGTGGAACATTATTTCATATGATTTGGGAAGCGAAAAGTAGATATGTATTCCCGTATTTCGTATTTTTAATTCCACTTGCTGCATATGGATTAATAATTGTGCGAAATAAAATAACTGAGTATAGAAAAAATAAAGAGGAAAAAGATGAAAAAGGTAATATATAAAGCTTTTGTCATAACATTATTGGGACTAGCTGTATCTACTCCAACGATAAAAGCTAATGATGTTTATGTACCCTTTGGAGAAAAGAAATTTACAGAAATTGAAAATAGTCAAAAAATAGATTTCGATGATCTTAATCTTAAAGAAGCGTTACTAGAATATTATAAGTTTCATATTAATAAAGACTATAAAGGTGAAGAAGTAACGATAGGAATGATGGAACAATTTACAAGTTTATCATTACCTTGGAAAAATATTTTTTCTCTAAAAGGTTTAGAATATGCTGTTAATTTGAAAAATTTAAATCTATCAAATAACTTTATTGAAGATATTACACCTTTAGAAAAACTAGTAGAATTGGAAGATTTAAATCTAACAAATAATAAAATAAAAGATTCAAAGAGTTTAGCGAAATTAACTAAATTAAGACAATTAGTTCTTAGAAAAAATCTAATGAATAACTTAGATTTTCTAAATGATTTAAAAGTAGAATCATTAGATGTTTCGATGAATAGTGTTTTAAAAGATTATATTCCAAATAATTTGAAACTTGAAAATCTAAGGAGTCTAAATATTTCTGGTATAGGTTTAGACAATATTTCATTTATAAAAAATGCTACAAAACTTGAGAGTTTAGTTGCTGAAGAAAATGCTATTAAGGATATAACACCATTAATTGAATTAAAATCATTAAGAGTATTGTATTTAGATAGAAATAGTATTAGTGATATTACAGCACTTAAAGATTTATCAAGCTTAGAAGAATTACTATTATATAAAAACAATATTGAAAATATAGATGCGTTGAAAGATAAAAAGTATTTATATCGATTGATGCTGAACGAAAATATAGGTCTGAGAAATATAGATGCGTTAAAAGATGTACCAAATATTTCTAGTGTAGATATATCTGATACAGCGGTGACTGATATTTCAGTATTAAAGGATGCAAAATATCTTTATTATATAGCTTTAAAAAATACTAAAGTTAGTGAAACTGATATAACTACATTTGAAAAAAATAACTTAGAAGTTAAAAAATCTAATAATATAGATAAAAAACTAGAGGTAGTAAAAACAGAAGCTGCGAAATATTTCAGTGTAAAAAATTATATTTTCATGTTGTTAATATTAATTTTTACTTTTAGTGGTATAAGAAGTTATTGGAAAAAAAATAAATAAAATGAAAAAGATAGATGAGTTTCCCCTTGAAATTCATCTATCTTTGTGCTAGAATTACATTAATGAAATAAATCAACATATACTTAGGACAAGATATATATTTAACTTATTTAAGAGAGGGTATGGTGCTGAAAATACCTATAAGCA
>CAUSUW010000018.1:0-27123 GCA_963535095.1 uncultured Gemella sp. | reverse complement strand
AATTAATAGCCGGGGAGAAAATGCGATATGTTTTAGATAAATATACATCTAAACCACTTATGGCTGTCTTAGCCGGGATTATAGTTACGATACTTATTCAATCAAGTACAGGAACTATCGTAATTACTATCAGTTTAGTAGGAGCAGGATTATTAAAAACGAAACAAGCAATTGCTATCGTTATGGGTTCTAATATTGGAACTACATTAACATCATTCATTATCGGGTTTAATATTTCTAAATATGCACTTCCTTTAATTTTCATAGGAGCAGCGTTTTTATTCTTTACTCGTGCTAAATTAGTAAATAATATAGGTCGTGTAATATTTGGTTTTGGTGGAATTTTTTATGCTCTTAAAATGATGGCTACAGCTATGGGACCTATGAAAGATATGTCTTGGTTCCAAAATGTATTAGAGCACATTAATGATAGTGCAGTAGTAGGGGTAGGAGTAGGTACATTCTTAACAGTACTAATTCAATCTTCAGCAGCAACTATAGCTATCTTACAAAACTTATATGCAGACGGTGCTTTAAGTTTAACAGGAGCTTTACCTGTACTATTCGGGGATAATATCGGAACAGCGATTACAACTGCAGCATTAGCGATGATAGGAAGTAATATTGCGGCAAAACGTGTTGCAGCTTCTCACGTATTGTTTAACGTTATCGGTACTATAATCTGTTTAATTGCTTTAGTTCCTTATGGAGCATTTATTCAGTATTTAGAAACTACGTTAGGTCTAGAACCTAAGATGACAATTGCATCAGCACACGGTACATTTAACATACTAAATACAATACTACAATTCCCATTTATTAGTTTATTAGTTGTGATTGTAACTAAGCTTATTCCAGGTGAAGATGAGCAAATCAAATATAGTACACAATACCTTGATAAATCACTTATTGCAAGTGCACCAGCAGTTGCTTTAGGTCAAGTACAAAAAGAATTTGTAGAAATGTTAGTTTTATCTAAGAAAAGTTTACGTAACGCTGTAGAGTACTTCATGAATCGTGATGAACAATTACGTGAAAAAGGTGAAACTTATGAAGATGCGATAAATAATTTTGATGAACAAATGACAGACTACTTAACTTTATTGTTTAGGGAAAAACTAAGTCCTAAAGAAGGGTTAATAGCTTCAACATTATTAGATGGAACTCGTGATGTAGAAAGAATCGGGGACCATGCTAGAGATATTGTACTATCAGTAGATTATCAAATTAGAAAAAAATTGAAATTCTCTGATGGAGCAAAAGAAGAAGTACAGGAAATGTTTGATCTTTGTAACGATATTATTTTAAAAACTATTAAGTCATTAGAAGAAAACAATATAGCTCTTGCAGGAGCAGCGTTAGCAGCATGTGAAAATATATATGCAATGGAGAAAGCAGCTCGTAAAAAACATACTCAACGTATGAAAGATGGAGATTGTGAAATCCCAGCAGGAGTAGTTTATATGGACTTAATTCAACACTTTACTCGTGTATGTGAACATACAAGAAACATACTTGAAAAAGAGATTCAAGGGAACATGTAATTATGTCTAATAAACAAAAAATTTATATAATATTGTTTATTATTATGCTGTTAATAATATTAGTTTTATATAAACTATATCAAATACAATTAGGATAAAAATCATAAACGAAAATGTAGAGAAATCAAAGCTATTTCTACTATGTTTTCGTTTTTTTTCTTTGTAAATACTAGTATTCATGATATAATAAAGTAGTCGATTTATATAAAGTTCAAGAAAAAATATTGAAAGGAAATAAACATGTTTCAAGATAAAAAAGTTTATACAACGCAATGGGCTGGAAAAACATTAACTGTTGAGTTAGGTGAAATGGCTCGTCAAGCTAATGCAGCAGTAGTAGTAAAATATGGAGATACTGTTGTGTTAACAACAGCAGTTGCTTCAAAAGAAGCAAAAGATGTCGATTTCTTCCCACTAACAGTTAACTATGAAGAAAAAATGTATGCAGTTGGGAAAATTCCAGGAGGATTCTTACGTAGAGAAGGACGACCAGGAACTGAAGCAACATTAGCAGCACGTCTAATCGATAGACCAATTAGACCATTATTCGAAGATGGTTTCAGAAATGAAGTACAAGTAATTTCGACTGTATTATCAGTAGAGTATGATTGTGATCCTGTAATGGCAGCAATGCTAGGAAGCTCACTATCATTATCAGTATCAAATATTCCATTTAAAGGACCAATCGCGGGTGTTACTGTAGGATATGTTGATGGAGAATACGTAATTAACCCAACAGTTGAACAAATAGAACGTTCTACAGTTGACTTAAAAGTAGCTGGAACAATTGATGCGATCAACATGGTTGAAGCAGGTGCAAAAGAAGTATCTGAAGAAATTATGTTAAATGCAATTATGTTCGGACACGAAGAAATCAAACGCTTAATTGCATTCCAACAACAAATTGTTGATGAAATTGGTCAAGAAAAAATGGCTGTAGAGTTAAAAGTTATTGATGAAACAATCTATAATGAAGTTCTTTCAATGGCATTATCTCAAATGAAAGAAGCGATTGCTATTAAAGATAAACAAGAACGTGATGAAGCTATTTCAGCTGTTAAAGAAAAAGTTCTTGAAGTATTTGAAGAAAAAGCAACTGACGAAGATGAGCTTGATATTGTAAAAGAAGCAAAATTATCATTAGATAAAATTGTAAAAGATGAAGTTCGTCGTGAAATCACTGAAGATAAAATTAGACCTGATGGACGTGCTTTAACAGAAATTAGACCATTAGCTTCAAGAGTTGATGTACTACCAAGAACGCATGGATCTGCATTATTCACTCGTGGACAAACTCAATCTTTAGGGGTTGTAACATTAGGTAACTTATCAGACGAACAAATCATTGATGATTTAACTCAAGAAGAAAACAAGAGATTTATGTTACACTATAATTTCCCAGCATTCTCAGTTGGTGAAGTTGGATTTAGTCGTGCGCCAGGACGTCGTGAAATTGGTCACGGTGCCTTAGGTGAGCGTGCATTAGCACAAGTAATTCCATCTAAAGAAGATTTCCCATATACAATCCGTATTGTATCAGAAATTTTAGAATCTAATGGATCAAGTTCACAAGCTACAATTTGTTCTGGATCAATGGCTCTTATGGCAGCAGGAGTTCCAATTAAAGCTCAAGTAGCTGGTATTGCAATGGGATTAGTTAAAAAAGATGAACACTATACTATTTTAACTGATATTCAAGGTATGGAAGACCACCTTGGGGATATGGACTTCAAAGTTGCAGGGACATCTGAAGGTATAACAGCTCTTCAAATGGATATTAAAATCGATGGTCTAAGTGAGCAAATCTTAAAAGAATCATTAGAACAAGCACGTGTTGGTAGATTACAAATTCTAGAGCATATGAATAGTGTTATCTCTGAACCTCGTCAAGAAGTTTCAACATTTGCACCAAAAATTAAAATTATTAAAATTAAACCTGAAAAAATTAAAGATGTTATTGGATCAGGTGGTAAAGTTATCAATGAAATCATTGAAAAAACTGGTGTTAAAATTGATATCGAGCAAAATGGAGATGTATTTATTTCTTCACCTGAAATCGAAGGTATTAATAAAGCTATCGAAATTATCGAAAACATCACACGTGAAGCAGAAGTTGGAGAAATCTACCTTGCTGAAGTTAAACGTATTGAAAAATTTGGTGCATTCGTTGAATTATTCCCAGGAGTAGATGCGTTAGTACATATTTCTAAATTAGCTGAAGAGAGGGTAAATAAAGTTGAAGATGTTGTAAAAGTTGGAGACACTCTTAAAGTTAAAGTAATTAAAATTGATGAGAAAGGTCGCGTAGACGCAGCAGCTCATTTCTAGGAGAAATTTATGGAGTTATTTGAAAAAGAAAGACGTGGAATATATGTCTATTTTAAAAGTTTTAAAGACTTAAATAAATTAGAAAAATATGGGAACTTTATTTCTTATTCTAAAAGAGGAAGATATGCATGTATCTATGTTGATGAAACTAGAATAGAAAGTATTATTGCAGATCTTAAGAAAAAGAAATTCGTAAAGAAAATCGAATTATCAGGAATGTCAGATTTACATTTAAGTTTTGAACATTTAGATAAAGATTTACAAACAAAATAAAATATTAAAATAAGGGGGAAGCGAGAGCTATATTCTCCCTTATTTTAAAGATATCATTAATAAATACAGTGTATTAGATATTTATTGCGAGGAAACATGAGAGTTATAGCAGGAAAATATAGATCTATAAAATTAAATGCTGTTGAGGGTATGAATACAAGACCAACGACAGACAAAATTAAAGAAAATTTATTTAATATGATAGATTGCTATGATTGTAAAGTACTGGATCTTTTTGGTGGAACAGGTGGTTTAGGAATTGAAGCTTTAAGTCGTGGAGCTAAACATGCCACTTTTATTGATGGTAGTAATAATGCGATAAAAGTTATTAAAAGTAATATAGAAAAATGTAGAATTAGTGCCGAAGATTATTCTTTATATAGAAATGATTTTAAGCGTGCGTTGAAAATTTTTGGAAAAAAAGAAGAAAAATTTGATATGATTTTTCTAGATCCCCCTTATGACAAAGGGTTGATAGATGATGCTTTAAAAAATATTTTTGATAATCAATTGTGCAATGATGGAGCTTTGATTATTTGTGAGAAAAGTAATACCGAACAAATTAACATTGTAAATGAAAATATCGAAATTATAAAAGAAAAACAGTATGGAATAACAGACATAGTAATTTTTGAATATATGGAGAAATAAAATGAAAAGAAAAATAGCGATTGTACCAGGTAGTTTTGATCCTATTACTTATGGGCATATTGACATAATAAAGAGAAGTGCTGAATTATTTGATGAAGTAATAGTAGCTATTTTGGTAAATCCTGACAAGAAATATTTATTTTCACTTGATGAAAGAGTAGAGATGATAAATGAAACAATAGAAGAAATTCCAAATGTTAAAGTTGATTCATTTTCAGGATTGTTAGTGAATTATGCAAAACAAGTAGGTTCAAATGTTATTGTTAGGGGCTTAAGAGCTGTATCTGACTTTGAATATGAAATGCAATTAACATTTATGAATAAAGCGTTAGATGAAAATATAGAAACGTTTTATATGATGGCTAATAAACAATATTCATTTATTAGCTCTAGTATTGTAAAAGGTGTTTCAGGTTTTGGTGCTGATTTATCTAAATTTGTTCCTGAATATGTTGAAGAACGCTTAGAAAAAAAGATGAAAGAGAGAGGATAAAGGTGAAAAAAATCCTGTTTACTGGAGGAGGTTCAGCAGGTCATGTATCTGTTAATGTTGCTTTAATTCCAGAATTCAAAAAAAATGGATATGAAATCTCGTATATTGGTAGCAAAACTGGTATTGAAAATGAGATGATAGGTAAAATTCCAGAAGTAAAATACTATAAAATTAGTTCAGGGAAATTACGAAGATATTTTTCTTGGGAAAATTTTATTGATCCATTTAAAGTACTAAAAGGAATTGTTGATTCTGTATTAGTATTAAGAAAAGAAAAACCAAATTTTGTATTTTCAAAAGGTGGATTTGTAAGTGTTCCGGTTTGTATTGCAGCTAGGTTATTGAAAATTCCAGTTGTCTTACATGAATCTGATTTAACACCAGGACTTGCAAATAAAATCAATATTAAATTCTGTAACCATATTTTTACAACCTTTGAAGATACACAGAAGTTCTTACCTAAAGGGAAAGCTAGTCTAATAGGTGCAATTGTACGTGATGATATTTATACTGGAGACGCTAATCTAGCTTATGAACTAACTGGATTTACATCAGAAAAACCTGTGATGCTCGTTATGGGTGGTTCATTAGGTTCAAAAATATTGAATAATTATATTTGGAATAATATAGATGAATTGATTAAAAAGTATCAGATAGTACACCTTGTAGGTAAAGGATTATTAAATGATAGTGTTGAAAAAGAAGGTTATAAGCAATATGAATTTTTAGCTAAAGAACTATTTGATGTACTGAAAATTACGGATTTTGCTGTTTCAAGAGCTGGAGCTAACGCTTTATATGAATTTTTAGCTTTAGATTTACCTCCTATTTTAGTACCTCTTGGAACTAACCAGAGTAGAGGAGATCAAATTGAAAATGCAAAATTTTTTGAAAAGAATGGTTTTGCAAAAGTTGTAGCCGAAGAAGATTTTACAACTTTACCTGTTGAGCAGATTTTTGATTTCTATGATAATTTAGATAGTTATAAAAATTCAATGAAAGTTTATAAAAAAGAAAAACGCGTTATTAATGATGTTAGTGAATTTTATAACAAAATAATTGAAAAAATAGGAGGTGAGAAATAGTATGAACAGATTAAAAATTACTTTTTACTTGAAACTTCTGATTTTGATTCTTTTAGCATTTGTAGCAATTAAATTCCCGAATAACGATATAGATAGAATTATCGCTGATTTAATTGAAATTAAATCATTGGCAACATTAGCGAAAATAATCTCTTTAGTTTTTAATGATAAACTATTATTATTAATAATGATTCTTTTATCAGCATTTTTAGTATGGATTAAAGAGCTTAAAAAAGCTGTGTTTATATTCTTAAGTGCAGGTTTAGGTGGATTCTTCTTATCTGCATTAAAATATAGCATCCAAAGGGTGAGGCCTCTTCCCGAGATTCACGATGGATTTAGTTTTCCGAGTGGACATTCTACATTTGTAGCATTATTTTTCTTAGCATTATTATTTGTAATAAATAAAAAAGATATTTTAAAAGTAATCGCTACTTTTGCAATAATTGCCGTACCTATTTCAAGAATGATACTAGGTGCACATTTTATAAGTGATGTTACCGCTGGGTTACTACTTGGTAGTTTAGTAGTAGACTTTATGAAAGTTTATTATGTACAGATTTATAATTTAATAATGAGGATATTAGGAAAGACAAATGAATAAATTTAAAAATAAAGAAGGGATAGTTGCGGTAGTCATCGCAATAATTCATTTTGCCTTATGGTATTATTTTGCATATGTTAGATTCGATGTCAACAATGTAAAATCTTATAAGTATATTTTAGGATTACCTGAATGGTTTTTTTATAGTTCTATAGTAGTTAGTATTCTAATAATAACATTAGTTATTATTTCTACGAATCTTTTACTAAATGATGAAATAAAAGAGGAGGAAAAATAATGACGAATACATTAGATTACAAAATAATAATTTTATTTGCAACAATATTTTTAGCGATAATTTTATTACCACTAATGATGAACCGTATGAGTAAAGCAGAACAACATGGTGGTTTTTTCGAAAAGTACTATTTAGCAGATAGAAAAGTAAGCGGAATAGTACTTGCGATAACATTAATGTCAACTTACGGATCAGCTTCAACGTTTTTAGGTGGTCCAGGAGTAGCGTATAAACTTGGTTATGGTTGGGTTCTTCTAGCTGTAATCCAAGTTGTAACAGGCTATTTTGTACTATTAGTCTTGGCGAAAAAATTTAAAAATGCTGCACAAAAAATTAATGCAATAACTATAAGCGATTATTTAAGAAATAGATATAATTCAAAATTAGTTGCGTTTATTTCTACTTTAGCAATGATAGTATTTCTAATTGCTGCGATGAGTGCCCAATGGGTTGGAGGAGCAAAATTGTTAGCAGCATTTATGGGAATTGAATATAAGACCGGTATAGTTCTAATCTCAGTAATTATTATATTTTGTGTAGTATTCGGTGGATTAAAGAATATTTTAATTACCGATATGATTCAAGGTTTAATAATGATATTTTCTACAATAATTTTACTATTTGCAGTAATTAATTATGGTGGAGGAATTGATCAGATTACAGCGAACTTGGTTAATATTAATGAAAAGATATTAACTCCTTTTGGAGCTAATGGAAGTTTAACACCTAGTTATGTTAGTTCATTTTGGGTATTAGTTGGAGTTGGGGTTATAGGTATTCCGCAGATTGCTATCAATTCAATGTTATATAAGAATAAAAGAAGTTTAAAACAATCTATTATCGTTGGATCAATAGTGATATTTATCGTAATGTTTGGAGTTCATCTAATTGGAGTTATGGCTAGAGGAGTTTTCCCAGATATAAAAGACTATGATTCAGTAATTCCAATAATTACATTAAAAGTACTTCCATGGTATCTTGCTGCGTTAGTACTTGCAGCCCCTATGGCAGCTATAATAACAACAGTAAATGCTCAATTCTTATTAATATCATCAGCCTTGATAAAGGATTTATTATTTAATAATAAGTCTATAAAAGAAAAAATTACTGGTAAAAAAGTTCCTATATTTGTTTATGGGGTAAATATTTTAGTAATTTTACTTATAATGTTATTAAGTATGAGACCACCTAGTCTAATAGTTAATGTAAATCTATTTGCATTTGGTGGATTAGAAGCTACATTCTTATGGCCTATATTATTAGGATTATACTGGAAAAAAGCTGAAAAATATGGAGCATTGAGTTCGATAGTAGTAGGTCTACTTAGTTATATACTAATAAAAACAGTTTATGTAATTAAATTTATTGAACCTGTTGTGATATCATTATTAATCTCACTTGTGGTATTTATGATTGTTTCATTAATAGCTGGTAAAAAACAATTGAAAAAATAGTTATATTGTAATAAAATAAAAATGATAGAGTAAGGAGGTAGGACAATGTCAAAAAAAGTTATTGTAAAACATACAGATGCTGAAAAATTTACTGTAAGTAATATGCTTACTGTAGGAAAAGAATATGAAGTAGTAAATGAAACAGAAGAATATGTATTTGTAGTAGATAATAGCGGTAAAGTTGGTGGTTATTACCACGACTATTTCGAAGAAGTAAAATAATATAAGGGGTAATATTATGAAAAATAATACTATAAAGAATACAGTTCTAGTTGTTTTATTTATAATATTAGCACCACTTATTCTTGTAGGGGTAACAACCGTAGGAAATTCACTTGGTGGAAAATCTAAAGATAAGGTAGTTCAAACTACAGAACAACAAACGGCTAAAGTTCCAGAAGAAACTAAAGCTGAAAGTAATAATAATATACCTAAGGCTAGTAATTCTAAAGTAACAGAAGGAACTACTTCTAAAAAAGAGTCAACAAATAATAATAACAATACTGATACTAATACTGAAAAGAGTGAATCTTCAGGTGTAGTAAGTACAACTCCTGTAGCAGGTCAAGATTATGTGATCAAATCAGGTGATTCATTATTTGTTATCGCCTCTAAAGCATATGGAGAAGCGAATGCTCAAAATGGAGTAGAAAAAATAAAAGAAGCTAATAATATTAGTAATAATAATATTGCAGCTGGACAAAAAATTCAAATACCGAAAATATAAAAAAGAAATCATCTCATTAGGTTTTGAGATGATTTCTTTTTTTAAAATGCTTTGCGTTTTGAAAAAATAGAATATATCACACTAATTACTAATCCAACAAGAACTAGAGATATTGCTACATAAAATGCATCTGTAAAGTCACCGTTATGCTTTGCTGCAATTCCTGCAGCGTATTTTGGAGCAAAAAATGCAGCAGTAGAGAATCCTATAAATACAATTCCATAGTTTACCCCTTGGTTAATTGGACCAAATGTTTTCATTACTAATGGTGCGAAGACTCCCATAGTTCCTCCAAAACATAAACCAAGGAGAACAAGTCCAACTGTAAGACCAAGAGTAGTTCTTATATTAACTAGAATTAATAAAGATATAGCGATTACTGAGTAGATAGCAATAAGAGTTTTTTCGTGACCTATTTTATCTGAAATGATTCCCCAAACTATACGTCCCAAAGAATTTGATAATGCATAAATACTAACAAATGTTGCCGCAACAGAAGCTGTTAATCCAAACATAGTTTGACTTATAACTGACGCATTTGATGCTACCATTAGTCCAGAGAATGCACCGATTGCGAACATTGAGATAATAAAGTAAAATGATAAACTCATTAACATTTGTTTCCAATTTTTATTAACGGCTTCTTTCTTAATTTCAGCCACAGGTTGAATCCAACCTTCAGGTTGATAATTTGCAGGAGCAACTTTAATAAAGAATAGAGCAACGATAATAATTAATAAGTATGCTGTTCCTAAGTAAATAAATGCACTATGAATTCCAAAATTTGCTATAAGACTATGAGCTATTGGGGCGGCAATAACACTAGCACCACCCATAGCACCAGTTATTAGACCAGCAGCCAATCCTCTTTTATCAGGGAAGAATCTAAGCGCATTACTTATAATTCCAGAATATGCAAATGCTTGTCCAACACCTGATAATACTCCATAGCTAAAATATAGCATTCCTTTTGTAGTCGCAAATCCAGTAAGAATAAATCCGACAGCAAATAGAATTCCTCCTAAAATAATAGAAATATTTGCTTTTCCTTTGTCTGAAATAAAACCTCCTATAATAGTAGGAATAGGAGCGATAGCAGCATTAATAGTAAATGCTAGCATAACATCTGGTAAACTCCATCCTTTTGAAACACTTAGAGGTTTTGCAAAAACACTAAAAGAATATAGTGATCCTACGCATAATAATATTGCCATTGAGGCGTATAAAACAGTCCATCTTGTATTTTTCTTCATTTAATCATCCTTTCAAAAATATTTATGTAAACTTAGAAGTGAACATTAAAAATTCGGCTAATCAATAGATTAGTCGAATATTAATGAAATTTAATAATGATATCAACATTTCTAATTATTCTTGAAATCATTATTTAGTATTTCTAATTTTTTTATTAATATGTCAATTTGTTCATCTGAAAGACTCAGACTTAATCTAATATAGTTTTCACCACCTTGACCAAATACATGTCCAGGCATAGTAACAATTCTATATTTTTTTAGTAATAATTCAAAGAAACTTTGGCTATCATATCCATTCTTAACTTTTAACCAGATAAAAATTCCACCTTCTGGTTTAAAATATGAATATCCTAGTTCATCAAGTTTAGTAGTAATTTTATCTATTCTTTTCGAATAAGTTTCTTTTATATTACTAGTTAATTGTCTATAGTTTTTTAACGCAGCTATCACAGTATCCTGAATAGCTCCATAAATATTTGCGTGGAAGATAGTATTATACTCTTTTAATCCACGTATAATTTCTTTATTTCCTACAGCAAAACCAATTCTTAGACCTGAAATTGAGAAGTTCTTAGAAAATGAGAAAAATTCAATTCCTACTTCTTTAGCTCCTTCAGTTTGCATAAATGCTGGAGAGTATCCTTCTTTATAATAGAAATCAGAATATGCATGATCTTGAAGAACTACTATATTATTTTCTTCTGCCCATTTCACGGTTTTTTCGTAAAACTCTTTCGTAGCTACTGCTCCAATAGGATTAGAAGGATAGTTTAAAAATATAAGTTTAGCATCTCTAAGCACTTCTTCAGAAATATCAGAATAATCTAGTAAATAATTATTTTCTTGTTTCAATTCTATCTCTTCATATTTAGCTTGGGCTAATGCAATTCCTTGAATGTAGTCAGGATAACTTGGTACTGGTAATAACACCGTATCATTTGGATTTAGTAGTACTGAAGGAATACTTGATAATCCAGATTTAGTACCAAACACTAAAGCAATTTCACTTTTAGGATCTGCGTCAATATTATAGTTTTCTTTTAACCACTGAGATATTTCATTTAATAATGTTACTTTCCCATCAAATGCTCCATATCTCATATTTTCAGGTTTTCTTATAGCTGTTTCCAATTCTTTAAGTAAAAGTTCAGGGGTATCAGAGTCTGGAACTCCGATACCCGCATTTAATAATGGATTACCATTTGAACTTTCCTCAGAGATTAATTTGAAAATAGGGTAGAATACATTTTCAGGAATATTTTTAATTGTATTTGATAATTCAATTTTCATAATTAATCACGTCCTTGTTAATTATTTTCCAGGTTTGTCAAATCCTTTGAAATCTTTATTGATGATTTCATCAAATTCTTTAGATTGAACGATTTCTACTAAATCTTTAGCAAATTGTTTGTCTTTGTTTGCAGTAGTTACAACAACATTGTTACGGTTGTTTTCGTTCATTTTTTCTAAGATTAATGCTTTTGTTAAATCAAATTTAGCAGCAAGTGCGAAGTTTCCTGGCACTGCAGCAAGTGTAGTACTACTTAATGATCTAGCAAGTTGACCAGCTTCTAATTCTGTAAATTTAAGTTTTTTAGGATTTTCTACTACATCGTTTTTAGTGATTTTTAGTACATCAGTGTCAGGTTTGATTTTGATTAAATCAGCAGCAGCTAATAATGCATAAGCACGAGCAGCGTTTGAAGGGTCGTTTGGAAGAGTTACTTCAGCACCTTCTGGTAAATCTTTAAGATCTTTAACTTTATCAGAATATAATCCCATTGGTGCGGTTGGAACAGGAACAAGAGCAGTTAAGTCCATTCCATTTTGTTCAGCAAATTTTTTCATGTAGATTTTGTGTTGGAATAAGTTTGCATCTAATTCACCGCTGTTTAAAGCTTTGTTAGGCTGGATGTAATCAGAGAATTCTGTAACTTTAACTGTATATCCTTTTTTCTCAAGAAGAGGTTTAAGTGCTTTGTTTACCATATCAGCATAAGGGCCAGATGTTGCACCTATTTTTATTTCTTTTTTCTCTCCACCACCATTATTGCTTGAGCTTGTAGCTCCACAAGCAGCTAGAGTAATAGCTAAAAACGCTGTAAAAACAACTGTTAATAATTTTTTTAGTTTGTTCATAAATATAAATCTCCTTTAAATTAATTTTTTTTGAATTTTTTTGAAATTGAATTTCCTATATATTGTGTAATCTGGACTAAGATAATTAATAGAATTACTGTAATCCACATTGTGAAATTATCAAAACGATAATAACCATATCTAATCGCAAGGTCTCCAATTCCACCGCCACCAACAACACCAGCCATTGCTGAAAAAGCAATTAGGTTGATTAAAGTTAGTGTAATAGATTGGATAATTCCGAACATAGCTTCAGGTATTAAAACTTCTTTAACTATTAATTTTATAGAAGCCCCAGAAGCAACTGCTGACTCGATAACACCATAGTCTATTTCATTTAGTGAAGTGTCAACTAATCTCGTAAATAGAGGTATAGCTGCAACTGTAAGTGGAACTATTGCTCCAGTAGGTCCAGTTGATTTTCCTAATAAAAATAGAGTAAATGGTATTAAGAATACCAAAAGAATAATAAATGGAATAGAACGAATTGTGTTAACTAGAAAATCTACCGTTTTATAAATAATAGCATTTTTGAATAGAAGTCTATTACTAGTTAAGAATAAAACTACTCCTAAAAATAATCCGACAATTACTGTAATTATTATTGAAACACTTATCATGTATAATGAATCGGCAAATGATTTAATTAATTCTGGTTGAAGATTTTTCCATTGTTCTATTAGACTTAGATTATTTTCCATATACATTCACCTCCACATCATTAACTTGATCAATTAAGTGATTTACAAATTTCTCTGTGTTATCAGGTTCACCAACTACTGAAAAAGTTAAACTTCCTAATTGTTTGTTTTGAATGTATTCAATTCGACCAGCAAGTATGTTAGTAGTAACATTATATTTATTTGCTAAAGTCTGAATCAAAGGCTCTTTAGTTGCTTCACCTTTAAAAATAACCCTTATTACAGTTTCATTTTTATAATGTTCAGCTAGATGTTCTTCAAAATCTTCATCATTGTGTAGATTAGCTATAAATTCTTGCATTAATTTTGTTTTTGGATTTGAGAAAATCTCGTAAACAGAATTTAATTCGATAATTTCACCATTTTCCATTACTGCTACATTATCACAAATTTGTTTTATTACTTCCATTTCATGAGTAACAAGAATAATTGTGATTCCTAATTTACGATTAATTTCTTTTAATAAAGACAATATTTGTTTAGTTGTAACAGGGTCTAATGCACTTGTTGCTTCATCACAAAGCAATAATTTTGGATTATTTGCAAGGGCTTTTGCAATACCGACACGTTGTTTTTGACCACCAGAAAGTTGACTTGGATAAACATTCTTTTTATCAGAAAGTCCTACAAGTTCTAATAATTCATCTATTCTTTTAGGAATATCTTTTGGATCAACATCTCCAGCTTTCAAGTTGAATGCAATATTTTCACCTACAGTTTTAGAACTAAGAAGATTAAACTGTTGGAATATCATTCCAATTTTTTGCCTGTATAATCGTAAATCCTTTCTGTTTAGTTTGTTAACAACTTGGTTATCTACAATTACTTCTCCTTCAGAAGGAGTTTCTAATAGGTTAAGACATCGTAGAAGGGTACTTTTTCCAGCACCTGAGTAACCGATAATTCCAAAAATTTCACCAGCTTTTACATGAAGATTAGTAGGTTTTAACGCTTGGATTTCTTTTCCTTTTTGATAAAAGGTTTTGCTAACATTATTAAGATTAATCATATATTTCTCCTTTCTTATAATAAAAAGACGTACTCTAGCTTTTGCTAAAGGACGTCTTAACGTGTTACCACCTTTATTTATACAATAATCACTTATTGTACCTCAGTAAGTTACAAACATAACTTTTGCTATAACGGGCAATACCGTAGTAAAAACTATATGCTCAAAGTCCATTTCTCTTACATCTAACTATTCTCTTTCACCAACCGAGAACTCTCTATAAGTAGATTGTAAGATTCTACTTATCAACGCATTAAATTGTTAATGAATATATTTTAGCATAAATTTTCTGACAATGCAACAAAAAAATTCAAAAGTTTATATAAAGAATGTTAATTTTCGGGATAATAACTATCTCTAACTAAAAAAATATAAAACTAATTTTAACTGTTTTAAAAGATTAATATCATATATTAACTAATAAATGGATGTAACATTTTAAAATTCATATTCTATTAAAAGTTTGTTGCATTAGGTCTTTTATGATATAATGAAGGATGTTACATAGGAGGAATTATGTTTAAATTTTTTAGAAAAACTGAACAAGTACAAAAAACTGAAAAACAACAATTAAAAAAAATTCCGACACACGTTGCTATAATAATGGATGGTAATGGACGTTGGGCTAAAAAAAGAAATATGCCTAGAATTAAAGGACACTATGAAGGAATGCAAACTGTAAAAAAAATCACAAAGTATGCTTCAAAATTAGGTGTTAAATATTTGACATTATATGCATTTTCTACGGAAAACTGGGCTAGACCGAAGGAAGAAGTTAGTTATTTAATGGATCTTCCAGAGAAGATGTTTAGTAGTTTTATGCCAGAACTTATGGAAAATAACGTAAAAGTTGAAGTTATAGGTGTGGTAGAAAAACTTCCAGAAAATACTAGAAAAGCTGTTAATGATGCAATTGAACAAACAAAAAATAATACAGGATTAAAATTAATTTTTGCCTTGAATTATGGTTCTAAAGACGAAATGTTAAGGGCAATTAAACAAATTGCAAAAGATGTTCAAGATAATAAATATAGTGCAGAAGAAATTTCTGAAGAGCATGTTAATGCAAATCTATTTACTTCTAATACACCAGATCCTGATTTATTAATAAGAACGTCTGGTGAACAAAGAATTTCAAACTTTTTACTGTGGCAAATTGCTTATAGTGAGTTTTTATTCACAAAAGTAGCTTGGCCTGATTTTAATGAAGATGAATTCTATCAAGCTTTATTAGAATATCAAAGTAGAGATAGAAGGTTTGGAGGTTTAAATGAAGACTAGGATAATAACGGCTATAGTAGCATTAATTGTTTTCTTACCTTTATTATTTTTAGGTGGAGATTATTTCAAATTTACGACTTTTGCACTTGGTGTGATGGCTATGTATGAAATTGTTAGAATGACCTTTAAGAAAACTAACATCGTAGTTTTAAGTTTATCATCATTAGCGGGAGCATTATTATTTTTACATAATGAAGTTTCAACATTGGTACAGTATTCTATAATTTATTTAATATTAATTGGTATGTTAGGTACTGTTGTTATGACTGGACACAAGATTAAATTAGTTGAAATAGGTTCAATTATATTCGTGACTGCCTATATATTTGTAGGGTTTTATTGTTTATTTATGTTGAGAAATTTAAGTCTAAGCCATGTAGCTTATTTATTACTTACAATTTGGTTCACAGATAGTTTTGCATACTTTGGCGGTATGAAATTTGGGAAAAATAAACTTTCTCCGAATATAAGCCCGAATAAATCAATTGAAGGTTCAGTTATAGGAAGTATATCATCAATAGCAATAGCATTATTGTTTTTCTTTACAACAAATATCTTTTCAAATTTATTAGTTGCAATTGTTGTAACATTAATAGTAAGTGTAATCGGACAATTTGGTGATTTAATTGAATCAGCATATAAGAGAGAATATCAAGTTAAAGATAGTAGTAATTTATTACCAGGTCATGGTGGTATATTTGACAGATTTGATTCTGTAATATTATCAGCTCCATGCTTAATATTATTACTTAGTTTATTTTAGAATATAGAAAGGGGTATTAGATGCAAGGTATTATAGCATTTATATTAATATTTTTTGTAGTAGTAACTATTCATGAATTTGGACATTTTATAGTTGCAAAAAGATCTGGAATATTATGCCAGGAATTCGCAATAGGAATGGGACCCAAAATCTTCCATAAAAAAATAGGAGAAACTAATTTTACTATTAGACTTCTACCTGTTGGTGGATATGTAAAAATGCCTGACAATGTTTTTGATTTCAACAATGATATGTCAGTATATGATCTTAAAAAAGGAATGAAAGTTAGTTTAAAACTAGATGAAAATGATAAAGTAGAAAAAATTGTTTTAGATAAAACTAATGATATGGATTTACTTCCATTAGAATTAAATGAATTTGATTTAACAGAAAAACTTTTTGTTGAAGGATTCGTTGGAGACAAGATAGAACGCTATGAAGTAAGAAAAGATGCATGTGTTGCATTTAGTGGTATGGAAGAACAAATTGCTCCAGTTGAAAGAATGTTTTCTTCGCATTCATGGGGGAAAAAATTCTGGACATTATTCGCGGGACCATTGATGAACTTTATTTTAGCTTTAGCTATTTTCTTAGGTATTTCAATCTATAGTGGTGTTCCATCAAATACTACTCGTTTAGGAGAAATAGCGGCCAATTACCCAGCTTACTCATCTGGATTAAAAGAAGGTGATGTAGTTGAGCAAGTAAATGGTAAGAGTGTAGGTACATGGAATGAAATGACTAAAGAAATCGTCGGTTCTAATGGTTCTGAACTTACTTTAAAAGTTTCTCGTGATGGTTCGCAACAAGAGATTAAAGTAACTCCAAAAGAAGAGACTTCAGTGGAAAAAGGAAAAGAAGTTAAAACTTATAAACTTGGTATAAATCAAGCTTATGAAAAAGACTTAGCAGGTTCTATTAAGAATGGTTTCGAACAAACATTATTCTTCGGAACTGCGATTTTTATGGGAATTATTAATTTATTTGCTTCACTATTTAGTGGAGGATTTAGCTTAAATCAACTTGGTGGACCTGTAGCGATTTACGAAATGTCTTCTGCTGCTGCACAAAGTGGATTACTAACAACCCTAAGATGGACAGGGATTTTAAGTGTAAACTTAGGACTAATGAACTTAATTCCTATTCCAGTTCTTGATGGTGGAAGAATAATTTTTGTAATTTATGAAGCAATATTTAAGAAACCAATTAATAAAAAAGCTCAGTACTACTTAACAGTAGCATTTGGTTTATTAATGGTAGCATTAATGTTAGCTGTAACGTGGAACGATGTTCAAAGATTATTTGGAAAATAGATAAGTATGAAGAGGAGTTTAGATTAACTTCTCTTCATTTTTATAATATAGAATAACATATATCTAGTATTAGGAAATCGCTTTTAATTTTAATGAATTTAATATATAATATCGATAGGTATTAAATACCTATTAAACTATTTTTACAAATTTATAATATTAAAGAGTCATGTAGCAATACACGGCTCTTTTTTCATATTAGTTATAGAAGTATAGCTAATAATATTTTATCGTTCTCTGTTATTTTATTTCGTTTTAAGCTATAATATAATAGAGATAATTTATAGAAAAAAGGTGATTATATGGTTAAGTTTTTACATACTGCAGATTGGCATATTGGAAGAAAATTACAAGGAAAAGATTTATTAGAAGATCAACAATATGTAATGAATAATTTAATCAGTAAAATTAATGAGACTAAACCTGACTTTCTAATAATTGCAGGTGATTTATATGATAGAAGTGTTCCTAGTAAAGAGGCTACAACACTTTTACAGGAACTTCTAGTGAAAATTAACATAGAATGCAATATACCAATTTTTGCAATTAGTGGTAATCATGATAGTAGAGAGAGATTAGCTATAGGAGAAGCTTGGTTTAGCAAACATAAATTCTATCTTCACACAAGATTAAATCAAGCATTTGATAAGATTACCATTGAAGATACGGATATATATTTATTACCATATTTTGAACCTTTTGAAGCAAGAGAATATTTTGAGGATGCTACACTTACAACTCATAATTCTGCGACAAAAAGAGTAATTGATGAAATTTATAAAAATATAGATATGAGTAAAACCAATATTTTAGTAGCTCATACTTTTGTATCTGGAGGGCTAGAAACTGATTCTGAAAGAGAAATTTCTGTAGGAACTGTTGAAAATGTAGCAGTTGAAATTTTTGAAAAATTTGATTATGTAGCTCTAGGTCATCTTCATAATCCGAATGCTATAAAAGAAGAACGTATAAAATATAGCGGTAGTCCAATGGCTTATTCATTCTCTGAAGCAACACAGACAAAAGGTATGAGGTTAGTAGAATTAACAAAAGAAATTTTTACTGAAGAGTTTATTTCCTTGGAACAAAAACGTAAATTACATAATATTAGTGCAACATATGAAGAGGTATTTACAAAAGTATTTCAACAAAATTTTGATTGTAAAAATGATTATTTTAGTATGGAATTAAGTGGTATGGAAGGCGTGACAGATCCTTTACCACGAATTAAAGAGTATTATCCAAATACTTTGATACTTAAACAAAAAAGAAATAATAATAGTGATAGTGAAATTAAATTTGATAAAGAAATGTTGACTAAAAGTCCACTAGAATTGATAGAAGGGTTTTATAATGAACAAACAGGTAGCGAGTTAACGGTAGGGCAAAAACGAGTGCTGGTAAATATTATAGACAAGGTGAATCAAGATGAAACCAATTAGGTTAGAATTAAAAGAATTTGGTCCATATAAAGATGAAATAATAGAATGGGATAGAATAATAAATGAACCTATATTTTTAATAACAGGAAAAACAGGTTCGGGGAAATCTACACTTTTTGATGCTATTACTTATGCATTATACAATAAGACAACAGGAGGTAAAGATATATCTTCTTTAAGGACGAAAACCGCTAGCGACAAAGATAAAACACAGGTGAACTTTGACTTTGAATTAAGCGGAAAGAGATACAGAATTGAAAGAACTTTAGCTTATCTGAAGACTGGTAATAAAAATTTAACTTCTGGGAAAGTTGCTTTAATGAAATATAATGATGAAGAATTAGAAGTTATTGCAACAAAAGAGCAAGAAGTTAAAGAAAAAGTAGAAGAGTTAATAGGTTTAGATGATAAACAATTTTGTCAAATTATCATATTACCTCAAGGTAAGTTTAAAGAATTTCTATTATCAAAATCAAGTGAGAAGAAAGAAACTTTAAGATCGTTATTTAATACTTATTTTTATCAAAAATTTGTAGATCAATTACAAGAACAAGCCAAAAAATTAGATAGTAATAACAAACAAAAAGAAAAAGAATTAATTACAAGATTTGAACAGTTTGATATAGATGGAGAATTAACAAAGTTTGAGTTTTTAAAAGATGAGAATTTTAAAGAAATTAATGAAATAATTTTATCTCAAGAAAACGAGATAGAAACAGAAAAAAAAGAATTAGCTAAATTAGAAAAAAATCTTATAAAATCAAAAGAGAATTTTATAGAATTAAGTAAACTGAACGATAAATTTTTAAATCTTGAAGATAATAAGGTGAAAATTGATGAATTAAATAAAAAAGACGATTACTTCAATAAACTAAAAGCGGAGGTAGAAAAGTTAGCTGAGTTGCAAAAAAGTAAAGATAAAATAACAGAATATGTAAGTTTATTAGATAAACAACTTCAATTAACGAAACAGGGAAAATCTCTGCTAGACGAAAAAGAGCGATATAAGAAAGATTTAGCTGCGAATAATGAGCTAGAAACTAAACTTACTTCAATGAAAGACAAAATTGAATCACTTAGAAAAGAAACAACAGATTTAAAATTCTTTTATAACAATATTGATGAATTGATAGTGGCTAAAAGTGATATAAATATATTTACTAAGAAACTTGAAGAACTAAATCTAAAAAAAGAATCAATAAAAGAAATAGAAGATAGTTTAAAAATTGAAAAAGAAAACTATTTTGAATCGAATGAAGAAAAGAATATTCTCGATGGCAGTATAGGAAAGTTAAAATTAGAGATTTTGAAGAAAGAACAAGAAGTAGAAAAACTAAAAGAGTTTGAAAAAAAATCATCAGAATTAAATGATAAAATGCTTAATTATGAAGCTTCAAAAAAATATTTAGAAGAGTTGCAGGTAACTAAAGGAGAAATTGAAAGAGACGTGTTATTACTAAAAAGTAATAAAGAACAAGAAGTATTGAATAGCTTTTTAGTGAAGTTGCATGAGGGTGACGATTGCCCACTTTGTAAACAGAAAATCGAGCATCTTCCAGAGATAACTATACTTGTAGAAGTAGATGATAATATAGAAAAATCACTACAAGATGTTACTGAAAAAGTAATAAAATTAGAAACTCTTTTACAAAAAGATGAACAAGATATTCAAAAGCTAACGACAACAGTAAAGGATTTAGGAGATTTTATTAATTTAAAAGCCGTAGAACAATTAACTGAATTAGAAGCTGAATTAAAACATGAAACTATCAATTTAACAGAAGTGGTTGACGGATTAAAAAAATCGGAAGTTAAAATAAAAAACTTTGAAAAAGAGATAGAAAATCTGTCAATTTTATTAAAAGATGAGGATCAGTTAAAACAAAAACAATTGGAAGCTAAAAATAAAATTGATCAATTTGAAAATAATGTAAATATTGAGTTAGAAGACTTTAAAGATTATTATGAAAATAAAATAGTTCAAATTGATGAATTTGATAATAACTATAAAGAATTCCAAGAAAATAATAACGAGTTGAAAATCAGGAAAATAAAAATAGAAACTGAGCAGAAAAATAATGCAGATAATTTATTAGAAGTTACAAAAGGGATTGAGTTTATAATATCGAATTTTATGAATTCTAAACTTAGTAAATACTATAGTTCTTTAGAACAAGCCAAAGAAAATATTACAGAATTAGAAAAATTAGAACAATATCAAACTCAAATTGATGAATTTGAAGATACTAAGAAGATATTACTAAGTTCTTTAAAACAACTTGAAGAAGAATTAATGAACGCAGTAAGACCTAATTTAGAAGAAGAACATAAAAAATTGCAAAATATAGAAGATGAGGTATCTAATTTTATAGAAAAAATTGCAATTCTTACAACGAGATTATCGAATAATAAAAAATTATATGAAAAAATTCATAGTGAGTATCTTAAATTACTAGAAACCTCTAAAGATACACGAGAAATAATAGCTTTAAGTGATGTTGTAAGTGGAAAAACAGAGAATAGAAAATCTCTAGAAACGTATGTTCAAGGATATTATTTAGACTTGATACTTGTTGCAGGAACGAAAAGATTGCTACAAATGACAAATGATCGTTACAGATTTATTAGACGTGAAGAAAAATCTAAAGGCGGAGGGCTACAAGGTCTAGAAATAGAGATACATGATATTTATCTAAATAGTACACGTATTATAAGTTCTTTATCTGGAGGAGAATTATTCTTAGCTTCATTAGCGTTGGCATTAGGTTTAGCAGAAGTAATACAAAATGAGAGTGGTGGAATCTCTCTAGAGACTATTTTTATCGATGAAGGATTTGGTTCATTGGATGCTGAAACTTTAGACATTGCATTGACAACATTAATAGATCTTCAGTCTTATGGAAGAAATATAGGTATAATATCTCATGTTAGTGAACTTAAAGAACGAATTAGACCGAAAATTGAGGTATACACTAAAGATAATTATGCAAAAGTCAAAATGACTGGAATATAAGTTGAAATAATATAAGAAAGGAGAAACGATGAATTTAGAATTATTAGTAGGACCAAGTGGTGTCGGTAAAACTAACTATATATTAGAGGATATAGATTTAAATAGAAAAGACAATAAAATAATAGTATTGACTCCGGAACAGAACAGTTTTAATTTCGAAAAAATCTTATGTGATAAATTTGGTGGAACGTTTAATATTGATGTTATGAATTTCTCAAGTTTAACTAGAAGGTTAGCTAAACAACTCGGAATCGACAATCTTAAGAGATTAGGCGACAATATCAAACCATTTTATTTCTATAGAGCTGCAAAAAACTTAGATAATAGTGAGAATTTTTTAGTGAAAAGAATTCTACAAGATGTGAGTTTTATAGAAGTTGTAGAAGAAATTATAAATGAGTTAAAGGAATATACTGTAAGTATAAATACTTTAGAAGAGTATTTAGAAAAAAATACTCTTCTAGAAAAGAGTCATCGTGAAAAACTAGAGGCAATTTTAGAAATATATGTAGAATACACAAGGTTATTAAAAGAACAAAGTACATTTGATAAAGTAGATTATATAACTGAATTGTTACTATATTTAGAATATGTTGACTTAAGTGATTATATATTTTATGTGGATGCTTATTATAACTTCACAGCTCAAGAGTATAATTATATAGAGAAATTAGCTAAGAAATCTAAAAAATTAATAATAACTGTAATTAGTGATGCGAATAGATATTTTAACTTCGATCTTTCGCAGTTGATTCAAGGCTATGAATTAGAAAAGATGAAATATAATAGTTTTTATCTTTCAGATTTATTTAGTAAAGAGAAATATAAACTAGATATATTCAGAAAGTCTCATGAAATTATTGCTAGTATGAATGAAATCGTGAAAAACAACAAAGATGTTAATTTTTCATTAGTAGCCTTTATCAAAAATAAAGATGTCAGTGTATTAAAATTTGATATAAAGGATAGTATAGTAGAGAATTATAGTATATTAGAAAATAAAAATGAACGATTCACGGGGATTTCAAATAGTATTCTTGCTGAGAAATATTATAAAAATTTTACTGCGCAATATGATATTGATGACAGTGTTGAAATAATTTGTGCTAAAAATAAAGAATTAGAAGTTAAACAAGTAGCTCGTGAAATAGTAAAATTAAAAGAAGAAAAAAGTGTTAATCATAAAGACATAGCAATTCTTTATCGTGACAACACATATGAAAACTATATAAATATATTCAAAGATTATGATCTAGAAGTTCATCTAGATAAAAATATTGAGACAAGTAATCATCGTCTAGTTAAATTTATTCAGGAAGTACTAAGTTTCAATGATGGCAATTATAAAACTAAATTACTAAATTTATTAAAAACTAGGTTAACAAACTTTGAGAATATTTATCGTCAAAAAGTTATTTCTCATATACTATTAGATGATACAAGTGTTAATGAAAAACAATTAGAAAAGTTAATATCAGAATTAGATGAAAATTTAATTAAAGAAAAAATTTCTAAGAGTAACTTAATTGTCAAATCAACTAATAAATATAGTTATAGTGAATTATTAGAGAAGGTTAGAGTTATTTCTGTAGATGATGTTGAAAATATACTAAATGAGAAATTGGTAAATTCTTCTAATGATATATTAAAAGATTATTTTATTGAAAAAACAATTAAATATTCAACAGAGCAACTACGAATTTGTAAGGATGTATTATTAGAATTCTCTGATAAGGTTTATCAAGTATCTATGAAAGATAGTCTACAAGTTAAACGTTATGTGAAAAAACTAGTAGATGCATTTGATTATTGTAAAATCAGAATGTATCTAGATAAAGAAGATGGGGAATATGATGATATAGAAGAGTTGAAAGTCGACAGTATCGATAGACAAGTTTATAAAAAAATCTTGGAATATATAAATGATATAAATGAGAATTTTGGTAATGATAGGTTTGAATATCAAAAGTTTGTAACACTATTTAATGCTGGATTAACTACTATTAAGTACCGTTCAATACCTGAGATAAACAATTCTATAATTATGTCTAAAATGGACTTAGCTAAGGTAGAAAATAAAAAAGTTGTTTTTGTTATTGGATTTAACAAAGATGTATTACCAGTATCGAAGAGTACAGGATTAATAGACGATAAAGATAAGGAAGAACTAATTTTAAGCGATATCTTCTTATCTCCAACTAAAGAAGCGTCTCTTATTGATGAAGAATTTGTAGCTTATGTGGCTTTAACTCGTGCTAAAGAGAAAACATTTATATGTTATAGTTTATTAGATAAAAGTTTTAAAGAAAACTTTGCTTCTCCATATTTGAGTACAGTAAAATCATTGTTCCCACAATTAGAAGAAAAACAAACTTCAAAAATATTAGAATTTTCTATTTCAGATTATAGTTATTACTTAGAAAATTTTTCAGAAATTGTTTCGGAGAAAGAATTTAACTACTTGTTTTCAAAAGTCTATCGAAGATTTATGGAAGTAAAAGATAGTAAGACTAAAGAAGTAGAAGTGTTAGTAGAGTTAATGATTAAGTTTTTACAAAATTATCAAATATCTCTTCCTTCAGAAAATTTTGAAAGCTATGAAGTACTTGGTGAGTTAAATGACAGAATATTCTTTTCTAAGGATAATAGTATAAAAAATTATTTAGCTAGAATAATTAGAGATTACAAGTTTGAACTTAATTCAAAAACAGTTAATGAATTTTTAGAAGAAAAAAAAGAGACTTTCTCTAAGTTTAGTATTTCTAAAATTTCTGATTTTGAGAGAAATCCATATCAGTTCTTTATTAAGCGAGTTCTTGGAATAGCAGAAGAAAGAGATATAGATATTGATAATCTTGTTTCAGGAAGATTCTTCCATGCAGTGATGGCAGATGAAAGAATTGTTAATTTCATTGCTGAATGTGGAAGTAAGATTGATATAGAGATTCAAGAAGATGAAGATATTGCAAGGAGATTTAAAATAAAAGAAATTGTAAGAGATGTTGTTTATAATAGTGACAATAAAGATATATTAGAAACTCTAAAATTAATAGAATTATTAAATACTTATAAATATCTATTAATTAATATGCTTCAAAGGTTAGAGATAGCTATAGCAATCGAGATAAAATATTTTGCTTTAACAAAATTTATGCCGACATTCTTAGAAAAATCATTTGTTTTAGAGATAGAAGACAATATTATTACGTGTGAAAATATTGAAACTGGTGAGATTAATAAGAAAGAGTTACTTCAACAATATAATATTCCACCTATTAGATTTGTAGGTGTAATAGATAGGGTTGATGTTCTTGATAAAAATATTTCTATAATTGACTATAAGAGTAGTCAGACAGACTTCACACTAGATAGTATAGAACTAGGATTTATTTCTCAAATTTTAACATACTCGTTAGCATGTGAATTGATGTTCGATAAAAAATCTGAGGATATTCTTGGAATTTTTTATAGAGAAATTGCCAAGTTAGGAAAAGATTTAAAAACATATAGGTTAAGAGGTTTAGCAAATAGTGATCTAATATTAAAAGAAGACTTTTTAGAAATTGCACCAGAAGTTATGTATGTCAGAACTACTAAGAAAGGTGCTATTCATGGAGCAGATGCACACAAAGCATATACTAGTCTAGAATTAGAAAGATTGGTTAATAAAAATCTTCACAATGTGATGTGTTTATTAGAGAAGATATTTTCATTTGATTACTCACTAAAAAATTATGAAGTAGATAATCAGTATCTTGCTGAAAAACAAACTTTATTTAAGTTTGCATCTAATAGTGATACAAGATTAGATTATAAAAATAAGGTTAGTCTTAAACCAAAAGAATTAAAAGAAAAGTTATTGAAAGAATAGATTTTTAATCGATTATTAGAATCTTTTAAAGAAAAAATATTATATTAGAGATAATTCAATAAAATGTTTACTAAAATACACGCATTAATTGGATTATCTCTATTTTTTTTTATTTTTTTATTAAATTTTAATCACATTTGATAAGATTTATATTATAATAGTATAAGTAAAATAGTAGCTTCTTTTCATATATGTTTTTATAGAAGTAAGAGATTGTATTAGATAATAAAGAATAACGATAAAGGCAAGGATAAGATAAATATGAAATTAACTTTTTTTGAAAAATTAGAACAGTATCAAAATAGTTCTAAAGAGGTATATATTAATAATATATATCAGGATGAAAATTTAACATACAAAAATTTAATAGAATATTCGGATAAACTTGCGTTTTATCTGGAAGAAAAACTAGGGGAAGACAAAAACCCTATAGTAGTGTATGGACATAAACACCCGTTTATGTTAGTGTACTTTTTAGCGTGTGTGAAATCAGGAAGAGCATTTTGCCCAGTAGATATAAATACACCTAAAGACAGAGTGGAAGAAATAGTAGAAACAGTAGAATCAAAACTAGTACTTGTCACAGAAAAAATTGAACTGACTAGAGAAATGTTAGATGTAGAATCTGCTAAAGAAATACTATCGGCTACACAAGATATAATATCAAAAGAACATTATGTAAAAGATGAAGATTTGTTCTATATAATATTTACATCAGGAAGTACAGGAAAGCCAAAAGGTGTGTGTATTACATATAACAATTTGAATAACTTCTTACATTGGTATACAGGATATTATGATGAAAAAGAAGAATTAGTATTTTTAGGACACCCACCATTCTCATTTGATCTATCGGTAATGTCATTGTGGCCAAGTATTTATTTAGGAGCATCTTTAGTACAAATAGATAAAAAACATCAAGAAAACTTCAAATTAAT
>CAUSUW010000017.1:0-28751 GCA_963535095.1 uncultured Gemella sp. | reverse complement strand
CAGAGTTATTTTTCAGTGAGTTAATCACATACCTACTTATTATAAATAATATTCTTAAAAAAATCAAGTACTTTTACTAATATTTGTAAACTTTTTTTGTTGACACCCTTATTTTTTAAAACCAATATAAACAAAGATATATATTGCCATATCATATAATAAAAAATGAGGCAATCAATATTTTGATCACTCATTTTTTATTATTTACTTTTCACTTCTTTTGTTGCTACATCTTCTCCAAACCATTTATTTGAAATTTCTTGAAACTTACCTTGCGAATATAATTCAAAAAATGCTTCATTTATTTTATTAACAAGTGTTATATCTGCCTTTCTCGCTCCTACAGCAAAAGCTTCACTATCAAATCCGGCATTTATTATATTATAATCATCAAGTTTATTTTGTTGTTTTAAATAATAATTCGCATAAACTTTATCAATTAATAATGCATCAATTCGATCGTTTTCTAAATCTATTAACGCTTCATTAAAACTTTCATATTGTGTTGCATCGTTATTTTTAACAATATTTTTCAATACTTCTGGTTTTTCATTGAATGTATCATATCCAGATGAACCATTTTGCGCACCTAAAATTTTATCTTTTAAATCATTTATCGATTTAATATTTTTAGATTTTTTTGTAACAATAACTTGTTCATTTATCATATATTGCTTAGTAAACTGAATAATACTTTCACGCTCTTCAGTTTTTGAGTATCCATTCCAAATTAGATCAATATTACCATTTTTTAATTCCGTTTCCTTCAAATCCCAGTTAATAGCTTGCCATTCAACTTTTATTCCATATTTTTCAAAAACAGTATTTGCAAGATCTATATCAAATCCTACATTATTTCCACTTTTATCTTGAAATCCCATAGGTACAAAAGTATTATCAAAACCTATTACAACTTTCTTGTTTTTTTGAAAATCTTCCCAGTTATCTTTTTTAGTTTTTTCACTACCGCCAGCAGCACAACCACTAATTATTAAAATGCTAATAAGAAGAGTTATAAGAAGTTTAAATTTTTTCATTATAATCACCTCTTACTTTGGTTCTACTTTCAAGATACTGTCAGCAATGTTCTCAGCAAATTGCAAATCATGCGTTACAACAATCTGTGTAATTCCTAATTCTCTATTTTGAAGAATCAATTTCTCCACTTCCAATCTAAGCTCAGGATCTAAAGCACTCGTAGGCTCATCATAACCTATTATCTTAGGTTCGATCATCATGGCTCTAGCTAAAGCTACACGCTGTTTTTGACCGCCTGACAATGATATCGGATAATTATTTACTTGTTTTTCTAAACCAAGTTTATTTAATAACGTAATAGCTTTTTTTTCAGCATCACTCCTAGACATATTCATAGTATTTATTGGGGAAAGCACTAGATTTTCTAAAACTGTAAGATGTGGGAACAATTGAAAATCTTGGAATACAAAACCTAAAAGATTTCTTTTTTCCAATTCATCAATCGGAAGAGACTCTCCATTATAAATAATTTCACCTGAGTCTATTTTTTCAAGACCAGCTAACATTCTTAATAGGGTTGTTTTTCCACCACCAGAAGGACCAACAATCGCTAAAATTTTATTCTCTTCAACAGTTAAATTAAAATCTGAAAGTATTTGTCTATCTTTGAATTTTTTACTAATATTTTTTAATTCTAACATACATTACCTCCTGTCGTAATTATAACGTTTTTCAACTTGTTTAGATACAATTGTTACAATACCGATAAGAATTAAATAAATAGCTCCAGCAACAAACATTGGTAATAAACTCGCATCTCTATTTGCAGCTGTTCTACTAGCTAAAATTAAATCACTTATACCTAATGCATACACTAAAGATGTATCCTTAACTAAACTCATTATTTCATTAAATACACTCGGCAATACAATTTTAATAACCTGTGGTAAAATAACAAACCGAATAGTTTGAAATTGAGTAAACTTTAATACTTTAGCCGCCTCATATTGACCTTTAGGTATTGATTCAATACCTCCTCTAAATATCTCAGCAAAATAAGCTGCGTAGTTTAATGTAAATGCAATTATAGCAGCTGGCAATCTATCAAAACGTATACCTACTGAAGGTAGTACATAATAAATAAATATTAATTGTAATAAAAGTGGTGTTCCACGCATTATCCATATATAGATATTTATAACATAATTTAATAGCTTTATATTAAATCTCATAATAAAGGCTATTACTACCCCCAATGGAATAGATAAAATTAAAACCAGGAAAAACACTTCTAATGTTATTAAAGCACCCTTTATCAAACTAGGTAATATTTCCATTAAATATTCCATGTATTCTCCTCCTTATATATTTATTCCCTACACTAGACAGTCATGTAGTTGGTTGTTTTTAAATTTTAATCTTAATTATAACATAATTTTACAAAAACAAAAACCCCTTAATAATTAAGGGGCTAAATAATTATTTATTTAATTTTGAATCGTGGAATTTTTTCATAATTCCTTCTTTAGATAATAAACTTCTAACTGTGTCAGAAGGTTGAGCTCCATTACCTAACCATTTTAATGCTAACTCTTCATCGATTTTAACTTCTGCTGGTTCTTTAACAGCATTGTAAGTACCGATAGTTTCGATAGAACGTCCATCACGTGGAGATCTTGAATCAGCAACAACGATACGGTAGAAAGGTGATTTTTTAGCACCTAATCTTTTTAAACGGATTTTTACTGCCATGTTTGTACTCCTTATGTTTCAACTTTTTTATTAATTTTATGTGTGTGTTTATGAAGTGTTTCAATGAAAAAGTTGAATCTATAACGCTAAGTTTTCTAAGCTAGATATTATTCTAACATTAAAATAAAAGTATGTCAATACTTTTCGACGAAAAATGTCAACTTTTTTTGTTGACTCGTCTAATCCTTATTATATCAATTTTTCTTAGCTATGTAAAGAAAAAATATTTATAAAAAAATACTTCATTTATCCTATAAATTATATAAAATAGTTACTAAAAAATAAGTATGAGAGTAACTCGACAAAAATAATTTTCTGCGAAAATACGATTTTTGAGTCACTCCCATCCCTATTCATATATTAATCTTCTAATACTTTGGCTATTTCATTAAGAACCTGGTCTTTTCCAATTTTAGAAACAGATGAAAATGGAATAATGGCCATATTATTAGTTAGGTCTAATTCTCGTTTTATTATTCCCGTATTTCTCGCAAGTTCATTTTTAGAAATTTTATCAATTTTTGTCATAACAATAACAAATGGAATCTCATAGTAGTTTAAAAATTCATTCATCTCGATGTCATCTTGAGAAGGTTTATGTCTACTGTCAATTAAATGTAATACAAATCCTAAATTTTCACTATTAGTGAAATATTCAACAATCATATCGTACAGTTTTTCTTTTTCCGGTTTAGATAATTTTGCGTAACCGTACCCTGGTACGTCTACTAGCACTACTTGATCATCTACATCAAAAAAGTTCAACGTACGAGTTTTACCAGGTTTCGATGACACACGAGCATAGTTTTTTCTATCTAATATTGTATTAATAAAAGACGATTTACCAACATTTGAACGTCCACACATCGCTACTTCTGGTTTGTCATGTTCTGGATATTGTTTTTTTGAGACTGCACTTATTAGTAAGTCAACATTATGTGTATTTAACTTTTTCATTATTATTCTCCAAATACTATTTTAAACACTTCTTGAATATTATCGACTGAGTGAATAGTTAATTTTTCAAGTACTTCTTTCGGAATATCTATTAGATCTTTCTTATTCTTAGTCGGAATAATTATAGTATTAATATTCATTTTTTCTGAACTTAATATTTTCTCTTTAACACCACCTATTGGAAGAACTTTACCATGTAATGTCATTTCTCCAGTCATGGCAATATTATTATCCACTGCCTTTTTAGTTAAAGCAGAATATACTGAAGTAGTAATTGTTATTCCGGCAGATGGACCATCTTTTGGAACTGCTCCTTCAGGAACATGTAAATGTATATCTATTTCAGAGAAGTTAATGTCTTCTATATTTAACTTCTCAGCATTAGAACGTAAATAAGAAATTGCCATTTGTGCAGATTCTTTCATTACATCCCCTAGTTTACCTGTAAGAATAACCTTACCATTACCTTTTGATACACTTGTTTCAATTTCTAAAGTATCTCCTCCTACAACAGTGTAGGCAAGACCGTTAACTAATCCAATCTCAGGTTTAACATTTTTATCTTTCGAACTATATTTTTCTGGTCCAGCAAAATCTTCAAGATTAGCAACACCAACTTTGATTTTTTCTTCACCTTGAAGAACTTTTAGCGCCGCTTTTCTACAAATAGAACCAAAAACTCTCTCTAAATTCCTTACGCCCGCCTCATAAGTATAACCATTTATTATCTTGCTAATTGCTTGTTTTGTAAATGTTATTTGGCCTTTTTCAAGTCCATTTTCTTTTATTTGACGAGGAATTAAGTATTTCGCAGCAATATTTTCTTTTTCTTTAATTGTATATGATTCAAGCTCAATAACTTCCATTCTATCTCTTAATGGCGCCGGAATTAAACTTAAATTATTAGCAGTAGCTATAAATAATACTTTCGATAAATCAAAAGGAATATCTAAGTAATGATCTACAAATTCATTATTTTGAGCTGGATCTATTACCTCTAACATCGCTGCGGCAGGATCACCTTTTATGTCTGATGCCATTTTATCTATTTCATCTAATAATATAACTGGGTTTTTAGTCTTAATTTTTTTCAATGATTGAATAATCTTACCAGGTAAAGCACCAAGATAAGTTCTTCTATGCCCACGAATTTCAGCTTCGTCATGTACTCCTCCTAAAGAAATACGAACAAAACTTCTTCCCATCGAAGAAGCTATTGATTTAGCTAATGAACTCTTACCAACACCTGGAGGTCCTGATAGACATAAAATCGGAGACTTCATATCATTTCTTAATTTTTTGACAGCTAAAAACTCTAAGATTCTTTCTTTAATTTTTTCTAAACCATAGTGATCTTCATTAAGAATTTTTTCCGCATTTTTTATATCAATTTCATCTGCTGTTAATGTATTCCATGGTAAAGCCACAACAGTATCTAGGTATGTTCTAATAATCGAATGTTCAGGACTCATTACCGGTGTTTTTTCTAATCGATCTACTTCTTTTAATAAGACAACCTTGTCTTCTTCCGATAATTCAATCTCATTAATAGCTTGACGAATTTTCTCAATGTCATCATCTTCTGGTGCTATTTGTTTTAACTCATCTTGAACAACTTTCATCTGTTCACGTAAAAAGTATTCCTTTTGCTGAGTATCAATATTAGCTCGGACTTTCTCATCAATCTCTCGCTTAAAGCCATTACCAACTAAAAATGCTTCTAAACTTCTATTTAAGAAAATAGCTTTTTTCTCTAAATCTAACAAGAATAATACTCGTTGTTTTAGCATTTTATCGATTGGGAAAAACTTAATATTTTTATTTATAAACTTCTCTAAATCATCAGTTTTATAGTAATCTATATCAAAATTTTCTCTTTTTAGATAATTTAAAAAGTTATTTCTTATACTATTTAATAACCCTGTTTTGTCAAATCCATTATCAACAACTTCTCTTATGTTTATATCTAGATGCTCAACATGATTATTATTGTAAACACCACTTTTAACTTCTGCTATTCCATAACATTGATATTCATACTTTTTATTCTTCTTATCTATAGTTAGTTGTCCATATGTTCCAAAGAAGACATTAAAGCCATTACTATCGAATACATCGTCTTCAGAAAATGAATCATCATAACTATCAATCGGTTTTCTCTTATAAGTTACAAAAACTGGTATTTTATCTTTTTTTACAGTTTTTATCGTTTTTAAAAATTTTTTGTCCGTTACATCTATTGTATAAGTATTAGACGGAAAGAATAAATCTCTATTCTCTAATAAATAATATTTTGTCAAAACGAACTCCTCTCTAACCTGATTATTTTAAAATCGGTTTTGTTTTATTAATAACATTATCACGTGTCACTGTACATGTTTTAATACCTTTTTTACTCGGAATTTCAAACATTACATCTAATAATAACTCTTCGATTATAGATCTTAAACCACGTGCTCCTGTTTTTCTCTTAATTGATTCTTTTGCAATTTCCTCAAGTGCTTCTTGTTCAAAAATCAATTTAACTCCATCAAGTTCAAATAAGTATTCATATTGTTTAATAACAGAGTTTTTAGGTTCAGTTAGTACTCTTACTAAGTCTTTTTCATCTAATTCTTCTAAATAACAAACAACTGGAATACGTCCAATAAATTCTGGAATCATACCAAATTTTACCAAATCTTCATGTTTAACTTT
This sequence comes from uncultured Gemella sp., assembly GCA_963535095.1. Taxonomy (GTDB): domain Bacteria; phylum Bacillota; class Bacilli; order Staphylococcales; family Gemellaceae; genus Gemella. Next base: position 22,367 of record CAUSUW010000017.1, on the reverse strand, counting down.
AGAAATAACATCTTCATCATCTTTCAATTCATCACTCTTAGAAAAACCTATAACTTTTTCACCAAGACGACGCTTAATAATTTCCTCTATACCTGAAAATGCTCCACCAATAATAAACAGAATATTTTTTGTATTAATTTTTATCATTTCTTCTCCCGGATGTTTTCTACCACCTTGAGGTGGTACACTAGCTACAGTTCCCTCTAAAATTTTTAGAAGTGCTTGTTGTACTCCTTCACCTGAAACATCACGAGTTATTGATACATTTTCACCTTTTTTAGCGATTTTATCAATTTCATCGATATAAATAATACCTTGTTCAGCTCTTTCAATATCATAGTTCGCACTTTGAATAAGTCTAAGTAAGATATTTTCAACATCTTCTCCCACATAACCTGCTTCTGTAAGTGTAGTAGCATCAGAAATAGCAAAAGGCACATCAAGCATTTTAGCTAATGTTTGTGCTATTAATGTTTTCCCTGATCCAGTACTACCAATTAATGCTATATTACTTTTTTGTAATTCTATATCATGATTCTCAGCTGCTGTAATTCTCTTATAATGATTATAAACTGCAACTGCAACAGATTTTTTCGCCTTATCCTGACTTATTACATAATCATTTAAGTGTTCCATGATTTTTTGAGGCTCTAATAATTTAAATACAGGTTTATTATTAGCATTTCTAAATTCTATTTCTTCTTCAATTATATCTGAACATAAATCAACGCATTCATCACAAATAAATACGTCATTACCTGCTATCATTTTAAAAACTTCGTTTGTATTTTTTCCACAAAAAGAACATCTAACTTCTTCTTTATTTTTAACCATAATTACACCTCACATTATTGAACTTTATCTTATATCTTATTATCTTTTTATTATCTAATCGATATAAAGCCCAAAAAGATACACATTATTATACCATACATTACATTTTATTTCTAGCAAAGACTATTACAAAATAATTAATATTAAAACATTTGTAATATAATTCTTAACATTTTCAAATTAGAAAATACCGTTATTTTATATATTTCTAATCAATTCTTAAAATTTTACATGTTATTCAATTTCTTATTTGTATTTCCTTCTTTTAGTAATTGAATATTAGTGGTATAATAATTCTATATAGAAAATAGGAGGAATACTATGTCATTTTTTTCAAAACTAGGTGAAAACATAATTTTACCTCAAGACGTATTAATTCAATCAAAAGAAACAGCGGCAGTTACAGGTGCAATTAACGCTACAATTGGTATTGCAACAATCAACAAAAAAGCAATGTCATTACCATCGATTAATAAAGTATTAACAGAATTAAACAATTCAGAATATCTACCTTATTCTCCTACACCAGGATTACCCAAAATGAGAGAATTATGGAAAGAAAAAATCTTAGCTGATAATCCCAGTATTAATAAAGACTTTTTATCTTTACCTATGGTTACAACGGGAATTACTCAGGGAATTGATATAGCAGCAAATCTATTTAGCCAAAAAGGGGATGCACTTCTTTTACCAAATCTATTTTGGCAAAACTATGCACAGATTTATACAATCAAACTTGGTAATACAATATATAAATACAACCAATTTGATGAAAACAACGAGTTCAGTATCAAAAATTTCAAACAAACTCTATATAGTATAAAAGAAGACAAAATTTCATTAATATTAAACTTCCCAAATAATCCAACTGGATATACACCATCTGACGTTGAATTAGATTCATTAGTTGAAGTTATAAATATCTTCGCAAAAGAAAATACAAATAAACAAATTATCATTGTTTCTGATGATGCTTATTTTGGCCTATTCTTTGAAGAAAATCACAAAACTCCAACATTAAGCGCTACATATAAATTAGCAGAAAATGAAAACTGTTTAATAGTAAAATTAGATGGAATCACTAAAGAATTTTACAGTTGGGGACTTCGTGTAGGTTTTATTACATACTATACTAAAAATGATGAATTAAGAAAAATTCTATTAGAAAAGACACAAGGTTATTTGAGAAGTACTACATCATCACCTTCTAACCTATCACAACAAATTGCTGTGAGATTATTAGAGAATAAACAAGCATTAGAAGAAAAAGCAATCAATGATAAAATAATCGAAGAAAGATATGACGAATTAAAACAAGCTATTTCAAAAGAAAATTTAAATTCACTAGTTACAGTTCTTCCGTTTAATTCGGGTTACTTCTTTACTATAAAATTACCATCAAACATTAATGCTCATGAATTTAGACTTAAATTCTTAAATGAATATAAATATGGCGTATACTCTATGGATGATGATCATATAAGAATCGCATTCTCATGTTTAGATAAAGAATTAATTCCAGAACTTATAAATAAATTTAAAGAATGCATTAAGCAAATTTAATACAAAAATACGACTTAAAAATTTGATTGATAACAATCATACTTTTAAGTCGTTTTCTTTATATTTTTTTAATCGTTAAACTTTACTTAATTGATTTCTTTAATAATTCAACCATATGCTTATTGGCATTTAATTCGATATCATTATTTAATTCAATAAAATCATATGTTCCGTATTTATTGTCTAGTGCTGCTTTAATCAGATAATCTGTTACATTAGGATTCTTAGGTAAAATTGGTCCGTGTAAATACGTACCAATAAGATTGTTGTACAGAATACCCTCTTTTTTATCTTCATCGTTATTTCCATATCCTACTACTACATTTCCTAATGTTTCATAATTATGATATGTTCTTCCACCATGATTTTCAAAACCTACGATATTACCAAATTTTTCAGATTCAACTAGTATATTACCAATCAAACGTGGTGCATCTTTTTTTGATTCTGTATAAAAATCTAATATATTTAAACCAGGTAATTTATCACCATCAACAGTTTTATAATATTCTCCTAAAAATTGATAACCACCACAAATTGTAAGTGCTGGAATACCATCTTCAATAGCTGATTTAAATTCATGTTTAATTTTACTAAATTGTTCAGTTGCTATGCATTGTTCTCTATCAGATCCACCACCGATGAAAAACATATCACAATCTGTAAGTTTCACACCATCAGTTGAAGTAATATTCTCAATTTCAAGATTAATTCCTCGCCATTCGCAACGTTTTTTTAGTGCAATAACATTTCCGATATCACCATATAAATTCAATTTATCAGGCATAAAATGATATAATTTTAAATCCATAGAATTATTTCTCCAATTCTCTTTGAGTTTCTACTAAAGCCGTATAATTCGGAATAGCTATCGCATACTTCTCATTATAACTTTTTAGTTTGTCTACAGCTTCTGGTATACTCTCTAAAACAACAATATTTGCTCCTATTCCAGTATATTTCAATCTTAAAGCTAATTCTTTCGCTCGTTTACCAGAGCACACTATATTTTTTATCTTCTGTCCATTTAATATATCAAAATCAGTATCCCAAATCCATGATATATCAATACCATCAGCACCATTATCATTTAATACTAATAGATAATTGATTTCTTCTTTTATCACATTAGCAATAGCTAAAGAAGCATTTAAACCTGCCGGATTTTTTGCTAAATTTAGTAATACTGTTGCACCATTCGATAAACTAATACTTTGCATACGACCATTAGTTGCAGTATATGTTTCAAGACCATATTTTACCTTCTCATCTTCCACTCCAAGCTCTTTTAGTAGTGAATAAGCCGCTAGTAAATTATAAATATTGTAATCTCCAGCTAATTTTGTAGCTATTGAAGCATTATTATTAATAGTCATGTTGATAAATGGTTCTACAGTAGCATTCGTCACTTCATATTTTACATCTTGGTGTTTAAAATCACATTTAGAACAATGATAAAAACCTAGTTGACTATAGTGTACATGGTCATAAATTAATTCCATTCCACAATTAGGACAGAATTTAGATTCTGATATACCAAAATCAGAAAATTGATAAGCATCTTTAGCAATACCAAAATATATATTATCCTCACCATATTTTGAAAGTCTTGTAACAAAAGGATCATCACTATTTAAAATAAGTTGTATATTTTTTCCTTCTAATTGCTCACCAATTGTTGCAATTAAAGTATCAATCTCACCAAATCTATCAATTTGATCTCTAAAAAAATTATTAATTACAAATTTAGTTGGCGTAATATATTGCATTACCCTTCTAATCGAACCTTCATCAATTTCAATTACAGCTAACTTAGTATTATTATTGGCTTGAATAGCAAAAGTTGATATAATTCCATCCAACATATTTGCACCTTCAAAATTATTAATGAAATTCTTACCAGCACATCTTAGTGTATGTCCAATAAGATTTGATGTAGTTGTTTTTCCATTTGTTCCTGTTACAAAAACTATTTCATCAAAATCACTAGCTAATGTAGTTAATACATTATCATTAACTTTTCTTAATACTTTCCCCGGTAAATCCGTTCCTTTTTTACCTACAATCTTACTAGCAGTTCTCGTTAATTTTGCTAAATTTCTATAAAATCCTAGCATATTTTCTCCTTTTACAGACTATTTTGTGATGTATCAAATTTATATCCTATACCCCAAACAGTAACAATCATTTGAGCAACTTTTGGAGAAATCTTATCAAATTTCTTCCTTACACGCTTAATATGTGTATCTACAGTTCTTAAGTCCGAATAAAAATCATAATCCCATACAGCTCTAAGAATTTCATTTCGTTTAAAAGCCTTATCAGGTGATTTTGCTAAAAATAATAATAAATCGAATTCTTTAGGTGTTAATAAAACTTCACTATCTTCGACAATTACTTTATGTGAATTAACATCAATTATTAATCCTGGAAAAACTAATACGTCTTTTGTGTAAAGTTCCGGAGTATAAAATACACTTCGTTTTGTACGTTGAAGAATGGCATTAATTCTTAACATAAGTTCTCTAGGACTAAAAGGCTTAATAACATAATCATCTGCACCTAATTCAAAACCTTCTACCCTACTTTGTTCATCTGCCTGAGCAGACATAATAATTACAGGAGTAGCCTTTGTTTTTCTAAGTTCAGATAAAATAGATTTACCATTTAACATAGGTAATTGCACATCTAATAAGACACAAGAATAATCCATATACTTCAATCGTTCTAAACCATCATTCCCATTACTAGCTTCATCTACAATATAACCCTCTTTTTCAAGATACATTACTAATAATTTTCTTATTCTTTCTTCATCATCTACAATCAATACTCTCTCTGCCACAATACATCACTTCCTAATTTTACTTTTCACCATTTTTGGCTTTATTAATAAGTCTTTTTACCTCATGAATAGTAAGAGTTCTATACTCACCTTTTTTTAATCCTTCTAACGTTAAATCTTCAATCGATTCACGTTTTAATTTCATTACTTCATAGCCTAAAGCTTCAAACATTCTTCTTACCTGTCTGTTTTTCCCTTCGTGGATAGTTAATCTAACTAAAGTATTACCACTCTTATTTTTATTTTTAACTATGTTCACTTCTGCTTTTGCAGTTTTATAATTATCTATTCTCACACCATTACGAAGAATTCTAAGGTGATTTTCTTCTAGTTTTCCATTTATTTTAGCAACATATGTTTTTTTTATTTTATGCTTAGGGTGCGTTATTAAATTAATAAACTCACCATCATTAGACATAATAAGTGCCCCTGAAGTATCATAGTCTAATCTACCAACAGGTACAACACGTTCGCTAACATTTTCAAAGAAGTCTTTCACACAAGTTCTATCTTTCTCATCAGACATTGACGTAATAACCTTCTCAGGTTTATAGAATAAATAGTATCTCTTATTTTCTTTTAATAAACGAACACCCTCTACTATGATAATATCACTAGGTTCAGCCTTGACACCAAGTTCTTTTACAACTTGGCCATTAACACTTACTTTCCCATCAAGAATTAATTGTTCTGCCTTTCTTCTTGATGTGTATCCTGATGCAGCTATTAATTTTTGCAGTCTTTCTGCCATATCGTCCTCCTAATTTTGTAAAAATTTATTAATTTCTTCATTACTAACAATTTCCGATGTTGGTAATTGTTCTAAACTTTCTAATCCAAAAACATCTAAAAATATATCTGTTGTTTCATATAATTTAGGTTTCCCAATCGTATCTAACGTTTTGTTAGATATTATAAGTTCTTTACTAACAAGAGAGTGTAATATAGAATCACTACTTACACCCCTTATTTTATCAATTTGAACTTTTGTAATTGGTTGATTATAAGCTATAATTGCTAAAGTTTCTAAAGATGCTTTAGATAATTTAACAAGATTTTTTGAGATAACAGCTTTTTTTATTATTTCAGCCATTTCATCTCTCAAAAGCATTTTGTATGTTGTTCCGAATTTTTTAATAATCAATGAATTATTAATCTTATTATAATCTTCACAAAATACATTCAACATATTTTCAGCTTCATGCATTTCTACTTCCATGAAAGTAGAAAAGTATTCAATATTTAACCCTTCTTCTCCTTTCATGAAAAGTAAAGCCTCTATTATTTTCTTAGTTTCATCTAATAACATGTTAATCTTCCTTTGATTTATATTCTAAAATGATTTCACCATCTTTGTCAACACATTGTAATTCTTGATCCTTTATCATAGCTAAAACACCTATAAACATCAAAACAATTTCATTTTTTTGAGAATAGGTCTTAACAAGGTCAAAGAAATTCATTTTTATCTTATTTTTGAATTTATTAACAAGCTCTTCTTTTACCTCTTCAAATGATACTTCTCTACGATAGCTGACCAATGAAATTTCATTTTCTTTATCATCAAAAGATCTAAGAATATTCTCCATAGCCCTTAGCAACTTAGAAGATGGCACTCTCAACGTTTCAATACTAGCTTCAACATCAATATTAATACTTTCCTTATCTAAAAATTGTGCTCTCATTCGTTGAAGATTATCTAATTTTTCACTTAGTTCCTTATAGTTTTTATAATCAAGGAGCTGTTGAACTAAATCCTCTTCATCTTCAATAGCTTCATTTTCAAACTTAGGAAGTAAATTCTTACTTTTAATATGGAGCAAAGTTGCAGCCATAACAATATATTCTTCTGCATTTTCTAATGAAAAGTCATCATTATTATTTATATATTCTAAATAGCTCTCTGTTAGCTGTGCTATAGGAATATTATAAATATCAATCTCCATCTTTTCTATTAAGTGCAAAAGTAAATCAAGTGGCCCTTGAAAAACCTCTAAGTTAACATTATACATTTATCTTATCCTTTTTTAATCGTCTTTCTTGGATGATTACTAATCATTCTTTTCGATTTATTTCCCTCTAAACTAGAGAAATATAGCTTCAAACTATGAATATTTTTCAAACCTAATAATTCTTGTACTTCTTCAGCTGGAACCTTATCTTCTAGCAAATGAATAGCTAAAGAGTTTCTAAAATTCATAGTATTCAACTCTTTTGTTAATCCTAAATCTTGTTGGCGTTTTTTAAATATTTTCCAAAAACCTTGACGACTAATTCCTTCACCATCTTGGTTCAAGAATAATTTACTGTCTTCTTTAATATCAGGATATTCTTTCTTCAATTCAGCAATATAATTTTCTATTGCTTCTACTGATTCTCTATTAAGTGCAACTGTACGAAATCCTTCTTTTTTTCTATATTTTAAAAATCCAATAGTAGTATTAACATCTTTTAATTCTAAGTTTATACATTCTGTTGGTTTAATACCAATAGAATATGATAACTCGAAAATAGCTTTATCTCTAAAACCAATTAAATTTTTTGTTTTCACATCTAAAATCTTAGAAATTTCTTGTCTTGTAAAAATTACAAGTTCTTGATGTTCTTCCTTATCGATATGAATATCAATATTAACCCTATTTGGAATAATTTTTTCAATCCATAAATACTCCACAAAAATGTGAACAGTAGATATCGTTCTTGATAATGTTGCAGAAGAGTATTCTTTTTCTCTCAGATAATCTATATATCTAGAAATAAATTCTTCATTTAACCAAGAATAATCTTCAGTAGAATATCCTTTTTCAGCTAAATATAAAAAGATTTTTTTTAAATCCCTATCGTATGAATTGATAGTATTTGTTGAAAACTCTTTTCTATTTATCAAATACTCATTAAAATTGTTTAATACTGTTTCACTCATATAAATACCCCCTTAGTATTAAAACTACCCTAATTTTTATTTCTATATTGATTATAACATCTATAAAACTTTATGTAAATGCATTTATAACAATTTATCATTTAAATATAAAATTCCAAGATGATAAAAAATACTGATTATATTACTTTAAAATCATCCTGGAATTAAATTATTTTATATTCTCTTTTTTCCGAATTTATTATTAATTACAGTTACAAATATTAAATTTATAGAAATAATAAAAACCGGAACAATTATTGCTTTATGTAACAAATATTTTGACATTGCAGCCCCTAATATTACACCTGAAAGAAAGACAGTTATTACACTCAAATAAATAAGAAAAGGAATTTTACTTTCTTTCTTCTTCAAAACAAAATATTTATATAGATGCTCACTCATTGATCTTAAGTTACCAGTGCAAAAAACACTTGCAAAAACTAAGTTATTAACTTTTCTAAATCCATCAAACTGAATAGCACATATAAACGAAATAACTATCGGCCTTATATCTACTCCAAAATATTCATGTTTAATTGAAATAATAATTAAAGCTGCTATTTGTGTTAAAAGCAACATATAAATATGTTTAAAAATAGATAATTCTTTATATTTTGTTTCAATAAATTTACTTACCAATACGCCTATAACAAAGGATAATATAGGTATCGAATAATGTAGCACTTCTGAAAAATTACCTTCAATTAAATCTATTCCAACAAAAATTAAATTTCCAGTTTGTGCATTTGCAAAAATACCGTCACAATTAACAAAAGTATACGCATCAAAAAATCCACCCACAGCTGTAAGTAATAAACAAAATATCAATTGTTCATGGACAGGCAGATTCCTATTCATCAATGTTTCTCGTAAATTCATACTTTTTAAAATCAACTCCTTAAAGAAAATTAATCAAATATTGTATTCCACTTATCAACATTATTATAGCAATCAAAACACATTTCTAACTGTTTTTTTGTTGTCCTTGTAATAGATAAGTCTGGAAGTTCATCAAGCGAGTAAAACTCCGCTCCTAGCGTTTCAGTATTTTCTGCAAAACTATGACTCACATATTCACAAAGAACAAATATTTTCACCATACCAAAAGGAAAATTAACATGGTGGTGTCTATTATAATCAAGCACAGCAACAACTTTAAGAGGATTAACCACGGCTCCTGCTTCTTCACTTGCTTCTTTTATAACATTTTCTCGAATACTTTTATTTACATCCTGATATCCACCAGGAAGGGCCCATTTACCATCAAACTGCTCTTTTACCAATAATATTTTATTATCTTTAATGACAGCAGCTCTAGTTTCTACTTTAGGAGTTTGATAACCTAGTTCACCTGCAAAATCTATTTTAATTTTCTCAATTGGAATATCATATTTAAATGCTAACATCTCACACGCAATTTCTCTAATTCTTTCTGAGCGTTCCCTATCAAATTTATCTTTACTATAGGCTAAACTGCATTGTGATAGAAATTGGAGTTCTTGTGCCCATTTTTTCCAAACATCATCTTTAAATACTCGTACTATGTCTTCAATATTTTTAATAAATATAGCATTCTTAACATCTAAAAAATCATAGTCTTCTTTCAATAAGAATACATTAATTAGTGTATCACTTAGATTATTTTTATTATCAGTTAAAAACAGAGCATTAGACTCCAGAATATTTGAATCTTTAATATATTCAAAAGGCATAGAGTAATCAAAAAATACCTGCTTTAACTCATCTGTAATTTGAACTTCTAAATTCTTGTCTATATATAATTTTTGATACATAAATTACCTCCACAGCCTTATTATTTTATTATATCATACTTTTAATATATTTCTAGAAGGTTAATGAAATTGGTCATTGTTTTCAATCCTCATTTATTACTTAAGTTATATTTCACATAGAAATTTCTATGAAATCGATATATAAATTATCAATAAAAATGTTGCTAGATTTTAATATTAGTTGTATAATATTTAATGTAAGTAAAAATTAAGGAGTGATAACGATGAAATATATTATTTCACTAATTTGGTCATTTATATTTGCATTTATTGTAATATTTATCGTATCATCTATTCTAGGTAGCAATGGTGAAGTTAATACACTTCGCGACTGTGCAATACTTTCTGTAATGTTTACAGTGTTTGTTGCATTATTAGACGCTGTAGGCTTTGATAAGAAGCGTTAATAAGGTTAATTATTTAATAAAAATTTTTTACAAAAAGAAAGTAGGTATTGAGGTATGTCCTCTTTCCTACTTTTTCTTTAAATATAGGAGATGATTATATGAACAATGTACTTGCCACCATGTGTTATGTTGACAATGGGGATAGTTTTTTAATGTTAAAAAGAACAAAGAAAGAAAACGATATTCATGAAGGATTAACAATAAGTGTCGGAGGTAAATTCGAAGTTGGAGAAAGTCCTGAAGATTGTGTTATTAGAGAAGTAAAAGAAGAAACAAATTTAGATATTATTAATCCTAAGTTAAGGGGAATTATTACTTTTCCTAACTTCGATGGAGAAAAAGACTGGTATACTTACGTCTTTACAGCTCAAAACTATACAGGAACCCTTACTAAAGATTGTGATGAAGGAGATCTTGTTTGGGTTAAAAAATCTGAAATTCAAAATATCAATACTTGGGAAGGTGACTATATCTTCCTTGATTGGTTAGTAAAAGAGAAACCATTCTTTTCTGCTAAGTTTAATTATAAAAATAAAGAATTCATTGATTACGAAGTAACATTTTATGAATAAATAAGAGAGGATAACATTATGAAAATAGAGATTAATAAACAATTCAAACAAAATTATGTAGTATCAGAGTATAATACAGCAAAATATATGGGAAGCGGCGACTTAGATGTATTGGCTACTCCTAGCCTCGTAGCATTCATGGAAAATGCAGCTAAAACATTCTTAAATTCTTTCTTAACAAAAGATTTAGGAAGTGTTGGGAGCAACATAAATATCAATCATCTTGCTCCTAGCCTTGTTAATAAAGAAATTACAATTTTAGGTGAAATTACAGAAACTATTAAAGATAAAATTATTATTTTTAATCTAGAAGCTTTCGAAGGGGAGAAAAAAATCGCAGATGCATCTCACACTAGAGTAATTATAAATAACGAGAAATTCATCAACAAATTAAATCAAGAATAGCATAACAAAAAAGAAAGGCTGTACCATTAACAACCTTTCTTTTTTACAATTTTACATATTAAAATTCATTAGAAAACATTAATTCTAAGAAATATTCTTTCAGTACTTTAATATATGTACCTTTCATACCTAATGATTTAGACTCAATAATTCCAGCACTTTCTAATTTTCTTAAAGCATTAACAATCACTGATCTTGTAATTCCTACTCTATCAGCAATCTTACTAGCAATTAATAGTCCTTCTGTTCCATCTAATTCTCTAAAGATATGTTCTATAGCTTCTTTTTCAGAAAATGATAATGAGTTTAGAGCCATATTAACCATATCTTTATCACGGGCTAAGTTTTTCTCTTTATCTTGTTTTTCATGCAAGATTTCTATTCCTACTACTGTAGAAGCATACTCAGCTAAGACTAAATCATCATCTTTAAAATCACTATCCATCCTTCCAATAACAAGTGTTCCTAAACGTTCTCCTCCTCCTCTAATAGGAAGAATTACAGTATAACTGTTACCTTCAAAACGTTCTTGTTCTTCTTCAGGGAAAATTGATAATGGATCTTGGAAAGGAATATTAACTTTTGTGGCATAAACTTTTAGTGTCGCATCTAAATATGCTTTTGGAACTCTTCTATCTTGAATTATTTTTTCCATACGTTCATTTGAATAATCAACAATCGAATCATAACCAAGAATATTTCCTTCAGTATCAAGAATATATACTACTGAATCTAAAATTGGACTAAGTCGCATTGCCATAGCTTCAAAGTCTACGTTATCGTGACGGCCTTCTTGTAAAATTGTACTTATTTTTCTTGTTTTTTGTAATAAACTTGCCATTAATTTTCTCCTTACAAAATACTTCCCTGATTATTATACCATTTATTTCAATAAATTGTAAGACTTTTTAAAAATTAATTTAATCAATTTTGAAATTTTCTAACATTTCAAGCGATCTTTTAGCATATCTTTCATATTTTTCCTTTTTATCTTTGATTCTTTCAGGAAGTGGTTTGATGATTCCAAAATTCGCATTCATAGGTTGGAAGTTTTTGCTTGTATTATCTACAATATAGTTTGCCATAGCACCTATCATAGTTTCTGTAGGGAAAACTATTTCTTTATCTTCAGTATTATATAAAGCATTTAATGCTGCCACAATTCCTGAAGCTGCACTCTCAACATATCCTTCTACACCAGTCATTTGACCAGCAAAATAAATATTTTTTTCTTCTTTTAATCTATATGTTTTTTCTAATAATTGTGGTGAATTTAAGTAAGTATTTCTATGCATTACTCCATAACGTACTATGTTAGCATTTTCTAGTCCAGGAATCATATTGATAATTCTCTTTTGTTCCCCCCATTTAAGGTGTGTTTGGAATCCAACAATATTGTATAGAGTTCCTTCACTATTGTCTTGACGTAATTGAACAACAGCATATGGACGTTTATCAGTTTTTGGATCTTCTAATCCTACTGGTTTCATAGGACCAAATAATAGAGTTTTTTCTCCACGTTTTGCCATTTCTTCAAAAGGCATACACCCTTCAAAATATATTTCTTTTTCGAATTCTTTTAATGGTGCAGCTTCTGCTGTAATTAACTCATTATAAAAATTAGTAAATTCTTCTTTTGTCATTGGACAATTTAAGTATGCTGCTTCACCTTTATCATATCTTGATTTTAGATAAACTTTTTCCATATCGATAGAATCTTTTTCAATGATTGGTGCTGCCGCATCATAGAAATATAAACCATCTTGTTTAGTATAGTTTCTAATATCTTGACTTAATGCATCTGATGTAAGTGGTCCTGTAGCTACTATTACAGGTACATCTCCTTTAGGAATTTGTGGTAATTCTTCACCAATTACATTAATGTTTGGATGATTTTTAATAGTTTCTGTAATCATTTCCGAGAATTTATCTCTATCAACCGCCAATGCTCCACCAGCTGGAACTTGTGTTGCATCAGCACACTTAATAATGATTGAATCTAACATTCTCATTTCTTCTTTTAATAATCCAACAGCGTTAGTTATATTGTTAGCTCTTAATGAGTTAGAACAAACTAACTCTCCAAAGTTTTGTGTTTTATGAGCTGGTGTCATTTTCTTAGGTCTCATCTCATAAAGATCAACCTTTACTCCTCGTTTTGCAAGTTGCCAGGCAGCTTCACTTCCTGCTAGTCCTGCTCCGATTACTATTACTTTTTTTTCCATTAATTATCTCACTTTCTATTTTATAATAAATTTGAAAAATCTTCTTTTTCTTCTTTTTTAACTTCTTGTTCTCTCATATCTTGAGTAACAACTCGCCCATTTTTATCAAATAAATATGTTTGTACACTAGCCAATGTCTCAGCTATTAAATCTGAGTAATCATCACGAGCTTCATATGCTTTGATTTTATCTAATCTTGGTTTTGTTTTTGGTGCTTTTGGTGTGAAAATTGTACAACAATCTTCAAAAGGAAGATTAGAAATTTCTAACGTTTCAATCTCTTGAGCAATTTTAATAATATCAACCTTATCCATAGTTAATAATGGTCGTAATACAGGTAGGTTGGTTACCTCATTAATACAATTCATTGACTCTAAAGTTTGTGAGGCTACTTGCCCTAATGACTCTCCTGTAGCTATAGCTAAACATCCTTCTTTTTTCGCTACTTCTTCAGCTATACGCAACATAAATCTTCTAGTTGAAGTCATTGTATAATTTGAAGGAATACGTTTAACTATTTCTGTTTGTAATTTAGTAAAGTTTACAACGTGTAACTTAATTTTACCAACTACTTCACTTAACTTAGTTGTTAAATCAAATATTTTTTGTAATGCTTCTGTAGAAGTAAACGGTGGTGATTGGAAATGAATCATCTCTACTTCTACACCTTTAACTTGTAATGTATGAGCCGCTACTGGTGAATCTATTCCTCCAGATAACAATAACAGTGCTTTTGAAGATGTATTAACTGGGAATCCTCCAACACCTTTTATAAAGTCAGTAAAGATGAATATCCCTTCACTACGCACCTCAATATTGATAACAAAATCAGGTTGTTTAACATTAACTTTTAAGTTTTTATAGTTAACCAACACATGACTTCCAAATACATTATTTAATTCATTAGTATTGTGTGGAAAGTTTTTATTAGGTCGTTTAGTTTGAATTTTAAATTTATATTCTTTATCTAACTTAGTTTCTAATAATTTATCAATTACTTTTTTAGCTTCTTCCACATCTAGCCCAGCTCTTAAAACCGGCGAAAAATTATGAATACCAGGTACTCTTTTTAATCTTTCCATAATTTCATGAACATCTTCATTGTGATCTAAATGTATATACATTCTATCTCTTTTTGTTTGAACATGAAAACCTGTTAACCCTTGTAAATTATATCTAATATTTTTTGTAAGTTTTTTTAGAAATTCATTTCTATTCCCAGATTTTAGAGTAAGTTCTCCGTATCTTACTATAATATGACTAAATTCCACTTTCAATTACCTCTTTAAATTTTTTATTGTACTCATCTATTAATACTTCAATAAACGTTTCAACTTCTTTTCTTGTAGTTTCATATGAGAAACTAACTCGAATACTACCTTCTATATTTTCCTTAGATAATCCCCTTGCATACAATGCCTCATTAAGATGGAATGTTTTTGAAGAACAAGCACTAGTTGTAGAAACCATAATACCTCTATCATTCAAGGCATTAACAATTACCTCACCCTTAATTTTTGGTAAGCTAATATTAACAATAGAATCCACAAAATTTTCACTCAATGGTGAATTAATTACTATATGCTTATATTTAGAGAATTCATCAACAATAAGTTTTTTATATTCCTTGTGATTAACTTTTATCTCTTCAACTTTTTCTTGCGATAATCTTAATGATTTTGCTAAACTTACCGCAGCTGCAACATTTACTGTTCCACTACGTAATCCATCCTCGTGTCCACCACCAAAAGTAATATTATGAACTGTTCGTCTAGATCTTAAATACAACACTCCTATACCTTTTAATCCATGAAATTTATGTGCAGAAATAGAATAACTATCAACTTTTGAAAGGTCAATACTATTTTTTAATACTCCTTGAACACCATCAACATGAAAATGAACTTTTGGATAATCTTTTAGTATCTCTGAAATTTCATTGATAGGTTGAATTGCCCCGAATACATTATTAACTTGCATCACACTTAATAATATAGTTTCCTTAGTTAATAATGTTTTTAAATGATTTAAATCTATAATACCATTCTCATCAACATTAACATAGTCTAAAATAAAACCACGTCTTTCTAATTCTCTAAATGTTTCTAAAACTGAAGGATGCTCAATCTTAGAAACAATAATTCTATTTCCAAAATCTTTCTTGTGTTCAACACTTCCTAATAACGCAATATTATTACTCTCGGTAGCACATGAAGTAAAAAAGATACTATCTTCCCCTACACCAAGAATAGTTGCCACTTGAGCTCTTGCAGCTGAAAGAAGCTTATTAGTTGTTTTTCCAAATTTGTTGATACTAGCTGGATTTCCATAATAAGACGTATTAACTTCCACAAAAGCATCTAGAGCTTCTTTATACGGTTTAGTCGTAGCACAATTATCTAAATATATCATACTATCTACCTTTCTTTCTCAATAATTAAATATGTTTTTAAAAAATAAACATATTTTGAACCACTATAAAGTATATAATAAAATCAATTATTTATCAATCAAACAGGATATATTTAATATATCTACATTCATAAATTCATCGTAAAGTTTTAAAAGTATAAGAGGAGTCTCTCAAAAATATGAAATTTTCATATTAGTGAGAAACTCCTCATATTTTATTAATAATTACTCTTTATATTCATTAGCTACTACATCTTTAAGAATCTGATCCCACTTCGGTAAGTTTCGGTCAATTCTAATAGCTCGATCACTATCTGTTCCAAGAATATTATGTGAACTCGAAGCAATTATTACTACTTCTCCATCTACATAGAATTCATAAGAAAAAATTGTTTTAATTCCACTGTGTTTTTCAATCCATGCTTTAATAAAAATATCTTGACTATTATATCTTATATTAGATCTAATTGAATACTTCACATCAATATCAGCATAATATAAGTTATAATTAATTAATGAATCAATATCTATTCCTAACCCATTTAAATAATACTTCTTAGCAAGATTCATCCATTCATACACATATTTATTATCTAAAAAGCCAGCTTGATTAAAAAATTTCTTTTCTAATTTAAATTTAATCGTTTTTTCGTACACTTTATTTCTCCTTTTCAATCAATTCTGAGATGCGTTCCATTAAAATAGCAGTAATTTCATCATGACTTTTACCCTCTTCTTTTAATGTAGTAGCATCTATTTCATCACCAATTACAATCTTGATACTAGAAAAAATTCTAAAATTCTTATTAGGAATAATTGCAAATGGAATTATCTTAGTTTTCGCTCTTGTAGCAATAAATGATGCTCCATTGTGAGATTGACCAAGGTCTAAGTCTTTTGAATGAGAACGAGTTCCCTCCGGAAAAATCCCAACAACTTCTCCTTCTCTAAGTAACTTAATACTATTATTTATTGCGGTTCTATCAAATGTACCTCTTTTTATGGGAATTGCTCCAGTTGCTTCTAGTGCTTGTTTAATAAAAAATACTTTAAATAACTCTTCTTTAGCTATGAAGCGAATTTTCTTGTCAAAAAATGCTGGAAAAAGTAGTGGATCATGATTACTTAAATGATTCCCAGAAATTACTACACCTTTAGCATTCTCTATTTTTTCTTTGTTAACAATTGTAACCTTATAAAATATTTTATAAAAAAGTGCTAATAACATTCTAATAAAATTATACATACTACACTCCTTCTAGCCTCTATTTTTCTACAACTTTTACTAAATCAGTCATTCTAGCAACAACTTCTTCAATTGTCATAGTAGTTGTATCTATTAACGTAGCTGATTCTACTTTTATTAAAGGAGCAATATCTCTATTTTCATCTTGCCAGTCACGTGCTTTTATATCTTCTTTAACTTTTTCAAAATCAACATTTTTAATACCTTGACGTTCGAAGTCTATCATTCTTCGTCTTGCTCTTTCTTCAACAGAAGCAGTTAAAAATATTTTTACATCTGCATTAGGTAAGACAACAGATGCAATATCACGTCCATCCATAATAATGTTGTTTGTCCCTGCTAAATTTCTTTGTGTATCAATTAGAAATTCTCGTACTGCAGGTGATTTAGCAAATAATGAAGTATATTTCGACACTTCTGCTGTGCGTATTTTATCACTAACCTCCACATCATTCACATAAACATATTGAACTCCATTAACATATTCTACTCTGAAATCTACATTCTCAAGTAAATTCTTTATATCATTTTCTTCTAATTCTTTTAAACCATTAGATAAAAATTTATATGTTAATGCACGATACATAGCACCAGTATCCACATAATTATAACCTAGCTCTTTAGCTACTAGTTTTGTTATTGTACTTTTTCCTGATCCTGCTGGCCCATCTACAGCCACTGATACATATTTCATCTTTTACCTCTCAGACAAATTTTTTCAATATACATTATAGCACAGACTTGCTTTTAACACTACATTTATACGAAAAAAAATTTTTTTCAACATCAACATTAACTAAACTCAATCTATAAATTTAACAAGATGTAACTCTATAATTCTACTTAATCTTTAATCCAGCTAGTCCTGCTAATGCATTATTCTCTAATTTTTCTTGTTTCATATATTTTTTCATATCTATACGACTTACCTTATCTTTTTTACTAGATTTAATTCTCTTGTCGACTTCTTTTTGTTTTAGAGAATTTCCACATTGACATCTATATGTAGCATTTTCACCATTACCGAATAATGTCATCTTCTTATGGCAATTATCACATCGAAGATTTGTTAACCTACTAATGACCTTACGATTGCGACATGACGGACTAGAACACTTCAGCATCTTTGTACCTTTTTTATCTACTTCGAGCATGAAACTACCGCACTCTTCACATTTCTTACCACTAATGTTATCGTGTTTAAATCTATCCTCACTATCTTTAATTTCTGCAATACAAGATTTAGTATATTGTTTTACATCATTTAAGAACTTATCTTTAGAAAGTTTATTTCTTGCAATATTATCAAGTTGTTTTTCCCATACCGCTGTTAGAGACGGACTCTTAAGATTTTTCGGAACTAAATTTAAAAGCTGTTTAGCCTTATTAGTAGTTTTAATTCTTCCATTATCCAATACTAAATAATCATTCGTAAACAGTTTCTCTAATATATCCGCTCTAGTCGCAACAGTTCCAATACCATTTGTCTCCTTAAGAATTTTTCTTTCATTCTCATCATCAACAAATTCAAATGGATTTTCCATAGCATATATTAAACTACCTTCAGTATAATAACTAGGAGGAGTAGTTTGTTTCTTATTATAAACTAATGATTCAAGTTTAAGACTATCATTTTTCAGATTTATAACTTTATCTTGAATTTCTTCTCTACTTAATTCTTTATATCCTTCTTGAGTCACTTTCAATCCTTTGGCAGAAAATACTTTATTTTCAATATTAAACGAATACGTAGTCTCTTCGTATTTATACTCTGGTAATAAATTCTCTAAAAATCTCTTAGCAACTAAATTATATATTTTAGTCTCCATATCTGACATGGACATGTAATTAGGTCTTTGTTCTGTAGGTATAATCGCATGGTGATCACTTACTTTTGCATTATTAATAATTTTCTTAGCATTTAGGTCTTTTTCTCTTAGTAACTTAGCTGTAATTTCTTTAAAATCTCCACCTATAGCCTGCACACGATCTCTTAAAGTATTTTTCATATCACTTGTTAAATATCTACTATCCGTTCTAGGATATGTCAATACCTTATGCCTTTCATACAGACTTTGAACAATATTCAGCGTCTGTTTCGGTGACATACCAAATAAAGCACTTGCTGTTTGTTGAATATCCGTTAAGTTGTACAATGGTTTAGTTGATGAAGTTTTAGCTTTCTTCTGAACCTCATTAAATTTAATTTCTTTATTAATATTCTTTTTAATGAATTGTTCCGCTTTTTCCAAATTAAATTCACTATTACCACAGCTAAACTTCACACCATCGATTTGTGCCTCAAAAGTATAATAGTCTTTTGGTTTAAACTGTTTAATTTTTTCTTCTCTTTCGAAAACCATCTGCAATGTTGGAGTTTGAACACGACCACAGTTAAGTGATGCATTATATTTCAATGTTAATGCTCTTGATGCATTAATACCAACTAACCAGTCTGCATTAGCACGTGCTATACCAGAATGATATAATCCTAGGTATTCTTTCCCGTCTTTTAGATTTCTAAAGCCATCTTTAATCGCCTTATCCGTTACAGAAGAAATCCAAAGCCTTTTTATATTTTTATTACATTTAGCCTTATCGATAATATAACGAGCAACAAGCTCCCCTTCACGACCTGCATCAGTCGCAATAATAATTTCCTTAATATCTTTTCTATTAAGAGCATTTTCTACAACTTTGTATTGCTTAAAAGTTTTCTTAATAATCTCTGTCTTCATAAATTTCGGAATCATCGGTAAATTCTCTAAATTTACATTGTTAAATTCCTTATATTTATCAGGTGTTTGAAGGGTTATTAAATGACCTAATGCCCAAGTAACTACATATTTATCTCCCTCTAAACATCCATTTTTATTATTCTTAGCCCCTAAATTCCTCGCAATATCACGAGCAACAGAGGGTTTTTCACAAAGTACTACACTTTTCATCAATAATATCCTCACATATTTTTCTATACTACTATAATTATTATAATAGAAATATCTTAAAATAACTAGTAGAACATATAATCACTATCAGTTTCCTTCAACATTAGTTGTAAATTCGACCTTAAATATATTATAATTTATATAACAACAAAGGAGGATTTGTCTATGAAACTATATTTAGCAGGAGCATTATTTAATGAAGCAGAGATTGCACAACGTTTAAAAGAAGGTAAATTATTAGGAGAAAGATTCGGAGATAGATTATCAGTATTTAATCCAATAGAACAGCCTTTTAACGAAAATAAACAAACATTACCTACACCTCAAGATATTTTCAATGGGGACACATACGCAGTAGAAAATTGCGACATATTCTTAGCAGATGTAACTAATGAAGACAGTGGGGTTATGGTAGAATTAGGAATAGCTATTACATTAAACAAAAAAATTATTGCTATAAATTCAGATATTAGATTAAAATCAGCAAACAAATATGATATTCCTAGCTATGCAATGAATCATTACGTTCTTGGTGGAATTTTAAAACACGGTACACTAGTTTACAGTTTTGAAGAAGCTATGAACGAATTAGAAAAACTGTTTTGCTTAAAAACTAAACTTTAACATTAAAAAAGGTTGACTCAATCCAATTAATAGATTGAGTCAACCTCTTTATTTATTTAACTTTTAATTTCTTATCTTTTAATTCTAATACTACATCAGCAGCATTTGCTAATTGATTACTATGAGTAACAACTATAACACATTTATTGTTCTCAACAGCGACTTTTTTTAGAATATCAATAATCTCTTGTGCAGTATTCTCATCTAAGTTTCCTGTCGGTTCATCAGCAAGTATAATAGGTGCTTTAGATACTAACGCTCTTGCTATAGCTACACGCTGTTGCTGACCTCCAGAAAGTTTCATAATATTACGATTGATTTGCTCTTCTTCCAATCCAAGTTGTAAAAGTATATCCTTATTCGCATTTTTTGAAACTAGTTTTAGATTTTCTAATGGTGTTAAATAATCAATAAGATTATAATTTTGAAACACTAAAGAAATATCTTTTCGTCTATGTTCACTATATCCTATTTTTTCAATATTTACGTTATCAAATAAGATTTCCCCACTAGAAGGAGTATCTAACCCAGCTAATAAAGATAATAAAGTTGATTTACCAGCACCTGATTTTCCTATTATCGCATAAAACTTCCCTACTTCAAAATTATAAGTAATTCCACTTAGTACTTTTGATTTGCTATTTTCATATAAGTAATCTACATTTTTTAATTTAAAAATCGACATTTCTTATTCCTCTCTAATTTATTTGCGTTAAAATTTTCTTCGGTTTCATTTTTAATATTGGCAATAAAGCAACTATAACTGAGATTATTACAATAGTTATCAGAACAACTATCATATCAGTAATATCTGAACCATTGATCGAAATTTTAGTTAGTTCATCACTAATTATTTTCGGTAAATCTTCTGAAAATATACTTCCTACATTACTAGCTAGATACTTGATAGTTGTCATCTCTATACCGAGTGCAATCATTAAACCAAATATTGTTACCAATAATACCTCTACTATAAATTGTAACACCAGATTTACTTTACTAGTTCCTAAGGACAGTAGAATCCCAATTTCGTAGGTTCTTTCTCGAACCCAAAACATTAATATTAATGATAGTATAACTACTCCAACTACAACACTACCTATTCTTATCGTATTAGTTATTTTCGTTATACTCTCTACTGATGATGTAATAAGCTCATAATTTTTATTTGATTTAGATACCAATAAGTTATTTAATCCTAAATTCTCAACAGTTTTTATTACATCGTCTAACCTGGTTGGATCTTCAACTCCATACTCTACTGAAGTTACTTTATTATTAGTTATTAAATTTAATAATTGTTGACTTGAGTTATAATCAGTATAAACTGTATTTTCAATAAAATCTGAGCTTAATCCATTAAAGGTGTTAGTCTTTTCACCAGAATAGATTCCAACAACTTCCAACTCTAATATTTTACCTTCTTGTGATAATTTAATCTTATCACCCAAATTAACATTATTTAATTCGGCAAATTTTTCGTGAATCATGATTTTATTCTTATCATTTTCTTCTATATGTCTTCCCTTTTCCAATTTTAAAACTTCACTCTTAAAATCAATATTACTTT
>CAUSUW010000016.1:0-31998 GCA_963535095.1 uncultured Gemella sp. | reverse complement strand
ACCTATAATTTTTGACATATTCTTGTCCTCCTTAAATTTATAATAACTATATTTTTCAAATTTATTTGTTAAAATGATTTTTTCACTCTAACAAAGTCTTATATTACTTTTCTATCTACGCAGTGGCTACATACCAATCATTTCGTCATTTCGTTCCTCATTCTTGGTGTAGCTGTGCGATTCTTACTCCTAACTTTTTTCTTCACCTTCTAGGTTCGAAAAAACTAAGGATTAATAATTACGAGTTAACCTTAACCATTGCTGGTCTGATTACTCTATCTTTTAGTTTGTAACCTTTTTGGAATGTGTCTAAGATTACTCCGCTTTCTTTGTCGCTTTCTTCTCCTTGCATTACTGCGTGGTGGAAGTTTGGATCGAACTGAGCATTTTCAGTTTCTACTAGTTCAACACCTTCTGATTTAAGTGCTGCTTGTAATCCTTCGTATACCATTTGTACACCTTTTAGAACTGTTTGTACTTCTTCATTAGTTGACTCAACTTGTAAAGCACGTTCTAGGTTATCCAAACTTGGTAAGATTTCTGTAATCACTTTTTGACTCTTATAAGCGTTTATAGTGTCAATTTCTTGATTTTTACGTCGTTTAAAGTTTTCAAACTCTGCATAAAGTCGTAAGTATTTATCTTCTGACGCTTTTACTTCTTCTTGCAGTTTTTCAATTTGCTCTTGTAATAACTCTTCTGCAGTTTTTTCAACTACTTCTTCTTTTAAATCTGTCGTTTCTTCAGTCTCAACAGTTTCTTCTGTTGTTACTTCTTCTTGTAGAGTTTCTTTTTGTTCTTCAGTAGCCATCTCTACCTCCTAATTATTTTAAATTATTATTTAAATTATCACGAACACAAGCTATAAGTGTCATGATTTTTGAATAGTCCATTCTCTTTGGCCCAAATACGGCTATTACACCTTGACCTTTAGATGTGTTATAACTACTAGACACTAATGAAAGATCATCTATATTCCCAAGCTTAAGCTCAGTTCCTATTTTAATAGATGGTTTGTCTGTTACTTCATTATTATCTAGAAGCTCGACTATCTTATCATCTTCTAAGAGCGATACTACTTCTTTTAATTTTTCTACATTGTCTATATCGGGTTGCTTAAGTAAATTGTACTTACCCCCTAATGCTACAGTCTTTTTAATTTTATTTTGCAACAATCTATTTAAAGCCACCACTATCATATCGTAGTTATTAACTTTATTCTTTAGATATTTTTCTAACTCACCGTGAATCATTACATGAGCTGTTGCCATATCTACATCATAGAAGTAACTTTGTAGAAGTTTATTAATCTCCGCTATATCCTCTGCAGTGAAATCCGCATCAAGTTTATAGTTTTGTTGGAATACTTCTCCTATGTTTGTTACTAATATAACGAGAATACTACGACTACTTAGAAGAATAACCTCTATCTTATTAATGCGCCTATCCGTTTTTGTCGGGGCTAATATGACCGCCGTACAATCCGTTAAGTCTGATAGTACTATTGCATTTTTTTCTAGATAGTTATTTTCCGATACTATATCACCACCAGAGAGTTGTTTAAGTTTTTCATTCTCACTATTCGATAGTTCATAATCTTTTTTTATGTAATCTACATAATAGCGATAACCTTTTTCCGAAGGCACTCTACCTGATGAAATATGAGTCTTTTTAATCAATCCTTCTTTTTCTAATTTACTCATATCATTTCTTATCGTTGCCGAACTGAAATCAATATTTTGAGCAATTTGCTTAGAACCTACAGGTTGATTAGTCGTAATAAAATTTTCGACTATAGATTGAAGAATGAGTACTTGTCTATCTATTAACATCGTCATCACCTATTCTTCAATTTTGTGTTTTAGCACTCTAAGTGTCTGACTGCTAATCACATATATAATAATATCATTAAGGTCAAAATAAGTCAATAGATTTTTTAAATTATTTTTGACTTTTTTTGACCTTTCATACCTCTATACTCCTTATTCCTTGATATAATAATGTTTTCCAGAATAATTTTTGATGAAAAATTCAATTGATTCTTCCGTAGTATTGCTATACAAAATTAAAAATAAAATAATAATCTATAGATGAAGCAACTTATAGCAAGAATTTCTAACCTAATTTCTAAATGTATATTTAATCAAAAAGTATTATAATTTGTTCCTACCTTCCTTGTATCTTCAGTAAAATTCTTGTATAATAAGTAAACGAAAGAAGTTAATAGAGGTAAAAATTTTGGAACTTATTGAACTTAGAAAAGAACTCGAAGAAATTAACAAAAGAATAACGGAATTCAAAACTTCACTAAAAATAGAAGATAAAACTGAACGAGTTGCTGAAATTGAAAATATGATGCTTGAAGCTGACTTTTGGAATAATAGCGAAGCAGCTAGTCTACTAGTTACCGAATCAAAAAGTATAAAAAAAGAACTTGACGAATTTAGTGAAATGATAGACTATTTGGAACACTCTGAAGAGATGGTTGAATTTCTAAAAGATGAAGATGATGAAGAAATTTATCAAGATTTACTAGAAACAGTAGTAAATCTCAAATCAAGTGTTGAAGATTTTAGCTTTAGATTATTATTCTCTGAAGAATATGACAATAATACTGCTATTTTAGAAATACATGCCGGTGCTGGTGGTACTGATGCGACAGACTGGTCAGAATTAATGTTACGTATGTATGAAAGATTCTTCACAAAACAAGGATTAAAATACAGCTACTTAAACTACCAATCTGGTGATATCACTGGCGTTAAATCAGCAACTATAAAAATTGAAGGTGATTTTGCCTATGGTCTACTAAAAGGAGAAAAAGGTGTTCACCGAGTTGTACGTATCTCACCTTTTGATCCATCTGGAAAAAGACATACATCGTTCACCTCAATTGATGTAATTCCAGAATTCAATGAAGATGAAATCAATATAGAAATTAATAATGAAGATTTAAAAATTGATACTTACCGTGCTCAAGGGGCTGGTGGTCAGCATATTAATACTACTGACTCTGCGGTTCGCATCACTCACCTTCCTACTGGTATCGTCGTTCAATCACAATCTGAACGTAGCCAAATACAAAATAAAGATGCCGCAATGAAAAACTTAAAATCTAAGCTGCATCAACTTGAACTAGAAGAAAAAGAAAAAGAATTAGCAGCTATTCGTGGTGAACAAAAGGATATCGGTTGGGGATCACAAATTCGTTCTTATGTATTTACTCCATATACAATGGTAAAAGATCACAGAACAAACTATGAAGTATCTACAGTAGATAAAGTAATGGATGGCGAAATTATTGATTTTATCGATGCTTATCTACATTACAATATTAAAGAAAAAGAAGTACTATAGACAAATACACGTAAGACATTTCAACTGTCTTACGTGTATTTATTTTTTATTTAAATTACAGTTTTTCATATTCAGCCGGCACATCAAATGGATTTTCTTTATTAATATGATCGTAGAACATAACTCCATTTAAGTGATCAATTTCATGTTGGAAACAAATTGCTGGTAAGTCTGTTAAAGTTAGAGTAACTTTCTCATCATTTTCATTATAACCAACTACTTTAATTTTTGAATAACGAGGCACATATCCTTTAATTTCTTTATCTACAGATAAACATCCTTCTCCACCAGCTAAATAACATTTCGCAGCTGAATTTGAGATAATTTTTGGATTGTATAGTGCATAAGAAACTGTATCTTCTGGGAACTCCTCATCTGGAATGTGCACTGCAATCATTCTTTTTGAAACATTGATTTGCGGTGCAGCTAACCCTATTCCAGGTTTTAGTCCTAATTTTTCTGCTTTTTCATCATCTTGTGAAGCAATAACATACTCTAATAATCCACGTAAAATAGCTTTATCTTCATCTGAGATTGGACTCTTTACTTCTTCAGCACGAGCTCTAAGCGTTGCGTGTGGGTCTATAATTATATCTTTAGTTGTAATCAAATCTTTTCTCCTTTATTTCTAATTATTTATATCGGTATATCATCCTTTTTTATTATTTCATAAATTTTCAAGATTGTCAAAGTTTCCTATCCGACATTTTTTTAAGAGTTTTATTTTACATAACATATCCCTTTAATTTTCTATCTTTATTTTTAAATTTTCTGAAAGTTATTTTTGTATTTTTATTTATTTCGTGTTATCATAGTATTATTGATAATTTATAAATAAATTTTTAGGAGGGTGTATTATGACTTTTGAAAATTACCAATATACAAGACCAAATACAGATCAATTAAAAAAACAATTAAAAACATTAGTAGAAAGATTAAACTCGGCAAATAGTGCTGAAGAAACACTAGAAATTTTTAACGAATATAATAAACTTCGTGATAACGTGAGTACTATGGCACAATTATCAGAGATTCGTGTAACAATTGATACAACTGATAAATTTTATGAAGCTGAGCAAGAATTCTGGGATGAATTTGGTCCTGAATTAGATTCTCTTTACAGCAAATTTGATGAAGCAATATTCAATTCGAAATTTAAAGAAGAACTAAAAAAAGAAATTGGGGAACATTACTTCAATCTAATTGAAACTTCTCTAAAAGTATTCAGCGATGAAATCATTGAAGATTTAAAAGAAGAAAACAAACTTTCATCAGAATATACAAAACTAACTTCAAGTGCTAAAATTCCATTTGATGGTGGAGAACACAACTTAAGTGGCATGGCTAAATATACACAAGATGCTAACCGTGAAACTCGTCTATTAGCAAACCAAGCTGTAGCTAGATTCTTTAAAGAAAACTTAGAACAATACGATAGCATTTATGACCGTATGATTAAAGTTCGTACTCGTATTGCGAAAAAACTTGGATTTGATAACTTTGTAGAGGTTGCTTACCTACGCTTACGTAGAACAGACTACAATGCAAAAGACGTCGCAAACTACAGAAAACAAATTTTTGAGGAAATCGTACCTGTTGTTGAAGAACTTAAAAAAGCTCAAGCTAATCGTCTAGGACTTGAAAAACTTTCATTCCACGATGAAGGTGTAACATTCAAATCAGGTAATCCTACTCCAAAAGGAGATCGTCCAACACTTGTTGATTACGCAAAAACAATGTATAAAGAATTATCACCTGAAACTGATGAATTCTTCACATTTATGACTGAAAATAACTTATTAGATTTAGATACAAAACCAGGAAAAGCTGGTGGTGGTTACTGTACATTTATTCCAAACTACAAGGCACCATTTATTTTCGCTAACTTTAACCAAACACCTCATGATGTTACAGTTCTAACTCACGAAGCTGGACATGCTTTCCAAGTTTTCCAAAGTAGACATCATATGCCAGATTATGTTTGGCCAACATACGAAGCTTGCGAAATTCACTCAATGAGTATGGAATTTTTAACTTGGCCTTGGATGAACTTATTCTTCCAAGATGAAACAGAAAAATTCAAATACTATCACATGGCAACATCAATCAAATTCTTACCATATGGTGTAACAGTTGATGAATTCCAACATGAAGTATATGAAAATCCGGAATTAACTCCAAAAGAGCGTCGTATGAAATGGTTAGAAATCGAAAGAAAATACTTACCATCTCGTTACTACGAAGAGATTCCAGAACTTGATGAAGGTCTATTCTTCTATAGACAAGGTCACTTATTCAGTGTCCCATTCTACTACATCGACTACACACTAGCTCAAGTTTGTGCATTCCAATTCTGGAAAAAAGCTAACGAAAATAGAGAAAAAGCATGGAAAGAATACCTACACCTATGTAAACTTGGTGGAACTAAACCATTCTTAGAGTTAGTTAAAGAAGCTAACTTAGAAAATCCATTCGAAGATGGAACTATTTCTAATATTGTTCCAGAACTTAGAAAATACATTGACTCTGTCGATGCAACAAAATTCTAGTAACGTTAAAGGCGAGTAAATCTCGTCTTTAACTTTATAGAAATAAATTTTTTAATATTAGGAGGATAAAATATGAAAGAAAAAAAGATAGCAGCATTTTTTGATATTGACGGAACTCTTTATAGAGATTCACTAATGACAGAACATTTTAAAAAATTAATAAAGTATGAAGTTGTAGATGAAAAATATTGGCTAAATGGTGTAAAAGATAGTTATATCAACTGGGATAAAAGATTTGAAGATTACGATAACTACCTATTTGGCGTTTCTGAAGCTTATGTTCAAGGAATAACAGGCCTTCATAAAAAATATATTGACTTCGCAACTGAACAAGTTATGAAACTTAAAGCCGATCGTGTCTATAAATTCACGCGAGATATTATAGAAAAACACAAGAAAAACGGACACCTAATCATTTTTATTTCAGGAAGTCCAGACTACCTTGTAGAAGCTATGGGTAAAAAGCATCATGCATTTTTAGCTATAGGTAGTAAGTATATTATAGAAGATGAGAAATTTACAGGTGAAGTAGTTCCAATGTGGGATGCAAATAGCAAAAACAAAACTATCGATAGACTAGTTGAAGAATACAACATTGATCTTGAGCAATCTTTCGCTTATGGTGATACTAACGGTGATTACAACATGTTAAGACGTGTTGGAAACCCTGTAGCCATGAACCCTAGTCGTGAATTACTAAGTAAAATTAAAGAAAATAGAGAATTAGCTGAAAAAGCTACTATTCTTATTGAACGTAAAGACGTTATTTATAAAACAAAAGCTAATATAGATATTGTAGAAATATAAAATAAAACTCAAGGCAATTGACTTTATGTCATACCTTGAGTCTTTTTATTAATTCTATGTATTGTATAGGAATTCAGAACCTTCTTCACTATTAAGATTAACTCCAGAAACCAATCTATTTCCTACTTTTTTATAAAGCTGAGGTTGACTAGTAAAAGTAATCTTACTTCCATCTTCCTTAATAAGTTTGAAGCTCTTTCCATTTACAGACCACTCAATTTTTTCTCCATTATATTTTTTTAGAAGATATCCTTTATATCGATTAACAAGGTCAGAGCTCATTTTTCTTGCTCCTTCTTCACTTGTTGCTCCACCTATTCCTTGAGCATCTGCAGGCAACGAATTGCTGTCATTTAATAACGCAGGGTTTGGACCACCTAATTCGACATCAGATCTTTTTTTCTTACGCTCAAACTCTCTTGCTTTTTCTGCAAGTTCCTTAGCTTTTTGTGCAGCTTCTTGAGCTTTTTCATAAAGTTTATTACCTACATCGCTTAATAATTGTTTTAGACTATTATTATTGAATTTATATTTTTCTAATATTTGAGAAAGATCTTTGTTAAAGTTCACATCTAGTTTAATATTTTTTATCTCTTCTTCTGCTCTCTTATAATTTTCAATATCGGCATTTAACCAGTTAATAGCAGCTGAAAAGTTTGAATTTGTATCAAGTTTTTTAGCTCTATCTAGACTATCTTTTGCTTCATCAATTTTCTTATCATTTAAACTAATAGAAGTATTTCTAACCTCTTTTGCAACTTTAATATCAGTTTTTATAGTTGGAATAACCTTCTGAGCAACATCAGTAGTTAGTGTTTCTAAGCCTTTTGCACCAGCTTCAAAATCATGACTGATATTAATCATATCAACATATTTTTGATACTCTTCTTTCACCTTCTTATCTTTTCCACTACCAAACATAAAATAGTAAGCTGTAGCACAAATAATAAGTGCGACTATAATGCTCGAAAATATAGCAATACTTTTTTTCATATATATTCTCCTCTAATATAAAATATCTCCATTATGTGGTTTATAAAACTATTATCTCATAGAAAACAATATTTTACTAGAATTTAATTAACATGACATATTTACCTTTAAACTTGATTCTAATTAGTCGTTTATCGAGCACTTTAATTTGTAATTCGTACATAAAAAAACTGTTAACATTTGCAGTTGTCAACAGCTTTAAATCTATAATTGTAGTTTATTTTATTTTTCAGAATCTTTCCACACAAATAGTGCTCCAACACTGTTAATAATGTAGAAAATATATTTACCAACATTCGCGAAGTTTCCTTGAACTACTGCTTTTGTAAGTTGAACAATATTATACAGTAACCAGAATGGCCATTGTGTCGTTAGCTTAAATGTATTTAATCCATTACCAATTAGCGAGAATGCAAATGCAATTGTAGTAATATACGCAAGAGTACTCATCTTACCATGATATCCAATATAGTTTGTAGCATATGAGAATACAAATGAAAGAATCGCAATTGCCGTTAAAACTGTATATAATTTTGCTTTAGACATTGTATTTGGCTTATCTGTAGATTTATTCCATACATAAATCGCACCCAAATAGATTAAAAATGTTACAGGGTATGTGATAATAGCAGCCTTGTTACCTAAGATATAATCAATAACTCCTGATAATACAGCGTTGATAATACCTAAGTAATTACCAAGTTTACTTAATTTTCCTGTAAATCTCGTAGATAACATTGAGATACCAACGTTAATTACAGAAATAAGTCCAAATGGCACAAGTGCAGTCCATGGACCCCAATCAACAAATTTATCTAATCTCGTCGCTAAGTAACCTGATGCGATAGCGATACTAATTACTAAAACAACCCCTAGTAAATCAAACCATTTTGATGTTGCAAATATTTTTAATTTTTGTTTCATAAAGCCTTTTATTCCTTTTTAAATGTATCGCATTAAATTAATGCAATCTTAATTTTTTAGGTTTTTAGTAGCCTTTTTATATCGCTTACTAAAAACTTACTTATATTATACATCAAACATTTTTCACTTTCAATCAATTAATTCCCACTTTTTTACCCTACTATTATATAACATAAATATATTTTTAAAAATAAAATACTATTCTATCTTATATTTTTGACTTTTATCTGATACATAAAAAATAAAATTTTATTATTTAGTTTTCTTAAAACAATTTTATTCACCTTATAAAACTTTTCTTTTTATATCAATTTGTTTCTTATCACTTTACTTTCTAACTGATAATGATTATAATTTATAGTGGATAAAAAATGAAAGTGAGTATATTTATTGATGAAGAAAAACAAATTATTTATAGCCCTAATGGCTGGTACTATCGTTATTAGCGGATGTGCTACTAAAACAGAGAAGAAAGAAGAAAACAAAACTGCTCAAGTTGACATATCTAAAGATACTAAAGAACAACTTAAACAAGCTACTGATCTTTATAAAAAATTCGTAGAAAACCAAGTAGATACTCTACTTAAAGATACTGAAAAATTCGCTGAAACTATAAAAGCTGGAAATCTTGAAGAAGCTAAGAAACAATATCCTGTTATTCGTATGGCGTATGAACGTTCAGAGCCTATCGCAGAAAGTTTTGGTGAACTTGATGTAAATATCGACTTCCGTCTTGCTGACTACCTTGAAGAAAATAAAACAGAAGAAGGTTGGCGTGGATTCCACAGAATCGAAAAAATTATGTGGGAACAAAATACTACTAAAGGTACTGAAGAATACGCAGATCAACTAGTAAAAGATATTAAAGAATTAAAAGCTAAAGTTGCTACTGTTGAAGTTACTCCTGATTTAATGGTAACTGGAGCTGTTGATTTACTTAATGAAGTTGCAACACAAAAAATTACAGGTGAAGAAGAAATATACTCTCACACTGATCTATACGACTTTAAAGCTAACATCGAAGGTGCTGAAGAAATCTTTGAGATTTTTAAACCTTTAATCGAGAAAAAAGATAGTAAATTGGCTAAGGATTTAACTGAAAAATTTGCTACAATAAATAGCTTATTAGACAAATATAAAACTGACGAAAAGCACTATAAACTATATACTGATTTAACAAAAGAAAATACTAAAGAACTTTCTGAAGCAGTAACAAAATTAGGAGAACCACTTTCTCAAATGGGTGTAATTTTAGACGAAGAGGCTAAGTAATATGGAAGAATCTGGTAAAAAATGGATTGACAAAAAAATAACAAGACGTGATTTCCTGAAAAAAGCAGGAATGACTGGAGCCGGTGCAGTTGTTGGAGCTTCTGCTCTTGGTGGATTTTTCGCAAACAAAGCTGAGAATAACCGAGCTATAGCTGATGGAGAAGAAAAAATCACATTCTATGGTAAACACCAAGCTGGAATTACTACTCTTATGCAAAAATGTGTTTATTTTGTCGTGCTAGATTTACACTCAACTAAACGTGATGATGTAATCGACATGTTTAAGGAATGGACTAAATATAGTGAAAAATTAATGAACGGTGAACTAGTTGAACCTGCTCTTAAAAACCATTATTTACCACCAAAAGATACTGGAGAAACGGTAGGGTTAAATCCCTATCGTTTAACTCTGACATTTGGGGTTAGTCCAAGTTTCTTAAAAAAAATGAACTTAGAGAATAAAAGTCTTGAAGAATTTAAAGACTTACCTCCTTTCGCTAGAGAACAGTTAAAAGAAAAATATACGGGTGGAGATATTTGTATTCAAGCATGTGCAGATGATGAACAGGTAGCCTTTCACGCAGTACGTAACTTAGTTAGAAAAGCTCGTTCTACCGTAACTATGAAGTGGAGCCAATCTGGTTTTGCAGCTATTGGTAATCGTCTTGAAACACCACGTAACCTTTTCGGATTTAAAGACGGTACTGCTAATGCAACTAAAGAAGACCAATTTGATAAAATTGTATGGTGCGATAAGGACAACTGGATGAAAGATGGTAGCTACATGGCTGTAAGGCGTATACAAATGCATCTTGAGACATGGGATAGAACAAGTTTAAATGAACAGGAAAATACCTTCGGAAGGTATAAGGATAGTGGTGCTCCTTTCGGAGAAACTGATGAATTTGCACCGATTGATCTTAATAAAAAAGGTCCAGATGGCAAGCCTTTAATTCCTGTAACTTCTCACGTTCACTTAGCGCATAAATCCGGTGTAGAATTATTAAGACGTTCATATTCTTATTCGGACGGTATAAATGAAACTACAGGACAATTTGACTCTGGTCTACTATTTATCTCATTCCAAAAAGATCCAAAACAATTTATCACTATCCAAAATAGTCTTGGAAATGAAGATAAGATGAATGAATATATAACTCATATCGGTAGCGGTCTATTCGCATGTTTTGGAGGAATTAAGGAGGGAGAATATATTGGCAAAAAACTATTTGACTAAAATAATTTTAGCTTTTATTATTCTTTTCAGTTTTAGCTCTCCGTTTTTAAAAACTATTGTAGCAAAAGAATCATACAGTAATCTTTTTATAAAAATTACCGACGCTAATACTGCAATAAAAAATAACGAACAAGATAAAGCTAAAAAATTAATCGAAGAATTTAAAACAGAATTTGAAGCAACGAAGAATTCAGATTCTGAAGCTGGAAAAAAAGTTAAACAAACATTAAAAGCAAATGATATTAATGAAGAACAACTTAGGGAATTATCAACAGCACTACTTGCTTTTGAAAATGAACAAAATCCTTTAGACATTGAAGCCGAGAAAAGAGCTTTTAAAACGAAACTTTACCCTGCTTTCGATAAATTAGAAAAAGCAATCGACACTAAAGATGTTGAAACTATGAAAGCAGAATATGTTAAATACAATGCTTCTTGGGTGCGTAATGAGGGTATCGTAAGAACACTTGAACCTGCTTACTACGGAAAAGTAGAAACAACAATGTCATTTCTACGTAGTTCTATGGAAGTTGAACCTTATGACTATCAAACTACAAAATTATATTTAACTGATCTAAAAACTTATCTAGATGATTTCCTTGCTGGGAAAAAGCTAGAACAAAATTCAGAAGTTAAAACACTTGAACAAGGAATAAAACTTCTTGAAGATAGCCTTGCAGCCTTCAAAGATGGAAATAATAGTCAAGGTTCACAGAAAATGAAGAAATTCATAGAAGTTTGGCCTATTATAGAAGGAGAAGTTCGAACACGTAACGCCTCACTATATACAAAAGTAGAAAGCGAAACTCCTATAATTATGGTTAAAGGTAGTGAACAAAAGTATCAAGAACAACTTAAAAACTTAATTACAGAGCTAAAAAAAATCGATACGAAATCTAACTATTCTGCATTAGATTCTATGTTAATTTTACTTCGTGAAGGTGTTGAAGCATTAATTATCGTCTTATCTTTAGCAAGTGCACTAAAAGCTGCTAAACAGAAGAAAGGGTTGATCTGGATTTATGCGGGTGCCTTAGTGGGTATTCTTTCTAGTATACTTTCAGCCCTTATTTTAAAATACTCATTCCCTGCTCTATCATCTGGTACTAATCGAGAGATTATCGAAGGTGTAGTTGGTATCTTCGCAGTTGTAATGATGATAGGTATCGGGATATGGTTACATAGTAAAAGTTCTGTTAAAGCATGGAAAAAATATATGGATACAAAGTTAAATCTAGTACTTTCTACTGGAAGCTTTATATCTATGTTCACACTTAGCTTCTTGGCAGTATTTCGTGAAGGTGCCGAAACTATTTTATTCTATGCTGGTATTATGCCATTAATTTCTACAAGTAACTTACTAATCGGAATAGCTCTTGCTATTGTCGCTTTAATAATTATCGGTATAATTATGGTTAAAGCTTCTGGAAAATTACCAATTAGCAAAGTATTCCTAGTTCTATCTTGGTTAATATACATTCTAGGATTCAAAATGCTTGGAGTAAGTATACACGCTCTACAAATAACTGATATACTATCAAATAACATTATAGATTACTTACCTACTATCGAAATTTTAGGAATCTACCCTAGTTTTGAAGTAATAATAGCTCAACTTATTTATATCATTGTTGTAGCAATTAGTATATTCTATGAAAAATCAAAAAATAAATAGGTAACTAATGATGAAATATGGAGATAAAGTTTCTACTGTGGATCATCTAACCGAACTTAGAAAGAGACTAATACTAAGCCTAGTGTTTTTTATTGTCTCTTTCATAGTAAGTTTATTATGGTCAGCGGATATTTATAAATTTTTAACTAGTAATTTTAATAATAAATTGATTGTTCTTGGACCTAATGATATACTATGGATATATCTAACTCTCGCAGGACTTTGTGCCTTCACATTTTCGATACCATTTATTTGTTATCAAATCTGGGCTTTTATAAAACCTGCATTAGAAGAAAAAGAAGCTCATGCATTATTAGCTTATATACCTGCGGTATTCATTTGTTTTTCAGTAGGATTAGCTTTCGGGTTCTTTCTAGTAACTCCTGCTATCTTAAACGTGCTTCTTTCTATCGGGGATGATTTATTCAACACTCAATTAACAGCTCAAAATTACCTATCATTTGTCATTAATACGACAATACCAATAGCGATACTTTTTGAATTCCCTGTTATAGTTGCATTCCTAACGTCATTAGGTATACTAACACCTAACTTCTTAACTAGAAATAGAAGATATGCATATTTTATACTAATTGTAATAGCAGTAGTCCTTACACCTGCTGACTTTATTAGTGATATCGTTATGTCAATACCATTAATTTTAATTTATGAAATTAGCATTATTATTAGCAAGTATATTTATAACAAAAGAGGTGAAAAGTAATGGGATTTTTACGTGATATAGGAGCTCCTGGAGTTATAGTACTTATTATAGCTGCTCTAATAATCTTCGGTCCTAAACGTCTACCTGAACTTGGAGAATCAATCGGAAAAATGTTCACATCATTTAAAAAATCAATTTCGGGATTAACAGAAGAGGAAAACTCAGATAAAAAAGACGAAAAAAAAGATAATTAAAAATAGACTTTACAATATGTTTTAAGCATATCTGTAAAGTCTATTGTTTTTATTTTCCTAACTCTGTTAAATCATATGGTGTTTGTTGATAAACTTGGTTTAACCAGTTATGATAGAACAAGTAAGCTACTCCACGCCATCTATTTTTTGGAGACTTCGTATCATCATTTCCTGGATAATAATTCACAGGAACTTCGATTTGAAGATTACTATTCTTATCACGTACATATTCGTTATGAAGTGTATCAGCATCATATTCAATATGCCCTGTTACAAAAATCTTTCTAAGATCTTTAGTTGCAGCGATTAATGTCCCAACCTCTTCTGATCTCGCTAATACATCAAGTTCAGAAATAGTAGGTAGTTTCTCTTCTTCTATTTTAGTGTGTCTAGAATGAGGTGCTAAGAAAGTATCTGTAAATCCTCGTGTTAGTGTATGATTTTCTATAAGAACATCATGTTCAAAAACTCCAAATATCTTATCATCTACTTGTTCTTTTTTAACACCAAAATGATAGTATAAACTAGCCTGAGCTGCCCAACAAATATTTAATGTTGAGAATACATGTGTCTTACTCCATTCAAAAATGCTATTCAATTCTCCCCAGTAATTTACATCTTCAAATTCTAATTGTTCAACAGGTGCTCCTGTAATAATAAGTCCATCATAGTATTTATCTTTCACTTCATCAAATGTTTTATAGAATTTCTCTAAGTAAGATTGCGCTGTGTTTTTTGCGATATGACTCGTCGTATGAAGAAATTCTACCGTGATTTGGAGCGGAGAGTTTCCTAAAAGTCTTAATAATTGACGCTCAGTTTCTTCTTTTTTGGGCATTAGATTTAAAATTAAAATTTTTAATGGTCGTATATCTTGATTTTTAGCTCTATTCTCTTCTATTACAACTACTCCCTCTTCTAATAATTTATTCTTTACCGGTAATTCATTTTGAATACATATTGGCATTATTTTATCTCCTTAACTATTCTTTATCTTAAATAAAAAACTCGCCACTATTACAAGTTAATGCAATAGGGACGAGTTTATCGTGTTACCACCCATGTTTATGGATATAAATATCCACCTTAATCGGTACGTGTTCATACCGCTGTGCTATATCGCGCACTTACGTAATTACCTATTAGATAATTATTACTCCGAGACCATTTTCAATTACATTTCTACTTACTTTCTCACACCCACCGAAAGCTCTCTGTTTTGAATCAATTATAATCTACTTATCTCTTCAATGTTTTACATATTAATTTACTTAATAGTATAAAGAATTTAACACTATTTGTCAATAGAAAGCGTCTCAAAAATATAAATCTCTTAGATATTATTTTTGAGAAAAAATAATAAACTTATTTGTTAAATTCTATAAGTTCAAACTTATTACCATCGTATTCAAGGACGCTAACTGAAGTATTTACAATAACTCCACGTCCTACTTCTTTAATTCCTTTTTGAGTTAAGAAAGAGCGAATTAAACCACCATGACATACAGCTAATATTGTTTTCTCCGGATACTCTTCATATTTTTCCTTAAAGAATGCCTCCACTCTATCAGCGGCTTCAGTATCTAGTTCCATTCCTCTCGTTTCTCCTGCCTTCATTCCTGCTCCGTACTCGGCAAAAGAAACTCCTTCGTATCCGCCATATGACTTCTCTATTAATCTTTTATCTTTAATTACTTCTAATTTTTTATTATCTTCACTGTTTGAATTATCTAGCATATATCTTGCCGTGTCGTACGCTCTACTTAAAACACTACTATAAGCTATATCAATATCATAACTTTCAATTTTCTTACCCGCTGCAACTCCTTGACGAATTCCTTCTTCATTTAGAGGAATATCAGTATGCCCTTGAACCATTTTATTTTTATTATAATCTGTTTCTCCATGTCGTGCTAAAATTATACGCATATATTCTTCTCCTTTATTAAAAATAAGGGAGAAACTTATAGAAATTGATTTTTGCTAAGTCACGATCTTTAAGTCTCCCCTTGTTTTACCTATATATTAAATTTTTCTAATATAAACTCTTGTCCATCATAGTTTAAGATATTTAATCCAGTATTATCCACCAATGTAGTCGTATTTGGATATGCTCTTACTGCAGTTAAAAATATACGGATTAATGCACCATGACAAACAACTAAAATTGTTTCATTTTTATGTTTTAAATATTGTTCACTGAAAAATGAATTAACTCTCTCATAAACATCTTCATCTTTCTCTACCGACTCTAATCCTTGTTCAGATTCAAGTGCAGAAAAATACTCATCAAATGTACTTCCTTCAAAATCTCCGAAGAATTTTTCGATTAAACGCTCATCAGTAGTTATTTCTTTAGAAATATTTTGACTATTATTAGAGTTATCAAGCATAAGTCTTGCTGTCTCTACTGCTCTTTTCAAAGGACTACTAAATGCATAATCGATATTGTATTCACTTAGCTTTTCTCCCGCAGAAGTCGCTTGATTTCTTCCTGTTTCATTTAATTCAATGTCGCTATGACCTTGGATTAATTTATTTTTATTATAGTTTGTTTCACCATGTCTTACTAATAAAATTTTCATATCACTTACCTATTCAAAAATGAAATCTTCATCTTCAATTGATTCAACATTCATACTAACTACATATCCATCACCTTTAACACTAAAGAAGTCATGGTTCTTAGTATTTGTATTCATCGCATTTTCAATAATTGGGTTGATTTCTTTATCTTCGAAGTATCCAGGATATCCTAAGTTAGCTAATGCGCGGTTAGCATTGTATTCAACATAGTCTTTTACTTCTTCATATAAACCAATTTCATCATATATATCTTTAGTATATTTTAATTCATTTTCATATAAATCTAATAATAATTTATACATTTCTTTTTCAGCACGCTCTTGCTCTTCTGCAGTCAATGTTTTGAATACTTCTTGAGCATCAAATCCTGTAAAACTTCCGTGGATAGTTTCATCTAACAAGATTTTACGAATAATTTCTCCAGAAGTAGTTACTTTACCTTGACCAGCTAAATATAATGGATAGAAGAATCCACTGTAGAAAATATAACTTTCTAAGAACACTGACGCAACACGAGCCATATATAAGTCATATTTAGGAACTTCTGGCTTGAACAGTTTCATGTAGTAGTCTTCAATTAATTTCGCTTTATATTGAAGTTCTGGATTACTAGGAACCCACTCATCTAGTAAGTAGTCTGTTTCTTGTGAAGGAATTAATGATGTAAAGATAGTAGAATAACTTTTCGCGTGAATTTGCTCCATCATTCCCATAAAGCTATAAACAGCTTGTTTTCTCATATCTTCAGTGTGTAAAGATACAAGTGGCATACCTTTATCACCTTGTTGAGTATCAAGACCAGTTAAACCAGCTAATACTTTTTTATAAGCTTCACGTTCTTTATCGTTTAAATCTTCATTCCAACTTTTAATATCTTTTGACACTTTAAACTCAGTATCAACCCAAAATTGTGCAATATTTTGACGCCAATACATGAAAGTTAAGTCATCTTGTTTATTCCAGTTTACTGCTTTCATAATTAGTAATTTTTCCTCTCTTTTCTATATAGAACAAGAAGTACATTCTTCTACTGAAAGTAGTTTGTTTCTTGTGTAATATAGTGATTTTAATCCTTTGTGATGTGCGTAAATATAATATCTTGCAAGTTCTCTTGTTGTAATATCAGAATTTACGAATAAAATCACAGAAATCCCTTGGTCTACGTGTTCTTGAATAACTGACATTAAATCAATAAGTTTCATTTGGTCCATAGTAAATGCTGATTTATAGAACCATTGAGTCTTTGGACTTAAGTATGGCATTGGATAGAATGTCTCAGCATTACCATAACTTCTACGTTCAATTTTATCAACAATTGGTAATACGCTTGATGTTGAATTTTGAACATATGAAATACTTTGAGTTGGTGCTATAGCCATTCTATATGCATGATATAGACCATTTTCTTTTACTCTATTTTTTAGACTTCTCCAGTCTTCTTTTGTTGGAATATCAATCCCTTCAAATAATGCTTTCACTTTGTCCGTTACAGGTAAGTAGTCATTTTCAATATATTTTGTAAAATAACTTCCATTATAGTAATCTGATTTTTCAAAGTCTTTAAATGTTTCATTACGTTTTTTAGCAATTTGCATTGAGCGTTCTAATGTATAGTAGTTCATCATCATGAAGAAGACGTTAGCAAAATCTTTTGCTTCCTCACTTTCATAAGCTATCAAGTTTTTCGCTAAATATCCATTAAGGTTCATAGCTCCTAATCCAACAGAGTGGAATTCATCATTAGCTTTTACTACACCTGGTGCATTTTTGATTTTTGTAGAATTACTTACAAATGTTAATGCATCCATACCTGAGTAAATAGATTCTTTAATTTTTTTGCTTTCCATAACATTAACGATATTTAATGACGCTAAGTTACAAGAAATATCACGTTTAATAATATTTCCTTCACCGTAATCTTTAATTACTGAAGTTTCTTGTAATTGGAAAATCTCAGTACATAGGTTACTCATCTTAACTTGTCCAATTTCACGAAGTGCATGATTTTTGTTCGCATTATCTTTGAACATTAAGTATGGGTATCCTGATTGTAATTGAGTTTGTGCTATTAAGTTAAGCATATCACGAGCATCAAATTTACGCTTCATAATATTTTCATTCGCTACAAATTTATCATAGTATTTAGCAATATCGATATCATCTAATACTAAACCATATTCTTCATAAATTGAATGAGGTCCAAACATATAGAAATCTTTATTCTCACGAGCTAAATCAAAGAATAATGACGGTACGATAATACCTGTAGAAATCGTTGGAAGACGTAATTCTTCATCGGCATTAACCTTCTTAGTATCTAAGAATTCTAATACATCATAGTGGAAGATGTTTAAGTAAACAGCTCCAGCTCCAGGACGTTGTCCAAGTTGATCAGCATATGCGAAACCTTGTTCTAAAGATTTAGCTACAGGAATAACACCTTTAGCTACCCCTTTAATACCTTTAATACTCTCACCACGTGCACGTAGTTTTGATAAGTTAATCGCAACTCCCCCACCGATTTTTGAAAGTTGTTTAGCTGTTGAATCGATGTAGTTAATAGAGTTAAGTGAATCACCTACTTCTAATAAGAAACACGATACTAACTCACCACGACGACTTCTTCCTGAGTTTAGGAATGTTGGTGTTGCCGGTTGTAATCTTTGCTCAAGCATTGAAATCATAAGCTCTTTCGCTAAAGCAACATCACCATCTGCTAAGTACATAGCTACGATAAATACGTGTTGGTTAAAGTTTTCTAAATATTGTTTTTTATCATTTGTTTTTAATGCATAGTCCTTATAAAACTTACTTGCTGCCATATAACTCTTAAATTCAAACTTGAAGTTTACAGCTAATTCTAAACACTCTAAAATTTCATCTTCAATATATTTATCAAAAATATTATAGTAGAAATTCTCTTCTACTAAATATCTAAGTCTTTTAATTTCCGAACTGAATTTCTTTGTACGAAAGTCTACTTCACGAAGAAATTCTTCAATAGCTTCCACGTCTTTTTCTAATTTGAAAAATCCATTATCGCCTCTTTTTGTTACTTCATTATTTAGTTCAATATGATTAAATTTCTCCATTCTTTACACTCTCCAAATATATTTTTTTAAATTCAATTATATCTTTTTTATTACCATGTAATTCAATTTTCATTAGTAACGGAATGTTATATTCACTGCTAATAATTTCAGCAGCGTTAGCAAAACGTTCGCCCCAATTTTTATTTCCACTACCAACAATACCTTTTAAATGGTTATGGTTTTCTTCTAAAAAACTAGAGACCGCAACTGGTACTTCTCCAAAGCCAAATGTTGGTGTTATAAGGATATAATCGAAATTCACATCATAATCAATATCCTGTAAATAAATTACATCTTCTTTGGGAATCTCACACATGTCTACAAATCTTTTACAATTTCCAGTCAATGAATAAACAATAATCTTCATTATTTCCTCACACTCCCATAAAAATATTTCCGAAATTATTTCCCGGAAATTTCAAACATATATTTATTATACACTCTATTTTTTATTTTTTCAACGATTATTTTCGCTTTGAAAATCCATGAAAATATTTTTCAAAATTTCTATACTTATTTAATATTTTATTAGTTCATTTATTACCTTTTAGACAAAATTATAGTGAAAAATATTATAGTAAAAAAAATTACTTAAGAATTTTTCACTTAAAATTTTGCAAAAAAGAACTCAGAACAAATAATATTGTTCAAAGTTCTCTTCTATAAATATTTTAATTTATTCTATTAGATTTTCTTCTAGCAAATTCTGAGAAATGGAATTTATCGACTCTATGTCGACTTTCTGTATAATGAAGAAAATCAGTTCCTTCCGTATATACATCACTTCTTAGTACTGCGATATGTTTATGACCATTTAAGTCAATATATGTAGAATCTTCCTCGCTAACCGGTTCAATTTTAAAATCTTTATTTCCATATGAAATTTTTATACCTAAGTCATTTTCTAAATATTCATATAACGATTCTTCTACACGGTCTGTAGGTAATTCTCCAATTGCACTCTTTCTAATATAATCTTTATCTAATATTACTGCTTCGCCATCAACAATTCTTTGGCGAACTAAATAAATTAATTTTTCTCCACGTTTCACAAGACCAAGGCGCACTAGAAAATCTGGAGCCTCAACTTCTTCATTTACTATTACCTTAGTAGTTGCTTCAACGTCTTGGAATTGTCGACGTTCTTTAAAACTTAAAAGTCCTGTTACCGGTAGTCTATATCTATGAACATCAAGAACAATAGATCCCTTGCCTTGAATTTTATGGATATAGCCATTTTCTAATAATAATAACAATGCTTTTCTTATAGTTTCCCTAGAAACATCATATTCTCTTGCGAGTTCATTTTCACTCGGCAAAAGGGAATTAGACCTATATTGCCTATTTTCTATTTTTTCTCTTAACTCTAAATAGATCTTAAAAAACTTATTCATGATTTCCCCCAATATAAATAACTATATACGTATATTTTAACATAATTCACCTAAATATTAAATATTTTTTACTCAAAAACTTTTATAAATCCATCTATTTTTGTTAATTCCTGTAAATATGTAAACCAAATTAAAAACAAACCTCTTATCTTCTACAATATTAATGTGCTATAATGTTTAGTGGAGGTATTAATATGAATAAATACATACGACAAACATTAATTGTTTTTCAAAATTTTTCACTATTTATTAGTGCAATACTAGGTATAATATTTTACAATTGTTTTAACCTGGACTTTTATAAAAATTTCTATTCAAAAGGAAATTTAGCACCTAATATCAATACATCAAATGATGAATTAATAAATAATACATCAAATCTTTTAGATTATCTAAATAGTAAAGCTGAGCTGAATACATCATGGTTTACAGAAAAAGATATTCTACACATGAAAGATGTTAGAACACTTTATAATGTAAGTTTTTATACAATGATATTCTTCATAGTATTATTTATAATTACTACAATACTAATTATAATATTGTCTAAACACAAGACAATGTTCTACATTACTAGAACATTCAATAAAACATTATTAGCATTCATTATATTAATAATAGTTTTAGCTGGTATAATTTCATACAATTTTAATTCGTTCTGGATAAAATTCCATCAGTTATTATTCTCTAATGATCTATGGTTATTAAGTCCTGATGAATCCAATCTAATAAAAATGGTTCCCGAAGAATTTTTTATCAGTTTAATTACAACGATAATTTTACACATATTATTACTATTTATAGCACTTCTTGTTTTAAACAACATATTAAAAAAAAGATTTAGAAATATTTAATTTTTCCATACAAGATTTAAAATGTTATTTATAAGAAATATGTGATATAATAAGTCTTAGTTTAAAATAAATAAAATATGAAAGGATAAATTATGGCTCAAAATGATAAAAATGTTGTTACTGAAGATAAAGTAACATTTAGATTATGCGATGATTGTCTTGGTGTTAATCTTAAAACTTTAATCCCAAAATTGAAAAAGAAAGCACCTAATGCTGAATTCATCATAGGTTGTCAATCTTATTGTGGACCTGGAAGAACACAAACTTTCACACTTGTTAATAGTAGAATCTGTATTGCTGATACTGAAGTTGAACTAATGCCTTTAGTTGATGAAAAACTTAGAGACCGCATGAGTGCTGAAGATGAAGAAAAATACAGAAAACGTCTTGAACGTCGTCTTGAGCGTACTTTCTACTTTATTATTCCTGAAAATGTCACTATTAAAGTAGGGGAAGAGGTTGATTTAGGTAAAGAAGGAATCATTGCTCGTAAGGCCGGAAAATCTTATCTTGACGATCTTATTATCGAAGGTGAAGTAGATAATACTAAACCAGGAACATACGAATTAGTATATAAAGTAACAATTGATGATAAAGAGCACAAAAGAAAACGACTTATCACTGTGATTGATGAAAACGTATAATCAATATTCATAAATTTTTAAAAGATTAAACCTATAGGAAAATACAAAGTTGTATAGTCCTATAGGTTT
Organism: uncultured Gemella sp.; assembly: GCA_963535095.1. Taxonomy (GTDB): domain Bacteria; phylum Bacillota; class Bacilli; order Staphylococcales; family Gemellaceae; genus Gemella. The sequence continues at coordinate 9,627 of CAUSUW010000016.1, read as the reverse complement.
TCTTAGCTTTATTTTTAAAAATTAATACTGTTTTCATGAAAATAGCGTTTACTTTTTTTGTAAATGTGATATAATATAAGTAAAGAAATAGAAGTCGGAGGTTCTGATCATGGAAAACAAATATTCTAAAATTTTAGTCGCAGTGGATGGTTCTAAACAAGCTGAGTGGGCATTTACAAATGCTGTAGCTATAGCATTAAGAAATGAGGATGCAGAGTTATATATCGCGTCTGTAATTGATGCGACAATCGCAACTTCTGGTTTATCAGATCCATATATTTTCAACTCATTCTACAAACGTACTAAAGAATTAGTTGATAGTTATGCGGACGCTGCTAAAGAAGCTGGGCTAACAAAAGTATTCGGCATTGTTGAACAAGGTATTCCAAAAATTGTTCTTAGTGAAGACATCGTTGATGAAAAAGGTATCGACCTTGTAGTTTGTGGTTCTTCAGGATTAACTGGATTCAAACGTATGCTCATGGGATCAGTTTCTGAAGGTATCGTTAGATATGCTAAATCTGACGTAATCGTAATTAAACAAAGTTCTATCCCTCAAGATTTTGAAGCGGAAATTGCTAAAAAATTCCAAGAAGAACAAGATAAATAAGTATCTCTAATATATTTAGATTAATGTTTGTTAATTTAAATTCATTTAAAATTTTTCCTTTTTTAAAAGAAATGACACATGCATTTCATGAGTCATTTCTTTCTTTTATTTCTTTATAAAATTCACAAACAAAAAAAGAGAGTGAGTCAAAAATCATGATTTCTAAGAAATCGATCTTTTCGAATCACTCTCATTATTTTTAGTATATCTTCTTCACTTTCAAACTATTATAATTCAATGCAGCAAGTTGTACAGAATTCGGTCCAAAATACTTAGTATAGTCATGAAGCTGTTGTTTATCATCATAAATATAAACTCTATCACCAATGCGTTCTTCATCACCTATTTCTACTACTAAGTGACTCATCATAGTCGAATAAATATTTCTTTCTTTATTATTAATTATACAAGTTTTCCCTTTTAACCTGTCTCTTAATATTCCATCGCCATAACCAATATTAACGACCCCTACTTTCTTATCGTCATCAGCTATATACGAATTAGAATATCCTATGCATTCACCTTTATTTAACGTTACTATATTAATTATTTCACCATAAACGGTAATAGGGTTTTTAATAACTAAGTTCTTAAGGGCTACTGGATTTTCCTTGACATTATATGGCATAGCTCCATAAAGAATTATACCTAATCTCTGGTGAGTTGTTTTTTCAAATGAACCATCACGTAAAAATGAGGCACTATTTTGCAAGTGGACTACTCCAAAATCATAATCTTTTTGCACTTTATCAAGAACATTTAATACTAACTCTTTTTCTTTTTCATAGAAACCATCAAATTCATCTGCAAATGAAAAATGAGACCAAAATCCTTTTAATTTTAAATCATTTTCTTTACAGAAAGCTATAATTTCGAGTACTTCTTCTAAATTTTTTGCTCCAGCACGTCTCATACTACCAGCGAATTCCAACTGCAACGTTAAATCTTTCAGTCTTTCAATATTTTCTTTTAAATATTCAAGACTCGCTATATTTATCTCGATATTGTATTCTCTTGCTAATGCAAAGTCATAAGTTGGATTTAAAAGAAAAATATTAGCATTCTCACCAAGTATTTCTCTTATTACCTTGCACTCTTCTTCTTTTGTCGTAGCAAAATAATTAATTCCTACTTTAGAGTATAATTTTACACACTCTCTTAAATCTAAATTATACGCATTATTTTTAACTACAGCTATTATATCCTGTGCCTGTTCTTTTAAATTAATAGCGTTTTGTCGTATATTATTATAATTTAACTCAATTGTTGCCATAAAGATCCTTTCTTAATTAAACGAAGATGCCCCAAAAGTCCTAAAATTTAACAAAATTTATATAAGAACTCATAGATGCAGTGGTTTATTGATATCTAAATTCGCTTTATAAAAGCTTTTTAGATATCTAATAAACTATGCAGGGATGACTCGACAAAATCGATTTCTATGAAATCACGATTTTTGAGTCACTCCCGTTTATCTTATTAAAAAATCGAAAAATTACTCGTTATAATATTTCAATACACCTAGGTAATATTGAACCCCTACTTTTAATATTTTTTCATCGAAGTTGAAAGTTGGTGTATGCAGTCCTGAAACATAGTTTTTCTCTTCGTTTCTCAAACCTAAAAAGCTATAGTTTATAGGAGAAAGCCTACTGAAGAATGAGAAATCTTCTCCATACAGATAAGCTTCCTCTAACTCAATATAGTCGATATTTTCTTTTTCTATAACTTCTCTAATTACTTGATAAGGAGCTTCATCATTAATTACCGCTGGATATCCTTCAGCAAAATCAACACGAATACTTGCACCAGTAAGATGCTCAAGTCCTACACGCGTATTTTCAATCGCAGCTTTAATTGTCGCTAAATCTTCCATATTGTATGTTCTAATCGTTCCTTCCAGATATGCATTCTCAGCAACGACATTCATCGCATCCCCACCATACATTTTACCGATATGAATAATATTAGTATTACGTGCTTTAGTATGCAATGCATTAAGCTTTAACATCTCCTGGAAGAACATTGTAGCTACATTAAGAGCATCGATTCCAGTATTTTTCAAACCAACATGCGCCGCACGTCCTTTAATATAAATTCTATATTCATTAGCACTGGCCATAATTTCTTTTGGTTTAGAAACAATATGCCCTTCAGGATAATCTGGATTCATATGCAAGGCATAACTAGCTAAAATATTATAAGGTGAAAAATCGAAATCATTGATTAGTAAATTTCCACCACCAAAAGTTTCTTCAGCAGGTTGAAATACAAAAACGCTATTTACCTTCGTAGCATTATTTTTGTAATAATCTGCCGCTTCTATAACACTTCCTAAAAGCATAGTTGTATGTCCATCATGACCGCATGCATGCATTACTCCATCATTTTTTGATTTAAAATCAACATCATTTTCCTCAGAAATAGGAAGTGCGTCAATATCAGCTCTAAATAAAATCGTATCTTTAGTTTCTACGCTTGCTTTAAAAATCACTATTAATCCTGTCTCAAGAGTTTCTTGATATTCTATACCATATTCTTTTAAGATACTAGCGATAAATTCTTTAGTTTTATGCTCTTCCAAAGATAGCTCTGGATTTTGGTGTAGGTGTCTACGCCATGATGTTAAATTCTCTTCAGTAATTACTTTCATCTTCTCTTCCTACTTTATTATAAGTTTCTTAATTCTGCAATAATGTCTACTTTTTCTTCTGCAACTTCACTACGTGTTTTGATTACTCGTGCAGGTACTCCCGCTACAACATCACCACTAGCTACATCTTTTGTTACTACACTTCCAGCTGCAACAACAGCATTGTCTCCAATTTGAACACCTTCTAAAACTACCGCATTAGCCCCGATAAGAACGTTGTTACCTACACGTACCGGTGTAGCATTAGCTGGTTCAATAACTCCTGATAACACAGAGCCAGCACCAACATGAGAGTTCTCACCAACTTCTGCACGTCCACCTAAAATAGCATTCATATCAATCATAGTGTTTTTACCGATTTTAGCCCCAATATTAATAACAGCACCCATCATGATAACCGCGTTATCTCCAATACTAACGTGTTCACGAATTGAACACCCTGGCTCGATACGAGCATTAAACTGAGTTAAATCAATCATCGGTACACCACTATTACGGCGGTCATTTTCTACGCGATGATTTACTACCACAGCTTTGTTTGCTTCATAAAATTCCACCCAATCAGCGAAATCTGCAAAAATAACTCTTGAGTTTCCTTCTCCATAAACCTCTAAAGTCTCTGGAAATTCTACACCAGCGTTAAAATTAACGTAAACTTTTACAGGTGTTTTCTTTTTAGATGTTGCTATAAATTTAATAATCTCTTCTGTTGATTTCATTTCTTTCTCCTATTATCTATATGATTTTTTTCTATTTTATATTTAATTTTTACATATGTCAATCTAACTTTATTATAGTATTTCTATCATTTATAATTTAAATGGCAATACCGAACCACTACAGGAAGTAACTCGACAAAATCTTGATTCTTCGAAATCACAATTTTTGAGTCATCCCCACATGGAGACGACTCAAAATATTATTTTCGTAAAATCACTTGAGTCGCTCCAAGCTTTATTAGCTTACACTAACCTTATTATTTCTACTAACTTTATTATTCTCTTCTGACTTTATTATTTTATACCTAGCACATCTTTCATAGAATATAATCTAGGTTCTTCTACATCGTTAAGCCACTGTGCTGCTGTAACAGATCCTTTTGCGAACATTTTTTTACTTAGAGCTGTATGTTTAATCTCAATTACCTCGTCTTCACCAGCAAAAATCACTTCATGTTCACCTACTATAGTTCCACCACGAACCGCATGAATTCCGATTTCTTTTTCTTGGCGTTTCATATCTCCGTGACGACCATAGACTCTATTATAGTCTTCTACATCTTTAACCGCATCAACTAACATTTTTGCAGTTCCACTAGGAGCATCTACTTTTTTATTATGATGCTTTTCAATAACTTCTATATCATATCCTAGTAACAGTTCACTAGCTTTTTTCACTAACTCAACTAAGACATTTACTCCAAGACTGTAATTCCCTGCATAAACTACCCCTACTTGTATAGCTAGGTCATCGATTAATTCTAATTCTTCTATAGTATGACCAGTTGTCGCTATTACAACTTTCGTTGTTGTACGTTTAGCATACTCCACTAGTTCAGCAGTCCCAGCATGATGAGAAAAATCAATAATTACATCAGCCACCTTTTCTAAACTTTCATATGAAGTATAAGTAGGAAATTTCTCTTCTAGTAATTCACGACCTACACCTGCAACAATTTCTAAATCAGTACTGTCTTGAATATAGTTTTTTAGAACTTGTCCCATAGTTCCATTATAACCACTTAATAAAACTCTCATTTTTACTCTCCTTGTAATGAATTAAGTCTTGCGATTTCTTGCTCTAATTTTGTCGCTAATGTTGGTGCAACATGTGTCATTGGTAGACGATAATGGCAAGCTGATTTTCCGATTAATTCTACACATTTTTTAACTGGCATTGGGTTTGGTTCAGCAAATAACATATGGATGAAGTCTAAGTATTTAAGTTGTAATTCAAACGCTTTGTCCACTTGTCTTTCTAAAGCATATTTACACATTAAGTGCGTAGCTTTTGGATAAACGTTAGCTAAAACAGAAATTGTTCCCTTACCACCAGCTAAAATAATCGGTACATTGATGTCATCATTTCCTGAGTAAATATCAATTTTATCACCTACTAAGTTTCTAACTGCTAAAGTATGAGCAATGTCCCCTACAGCATCTTTGTAAGCAACGATGTTTTTATGTTGAGACAAGTGTAAAATAGTCTCAGGCGCCATAACTTGCCCAGTTCTTCCAGGTACATTATAAAGTACGATTGGTAAATCGACACTATTAGCAATTGCTTCAAAGTGCTCGATTAAACCTTGTTGACTAGTTTTGATGTAGTATGGTGTTACTACTAATAATGCATCTGGTCCTAATTTTTCAATCTCTTTACTTAATCTAATTGAGTGAGCTGTATCATTAACCCCACTACCTGCGATAACTGGCACTCGTCCTGCTACTCTATCAATAGCGAATTTAATAACCGCTACTTGTTCATCATCAGGCATAGTTGAACTCTCACCAGTAGTTCCCGCTACAATAATCGCGTCTGTTTCTTCACTAATTTGAAATTCGATTAACTCTCCAAACGTATCATAATCCACACTTCCATCCTCGAAAAATGGTGTCACTATTGCTACTCCGCTTCCTGTATAAATTGTCATAATCTTATTCTCCTTGTTTCTAACTTATTTTATATATTTTTAATAATATTTTTTATGTTATTTTTTGAATTAAATATCTTGTCTAATTAAATCTTCTAAAGTCTCACCTTTTACTACTAGGCGACTAGTTCCGTCTTTTACAAATACTACTGGTAATTTCGGTAATCTATTGTAGTTACTACTCATACTATAGTTATATGCTCCAGTCGATGATACTAATAATAAATCACCTTGTTCAGCTTTTGGTAAATTCGCATCCATCACTAACATGTCTCCAGACTCACAACACTTACCAGCAACTGTATAAGTTGTATCAGCTTCTTCATTCATCTTGTTAGCTAACATCGCCTCATATTTTGCTTTATACAATGCATAACGAGGATTATCTGCCATACCACCATCAACGAACACATATTCACGACCAGCAAAAGTTTTCTTAACTCCACCAACACTGTATAATGTGCTACCTGCGTTACATGTTAAACTTCTACCTGGCTCAATGACTACCTTAGTTAGATCTAAGCCGAAATTATCACTTTCACGTTCCACTACTTCGATATACTCTCTTAAAAATTCAGCAAGTTCAAAAGGTCTATCTTCTTCAGTATAATAAACTCCGAACCCTCCACCTAGATTAAGAACACTTATAGTTAAACCTAATCTTTCTTGAACTTTTTTCGTAAATTCCATAACCACTTTTACAGCTTCGAAAAATGAAGTTTTCTCAAAAATTTGTGATCCTATATGCGAGTGGAATCCTACAAAGTTAAGATTACTTTGATTATTAATATCTGCGATTAAATCATAAATTGTTTCATCATATACTGAATAACCAAATTTCGAATCATCTTTTGCAGTTTTGATGTATTCATGAGTATGCGCATCGATACCTGTATTAATTCTTAGAAGTACATCTACAGTATTTCCACCCTCTTTTACGATTTCATTAATCATTTCATATTCATAGTCATTATCTACAACGATAGTTCCTACACCAACTTCTAATGCATATTGTAGTTCCTCACGAGTTTTATTATTTCCGTGGAAATAAGCTCGTCTCATATCATATCCAGCTTTATATGCTGTATGAATTTCACCAAGTGAAACCACATCTACACCTAAACCTTCTCTACTCGCAATTCTTAATACTTCTAAACAACTAAAAGCTTTCGATGCGTAAAGAACTTCTGTATTGAACTTCGAACTTTTAAAATTATTAATAAAAGTTCTACATTGGTTCACTAACATATTCTCATCATAAACATAAAGTGGTGTCCCGTATTGAGCCTTTAACTCACTCACCCCAACACCTGAAATATTCAGTTCACCATTTTCTACCGTCATACCATCAAATAATCTCATTACTTTCTCCTTCAAATAAATTATAAAAAATAGACTACAAGAACAAAAGGTCCTTGTAGTCTAGCTTATAATTCTATCCTATTCCTCTTGCCCTTATTATAAAAAGCTCACCATGAAGAAAATGGGCATTTTCTAATGACAGTGCTATGCCTATTCGACATAACCCCAGTGAAATAAATCACTTCGGCGATGCTACCTTTTAAATTAGTCATCGCGGCCTCTTTTTATAATACTTATCTATTTACGTTATAAAAATAATATCACGTTTAAAAATTATTGTCAACAGTTTTCAGAAAATTTTTATAATATCTTATTTTTAAATCATGTATATACACAATTAAAAATAGTTGTTATTCTCCTTTAAAACAACTATAATATACACATATTAAAAGAAGACACCTTACTACACTGCTTCTTATACAAAAAATAAAGGAAGATAAAATATGATTGACTTCACAAAAAACGACGACTTAAATAAAATTATCAGTGACAATGACATAGCGATTATTCAATATGGATCTGCTACATGTATGCCATGTCACTCAATAAAAAACAGAATTACTATGTGGCAAGAAAATCACAAAGACATTGTAGCATACTACATTTCATTAGAAGAAAATATGGAAATTGCCGCTCAACGAGGCATTCTTTCAGCACCAACTGTAGAAGTATATATTGAAGGAAGATTATCTATTCAAAAAAGCGGCTACTTCAGTCTAGATGAAATTCTAGAAAAAGTTAGCAGTATAAGCGAGAGAATGAAATAAAAAAAGAAAGATAAGAAGCCACCGAGCTCCTACAGAATGCGGGACTTCTTATCTGTTATCATTGTACTGTGAGTCAAATAAAATAGTAACACAAAAAAGAGATGTCGATTCCACACAGTTTATTAGATTTCTAAAAAGCTTTTATAAAGCGAATTTAGATATCAAAAAACACTGTGGCTATGAATTCTCATATAATTATTTAAAATTTGGAGATTTTGAATCACCTTTTATCTTTTATTTACATAATCTTAAAAATATAATTTTAATTCTAAATATTATAAAAATATCTTTTCTGATGAGATTTGTAATGCTATAATAAAAGTAGGCTACTTGCCCGGAAGGGAGGTGTTTATATGGTTGATATATTCATCCAAATCCTTGTTGGGCTATTAGTAGGTGTTATTCTCCTATTTATAGAATATTTTATTTCCTAAATGATAAAAACAACAAGAAGAAGTAGTCGTATTTAGGCACGACATACATGTATCACTTCATGTATGAATATATATTAGCTTACTAAAATGAGTGTGATAGTACATATAAAAAGCAACTGAATCCGCATTTCAGTTGCTTTTCGTGTTTATATGTGAATATATTCATCCAATTCACTTAAGTACATTCTAACACAATCCTTTTCTTCTTGTCAATTAATTTGAAGAATATATGATATAGTAAAATTATTACATTAATTCCCAAAGTAAATTTCAGTTAAAGTAAACATACTGAAATTTACTTTAAAACTAGTTTTTATCTGGAAATTAACCTTTTATAATTAACCGAATTTGACTAAGAACAAAATTTTGTCTAACTTTTTGAGTACAGTACCCTTTTACTACTTTATCTTATCATACTTACACCACAACAAACCTACTTGCTAGTTTGTATACTTGTTTGATTTCCTTAGTTTCTAATTTCCAAGTTTTTAATTCTTCTTTTATCAACTCTGGGAATTTTCTACTAATATCCCTTAGTGCATTTCCTACTGATTTTCTTACATATTCACTAGCATCTTCTTTTAATGCTGCTACTCTTTTTATTGCTTCTTGCGGATTTTCTTTGAAATATGGTCTACTAGTCCATATCCTTAATCCTTCTGTGACAGCCCTTCTTGTATTCGGATTATTAGACCTTAGCCACTCATCAATTACATGGATTGAATTTTCATAACCTTTATTTTTACAATATTCATCGAATGCTTTCGCAAGTACCTCTTGCACTCTCCAATTATCATCTTTAGATACTTCATCTCTCATAAAAGTTAGGATATCACTATCATCTGATAAATAACCAAAAAGAAACACACCGTACATTCTAACTTGATATACTTTTGATTCATATGATAAGAAAGCCAACTTCTTAATGTAAGCTCTATCGTTATTTTTATAATCAGCCAAGGCTCTCTTCTCTTCTTCCTTAAATCCGCTCTTTATTAGAGAAAATTCTTGTTCTAGGCTTTTAATATATTCGTTCAACTAATGTCACCACCTTATTATCATAAAAAAGCATATAGAATGTTAGACATTCTATATGCTCAGGCTGTTGACAAATGCAGAAACTGCATGAGTCAGCAGCCTATTTTAATGAG
>CAUSUW010000015.1:0-32115 GCA_963535095.1 uncultured Gemella sp. | reverse complement strand
TTATTTTTGTACACCTTAATTATATTGGATATTTGTCTTTTTGTATATAAAAATTAAAATCCGGGGCTGGAATTTTTTCCATGCCCCGGATTTAGTATACAACCTTATTTTTTGAACTATGTAAGAATGTCTATAATTGTATGTTGATGTATAAGATAATTTTATAATTTCTTTTTTTACTGCAAACCGCATACTCACGTGATATAATAGTAAGGTATGAAAAATAAAACTATAAGGTGATAGAATGAATAAATTAAAACAACTATTAAATGAGAAAAAATATTTAATTATGGGAATATTGAACTTTACTCCGGATTCTTTTTCGGATGGTGGAGATTTTTATGATGTGGAAGCTGCGATTGAAGGTGTTCGTAAGATGGTAGCTGAAGGTGCGGATATTATTGATATCGGTGCGGAATCGACTCGTCCAGGTTCGACTGTAGTTAGTGAGGAAGACGAACTTGCTAGACTACAAAGGGTATTTCCAACTTTAAGAAAAACATTTCCTGATGTGTGTTTTAGTGTTGATACATATAAGCCTAATGTTGCTGAATACATGATTGAGGCAGGAGTAGATGTACTAAATGATGTAAATGGAGCAAAAGGAAGTACAATGGCAGAAGTAGCTGCAAAATATGATGTGCCAATCTTCATTATGCACAATGGTGGTGTAGAAGAAGGGAATGAGATTGAACAAGTTGTACGTGAACTAGGCGAGAGTGTTGATATTTGTCTAAATGCTGGTGTAAAAAAAGAAAATATTATCGTTGATCCTGGAATGGGATTTGGTAAAACTGCAGAAGCTAACTTAGAAATTACACGTAAGCTAGAGTTACTTAACTCATTAGGCTGTGAAATCTTATATGCGGTGAGTAGAAAGAGAACTACAGATTATGTGCTAGGTGGTAATAGTAATCCGAAAGACAGAGATATAGTAAGTGCTACATTATCATTAGAAGCGGTGAAACGAGGAGCTAGAATGGTACGTGTTCATAATGTAAAAGTTATGAAAGAAGCCTTAATAACATATGAAATAATTAATGGCTAATCTAACAGAAGGAGGTTAAAATGAAGAATACATTTGTTTATAATAATCATTTAGAAGCGAAGAAAGTTCTTAGTACACTTGAGAGTGAATTAGAAATATGTGATAAATTTATTTTTAGCGTGGCGTTTATTTCTGAGAGTGGTTTAACTAGTTTACTTCAAACTTTGAAGAATTTAGAAGAGAAGAATATCCGTGGGAAAATTTTAACGACGAATTATTTATATTTTAATACTCCTAAAGTATTAGAGAAATTGTCTAATTTTAAAAATATATCTCTAAAAATTTATGACTGTATAGAAAATAAACATGGTTTCCATACTAAAGGTTATTTATTTAGACGTGGTGACTCATGGAAAGTGCTGATGGGAAGTTCGAACTTAACGAGTGCTGCACTTACGATAAATAAAGAATGGAATACTTTTGTTGAGGGTGATAGGATTCTAGCTGATAATGTCTTAGATGAATTTAATAGTTTATGGGAAAAATCTAAGTCTTACTCTGAAATAAAAGATAAGTATATTGAAGAATTCGCTAGTAATCAGATTGAGACTGTTACTAAGAAAATTATTTCCGAGGAAATTAAACCGAATAAGATGCAAAGGAGTTTTATAGAAAATTTCGAAAAACTTCGTAATCAAGATAATAAGGGGCTTCTTATTTCCGCGACAGGAACTGGTAAGACATTTGCGGCTGCTTTTGCGATGAAGAGTATAGGTGCTAAGAGATTGTTGTTTATAGTCCATAGAGAACAGATTGCTCGTCAGGCACTGGAGACATTCAAAACTATTTTTGGAACTAGTCGTAGTTATGGTCTTCTTACAGGTAAAGAGAAAAATATAGAAGCGGATTTCATTTTTTCTACTGTTCAAACTATGTCTAAAGAAGATATTTTTAAGAGTTTTAATAGTACTCATTTTGATGAAATTATAATAGATGAGGTGCATAGGGTAGGAGCTGACAGTTATCTAAGATTAATGGGTTATTTCAAACCGACATTTTATCTAGGGATGACGGCAAGCCCTGATAGAACGGATAGTTTTAATATTTATGAATTGTTTAACAATAATATAGTTTATGAAGTTCGCTTAAAAGAAGCGATGGAGAATTCACTATTATGTCCGTTTCATTACTTCGGAATTAGTGATCTAGAAGTTGATGGTAAGGTTATTGACGAGCTGAGCGAGTTTTCAAATCTAGTGTCTAATGAACGTGTTGAGCATATTATAAGTAAAATCAATTATTATGGCTATTCAGGAGATAGGGTAAAGGGTCTAGTTTTCTGTTCGTCAAAACAAGAAGCTAAGGTACTGAGTGAAGAGTTTAACGCACGTGGTTACAATACTACTAGCTTAACGGGTGAAGATAGTCAGGAACGACGTGAACAGGAAATCTCTAAGTTAGTTGCGAATAATGGTGATATGTTAGACTATATATTTACCGTAGATATTTTCAATGAAGGGGTAGATATACCAGAGGTTAATCAGGTAATTATGTTAAGACCTACACAAAGTTCTATTATTTTTATTCAGCAGTTGGGTCGTGGTTTGCGAAAATCTGCGAATAAAGATTTTGTCGTAATAATAGATTTTATTGCCAATTACAAGAATAACTTTTTAATCCCGGTGGCTCTATCTGGAGACAATAGTTATGATAAAGATACTGTGAGAAAGTTTTTATCTCAAGGGACTAGGTATATTCCGGGTATGTCGACTATTCATTTTGATGAAATCTCTAAACAAAGAATTTATAGCGCGATAGACAATGTGAAGTTAAATACGTGGTTATTTGTTACTGATGAATATAATAAGCTAAAAAATAAACTTGGTAGAATACCTACTTATTCAGATTTTGAAAACTATGATGCTATTGATGTTAGAAAGATTTTCGAAGTAGCTGGAAGTTATTATTCATTTTTAACTAAGAAGGAAAAACAGTTTAAATATGGTGGAAAACTGACAAAGACCGCAGAGAATATGCTAAATTTTGTTTCTACTAATTTAATCTTGAGTAAAAAGATAGAAGAACTTATAATTCTACGTTTGTTATTAGATGATAAGAAGTGTAATATTCTTACAGCTTTTGAAGAGATTATGCTAAGAGACTACAATAAATTTATCGCAGATTATGAGTTGGATGTTAGTAGAAAGATACTTACTAACAATTTCGTAACTAGTAGTGTCACTAAGAAGAAGTTTCATGATTGTATATTTTTAGATGAGAATGTAACTGAGATAAGAATGTCTAAAGAATTCGAAGAACAGCTACAATCAGAAATTTTTAGGGAATTGTTACAAGATTTGGTAGACTATGGGATTTACAGATATAATAAGTATTACAAAGATAATTTATACAAAGATACTAATTTTGTATTGTATGAGAAATATAGTTTCGAGGATATTTGTAAATTATTCTCATGGGGAATAAACTACGTGCCGCTTGCTATAGGTGGTTATAAGTATGATGAAAGAACAAAGACTTTACCAGTGTTTATTAATTACGACATTGATGAAAATTCATTTAACCGTGACTATACACATGGATTTTTACCGGATAATGGTTTTACTTCGATGTCGAAGCCGAGAAGGAACTTAGAATCGAAAGAGTGCGACTATTTCTATAATGATGAAACGAAAATCTATCTATTTATGAGGAAAAATAAAGATGATAAAGATGGGGCACGAATATTTTATTTCCTTGGTGAGATGAAGACAATAGGAGAGCCTAAATTAGTAGCTAGAGAAAGAAGCGGAGATACTGTAATTCAGTTCTTTTACAAAATACAGACACCAATTCGTGAAGATATGTACGAATATTTCACGAGGGATAGGATATAAAATAGAGAGCAACTAAAATGAATTTGAGTTCATGGGAATTAGAATTTCATTTAGTTGCTCTTTTTATTAATCGTGAGGAATTTAAAGTTTAACGATGAATATTTTAAATTTTCAAAAAAGAATATATAATATATTGAAAATTCGATGTTGCTAATGTAAAATAGAGCTAATATAGGAGGTGGTATTCGATGAATATTTTCTTGAAAAATAAACTCTATAGGTTATTCACTATTTCATCGGCATTTGGGAATGCTGGTAGAACGCTATTTGATATTGCATTTATTATTTATGCGACGAATTTACCGAATCCAGAATTAGCCGTAAGTATAGTTTCGATAGCTACAACATTGCCTTACATTATTTCATTTATCCTAGGATATTTTTCAGATCAGACAAAAGATAAGTACAATAGAACACTATCTACCAGATTTTATCAGTTTTTATTATTTTCGTTATTTGCTTTCGTGTGCATTTACGGAGTCCAATGGTGGATTTTTATTGTATTAGTATTTGTAAATGTAGTTGCAGATATTTTAGGTGGTTATAATGGCTATTTATCAATGTCGATTAATACTAGATTAGTACGTAAAGAACAGTTAAGTGAAGCATTAGCATTTATTAGTTCTATAAACAATACAATCTCACTTGGTGGAAAGGCTGTAGGAGTATTTATTTTAGGACTCTTTAGTTATAACTATTCATATTTTGGAATGCTGAATGCAGCGTTATTCTTGATAGCATTTTTAATACTGGCAAAATATAAAAATGCGATGAAAGCAGAGATTGGCAGTTTTAAAGTGGATAATAAAGAGAAGGTGAGTACTAAAAGATTTTTAAAGGATACTATTGAAAACTTTAAAATACTTCGTGAGATAAAGAAAATTTATAATTTTGTTATACTATTTTTAGGGATGAATTTTTATTCATCTGCGATGTTCGCCTTACTTCTAGTAATCCTAGTAAAAAATGAGAGTTTATTATTTGGAAATGTAGCTTATACTATTACTTTATTAGAAATTGTTGAGGTTCTTAGTACAATTGTCGGAGGAGTCTACCAAATTAGTTTCTATAAAAATATGAGTTTAAGAAATAATGCTATATTAGAAATAATTTTATTCATTATGTATGTAGGAAATCTATTGATACTTCAAAATAAATTTATACTTGTTATTTTAACTATAGTAATAGGTTACTTCGCAGGAATATCGAATCCAAAACTAGATGCATTGATTTTACAATCAGTACCCGAGGAAAAACAAACTTCGATATATAGTATTTTTAGTACGATAATTACTATTTCCGTTCCAATAGGAACAACAGTAATACTATTTTTCGCTAACGCTATTAGTGCATCGTTTGCACTATATAGCTTATTAATACTATTAATTTTAGTTTTAGTATATTCATTTAAAGTGAAAGAGTAATTTCCAGATATCCCCTTAGAGTTTTCTAATGGGATATTTATTTTTCTTGTTTAGTAGAGGAGGATTGAATAGTTAATAGAAGATTTTTTTAGTGATTAAATAATGAAGAAGATTCGAAAAAATTATTCAAAAAAAATTCCTAAAAAATATAGTTATTAGTTGATTTTTATTTTTATACTTGATATAATAATCGCTAGAGTAATTTTATTACTCCTTACTCTCTAATAGATTAGAGAGTCGCAAAGACCAAAAGGAGGTAACACACACATGAGAAAATATGAAGTAATGTTTGCTGTTCAACCACGTATCGATGAAGAAGCTAAAAAAGCTGTGGTTGATAGATTCGTAAATATTCTTTCAGAAGGTGCAGAAGCAGTAGAAGTTAAAGATTTAGGTAAAAAACGCCTAGCTTATGAAATCGAAGACTTCAGTGATGCTTACTACTATGTAGTAGAATTAACTTCAGAAACAGATGCGTCTACAAAAGAATTCGATCGTTTAGCAAAAATTAGCGATGACATCATCCGTCACATGGTAGTAAGATTAGAAAAATAAGGGGTGAAATACTATGGTAAATCGTGTAGTATTAGTAGGTAGATTAACTAAAGATCCAGAATTGAGATATTCTAATTCGAATATTCCAATGGTTTATTTTACAGTAGCTGTAAACAGAACATTCACTGATCAAAATGGTCAAAGACAAGCAGACTTTATTGGATGTGTAGCTTTTAGAAAGCAAGCAGAAAATATGGCGCGTTTCTTAGGACGTGGAAGTCAAGTCGCAGTTGAAGGTAGAATACAGACTAGAAATTATCAAGGTAAAGATGGAAACACAGTTTATGTTACTGAAGTAGTAGCAGAAAGTGTTCAATTCCTTGAATCTAAAAATAGCTCACATGGTAGACAAAACAATGGTTTTGACTCTATGAGTTTTAATCAACCTCAATCACAACCAGCGTATAATAACAATAATCAAAATTATTATAACAACAATACTAATCAAAACTTTGGACAAGCTAATTCAGCTATGCAAGATTTTATTAATGATAGTTCATCATTCTCTGATTTCGGGGAAAACTTCCCAAGTAATCTAGATGATGACTTCATGCAGGATGTAGTAAATCCGTTTAAAGAAGACTAAAATTACATAGGAGGACATGCACAATGGCAGTAAATAACAATCGTCGTAACAACATGCGTCGTCGTAAAAAAGTATGTTATTTCACTAAAAATAACGTAGAATTTATCGACTACAAAGATGTAGAATTACTTAAAAAATTCATCTCTGAACGTGGAAAAATCTTACCACGTCGTGTAACAGGTACTTCAGCTAAGTACCAAAGAATGTTAACTACAGCAATTAAAAGAGCTAGACACATGGCACTTTTACCATACGTAGTAGACGAAAAATAAGAATAAAATTGAAAAAGATGAGCTTAGGCTTGTCTTTTTTTTATGCTTTGATATAATAATAGGTGAAATATAGTAAAAAAATATCGATTATAGTAGGGGGAGAAAAGTGATGGAATTAAAAAAATTAGACGAAACTAAGGTGTTAAAAGATCCAGTACATAGCTATATTCATATTCATTATGAAGTGATTTGGAATTGTCTTGATAGTAAGGAGTTTCAAAGATTACGCCGTATAAGGCAATTAGGGGGAGATTTTCAAGTATATCCAACAGCAGAACATTCTAGATTTTCTCATTCGTTAGGTGTTTATGAGATTGTTAGGAGAATGGTTACAGAGGTTAAGTCGCTTTGCGTTGAATTAACTGAATATGAGAAAGTTTGCGTGACGCTTGCGGGACTTCTGCATGATGTAGGGCATGGTCCGTTTTCGCATGCATTTGAGCATATTACTAATCATAGTCACGAAGAATATACAGCAAAAATAATATTAGGTAATACAGAACTTAATGCTATTTTAAGAGCTGTTTCAGAAAAGTTACCACAAGATATAGTATCTATTATTCAACATACTCATGAAAATGATATACTTAATCAGATTGTTTCAGGTCAACTAGATGCTGATAGAATGGATTATTTATTACGTGATTCTTATTTTACAGCGACGAGTTATGGACAGTTTGATCTTGAAAGAATATTACGTACAATACGCGTAAGAAAAACAGCTGAGGGAAGAAAGGTAATTGTCGTTAAATACACTGGTATTCATAGTGTAGAAGACTATATTATGGCAAGATATCAAATGTATTGGCAAGTTTATTATCATCCTGTAGCTAGAAGTTATGAGGCGGTATTTATTCAACTATTTAATAGATTGAAAGATATTTTTAAAGGGGATCAAGACTATTTTGAAGATATGAAGGTGTTGGTGCCATTTTTAGAAGAATCTGAAGTGAGTGTAGACGAATATTTTAAACTGGATGAAAATTCACTATTATATTGTTGCGCTCTTATTCAAGATAAAGAAGATAAAATTGCTGCTGATTTGGCAAGAAGATTACAAAATAGAAACTTATTCGAGTATGTAGATTATAACGAAGAAAATCTAGCTCAGATTAGAAATATGCTCAAGGAAAATAACTTAGATGAGCGTTATTATTTAAGGATTGAGAATGTAGAAGCAAGTGTTTATAGTCCATATAAAGGTAGAAAGATATTAATTGAAAAACTAAATGGTGATATAGTAGCCTTAGAAAAAGCTAGTACTATAGTGGAATCTATAACAAAAGGTCAAACTAAGAAAGAGGGGACTATATTTTTCCCGAGATAATAAAATAAAAATTAAGGTTATTAAGAGGATAAGAATGTTCTTCGTCAATTACCTTAATTTTTTAATTTATATGTGTTTATAAAATAATTGCTGCTTATGTTCTGTTTTAAATTGTCAGAAAACAAAAAGATTTTAACTTACTATTGATTTTATTTTTCGGAAATGTTATAATCGTAATTATACAATAGATATTATGAATTTAACAACAAAGGAGAGATGTAAAATGTTTGAATTAGCAAATGTAGCAAGACCAGGGGTAAGTGAATATATTTCAGGAAGTGGGGCATTGTCTGCACTTGATAATAGATTAGAAGGGTTTAAGACTCCTTTGATTGTTACTGGAGAAAAATCTTACGCAGCATTTACGAAGTTTTACAAAGGTAATAGAGAATTCAGAGTAGCAAAATATGATGGTTCAGCATCTTTTGAAGATATGCAACGTATTGCTGATGAATTCGGTGAAGGTGTTGACGTAGTTCTTGGAGTAGGAGGAGGACGTGTTATCGATACTGCTAAAGGAGTAGCACAAAACTTAAATGTTGAGTATATGACAGTACCGACAGTAATCGCAACTTGTGCACCTTATGCACCTGTAGCAGCAGTTTATCATCCAGATCATACATTTAGAGAGGTTGCATATTTTAAACGTACAGCGTATGCTTGTATTGCAGATTTAGATCTATTATTAGAATCACCAAAAGAATACTTCGTAGCGGGAATAGGGGATACTTTAGCTAAATGGTATGAAGCAGTAGTATTAGTAGAGAGAAATAACAAGTTTAATGATCCTTTTGTAAGAATGGGATTAGAAGCAGCTAAAATCACTCGTGATGTTCTTTTACGCGATGCTAACGGTGCATTAGAAGCTATGGAAAAAGGTGAAGTTACTGAAAGTTTTAAAAATGCTGTAGATACAGTATTTGCTATCTCAGGGTGTGTTGGATGTTTCGGTGTTCACTACGGACGTATGGCAGGAGCTCACGCAGTGCACAATGGTATGAGTTTAGTTAAAGAAACACATTCTGTATTACATGGAACAAAAGTATCTTATGGTATCTTGGTTCAATTACTTGCTGAAGGTAAGAGAGAAGAAGTGGAGAAACTTGTTCCATTCTATAAAGCTAATGATTTAGCTTATAATTTAGCTTGTGTTAATGTAACAGAAGATGTAGAAGAAAAAATGCAAAAAATTGCTGAATTTGCAGCTAGTGAAAAAGAAACATTTAAACTTGCAGTTGATGTTTGTACACCAGAAGTTGTAGTAGCTGCAATGAAAGAATTAGAAGAATTAACAAAATAAGTAAATGATAAAAACCTCAGATGTTTTAATCTGAGGTCTTTGTTTTGTGTTTTATAAGTTATTTTTTAATACTGGTACTAGCATAGCGTTGCTAATGTTTTGTGCAGTATCATCTTGAAGTAGGTAATTAACGATTTCGTAACCGAATAAAATAGCTACGGCTGGTCCCTGGGCAGTGATTACATTATTATCAACTATTACCGCTTTTTCGTTATTGTATGTTTTGCAGTTTATTTCTTTATCGAATCCTGGATAAGAAGTTACTTCTTTATCTTCTAGAATCCCCGCTTTGCTTAGTACGATAGGAGCTGCGCAGATGGCAGCAACCAATTTATTAGCTTTATACATTTCTTGATAAAATTTAATTATTTTCTCATTATCACGAAGTAAGGTACTTCCAGGCATTCCACCTGGGATTACTATTGCATCATAATCAAGTATATTGTCGATATCATCAATTTTTTTATCTACTATTATTTTTACGTCGTGCGAGCTTGTTATATAGTCTTCGTTGTTTGCAGAGATTAGATCAACGTGGATATTAGCACGACGAAGTATATCTAGTGGTGCAATTAATTCTAATTCTTCACTTCCATTTTCAATGAATAAAGCAACTTTTTTAGTCATAAAAAATCCTCCTAATGGGTATTGTATATAGTTATAGAAACTAATTGGATATAATAAAATTAGTTTACTCTTAAAATATTTTTCTAGAGTACTCTATAGTGGTGATAACAAAATTGAACTACAATTTTGTAAGGAGTAAATGAGACTATAGGCTCATTTACTAGGGAGTGACTCAAAAATCGTGATTTCGAAGAAATCGATTTTGTCGAGTCACCCCCGCACAGTTTATTAGATATCTAAAAAGCTTTTATAAAGTGAATTTAGATATCAATAAACCACTGCGTCTATGAGTTTTCATGTAAACTATTTATAAAATCTAGTACTTTTCGGTCAGCTCCGTCCTTCATCACTATAAGAGTACGAAAAAATATAAGAGAAATTCTATACTTATTTTATTTCTTTATTTTAATTTTATTGTATTTGTAAAGAAAAATCAACCACCTACGGAAGATGGTTGATTGTGGTTAAACTCAATATTAATTATTTAGAAATTTCTAATACTCCGTATCCAGTGTCACGGCGTTTATATACTACAGAAATTTCATTTGTAGTGTTATCTAAGAATGCGAAGAAATCGTGTCCTAGAAGTTCCATTTGGAATACAGCTTCTTCTCTTGTCATTGCTTCAACTTTAAGTTGTTTAACTTTGCCAAGATCTAAAGTAGTTTCTTCAGCTTCTTCTAACTCACTCGTAAGAATAATTTCTTCAGCAAATCCTTTTTCACGACCTTTTCTATTGATTTTAGTTTTGTGTTTTCTCATTTGACGTTCAAGTTTGTCAACAACTAAATCAACAGCAGCGTATAAATCTTCGTTTGTTTCTTCTGCGCGAAGTGTTACACCTTTAAGAGGTACAGTGATTTCGATTTTTTTCTTATTATTTTTGTATACTTTAGCATTAGCGTAAACGTTTGCTTCTAAACTGTCAGCAAAGTATTTTTCTAATTTAGAAACTTTGTTTTCAACATATTCTCTAATTGCTTGAGTAATCTCTAAATTTTCTCCTCGTACTTGATATCTTAACATTTTAAAGCACTCCTTTCATAAAGTAGCTTAGCTACTTTATAGGGGGTTCCCCCTCTTTTTATAGTTTTATTATACCACTTTTTGATAACGTTAGCAATATAGTTTGCATAAAAATGTCACTTTTATAAAATGTACATTTATTTTGCTTTATAAATATATTTTTGTTAAAATAAAATTAAATATAGACGTTATGTGGTTAACTAGGAATATTAGAAACTTAAAATGTTAACTAAATGAGGAAATTTACTGAAAATATTTTTGATAAAAATTTACAGATAAGGAGTAATAGAAAATGTTTTTCAAGGAATACTGTGAATTTATAGAGGCGATTTATATAGTTTATTATTCAAAAATGAGTAATAATGATAAAAATATAAATTATAGAAAAATTAAAAAGAGCTATGATAACTTTGGAGAAATCAATTCAGATTTTGATGAAATATATAATGAAATAATTACAGGGGCAGTCTATACTCTAAAAGAGAGTGATTTAACTTTTTTGAGGAGGTATAATGGACTGCTTTTATCTATATCCAAATTGCTAAAAATGAATATTAAACTTCATTATTTAGATAATTGTCAATATATAAGTAAACTGTACTCAGTAAATGAAGATAAAGGTAAGTTTCACTGTTTACAATGTGATAATAAAGATAAGCAATATTTTTTCACATTTATTAATAAAAATCAGGAAGTTACATATTGTAGAAGATGTATAGATTTTGGAAGAAGTGATGATTATTTTATAAAGTTTCATATAAATATCCCGGTATCAAATTTAAAAGTACCCGAAAGACCTAGTGTTAAGTTAAGCAATGTTCAGGAAGAAGCAAGTAAGAGTTTAGTGGAGAATATAGACAGCGCAAAGAGTACTTTAATCTGGGCAGTTTGTGGGGCGGGTAAGACAGAAATAGTTTATGATGCTATATATCATGCAATCTTGGATAATAAAAACATATGCTTAGCAATCCCTAGACGTGATGTTGTAAAAGAATTATCTGAAAGATTTTTTCGTGATTTTAGTGGTTATCCAATAAGTGTATTACATGGAGAAGAGAAAATTTTGGAAGAATCGAATTTTTATATTATGACGACGCACCAACTTGTTAAATATTATAATTACTTTGATGTCGTTATTATTGATGAGGTGGATGCTTTTCCGTATTCTGGTGATGAATGTTTAGAAAATGGTGCTAAAACAAGTTTGAAAGATGATGGTGTTCTTGTATTTCTTTCAGCGACACCTTCTGAAATAGTTAAATCTAGTGTTTATGAAGTTATAAAAATCCCTATAAGGTATCACAGATATTTGTTACCTGTTCCGAAAATAAAAATTGAAAAGCCTGAAGTGTTTGATTTTTCGAGAAAGTCACAATTTCTAGAAAAATTCATCAAAGAAAAATTAGAGAAGGATAGACGGATTTTAATATTTGTTCCTGAAATAGGCATGTGTGAGACGGCTGTCTTATATTTTAAAAAATGTATTTCCGAGGAAATAATGATAGACTTCGTCTATAGTGGAGACGAAAATAGAAGTGAGAAAATCCAGAAATTTTATAATAGAGAACTAGATATTCTCATTACGACAACAATATTAGAGCGTGGAGTGACTTTTGATTATTTAGATGTAGTGGTTTTTGATGCGAAACATGTAAATTTTACAAAGGCTGCATTAATTCAAATTTCAGGTAGGGTAGGTAGAAAGGACTATGATAATTCTGGTGATGTTGTATTTTTAGCGGATAGTATAAGTAGGGATATGAAAGCCGCTATTAAAGAGATTGAGTATATGAATAATCTTGCAAGATATAGGAAGTTGAATAGGAGGTAAGATATGAAGTGTAGTTTTTGTAGTTTGGAAATAAAGAAAAAGTTGGGGTTTGATACATTATTTTCAAAAAAAGAGGATTTTTATCTTTGTGCTAGCTGTAGGGAACATGTTGATATAAATGTACTAGAAGTAGGAGACTATACTTTGTATTATTTTGCTGACTATGAATTTTTAAAAGATGAAATCTATTCTATAAAATATTTCGGAGATGTGGCTTGCGCAGTAAAATTTAAAAATCTTCTAGACAAGTTTTTTTCTTTAAATGATTTTAATTTAGTGACGATTGTTCCGGCAAATGAGATTAGGGAGATTATCCGAGGGTTTGATCATATTGAACAAGTTTGTAAGTTATGTGATGTTGACTATAAGAAAATTCTTAGTTGTGATTATAGAAAGAAACAGTCTAAACTTCATAAAGAAAGAAAGGAGAACAGGTATCATCTTTTATGCGATGAAATGACTTTAGGAAGTATTGAGTCTGTTTTGATAATAGATGATATATATACGAGTGGAAATACTTTGTTAGGATGTGCTAAAACTATAAAAGAAGCCTATCCAAATATAAAAATAAGTTTTCTAACGTTATCGAAAGTAATATAACAGATAATCTGAGTATTTTTTTCTTAATAACATATGATTTTGTGGTATAATGTTTAAGTTGAATTTTAAACATAGTTATACTACTTTAAATTCGATATTTTATGAAAATTATATAGTTAGGAGATGGTTAAAACAAAAATTTTATTTTCACTTATAATGATCGCATTAATTCTAATTCTAGTAATCTTTTTATCTAAGAAATTCGAATTGAATAAGGATCAAATTATTATATTTTGGATATTAGTTTTATTCTGGTCTGCGATAAGTATTATACGTGCTTATAGAAAGTTATACGCAATTACACCGATAGAACAAGGTGGACTTTCTTTAACACCGGTACTCGCAGCTCAAATAGCAGCCGGATATGGACTTATGAGTTTAATAGTAAGGTTGCCGATGTTTTTGGCGAGCGATATTTTTAAAAGGCGTAAAATATTCGTTCAAATTTCTTTATTTTTATTAATAGTGACTTCATTTTTAGTAGCATTTAACGGTAGCTATATTACGTTATACTTATCTTCTTTATCATTAGGGATAAGTGCCACAATGCTTGCTTTGTTCAATGTTATTTTCTCAGAAACTTTTTCTAGAGATAAGGCAGCGGTATCGGTATCGATACTATCTGTTGCACCGTTATTAGCTGAGTTTATCGCAGCACCTATACAATATGTCTTTACTATGAATACATATAAACATTTTGACTATATGTGGATAGTAGCGGGTGTTATTGCGATAATTACGTTTATATTATCATTTATGATGAAAGATTATCGTCCTGTTGATAGTGATTTTTCATTTGATAAGGTGAAGGTAGTAATTAAACATAAGAGTTTTATCTATATTTGTTTAATAGCGTTATTGCTTTCATTTATAAAGTTTGCCACAAGTGGAGCTAACATGATTACTTATGGTAAAACAGAACTGAATATGACGCCGCTAATGCTTGCGTATATGGATGCAGTCTTTGCAGTACCTCAGCTAATTGCTGGAGTTCTTGTGGGAGTGTACTTTACGAGAAAATGGGGTATTCAAAAAACTTTATTATTCTTACTAGGATGTTCATTAGCGTTCTATATTATAGCATTATATGTTAATAACCCGTATGTTATTTATTTTAGTTATATCTTAAATGGATTAGGATATGGTGGTGCTTATAATGCACTTATTTCCCTTGCTATGCAATATTTTGATAGAGAATATCGTAATGTTAGTATGGGAATCTACCAAGCATTCTTCGCATTAGGTATCTATTATGGTGATTATGTGTATGTTTGGATAGGTAAACATGTTAAAAATGGCTTACTTGGTTTTACACAAAGTAAATCTATTTTCCTTATTGTTATAGGGATAACTTTAATAAGTATGCTTATGGTTAAATTAAAAGTTAGAGATAATTAAAAAAGTTGATTCACAATTTTGTGAGTCAACTTTTTTATTATATTCTGTTTTTTTATTATCCGCCGATTAAATCTCTACGAATGTATCCAGTGTAGTTTCCATAGTCAACATAAGCCCAAGCTTCCGCAGCTGAATTTGTTTCAAGTGATCTTATTGTAACAGCTGCTCCACCTTTTATTGGTGTTATGATTGTACTAGTTACTTATAATAATTTAATTTGCATAGTCTCCACCAGGGGCATTAAGGTACTCTTCTAGTGAAATATTTTTTTCGTAAATTGTTTTAGCTACATCGTCACCAACATAGCGAATATGCCAACTTTCTTCCATATAGCCAGTTTTATCTACAAACTCTGGTTTATATCTAACGATGAAGCCATATTTATGAGAATTTTTATCTAACCAAGCAGCAGCTTTTTTACTACTTTCATTAATTCCTTCGGCTCCTAAAAGTTGCCCTTGATTATCAATAAGATCAAAAAACTAATCCAGTCTGGTGTTCACTATATCCTGGTCGTGCTGAGAATCTGTCAGCTTCTTGTTTACGATGCGAAGCAACATAGTTGTTGTAAAGTCCAGCTTGTGTACCATAAGCTCTAAAACCAGAAACTTGATTAGAAACGTTTAATCCTAATGCTCGAGCATCAGCAATTAATTTATTAACTTTTTGTCGAGTTGTAGGGTCTTCTCCAGGATTATAGTTAGCTGGTAGTGGATGTTTCTTATTCGCCAGAATAATACCATTAATAATTGTTGGTTGAGTAACAGTCTCTGGAGTTTTTCCGTTAGTAGACGGAGGATTTTCGGTATTATCATCAGATTTTGTATTTTCTTTGATAGAAGGTTTCTTATCATCCTTTTGAGTAGTTTGATTAGATGTTGTAGTTTTATCATCTTTAGTTAAATAATAATATCCACCTAATGCAAATATTAATACTACCAAAGTAACTGTAACAATAGTAATAATGTATTTTTTCATAATACTATCCCTTTCTATAAATTTAATAAATAGGAATGACTCAAAAATTGTGATTTAGAAGAAATCAATTTTGTTGAGTTACCTCCGTAAAGTTTATTAGCTAGCTAAAAGATTAGTATAAAGCGAATCTAGATATTATTAAAATTTTGCGTCTAAAGGTCCTCAAATAAATTTCTTGAATTTAGGATTTTTGGCTCATCCCTTATTGTAATAAATACTAAGTTAGTTGTATTCTCTACTAAATATCATAAATTTTATAATGCTATTTGTTAATTATAAACAGTGTTTAATGAGAAAATTTATAAATAATATTAATTTTTAAAGTTTAGGCTAGTATTATATTTATTTCAAATGTACTTTGAGGGATAATAATTTAAATTATGGTAAGACATTTATTTTAACTGGAAGTCTAATTTTTTCTTTAATGAGGAGTTTTCTTTTGGAATTAACAACTAGATGGACAGATTATTTGTTATTTTATTTTTCTTTTAAAAAGTGTAAAAATTTGATATAATAATAAAGATATCTATATAGTTATAATTGCTATATGAGGGTATAATTAAAATAAAAAAGGAGTGTTAATTTGGATAATAATATTTCAAAACTTTTGAGTAAAGAAATTGAAGAATTAATGAAGAATAAGTTTTTCTTTAGAACTCCTAATAATATGAAAATACTAGCTTATGCAGTGAGTTATTTAATATTAATATTATTAGGTATATTCCTAAATATTGAAGTTATAACGGCGTTCCTTTCTGTTTTTCCACTTACATATGTGTTAGGTGCGAGAGGATTGAATTATTATATTCCATTAATTATTTCAGGTGGAGTAATATTATCGTTATTTGCTTCTCATAATATGATATTTTGGTTTGGAATACATATGATTATTGCTTATATAGTGTATAGAACTATATACTCACGAGGTTCAAAATTATTATTGGTTGCTATTGTTAATACCATAATATTTTTAGGGATAGCTTTATACGTATTCTTGTCTATAAAGATGGGAACTATAACTATCGATAGAACACAAATATTAAATTTTATTAATTCTTATGTGAATTCGATGGTTGAAATGAACCAAGGTGTCGATAAAAATATGGTATTAGATAGTTTTTCAAATCTGCAAAAATCATTCCCTGTAACATTATTCATCATGTTACTTGCATATAGTTTAGTATTGGTGCATTATACATTATCGATGTTAGCTAGAGAATTTGTAATTATTCCAGTATTTCCAAAGTTTAGTCGCATAATGGTTAGTTCAAAAAGTGCTTATACATATATTGTAGTTACTATAATAACTTTCTTTGTTGAAATGGAAGCTGGAAGTAATACATATAGCTTTTGGAATATTCTATTCCAAAATATAACAGGAATATTATCGTTAGCATTTATTTTAAATGGATTGTTTACTGCATTCTTCTTTGTAGAGCAAAAATCAAAATCAACTATTGGTAAACCTATATTATTCCTGTTGATGTTGATTTTTAGTCCTATCTTTGAGTTACTTGGTTTCATTGACAGTGCATTTAAATTAAGAGAAGGATATATTATGATGAAAAGGGGAAGATAAGTATGAGTGATAAGAAAAAATTTGAATTGATTATTATTGCTATTTTTCTAATAGGTGCAATTTTAAGTGCTATATTTAATATTTATAGCTTGATAATTTACTTATTGATTGGTTTACTTATTTTCGCTTTTTATAATATACAAAGGGAAAAATCTGTTGAACATACGGAGAGGTATATTAGTAAATTAACAAATAGAATTAAGGATTCATCAGAAAAAGGTATTAATAAGTTCCCTATAGGAATAGTTGTAATTGATGAAAATAAAAATATAGAATGGGCAAATAACTTTATATATAAAAATATTAAAGTTGCAGAGATAAAAGGTATGAGTATTTTAGAACTTATGCCGGAGATAAAAGATTTGTTTGATTTAGAAACACCAGTAGATAATCAATTTGAGATTTTTGGAAAGCATTATAAAGTTAATTACCAAAAAGATAGCGGATATATATATTTCTTCGACATTACAGAAAGTAAAGTAGTGATGCAAAGATTTAGAGATACAAGACCTATTATCCTTAATTTAAGCATAGATAATTATGAAGATGTTTACGATTCACTGGAAGATGAAGTTGCGAGTAGACTGGATGCTACTGTTGTTATTGCTTTAACAGATTGGGCTAAGAAAAATAGTATTTATCTAAAAAGAATAGATGATGATAGATTTATTGGATTGTTAAATGTAAAAGACTTAAAAAAAATAGAAAAAGAAAAATTCCAAATTTTAGATACTATAAGAAATCTAAAAGAAGAATTTGATGCACCAATTACTTTAAGTATAGGTGTTGGGATGGGAACTGATTTCTTACCAGAACTTGGAGAACTTGCTAAAAGTTCGTTAGATTTAGCTTTAGGGCGTGGAGGAGATCAGGTAGCCATGAAAGATGTTGATGGTACGATTAGATTTTATGGTGGTAAAACTAATCCACAGGAAAAACGTACTAGAATTAAGGCACGTGTTGTTTCTAATGCGTTGGCCGATATAGTAAATGATAGTGATAAGGTAATAGTGATGGGGCATAAACGCCCTGATTTCGACGCGGTTGGTGGATGTGTAGGTATTTATACTTTTTCTAAATTTTTAGGTAAAGAGTGTTATATTATCTTGAATGAGAGTGATCGTGATGAAACTATTCACAAAGTAATGTTTGAAATTGATAGTCAAGATGAGCAGTTATCTAAGGTATTCGTAGATAGTGATGAAGCTTGGGAGCTTATGACTCCACAGACAACTTTAATCGTTGTAGATACTTCAGATGCTTCACGAGTAATTGATGCAGCTATATTATCTAAAGCTAATAGAAAAGTTATAATTGACCATCATAGACGTGGAGAAGATATAATTACGAATCCATTGTTAACCTATATTGAACCATACGCTTCATCTGCTTCTGAATTAATTGCAGAGTTAATCGAATATCAGACTAGAATCGAAAAAATTTCTCCAATTGCAGCAACAGTAATGCTCGGAGGAATAGTAGTAGATACACAAAACTTCTCTGTAAGGACAGGATCTAGAACGTTCGATGCAGCAGCATATTTAAGAAGTAATGGAGCAGATCCGATAAAAGTTAAAACAATTCTTAAAGAACCATTTGAGAATTTTATGAATAGGGTAGAAATAATTAATAATTCTATTCAAAAATCCCCAGAAATTATTATGGCGAAAGCGCCTGAAGATAAATGTTATACGAATGTAATGCTTGCTCAAAGTGCCGATTTACTTCTAACTCTTAAAGGGATTGAATGTAGTTTTGCTATAGGATATCTTGAGGAAGGAAAAGTTGGTATTTCAGCGAGATCATTAGGTAATATTAATGTTCAACTTATCATGGAAGAACTTGGCGGTGGAGGCCATCTTGCTAATGCAGCAACTCAGATTGAGGGGATTAGTTTAGACGAAGCGTTAGATCGTCTAAATGATGCTATTGATAAAATAATATCATAAATATAAAAAATAGATAAAAGGAGAAATTGTAATGAAAGTTATATTTTTAGAAGATGTAAAAGGAAAAGGTAAAAAAGGAGATGTTAAGGAGATTGCTGATGGATATGCAAAATTCTTAATAACTAATAAAAAAGCTGTAGCGGCAACAAATGCTAATATGGCTACACTTAAAGGTCAACAAAAACGTGTTGAAAAAGATAAACAAGAAGAATTAGTTCAAGCTAACTTACTTGCGAAACAACTAGAAGGTCTTGAAGTAACTATTAAAGTTAAATCTGGAGAAGGTGGAAGATTATTCGGATCAGTATCTTCTAAACAAATTGTTGAAGAACTTAAGAAACAACATGACCTAAAAGTTGATAAAAAGAAAATTGATTTACCACACGGTATTCAATCTTTAGGTTATACAAATGTTAAAATTAAACTACACTCTCAAGTAGAAGGAACAATTAAAGTTCATGTGGTGGAACAATAGTAAATAAGTTGAAGGTGATAATATGAAATATCATATAGATTCTGTCGTTATGGCGGAACAATCGTTATTAGGTGCTTTAATGCAAGAGCCTGAAAAATTAGTAGAAGTGAAGGCAACGGTTGATGCTGAAGACTTCTATGATGAACGAAATAAAGATATTTACAGTGCTATTTTACGTTTAGATGAAATGGAAATAATACCTGACACCACTACAATTTTTGAAGAAATAAATAATAGTGGGGCATTCAGAAATGTGGATGCCTCATTATATATAGTGGATTTATATGATATTACTCCAAGTTCTCGTAATATAATGCATTATGCGAATTTAGTAAAGAAATATTCTATTTACAGAGAAATTCGTGCTGCATTATTAAGTAGTACTGAAGAGATGAATCAAGGAAATGCTGATATTGATTCTTTAACGGCAACTTTATTCGATCAAGTTGAACGTGCAATGGAGCGTGCAAAGACATCTCAGTTTAAGAATATGAAAGATGTTACTGAGGAAGTTTTTAAAGAGATTCTAGCTCGTATGGCAGGAGAAGGTGAGAATGTAGCTGTTCCTACTGGTTACGGCGCTTTAGATAAGCTTGTAGGTTTTGGTAAAGGGGATTTAATTATCCTTGCAGCGCGTCCTGCAATGGGTAAAACAGCATTTGCGCTAAATATTGCGCTAAATATTGCTGGAAAAAATCCTCGTTCTGAAGATGAGAAAAGAACAGTGGCATTATTCTCGTTAGAGATGGGTGCAGATCAGCTTGTTTCTAGGATGATTTGTAGTGAGGGAATGATAGATTCCGAAAAAATTAAACGAGGAAATCTTGATAATGATGATCTTATGAAACTAGAAACAGCAGTTCATTTCTTAAATCAGAAAAATGTCTTTATTGAGGATAGTGCTTTTATTAAAGTAAATGAAGTAAAAGCGAAATGTAAGTTATTAAAAGCTGAACATGGCTTAGATCTAGTGGTTATCGATTATCTGCAACTTCTGCAAGGAAGTAAGAGAACAGATAATAGACAACAAGAGGTATCTGAAATATCTCGTAGTTTAAAACAGATGGCGAGGGAACTGGAATGTCCAGTCATCGCCCTATCTCAGTTATCACGTAGTGTTGAATCTAGGCAAGATAAACGCCCTATGATGAGTGACCTTAGGGAATCTGGAAGTATTGAGCAAGATGCCGATATAGTTTCAT
This sequence comes from uncultured Gemella sp., assembly GCA_963535095.1. Taxonomy (GTDB): domain Bacteria; phylum Bacillota; class Bacilli; order Staphylococcales; family Gemellaceae; genus Gemella. The sequence goes on along the minus strand of CAUSUW010000015.1, from coordinate 11,104 downwards.
TCTTATATCGTGGTGACTACTATAGAAGTGAAGATGCTGATGAAAATGAAGTTCAAGAAACAAGTGATGTTTCTACTATTGAGGTAATCATTGCTAAAAATAGGCATGGGCAAACAGGAACGGCTGAACTTGCATTTATGAAACGATATAACAAGTTCGTATCGAAAACTTATGCAGAATAGGAGAGGGAGTTATGAAAAATAGAAATAGCAATCAAGGGGATGAAGTCAAAAAGATGGAGGATTCTATTTTTGTTGATTACAGTGTATGTAAGAGTGAATTAATGCCAACTGGTTACTATGATACAAATGGTTTCTTTGTTATAGCTGGATATTGTGATAAACATGGAAAATTTGTAGAGGATGATAAATCGCCAGTTAATTTAAAAAATTAATTATTATATCTCTAGAAAAACAAAGTATTTGTTTATAAGATAGGGAAAATAGTTAAAGGTGAGTAAATTAAAAGCTAAGTACAGATGGCTAAAGTGTTGTTTGTTGCTGGCTTTTTACAAAAATATTATAATAAAGTTTTGGAGGAAAAAATTATGAATTTTAAGAATAAAAGATTGATATCAACTGTGATTGTAGTGGTTCTAGTGGTGTTTTCGTTAATTAAAGGGACTATCACATCAAGTAACAACAATAAAAAAGATGATGCAGAATTAAATGGGTACTTAACAGAGTTTTTACAGGAGCAAAGTGTTACTAAATTAACTTTGAAAAAAGGTGATAGTAGTGAAGTAATTCAAAAGATTTCAATTGAAGGTGAAATTAATGCAGAAATGACGAATACTTATTCGCGAGGGTCTGTGTTGAATCAAATTAAAGAGGCTAAGAATAATCCAAATGTAAAAGCAATACTTTTATCTGTGAATTCACCAGGTGGTGGTGTATATGAAACTGCTGAGCTGTATAATGCCCTTAAGAACAGTGGTAAAGATGTTTATGTTTCAATGAAAAAGACAGCTGCATCAGGAGGGTATTATGTTTCTACACCAGCTAAGAAGATTTTTGTAAATACTGAAACAACTACTGGATCACTAGGTGTAATTATGAGTTATGTATCTGCTCAAAAATTCTTAAACGACCACGGAATTAAACAAGAAACTATCCGTTCTGGAGAGCAAAAAGCAGTAGGTGGCTTAACAGAGGACTTACCAGAATCAACTAGAAAAATATTACAAGAACAAAACAAAGAAGCGTATGAAAGATTTGTAAAAGCTATAGCTGAAGGTAGAAACCTAAGTGAAGATGAAGTTAAGAAACTTGCTGATGGTAGAACGTACACTGGTACACAAGCAGTAGCGAATAAATTAGCTGATAAAATTGGTACTGAAGATGAACTTATTGATTTAATAAAAGAAGAAAAAGGACTATCTAACCCAACTGTAATCGAATTAAGAGCTGATAAAACTGCAGAAAGTTTAATTTCTAGATTTGTAAAAGCAACAACAAAAAGTTTTATCTCTGAATTAAATAGTGAAGTAAATTCGAACAAAGTTGAACGTAGCTACTTAGGATAGGGAGGGGATTTAAATGAACAACGATTTAAATAATAATAGACCTTCAAACGAGCCGCTTCTTAACGGGGGTACTACAGTAGCTTCGGATGAACCTACACGAAATGAAGAACTTGTTAAAGAGTATAAAGATACTAAAGAAGCACAAGAAAAACTAGAAAAAGATTTTTCATTGCCAACTTCATTAGAGGATTATTTAATGCTTTCTAAAAATTTCTATGCAGGTTTCTGGACTAGATTTGTTGCATATGTAATTGATATGATAGTTATTTATGCTATATCTAGTTTATTAAATACTATTAGCTTTGGGTTATTAAATAAGGTACTTGATTTTCCTATTTTAGGAGAAGAGTCTTTAAGTTATGTTATTGTTATGTTTACGTATTTTATAGCGATGACGTACTTCTTCTCTCAAACCTTAGGTAAGATGATTATGAAGATAAAAGTAGAGACTAATAAAGGGGAAAAGTTAAGTTTTGCTGATGTAGTTTATCGTGAGCTAGTAGGTAGATTATTAACGATATTCTTAGCTTACTTACCGTATTTAGCCGTAGTTTTCACAAATAAGAAAAAAGGGCTTCATGACTTTATTGCCGATACTGTAGTAGTTAAAGAAGATTTCTCTAAACTACGTCGCCAGATGAATGAAAAGTTAGAGAGTAAAAATTAATATTGTAAAAAGCTGTAGGTTTTAATAAATCTATAGCTTTAAATTTTAAATTAAATCCTAGAAAATTAGCTGGGGTTGACAAAAAGGTCCTAAAATTTGGCAAAGTTCATATGAGAACTCATAGACGCAGTGGTTTATTGATATCTAAATTCGCTTTATAAAAGCTTTTTAGATATCTAATAAACTGTGCGGAGGTGACTCAACAAAATCGATTTCTACGAAATCACGATTTTTGAGTCACTCCCTATATCATAATGATACCTGTTATTGATTATTTAAAATATTGTTGACAATAATTTTAGATGGTAGTATACTTGATTTACAACAAAGACTACAAATGTAGACGAATAAAAATATTTAAGAGATAGGTGTGATTAATATATGGTAAAAAATGAAACATATTTAATTGAGGGGATGAGCTGTGCTTCTTGTGCAGCACATATTGAAGAGAGTTTAAAACAAGTTGATTATTTATCGGATGTTAATGTGAATCTTGCAACAAGTAAACTTACGCTTACTAGAGGAGAGGGAATAGATAGAACGGAAGTAGAAAAGATTGTAGAAAAATTGGGGTATAAGCTTACTTATGTTTCTAGTATTGAAGAGCGAACATTTATATTAGAAGGAATGAGCTGTGCAACGTGTGCGAAAAATATAGAAGATACGATTTCATCTTTAGATGGAATAGAAGAAGCAGTTGTAAATTTTGCTACTGAGAAGATGGTAGTAAAATTCGATAAAGAAAAATTAAGTGTAGCTGAAATCGAGAAAAAAGTAGAAGAAGCGGGCTATAAAGCAAGATTAGAAATAGATGATTTGGTTGATGATCAAGCTGAGAAAAAACAAAAAGAAATTGATGGTATTTGGAAAAGATTTATTTATTCAGCTATATTTACAGTGCCTGTGTTGTACATAGCGATGGCTGAGATGGTGGGATTACCTATGTTGGAAAGTTTAAGTCCAATGGGAAATCCAAAATTATTTTCAACTGTACAGTTTATTCTGGTGTTACCTGTTTCGTATTTTGGTAGAAAATTCTTTAGTGTAGGAATTAGAGCTCTTCTTAGAAGAAAACCTAATATGGATTCTTTAGTAGCGTTAGGAGCAGGGGCAGCATTCTTATATAGTGTCTATTCAACCGTATTGGCATATTTAGGTGATGAACATGCGGCTATGCATTTGTACTATGAATCAGCTGCAGTGATTTTAACGTTGATAACACTAGGTAAATACTTTGAAGGAGTATCTAAAAGTCGTACTACAAACGCTATTAGTAAGTTGGTCGGATTGGTACCAAAAACAGCTAATTTAATAAAAGATGGTGAAGAACATGTAGTAGCCGTAGATGAAATATCTACAGGTGACATACTTCTTGTTCGTCCTGGTGAAAAAGTACCTCTTGATGGAGTCGTGATCGAAGGTCGTTCGACTGTAGATGAATCGATGTTAACAGGGGAAAGTATTCCAGTAGAAAAAGAAATAAATAGTAAAGTTGTTGGAGCTAGTATTAATAAAACAGGTGTTTTTAAAATGAAAGTTACTAAAGTCGGAAAAGACACTACTTTATCACAGATTATTAAACTTGTTGAAGATGCTCAAAATTCTAAAGCTCCGATTGCAAAACTTGTTGATAAAATTTCAGGTGTATTTGTTCCTATTGTTATTGTTTTAGCACTAATAGCTGGAATTTTATGGTACTTTGTTGGAGAAGCATCTTGGAGTTTCTCTCTAAAAATTATTATTTCAGTGCTTGTTATTGCTTGTCCTTGTGCCTTAGGTTTAGCAACACCTACTGCTATAATGGTAGGTACTGGTAAGGGTGCTGAACACGGTATTTTAATAAAAAGTTCAGAAGCATTGCAATTAGCTAAAGAAGTTGATACTGTTGTTTTTGATAAAACTGGAACATTGACAGAAGGTAAAATTTCAGTAACTGATATAATGACATTTAATAATTTATCTGAAGAAGTTCTCTTGCAACTTGCAGCGAGTGTAGAATATCTTTCAGAACACCCATTAGGTCTAGCTATAGTAGATGAAGCTAAAAATAGAAATTTAGATTTATTAGAAGTTAAAGATTTTAGTTCATTAACAGGATTAGGTATTTCATCAATGGTTGATGGAAAGTCAGTACTTATTGGTAATGAAAAATTAATGTTGGAAAATAATATTGTTACAAAAGATTCAGTTGAAAAAGCAGAGAAATATGCTTCAGAAGGGAAAACACCATTATTCATAGCTGTAGACTCTGAACTAGCTGGAATTATAGCTGTTGCCGATCAAATAAAAGCAAGTAGTTTAGAAACTGTTGAAAAATTACATAGCTTAGGGTTAGAGGTAGTTATGTTGACTGGTGACAATAAAAAAACTGCGCAAGTAATTGCAGAACAATTATCGATAGACAAAGTTGTTAGTGAAGTTTTACCAGAAGATAAAGCAAATGAAATCAAAAAACTTCAAGCGAAAGGTAAAAAAGTAGCTATGGTTGGTGATGGTATTAATGATGCACCAGCGCTAGTGCAAGCTGAGGTAGGAATAGCGGTAGGAACAGGAACGGATGTAGCAATCGATGCGGCAGATATAGTATTGATGAAACCTGACTTAAATTCTGTTGTTAATGCTATAGTTTTAAGTAAAAAAACTATAACAAATATTAAAGAAAATCTATTCTGGGCATTCTTCTACAATATTATAGGTATTCCTTTTGCAATGGGAGTATTCTACATATTTGGCGGACCATTGTTAAATCCAATGCTAGCAGGAGCTGCAATGAGTTTTAGTTCTATATCTGTAGTTCTAAATGCTCTAAGATTAAAAAGAGTAAAATTAAACTAATAAAAAGAAAGAAGGATTAATCATGAAAAATGAATATAGTATCGAAGGTGTAAAATGTGGTGGTTGTGTCGTGGCAGTTAAAGAAAAATTATCAAAATTAGACAATGTTGATAATGTTGAGATCAATATCCAAGAAAAAACTATTGAAGTTGAGGGTGGTGCTTCAAAAGAAGAACTTCAAGCTGCATTATCGGATACTAATTACAAAATAGTTTAATAAGTAAACGGTATTGGATTTTTTGACATCATGATTTGGAGTCGCTCTAATAAATAAACACCTTAGGATTAGTTTTTTAATCTAATTTTAAGGTGTTTTTGTTTTTTATTTATCGTAACCTAAATATCCTATTGCTATAGCTTTAGGTCCTGCGTGAGATCCAATTACAGGAGAAACGATTTCTGTTTCAACTTTGATATCACCAAAAGTTTTCTTGATTGATGCCATTGCTTTTTCTAATAATTCATCTGTTGTATAAAGAACAAATAAACTCTTTGGATTTTTTTCTTTAATTTCTTCGCACATTTTTGAAAGGACTTTATTCATTCCTCTATGTTTACCACTTACTGCAAGGACTCCGTCTTTAATAGTAATAATAGGAAGAATATTTAGTAGGTTTGATAGTACAAACTGAGTTTTAGTAAGTCTACCTCCTGCATATAAATATTCCATAGTTTCCACTGTTACAAGAACATTATGTTGCTGTGAAAGTTCTAAATATCTATTCTCTATATTTTCGAATGTTAGACTTCCTGCTTCGAATTCTTTAATAATTTTTTCAATAGCTATTCCTACCATTCTTGCTATTTGAAGAGTATCTATTATTTTAATTTCAATTCCATCGATAAGTTCTTTAGCTTGAACGAAAGAAGAATATGTTCCTGATAATTTAGAAGAGACGCTAAAGGCAACGATACGCTCTACTCCTTGTTGTTTTAAATCTTCATAAACACTTAAAATTTTACCTACTGCAGGTTGACTTGTGCTAGGTTTTTGTCCGTTGTGTATTCTTTCGTAAAATTCATCAGGAGTTATAGTTACATTATCCTCGAAAATTTCATCATCAAGACGAACCTCTACCGGGATAACTGTAATTGGATTGTTATTTGCAAAATTTTTATTAATTTGTAATGCTGAATCGCACACAAAAGCTGTTTTCATAAATTTTAACCTCTTTAATTTTGTTTTAAATGATTGTAGTTTAACCATGTCTATATATAATATACTAAAAACAAAATTTTTTCAAATAAAAAGTGAAATAAAAAGTAAACTATTATTGTTGTTTTTAAAATTTAATACGTTTAATATATTGGATTTAAAGGTGATATAGTGTTTTAACATTTATTAATGTGGATATCAGATATCGACAATTATATTTTTATTATCTTGAGCTGATAAAACTGGTAAAGAAACATTTTCCCATGAAATACTAAGTATGATATAATAATTTAAAGGTTATAAAGTAAAAATTTAGATGAAAATATAAAAGAAAAAGTGAAGGGTATAAACATGAGTATAAAAGCAGTGTTATTTGATATGGATGGATTAATGGTTGATACCGAAAGTTTGGCTACAGAAGCATTTATTCATAGTGCGAAAAAGCAAGGATATGAGATGACTAGAAAAGAGACGCTTCTAGTGCTAGGTTTTACTACAAAGAGTATTTATGAATTTTGGGAAAATTATTTTAAAGATTCTAATGTTAGTGGAAAGCAATTAGTTGATGATCATTATAAATATATAGAGGATATATTGTTTACGACAGGACCTAAGAAAATGCCATTTATAGAGGAGTTGTTAATATACCTAAAAGATAATAATTATAAAGTTGCGGTAGCATCATCTTCTAATATGAATCACATAACAAACAATATGAAAAAAACAGGTCTTGTAAAATATATAGATGAGCTTGCTAGTGGTGCAGAAGTAAAAAATGGTAAACCAGCACCAGATGTGTTTTTATTGGCGGCAGAGCGGTTAGGAGTAAAACCTAAAGAATGCTTAGTTTTGGAAGATTCTAAGGCTGGTGTAATTGCAGGAAGTACAGCAGGTGCCAAAGTTATTATGGTTCCAGATATGTTTGAACCAGATGAAGTATGTAAAGAAAAAGCTCATAAAATAGTTAAGAATCTAGGAGAGGTAATAAAATTATTAGATGTTAGTAATAGAATTATTGATATGATATAACAATTAATAAGAATAAAATATGTTTTGAATTGGAGATTAGTATGGATAACATAAATAATGTAGAAGAAATGACAGATAAACAGTTTATGGAGTATAAAAAAACACTTCTAATGCTAGTTTTAGAGAAGTTAGAAAATAGTGAGACACTAGAAGAAGCAAAAAATAAAATAGAAAAACTAATGAAATAATTTTTGTAATCAACTCAATTAATAATTAAAGCGCCTGAATCATTGGATTTAGCGGAATAATTATGGTAATATTGAGTTGATTTTAATATAAGGAGAATGAAATGATTGGTCTTGTTTTTGATGTGGATGATACGTTATATGAACAGATAGTTCCATTTGAAAATGCATATAAGAGTCTATTCGATATGGATATTGATATGGAACAATTTTATCTTTTGAGTCGACATTATAGTGATGTGAAATTTGAAGCTTCTCGAAATGGTGAGATGACTATGGATGAATATCATATTTATAGAATTCAAGAAGCGGCGAGAGATGTAGGCGTATTTCTAACTGATGAACAGGCATTAAATATGCAAAAAGAGTATAAAAAGAATCAACAAAAATTGCAAATGTTTGATATAACTATAAGTATTTTAGAACTTGCAAAAGAGAATAATATAAAGCTAGGAATAATTACTAATGGACCAAGTAAACATCAATGGTCTAAGGTAGAAGCATTAGGTATTGAAAGATGGATTAATAAAGATAATATTGTAGTCTCGGGTGACTATGATATAAATAAACCAGATGTTAGAATATTTGAAATTATGAAAGAAAAATTACAGCTTCCTAATGATTCGCTATATTATGTTGGTGATTCGTTAGAGAATGATATAGTAGGCGCGAATAATGCAGGCTGGAAAGCTATTTGGATAAATCGTTATAAGAAAAAATTACCGAAGAATGTAGATATATACAAAATAGCGGAAAATAATGGTGAATTGTTTGAAATTATCAAAAAAATTTTTGAAAAGTGAAATAAAATAGTTTTAGTAAACTAATTTTTGTGGTAAAATTAGTTATATTGATTTTATTAGAAGTTTACTAGAATACAGTTGAACTAGTACTTTGTATAAGGAGGAAAAGATATGAAATTAGTATTTTTTAATTTAAGAGAAGATGAAAAGAGTGCATTAGAAAGTTGGAGAAATGCTCATCCTGAAGTTGAAATTGATGTTTATACAGAAGAACTTACATCAGCTAACAAACATTTACTAGAAGGTAAAGAAGGTATAGTTCTAGCTCAAAACAAACCTTTTGAGCGTGATGTATATGAATATGCTAAAGAACAAGGAATTAAAGTTTTTGCGACTCGTTCAGCTGGTTTTGATATTTATGATTTAGAATTAATGTCTGAGCTTGGAATTAAAATGACGAATGTACCATCTTATTCACCGAATGCTATCGCTGAGCATGTTCTAACTTCTGCATTACGTATTAGTAGAAATACAAATAAAATTCAACGTAATATAGAAAAACATAATTTCTCTTGGAATCCAGGGATATTATCACGTGAACTTAGAACTTTAACGGTAGGTGTTATAGGGACTGGAAGAATTGGAACACAGGCAGCTAGATTATTCAATGCTTTAGGGTCTAAAGTATTAGGTTATGATGTTTATCAAAATGAAGCGGCAAAAGAAGTTCTAAACTATGTTGAGAATCTAGATGATTTAATAGCGAATTCTGATATCATTACTATTCATATGCCAGCTATTAAAGAATATAATCATATGGTAAATGATGAATTTCTTGCTAAGATGAAAGATAATTCAATCTTGCTAAATGCTGCTCGTGGTATGTTAGTTGATACTAAGGCCGTGTTACGTGCTTTAGATAGTGGAAAACTTCTTGGAGCGGGATTAGACGTATATGAAAACGAAAGTAAATATGTTCCTAAAAACTTCGAAGGAAAAGAGTTTGATGATGAACTATTACAAACTCTAATAGATCGTGATGATGTAATTTATACTCCACACACAGCATTCTACACAGAGACTGCAATTCAAAACCTTGTAGAAGGTGGATTAGAAGCGGCTGTTGAAGTAGTTACAACTGGAACATCTGCTAATGTTGTAAATAGATAAAATATAATAAAATTAGTTTTGTAAGATATATTTTTTATTATGTATGAAAGATTCGCGAATAAAAAAGTACATAGGATAAAATAGTCTGAAATTTTATTAGAAAAAATTTAAATTAGGGTAGCGTGGTAGCTGTAATGGTTACTACGCTATCATTTTATATTTTAATAGTTTAGAAGGTAGAGGAGGTAAAGTCTCTGGAGTAGAAGAATTACTCAATAAGCAGGAGTAAGATAATACCAATATCAAATTAGACATAAATTTATCAGTAAAAATTCTAGGAGTGGTTGACCCAAAAGACCTAAATTTAAAAGTGTATATTATTACTCATAGGCACGGTGGTTTATTGATATCTAAATAAACTTTGCGGGGATGACTAGACAAAATCTTGTTTTTCCGAAATCACGATTTTGTCGAGTCATTCTCTTTTTATTTTTAAATAAGAAATTTAATAGATATGAAGAAAAGATATTTTAATCGAGAGTTTAAATAAAATATCTTTTTTCTAATGTAGCACTGTCACTTTTTCTGCATTAGGAAAGATAATGTCAGATGATAAGTGCAAGCTAATTTATTAGTGTTCATAAAATGTTAATCCTTTTTGTTGTGAGTAGTAAAGTTTAAAGAATAGTGGAGATGTTTAGAATGGTAGCTTCCCTCAATATACATAGATAAAATTAAACATAAGTTGCTTATATATTAAGTACATTATTAATTTAAACCACATTAGGTTCCGAAGGATTAAGTTTTATTTTAAATCGTTATATAACGGTTTTTGTTTTGTCTTGATAAAAGGTTTAGAATTAGTCATAGTGGAGAGGGTTAATTTTTTAATTGGTCTATATGCTCTACTAATACTAACTTTAATATTGTGATTAAGACTTAAAAAAATAGTAATTGTATACGAATCAAGTGACTCATCATAGTTTTTACGTAGTTGTGTTTGAGGTTTAGCGTTTTGATATAGACTAACAATAGACTTTTTCGAGATTTTTATTATAGACATCTTTTTCACTTAAAGTTTTTTTGTCTGAGTTTATTTTAGTCTAATTCTAGTGTTTTGTTAACATAAAATAGATAAATAAGTTTACATAAAAATATTTAATAACACATAAAAATAATTTTTTTATAGGTATTATTTTTAATAATTATTGTGTTTTAAAACGCTTTCTTTCGAGGGTTAGAATCTTGGAAAACTTAAAATTTCGTTGAAAGTATTGACAAATATGGTATCTATAAGTAAAATAAATAAGTGTAATTTAAAAATGTGGTATATATAAATTATTAATCCACACTACATTTATTAATAATTTATATATATTTATATTTTTTGGTTTTAGCAATTATATTTATTATTGATTTTATAAGGAGAAGATTATGTATAGTAAAAACAACAAAAAAATGCTCGTTCAAAAAGAACGAGAGCGAATAAATTACTATGGAATCAAAAAATTTAAAATTGGAGCGGCATCAGTATTAATAGGAGCGGCGTTTGCATTCCTAGGTGGTTTTGTTCAAGCAAGTGATACAACAAATGTAGTGAATCAATCAGGAATTGTACAGGTTAATAAATCAGAAGAAACAACTTCTAATAAAAACTTGTCGGAAGAAGAGGGTGTAGTTGGAGAGAAAATGGCTGCTTCAACTAAAGAAAATGTAAAGGCATCTGAAGTAAAAGTAGATAAGGTGAAACTGGTAAAAGTTATAGCTTTATTAGATGAAACTTTGAAAAAAGCTGAAGTGTCAGAAGAAACAACAGTAATTCTTGAAAAATCTAAAGAGAAATTAGATAAGGCT
>CAUSUW010000014.1:0-32866 GCA_963535095.1 uncultured Gemella sp. | reverse complement strand
TATTTATTATACAAAAGTATTAACATAATGTCAATACTTTTGTATAACTTTTTTTATTTTTTTATTTAAAAAAATTAGAATCGCCTATTATTACAGTTTTTATAAACTTTTAATATATGTGATATAACTTTCACAAATCACTAATTATCTCCAAAATATTATCTTTATTTTACTTTATTTAAATCTATATTCATTTTCTCAGAGATTCTTACTATCGCCTTATATGCATCATTATTTGGTTCTTCAAATCCTGTAATACTGAATAGATTTGTTAAAATTTGTATTGTTTCTTTGTCATTTTGAATTTCTAATAAGGCTTGTTTAATTTTTTTCTGCATTTCATCATCTAGATTATTAGAAGCAACTACTGTTACACCTGGAATAAGTTCACTTTTTGCGATAGGTGTAATATCTTCCTTAAGTGTAGGAAATTCTTTCGTATATTTTCTGATTACATTTTCATAACTAGCTACTGCATCAACATCTTTATTTAGTAGTAATTGTAAACTTTTATCGTGACCACCGCTAAATTGATATTGTATATCTTTATCTAAGTCTATGCCAGCTTCTTTTAGCATTGCTCCAGCATAAATATATCCAGAAGCTGAAGATGGATCAACAAAAGCAATTTTTTTCCCTTTTAAATCAGACAAGTTTTTAATATTAGAATCTTTCCTTACAAAAACTTCAGCAAAATAACCAGGTTTACCACTAGTACTTCTTCCTACAAGTAAATTTTTTGTATTACTTTGTTTATTAGATAGAACAGCTGAGAATGGCGGTACTAATCCGAAGTCAACACTACCACTACCGATACCTTCGATTACCCCTATATAACTACTTGCTGTAAATACCTCTACCTTCATTCCTAGTTTATTTCCTAAGGCTTTTGCAAATGGCGTCAAGTCATCTACGAGCTTTTCACTATTACTACTAGGTACTACACCAAGTTTTAACACTTTTTCTTCTTTTGTTGAACTTTTTTGAGAACAACCAATTAAAGAAAACACCAATAGAACAGAAAAAATAGTTAATAATATTTTTTTCATTTTACTTACCTCTTAATATATGTGTAAATTTAATTTATACCATTGAGTATACCACAATATTTTCATTAGTGAAATGAAAACGCTCATTTTTTATAATAAAAAAAGGACTCAATATATTCCGGTTAAACAGAATATATTGAATCACATTAACTTTAAACTAATTTTGAGATTGTTATTCTAAATTTCAAGCTCTTTTTATTTTGTTTATACTCTTTTACTACAAATCTTCCATGCTTTCTAATAGAGATTACATCCTCTAAAGCACAGTTTTTTTCTCCATTTCTCACTATTACATGATTTAACTTTATGAAGTCTTGTTCTAGAAATTCTTTAACCTTACTACGTGATTTATTAGTAATCTTCGCTACTAGCGAATCCAACCTTAATGAAGAACTAACTATTTCAAAATCCTCGTATTTCTTTTCTATAGAAACATCAGTAAGATCTATTCTTTCAAAGTTTAATTTCACTCTCCCTGCTTTTGTAAATTCCATAGCAATAACATCAGCAATTTCCTCGTCAACAAAAACATAAACTTCATTTTCAAGAACAATTATATCTCCAAATCTATTAAAATTAATTCCTAGATTATGAATTGCTCCTAAAACATTTCTATGTTCAATCTTATTAAATTTATTATTAAATTTAGCTTTAAGACAAACAATATCATAATCTACATCATAATATTCATTAGAAATAATTTTTGCTTTTTTTCTCTCTGCATCACTAAAACCACCAAAAAACTCAATTTTAAAATCACTATAATTATATACAACTATACGTTCTAAAATAATCTGTTCAAAATTCGTAAGATACTTTGTTACAGTATTTCTATTTTCTACAAAACTTATAGTTTGTAAAAGTTTTTCAGCTACTTCTTTTTCTTCAACAGATGCATGTTGTAAAAAATTTAATTTTTTCATGGCACTAAGCTACTTAAATAATAACACTTTTATCAAGTTTTCTATTACACCCAATACAATAAGTGCTGCTACTGGTGAAATGTCTAACATACCTATTGGTGGAATTATTTTCCTAAAAACCTTTAGATACGGCTCACAGATTGTCTCTAAAAATTCTACAATGAAATTATTTTTTAATTGTGGCACCCATGAAGTTAAAATGTACGCTAGCATACTATATTCATAAAAATTAAATAGATATGTAATAAATTTATATACCCAAAAATACTCTGTTATATTTAACAAAATTAATACTCCCCTTCGTAAAAATCTCCTGATACTTCAACACCATTAGGAACACAAAGGTAGATATCTTCACCTATAGTTTTTAATCTTGCACCAAGAGCATAGATTCCTCCTGATATAAAATCTAATAATCTATCAGATGTTTCTACATCTAATTTACTTAAATTAATTATAACAACTTTATTACGTTTAATATCATCTACAATATCCTTGCTATCAGCAAAAACTAAAGGTTCTGTTAGTATTACATTATTTGTTCTTCCAGCTGGTTGACTTTGAACGTTTGGTTTAGTTTGCACTTGATTCTCCTTTTTTACAACTCTTGGTTTTGGTTGTTCCTGTCTTACTTCTTCTCTTTCTACAATTTCAGACTCAAAATCATCTTCATTAACGAATAAATTATTGAATTTTTTCATCATACTCATATTCTCAAACCTCAACTTACTTATATTTAACTACATTATTATAGCATATTTCTAGTGTTTTTGAAAATGATTTACTAAGTATTTGTTCTTTATTTAAAAAATACTAATAATATTTCAAAATATATTTTTTAAAATTTCTAATTAATTCTAAATTCAAATAAATCTGAGATTTTACAAATTATATAAAATAAAAAGCAATAGAGTTTAAAACTATATTGCTTTTTATTTTTATTATCCATAAAATTTATCATATCTTTCTTTAACTGAAAGTAATAATTTTGAAATTAATACTTTTAAAATTGAATAAACAGGAATTCCTAAAATTGCACCCACAACTCCCGATATATTAACACCTATTAAGATTACAAAAATTACTGTAAGAGGATGCATATTCATACTTCTTCCCATTATATTAGGAGAGATGATATTTCCTTCTAGAAATTGTACGATTCCCCAAACCACTAACATCTTAACTACCATAACCCAACTTGTAGATGCTGCAACTAACATCGCGGGTGTAATAGCGATAGCAGGACCTAAATAAGGAACTATACTTAAAAATGCAGCGATAGTTGCAAGTGAAAATGCATAGTGTAATCCTATTACATTATATCCTATAAACAACATAACTCCTATACAAAGCGACACTAACATCTGACCTTGAATATACGATCCTACCTTATCATCGATTTCGTCTATTGTTTCGGCAACTGGTTTTTCAAATTTTTTCGGTAATAAACTAATCACAAACTTATTAAATTGTGACGCGTCTTTTAATAAGAAAAATAGAACGAAAGGCATAGTTACTAGTACTGAAGCAGTCGAAGATATAGATGATACTACACCTTGAGCTACAGATGTAGCAATAGATATCAATCTTTCACTAATTTTCGAAACATTTAAGTTTGTATTCACATACTCTACTACTACTTGCACATAAGCATTATCAGAGTATTCTTCTAAATACCCTTTTACAATTTCAATATATCTAGGCATTGCCGTAATAAGGTTTTGTGTTTGCTCTACAATAATCGGTACTACCCCAATAATAACGACAAGTACCGTAATCACACCCACTAAAATTGCAAGTAAACTCGCAGAAAATCTTGAAATTTTCTTAGAAAAGAAATTCACTAGTGGATTTAACATATAATAAAACACATATGCTACTATTATCGGTGTGATTATACTATTTACTATCGTATTTATTGGTGTAAAAATATACGATATCTCTGTATATAGATAAATAGCGATTCCTAAAAGAATAACTATTAATAGTATATAGATTATAAATTTCCCTCCGATAAAAGCTAATAATTTATCTTCGCGAGATTTTTCTAATCTTGATTCTCTTTTATTTTTTTCTAATTCTTTATCCATACAATTTCCTTTCTATCGAGATTTTTCTAATCTTGATTCTCTTTTATTTTTTTCTAATTCTTTATCCATACAATTTCCTTTCTATTAAATTATCTAACAATACTTAAAGATAACTCATAAATTGTGATAATTGTCATATAAGCAATATACCCTAATGCAAGAGCTACTAAACTTACAAATACTTTAATTTCTCTAGTACTATTTTTTTTGAAAAATTTCCCAAAATCTATTCGTATTAAAGAAAAATTTGCAAGTAATATCATCATAAATAACACTGTTAATTTAAAAATACTCATTAAATACCTCTAATTCAATATGCTATTTAAACATATCAAGCCAACCTTTTTTCTTGAAGAACCAAAGCATTCCAAGTGCGATACTAAACATTATAGCAACTACTAAAAAGTAACCATAATGCCATTCTAACTCTGGCATATTTTTAAAGTTCATACCGTACCATCCAACTATGAAGGTCAACGGAAGGAAAATTGTAGATATAACCGTTAGTGTCATCATTATATTGTTAGATTTCAGGGAATTATACGTCATGAAGTTTTCACGAATATCACTAGCTAATTCACGATTAGCTTCTATAATCTCTGTTTGTTGAACAAGGTCATCATATATATCGTGGAAATACTTTCTATCATTATCTGTCATCTCAACACGACGAGAAACTAAAAATCTATGAATAAGCTCTCGAGTCGGTAATAATCCTCGTCTAAGTTTTAACAAATCGCTTCGAAGATCAAATACCTCATCCATAATCTTACTTCCTGAAGTGTATGAGTCTGTTTCTTCTATTTCATCAAGACGATTTTCGATTTTTGAAATTATAGGTATGTAACCTTCTACAATTTCTGAAACAAGCATATGCATTACATGTAAAGGTGAATATTCTGCACCACGTTGTAAAATCTTTGGTATAATTTTATTAACATAACGTATATGTGAGAGGTGAAACGTTACGATATAATTTTTTCCAACAAACATATTTAATGTTTCATAATCATCATCAATATTTTTCAAAACATGAGATACTAAGAATATTTGTTGTCTTGTAATTTCAATTTTTGGTCTTTGTAAAAGTGTCAAACAGTCTTCTATTAAAAGTTCGTGGAACTTGAAGAATGTCGATAGCAAATTGATTTCACTACGTGTTGGCGTATCAAAATCAACCCAAAACCATGCTATATCCTGACCTTTAAGTCTTTCTAAACTAACATCAGTAAGTATGTTTCCTTTTTTATCTACTGCTATAGTTTTTAACATTAGATTTCACCTCTCTCATTATTTTCACAATTACAATAATACCACACTTATAATAAATAGTAAATTTATTATTTTAAATTAGAAGAAATATAATGCATCACAATACCCGCAGCTATTGAGACATTCAAACTCTCTGCTTTACCAGGCATAGATATTTTAAGTAGATTATTTACTTTATCTAAAATTTCTTCACTTACTCCAGCACCTTCATTACCAAATATCACCGCAACATTTCCTGTAATATTATTTAACTGTTCTATATATTTATCAGCTTTTAAACTTGTTGCAAAAACACTAAAATCTGTCATTTTTTCAAGTAAATCCACTAGATCAATATTGTCAAAACAATCTATATGGAAATTACTTCCTTGTGTACTTCTAATAACCTTTTGTCCATATAGACTTGTTGTTCCTTTCCCAAGGATAATACAATCAAAAGCAAACGCATCAGCAGTTCTAATAATAGTACCTAGATTCCCCGGATCTTGAACTTTGTCTAGAATAAGAACTTTCTTATATTTTTTAATGTCTAGTTCTTTTTTATCTATATTGCATACCCCTATTATTCCCTGTGTAGTTATAGTGTCGGATAGATGTTTCATTACACTGTTTGCAACTTTAGTAACTTCTCCATCAAAGGCATCTATAAGACTATACTCCTCAAAGTCTTCTGAGATAACTATTTCATCAACTACGCTTACTTTCATAGCCTCTTCAACAAGATGTTTACCTTCTATTAGATACTTTCCATATTTTTTTATATTTTTATTTTCTTTTAATTTTTGTATATCTTTAATTTTCTTATTACTAACTGATGTTATCATTTTTTCTCCAATAAATTTATTTTATACTTTTAGTATTCATAATAATTATAAACAATATTGAAGAAATATTCAAATTATGATATAATTCATTTACAGATATTACAATAAAAAGGAGTTCATTATGTCATCATTTTTACTATCAACAATAGTTTTAGTGGTTGTTTTAGGAGCAGTTGGACTTTTTAATTATTTCAGATTAAAAGGTGCTGTAACAAAACTTCCTTATGAAGAATTTAAAAAAAATCTTAGAAAAGTTCAATTAATTGACGTTAGAGAAAAAGAAGATTTCAAATACGCTCACATCAATGGTGCTCGTAACATGCCATCTTCTCAATTCAATTTCCTTTATACATCTTTAAGAAAAGACCAACCTATTTATCTTTGCGATAAAAATGGAACATTAGCTCCTCGTGCTGCATTAACTCTTAAAAAACACGGGTATACAAATGTATACATGCTAAAAAACGGTCTACAAGATTGGAAAGAAAATCTTAAAACTAAAAGATAATAGATTAGTACTTAATTTAATCTTGATGAAGATTATTAAGTACTTTTTTATTTCAACAATTTAAATTATATGAGCATCCTCTGTTGTATCCTATATTTTTTTGTGGTATTATATGCTTAACTAATCCAAATAGAGGTCAATTTATGACTAAATATTACTATGATCCTAATATGAATCGGAGATATATTCCTGGAAGATACGTTAACAAAGTTTTATATCTTCTAATTACATTCTTCTTAGGACATTTTGGAATCCAATATTTTTATGTAGGAAAAAATTTTAAAGGAATATTGTGTCTATTATTTTGTTGGACATTTATACCATCAATAATAGCATTCTTCTCATTTATATTTACACTATTTAACCCGGCTAATGAACACGGTAATATTTTCATCCATTATTAGATTATTAATTTCAAATGGTACATAAATACTAAAATAACAAAAAACTCAAGATTATCACATCTGTATGTAATAACCTTGAGTTTTTATTATTTTTATATTTTTAAAATTATCAGTTAAGCTACTTCAGCTTCTTTTATTTCACCTTCAACTTCAGCCATTGCTTTTGCTTCTTCTTCTAATTTATCAATGTGCATATATTTATTTAAGTATCCTTTAAGAAGAACTAATATAGCACCTAGAACAATTACAACTCCACCGATATATGTGAATACTTGAGTATAGTTTAATTGAACTGTTAATTTCGCTAAGTATCCAGAGATAATGTTAGCTAATGAGAATGTTAAGTACCAGATACCCATTGCTAATGAAGCGTATTTTGCTGGAGCAAGTTTATTGAACATTGCCATTCCGATTGGAGATAAGAATAATTCCCCAACTGTTAATAATACATACGTTAAAAGAACATACATGATATTAATTTTCATTCCACTTTCAACATCACCATTGATTGTGTTTAATCCTAATACCATTACTACGAAAGCTAATCCTGAAATTATCATTCCCAGACCCATTTTAGTACCAGTATCTAAGTCTCCTCGTTTTGTTTTACTTAATTTAATCCAAAGTGCACCAAACACTGGAGCTAAAATTGCACACAATAGACCATTGAATGAAACTAACCAAGGTGTTGGTACTGTCCATCCGAAGATATTTCTATCTACTGCTTTTTGAGTTAAGATAGCAAATGATGTTTGAGTTTGGAACCAAGCTGCCCAGAATAAAGTTGAGAATACAAACATTACTGCCATAGCTTTCATTCTATCCATATCAATTTTTGTTAATGGATGGTTAACAGATTTTTTAGCATCTTTACTTGCTGTTGGGTATTTACCTTTATCTTTTAACCAAGTAGGAGCAAAGAATGCGAATACTGCGAATTGTAAGAATGCAAGTGCAGCAGCAGCTAAGAATCCAACACGATATCCATATGATACAATTTTTCCGTCATTAGCTACATTTGCAAACCAACTATCTGTAATTAATCCGAATACTATTGGCCCAAATAAACTACCAATGTTAATCGCCATGTAGAAGATACTATATGCTGCATCTTTCATCGTAACTTGGTCACGCTCATATAAGGCACCAACTATAGCACTAATGTTACCTTTACCAATACCCGCTGCAACTAGTAAAAGAATTAAACTTGAAATTACTGTCCATAATTCACTAGTTGAAAAGTATAAAGCAATATAACCTATACAACTAAACAATGTCCCTAAGATGATAGATTTTTGAAGACCTAGATATTTATCGGCTAACCAACCACCAATAAGAGCCATCATATATCCTGCAGCGGCATAGTAACCGTATAGAGTTACCGCAAATCCTTTTTCAAGACCTAATCCACCTTCTGCAGTCCCTGTTGTGAAAAACAGAATCATGAACCCTATGATACCATAAGCATAAAAGTTTTGTATAACAGTTGTGACATTCACAAGATGAAGACCTTTAGGATGTTTCATTTTTTCTTTCTTTTCCATAATAACTTCCTCCTTATTTTTTTATTATATCTTCATCTATTATTATATATTAAGCGTTTCCAAAAAGCAATTTATATTCTTTTTTTGAAATTATCTCTAATTGTTTACATAAATATATTTTACTATTATACTTAAAATTTGTATTATAACAGTAAATTATAACCTTATTTTATTTATATTTTTTTAATACAAACTCTATAATATGTAAATAATTCATTATTGATTGCTCATTACAAAAAACATAAAAAATAAAGCAGCTTTTACACTGCTTTATTTTTTTTTATGATTTTTATATGTTTATTAAAAGTTATTTGGACTTGCCCACTTTTTGCCCACTAGCAAAAAATCTAACCATTGAAACTTGATTATATCAACCTCTATTAGACCTACTCCATAAAACCTTTTAGTTTATTAAGCTTAGATGGGTGTTTTAATTTTCTAATTGCCTTCGCTTCGATTTGACGAATACGTTCACGTGTTACACCAAATGCACTACCTACTTCTTCTAGAGTGTGAGTCTTACCATCTTTCAGACCAAAACGTAATTTTAATACATTTTCTTCACGATCAGTAAGTGTTTCTAATATTTCTTCTAGTTGTTCTTTTAATAGTTCATTTGCCGCATGTTCAACTGGAGATTGCGCATCTTTATCTTCAATAAAATCTCCTAAATGCGAATCATCTTCTTCACCAATAGGTGTTTCTAATGAAACAGGTTCTTGAGCTATTTTTAATATTTCTCGTACTTTCTCTGGAGTCATATTCATTTTTTTAGCAATTTCTTCTGGTTTAGGTTCACGGCCTAAATCTTGAAGTAATTGTCTTTGAATACGAATCAGACGGTTAATTGTTTCAACCATGTGAACAGGAATACGGATCGTTCTTGCTTGGTCTGCTATTGCACGAGTAATTGCTTGACGAATCCACCATGTTGCATATGTTGAAAACTTAAATCCTTTAGAATAATCAAATTTTTCAACAGCTTTAATTAATCCCATGTTACCTTCTTGAATTAAGTCTAAGAATAGCATTCCACGTCCTACATAACGTTTTGCAATACTAACTACAAGACGTAAGTTAGCTTCAGCTAAATCTTTTTTAGCTTGTTCTTTTTCAGCTTCTGTTCCTGTTTCAATAATTTTAGAAAGCTCTAATTCTTTTTCTTTTGATAATAATGGAACTTTACCAATTTCTTTTAAGTACATTCTTACAGGGTCATTAGTTCTAATTCCAGCTGGAACTGATAAATCTTCTAAATCTAACTCTTCCTCCTCTTCTTCTACATGATTCACATTGATTAAAATAATATCTTCATTATTTAATTCCTCATAGAAATCATCCATCGCTTCAGAAGAAATGTCTAATTTTGATAATGCATCTACAATCTCTTCTTGAGTTAATTCACCTTGTTTCTTACCTTTTTCTAACAATTCTTTTTTTATTGTTTCAAAATCTTTTGCTTTCTTAGTCATGTTCTTCTCCTTTTATTTTTTATACTTTTTCAACTGTAGCAGCAATTCTTTTTGAGTATCGACATCCATCTCTTGAATCGCAACTCTAAGTCTCTCTTTTATCTCTTCTAATGTTATTTGTTTATTTGAAAAATAATTGATATAATCACTTACAACTTCTGATGTTGGATTTTCTTCTATTAGAAAATCAGTTTCATCTATATAAGTAGCAAGTCTAACAACTTCCTCATCTTCAATACTATGAATGAATTTATGGATATGAAATTCAAGATTATTATTATAATAAATAACTAAGTAATCCATAAGATTCACAAATACTTCTTGTGGGAAGCTACACTTCTCTAAATCATTATATTTTTCAATAAATAACGCCCTATCTACAAAAAAGTATTTAAACAACTTACACACTTTTTTATCATAATTTGTTAGTCTAAACAACTGTTGTGGACTAGTTGGTGCTACCCATTCTACAGCCGCTTGTTTTCTTTTCACATTCACTTGACCTAATTCTCTA
Organism: uncultured Gemella sp.; assembly: GCA_963535095.1. GTDB lineage: Bacteria > Bacillota > Bacilli > Staphylococcales > Gemellaceae > Gemella. The sequence continues at coordinate 22,266 of CAUSUW010000014.1, read as the reverse complement.
AGAAGAACTTGTCGTTCGATTCCGAACTCCTCTGCCAAATTAGTAAGCAATATGTATTTTAGTGATTCATCTTCTATATATGCAATATTTTTAAGTAATTCATTTTTATAGATGATTCTTTGTTCAATATTACTTTTGGAATCATTTTTACAATATTCAATTTTATAATTAATAAAGTGCTCTTTATTATTTTTTACATAATTTATCGCATCAAAATCTTGATTTTTAGAATTTTTGTCTGATAAAAATTCATCTAAATCTTTAGCCCCTGAAAATTTCAATTTATAGACATTATCTGTTGATTGGATAATCCTATTCCCAATTTCTATCTGTGCTTTTGAACCAGCATCATCATTGTCTAAACTTAATGTGACCTTTTTCACAAGCGATAAAATCTCTTTTAATTTATTATTGTCTATATTTGTTCCCATCAATGCAACAGCATTTTTTATGCCATTTTGATGAGCTTTTACTACATCCATATAACCTTCACATAATATCACTTCATTTTCCTTAGCTATAAATGAGCGTGCATCTGAGAAGTTATACAGAACTGTTCTCTTTTCAAAAATTTTCGTTTCATGAGTATTGTAGTACTTCGCAACACTTTTGTCCATTGACATAGTTCTTCCCGAAAATGCTACAACTTGATTTTGATTATTTTTTATAGGAAACATTACTCTGTCTTTAAATACATCGTAATAAATACCATTTTCATTTTTCCCTAATAGTCCCGCTTCAACCATTAAGTCTAAACTAATTTGATTAGAGTTAAAAAAGTTTAAAGCAATGTTATTATCACGAGGGGCATATCCTAAATTAAAGTGTTTAATAACCTCAATACTTAATCCCCTATTTAATAAATAATTAAGTGCCTCTTCAGCCTCTTTTGTATTTAGTAAAATATAGTTATAATAATCTGCTAAAAGCATATGCCCATAATACATTATGTCCAGCTCATTATTCAAATCGTAATTAGCTTCTAAATTAATTTTTGACTCTATATTCAGTCCTAACCTTGCTCCAAGCTTTACGATTGCCTGATTATATGTAATATTTTCAATTAGCGAAACAAATTGGAAAATATTCCCACCTTTACCGCATCCAAAACAATGGGCTATTTTTTTCTCTGGAGAAACAGTAAACGATGGTGTTTTCTCATTATGAAATGGACATAAACCTAAATAATTCTGTCCTCTTTTTTCTAATTTGACATATTCACTAACTAGACTAACTATATCAATATTATCAAATATATAGTCAATGTCTTGTTTAGATATTTTTGCCACCTTATTCCTCCTCTTCCTCAATTTACCATTAAGAATAAATGAATAGATTATTTCCCAACATTAATTATAACATAAACAAAAGTATTTTAATAGACTTTGGTAAAATATTTATATTAGCCCACTAACATCATTTTCATTTCAAACACAATATTATATTATTTATATATATTAACTTATATATTAAAAAAATTATATGGTCTTTATTACACCTATCTAAATTATAATCTTTATTATATCTCTAATTTTTCCCTATTTTAAAATTTATATTTGCTATATATACAAATTATATTTTTTATATAATTAATCCTTATGCTTTGTTAAGTGTGTAATATTATTTCTAAAAGTATATTTCTTCTTGTTAATACTATCATAACTATAAGCTTATGGTAATTTATTTTATTTTAGGTTATAATATGAATATCATTAAAAAAAGGAGTATGAAAGTGAAAGTAATTATAGTCGGTGGCGGAAAAGTCGGAGAACTTCTTTGTGAGGATTTTTCTAACACATTTGATGAAGTCACAATTATAGACACAAATGAACGTCGTGTTGAAAAACTTGTTGAAACTTACGATATCAACGGACTAGTTGGTAATGGTGCAAATTCAGATATTTTAGCAGAAGCAGATGCAGCTAATTCTGATATGTTTATTTCTGTTACTACAAGTGATGAAATCAACATGATAGCTTGTATTGCAGCTAAACAAATGGGTGCAAAATATACAATAGCGAGAATTCGTAACCCTGAATATTCTAAAACAAAAGAATTTATTAAACAATCTCTAGGGATAGATCTTATGGTTAACCCTGAGTACGAAGCAGCCAAACAAATTTTTTATATGTTAAAATATCCAACTGCTACTAAAGTCGAGAGTTTTTCTAACAATAAATTTAATATTCTTGAAGTTATAATAAATGAGAACAGTTTACTCAAAGGAGTGTCTCTAATCGAAAGTAGAAAATATATAGATTTCCCTTCACTTGTATGTTTAGTAGAAAGAAAAGGAGAAGTTTTTGTACCTCGTGGAAACTATATTTTTGAAGTTGGAGATAAAGTTCATATAACCGCTTCTAATAAAAACTTAAAAAAATTCTATAAACTACTAGGAAATAAAGATAATCTAGAAAAGAAAATAACTTCTTCTCTAATTATTGGTGGTGGAAAAGTTGCTCATTACCTTGTAGAATTTTTACAAAAAGTTTCATTTTACACTAAAGTAATAGAACTCGATAAACAAAAAGCTATTTCATTTAGCGAAACATATCCTGATATCGATGTTATTTGGGCTGATGGTAGCGATCGTGATACATTAATCGAAGAAGGGATTCAAACATTTGATAGTTGTATCTCATTAACTGGACTTGATGAAGAAAATATCATAATTAATTTATATGCACATAAACTTGGTATAAAGAAAACTGTCGCAAAAGTTAACCGTGCATCTCTAAAACAGATAGCTGAGGATATCGGTCAATATTCTTATATCACTCCTAAAGAAATAGTAGGAAATATAATAAAAAAACATACAAAATCTTTACAATGTAGCCGTACAACAGATATAGAAAACTTCTATAGGATATCGAACAATAAAGCTGAAGTAATTGAATTTAAAATTTCAAGCGAAAATTCAAAAGTTATCGGTATTAAATTAAAAGATCTTGATATTAACGATAATATGCTTATAGCATTTATAATTCGTAATAATAAACAAATCTTCCCAAATGGTGATGATGAAATTAAAGTGAATGATAATGTAGTCGTAGTTAGTTATCAACAAAAACTTGAACATATTGATGACATTCTTGTTGGGAGGTAACCTATGAATTTTAAAATGATTTTTCACGTTCTAGGAAAAATGATGATACTTTTAGCTGGATTACTAATTCTTCCTACTATTGTATCATTTATTTATAAAGAACCTTCCAATGTTACAAATTCATTTTTCGTAACAATTATGATTTGTTTTGTTCTAGCATTAATATTACATTTTTCAACAAGAGATGTTATCGAGCGTGATTTTTATAAAAGAGAAGGATATGTAATTGTAACACTTACTTGGGTTATCTTTTCATTACTTGGAGCATTACCTTTCTATTTATCAGGAGAAATACCTCATTATATCGATAGTTTTTTCGAAACAGTTAGTGGATTCACTACTACTGGTTCAACTATACTGGAAGATATTGAAGCATTAAATAAAAGTTTATTATTCTGGAGAAGCTTCACTCACTTCATCGGAGGAATGGGGGTTATCGTCTTTGCACTAGCAGTCTTACCCCGATCACCTCATACTATTCATATAGCTAAAGCAGAGGTGCCAGGTCCATATTTCGGTAAAGTCGTCTCTTCTATGAAACAAACAGCAATTTATTTATATGGAATATATATAGCACTAACAATCATGCTATTTCTATTTTTAATGTTTGGTGGAGTTGGATTCTTTGATAGTATTAATCTTGCATTTTCAACTGCTGGAACTGGTGGTTTTTCAGTAAGAAACGCAGGTATTGCATATTATAACAGCACTTATGTTACAGTTGTAATTGCGATATTTATGCTTATTTTCTCAATGAATCTTAGTTTACTTTACTTTATTATTTTTAAAAGATATTTTAAAGTATTAAAAAGTGAAGAACTAAGATGGTTCTTTGGGATGATTGGAATTCTTTCTGTAATCATGTTTTTAGATATCTATCGTTCATATGATACACCAAATCATAGTTTATTAGATGTATTCTTCACAGTTTCATCAGTTGTATCAACCACTGGTTTTACATATAACGACTTTAATATTTGGCCAGTATTTTCTAAAATGATAATATTAATACTTATGATTGTTGGAGGATGTACAGGAGGTACAGCTGGAGGTATAAAAATTCCTCGACTTATTTTCTTCGTTAAAAATGCCAAGCTAAGTATAAGTAAAGCTTTAAATCCAAGGAAAATAGCAATGGTTAAAATCGATGGGAAAGTAATTAAGGACACTACTCCACTTTCGAATTATTTATTATTATTCGGATTTGTATATGTTATAATTTTATTTTTAATAACTTTCCAAATAAACGATTTTGAAGATGCGATTTCATTAACAGTAACATCAATTAGTAACGCTGGACCAGCATTCAATCACTATGGTCCAATGAGTAACTTTTCTAAAATTCCTCATTTTACTAAAATGATATTATCGGTATCTATGTTATTAGGTCGTTTAGAGTTAATGCCATTAATTGTATTCTTTTCTGCTAAAACATGGAAAAAACGTAGAAAGAAAATTAGAGAGAATCAAAGAATTATAAATAATTGTAATGAATAATTTAAATTGTGGATGGGAGTAACTCAAAAATCGTGATTTCTCCAAAATCGATTTTGTTGAGTTACCCCTGCAAAGTTTATTAGATATCTAAAAAGCTTTTATAAAGCGCATTTAGATATCAATAAATCACTGCGACCATGAGTTATCATATACTCTTTTTTAAAAGTTAGATTTTTGGATTAGCACCTATCTTATAAAAAACAAAAAGACGAGCTCTACTTATAGATCTCGTCTTTTATCATTGAAACTATTTCTTGAATCTCTTCATTGATTCTTTCATCTAGTTCTTCTTTTGTAATTAATTCATCATTATGTGCTTCGGAATATCCTAGAATTATCCCTAAAGAATTCTTAACATTATGCAACATAATTTTTTTCTTTTGTTCATTTTTATCCAACTCTGAACTTCTTCTATAAATCATATATATATTTAGGAATACAAAAAATGTTAATGGCAAGAAAAATATTTTAATATGTATTGCGGCGATTAAAAACATCACTATTAATATATTTACTATTATGAAACTAATCATATTTTTCATGATACAAACTATAAACCTCTTTTTTATTTATTCCGTATTTTTTAGCAATATTTTTAATAGCTTCTGATTTTTTTACACCACTTTGTACTTTTTCATAAATTTCATTTACAATATCATTTAGGTTAAGGTCTTGAGATTCTTCTTCTCTAGATGGAGAGATAATAACAACAAACTCTCCTTTTTCTTTAATCTTTTCACCTAGCATTTCTAGTATTACATTAGCTTCAAATGTTTCAATTTGTTCGAACATTTTCGTAAGCTCTCTTGCTACTGAAATTTTTCTTGTCGGTGAAATTTTTGAAATTTCTTCCACTAAGTTCTTCACCCTATGTGGACTTTCATACAAAATACCAGTTGTTTTTGTGTTTAAAATAATTTCTAACTTTTGTTTAAGTTCTTTAGTTTTTCGTGGTAGAAATCCATAAAAAGTATAGTTATAAGATTCTATTCCACTAGCTACAAGCGCAGTAAGTCCTGCATTAGCTCCAGGTAAAGCAACAACGTCAAGCCCTGCACTTTTTACTTTATCAACTAATACATAACCTGGATCTGAAATACAAGGCATACCAGCATCAGTTACTAACGCTATCTCTAATCCATCTTCTAAGTATTCAATTATTTTATCACTCATCTTATCCTCATTATGTTCGTGATAACTAAGTAGTTTTTTACCTTTTATTTCATAATGATTCAATAATTTTTGTGTATTTCTTGTATCTTCACAAGCTATAATATCCGCTTCTTTTAGCACTCTTAATGCTCTTAATGTAATATCTTCTAAATTACCTATCGGCGTTCCTACTAAATATAACATAGTTATTTATCCTTTATTTTCATATTAAAATCTTTTATTTCTTGCTTTTTATTTGTATCCAAATTTAATAAAATATACTCTTCCTTTTTTCCTCGTTTTAGTTTTTTGAATGAACTTTCTGCACGTGTTGCTTCACTCTTAGTATCAAATTCTTCATAATATATAAGTTCTACCGGTACTCTTACTCTAGTATATTTCGCACCTTTTTTGGCGTTATGAGTTTTTATTCTTCTAACAATATCTGTCGTATATCCAGTATACCAAGTTTTATCACAACACTCAACTACATACATAAAACTACTCATAAATACCATACACTTTCTTCATTTCATCTGTATAACTACCATCTTCATTGTAAATATAAAACGGTTGTTCTACTTTAATATCACTAACTTTCGAGATACTTCCTTCTATTAATACTATCTTACTAGTTTTACTTGTTGGTTTACTGTAAACAAATCTTATTCGTTTAATAGCTAATCCATTTTTTTCACATTCAGAAATAATATCACTTATCCTATAAGTTCTATGAACCAATGAAAATTTACCATTCTGTTTAACAAGATATCTAATCGCTTGAACTACATCACTTAGATTACATAAAATCTCATGTCGTGAAATATTATGATTAAATTTTTCTCGTTGATTCGGCATATTCTCAACAGGGAAATACGGTGGATTACAAATCACATAATCAAATGATGACGGTCTATAATACTCTTTTACATTTTTTATATCCCCATTTTTCACATCAACATTAATTATATCATTTAATACTAAACTTTTTTTAGTTAATTCTACTAAATCCTCTTGTATTTCTAACATTTCAATTTTCGCGTCAGATTTTTCTCTAAGAATAATTGAAATTCCACCATTACCACTACAAAGTTCGATAATGTTTTTCTTAAAACTTCTAGGTACATTCGCAAAATAAGGTAGTAAAAAAGAATCCGTTGACATACTATAATGATCAACTTTTTGTAAGATTTTATAATTTTTCGAAACTGTATCAATTCTTAAATTATCTTCCATACTAACCTCGCAATAAAAAATCTAGATTATTATTATCTAATAAAATTGTAAAAAGAAATTTCTCTAATACTAAGGTTGCATTTACATTAGAATTAAAATCACTTAAAGCTAATAAAATTTTCTCCTGAACTTTACTAATATTAACTACATCATGTAAATTATTATCAGTATAACTATTAGTTGTTTGAATGCTCAAGTGATTAAAAAATTCAACTATATCTTCTTTTGTTTTTAATTTTTCTAAGATATAAATATTTGCTAGATGAGGTTTTCTACTGTATCTTTTAGCATACTCAACTATTAGTTTAGTTAACTCCTCATTAGTTTCAACTTCATCATTTTCACTTTGTCCTACTAATTTTATCTGTTGACATCGTGAAATAATAGTCGGTAGTACTGCACTAATATTTTTACAACTAAGAATAGCAATAATATCATCTTCTGGTTCCTCCAAGAATTTAAGAAGACTATTAGCTGCTTGCTCAGTCATTTTTTCAATATCTTTTATCCAGTAAATCTTCTCACCATAAAATGATTTTACACTTAAATCGGATTTTAATGTTTGGATTTCATCTTTCTTTATCGAAGTTTCACTTGCTAGTTTATAAAAATCAACATAATTCCCATGATTTATACTATTGCAGTTTTTACAATTTTCACAACTATAAAATTCTTTATCTTTATTTTCTAAACAAAAAATTGCTTTAACAAAACTTAAAATAAACTCATCAGAATATAAACTATCCTCGCCTACTACTAGATAGGCATGGGATAGTTTATTGGTTTTTAATGTATTTGTTAAAGATTTTATTACAACTGTATCTTTACTAAAGTTCATTGTTCAAAAATCCTTCCAATATAGAAAGTGCCTTTTTTTGCACATTATCATACGTATCACCAGCATCAATTACTTTAATACGTTCACTATATTCTTTTGAAAGATCATCATAACCGCGTTTGACATTTTTATAAAAATCTAAACTTTCTTGATCCATTCGATTATTATCATCTCTATTTTTGGTACGTGCTAACCCTACTTCAACATCTACACAAAAGTATAATGTTAAATCCGGCTCTAAATTATCAGTTGCATAGGCATTAATATCTAAAATATCTTGCTTATTAAGACCACGCCCATAAGACTGATAAGCTACTGAACTATCAACAAAACGATCACAGATTACAATATACCCATCATTTACATATGGTAGTATTTTTTTTACTATATGATCACGACGACTCGCACAAAATAGTAGACTTTCAGTTTTAGCGTCAATATCATTTGAACTATCAAAAAGAAGCTCTCTTACTTTTTCACTAAAATCTGTACCTCCTGGTTCACGTGTCGTTATAACTTTATACCCCTTTTCTTTTAAATATTCTATAGCAAAGTTGATAAAGCTCGTTTTCCCTGAACCATCTGAACCTTCTACTGTTATGAATTTACCTTTCATTTGAATAACCTTTCTACTATATTATTTATTCATAAATTGAGAAATTCTTTCAACAGCCTCTCTAATGTTTTCTATGCTCGTTGCATAACTAATTCTAAAGAAGTCGTTGTACGCTTTCCCAAATGCTGTACCAGGAATAACCCCAACACGAGCTTCTTTCGCTAATAATTTACAAAATTCCATCGCACCTAAGTCACGATACTCAGCTGGAATTTTAGCGAAGATATAAAATGCTCCATCAATTTCAGGAATTTCAAATCCTAATTCACGAAGTTTGGGAACCATATAATCTTTTCTTTCTCTATATGTTTCAATCATATTTTGGTTGTATTTATCTACATTTGCATCATTTAAAGCAACTACTGCTGCATCTTGAATAAATGTAGCTGCACCAGATACGGTGAACAAGTGGAATACACCTATTTTTCTAATCATTGCTAATGGAGCGGCGATAAATCCTACACGCCATCCTGTCATAGCATGAGATTTAGATAATCCACTAATTAGAACTGTTTGTTCTGGTATAAATTCTGCTAATGATGTGTGTTTATAATTGTACGTAATATCTCCATATATTTCATCACTAATTACAAATATATCATATTTCCCTAATACATCAGCAATTGATTTTACTTCTTCTCTTGTATATGAAACCCCACTAGGATTGTTAGGATAGTTAATTAAAATAGCTTTAGCATCTTTATTTTCTTCTAGGGCTTTTTCTAAATCACTAGGAAGAACTTTAAAACCATTATCAACAGTATCGATAAATTTAATATTACATTTATTTAAAATACCTACACCTTCATATGCTGAGAAATAAGGTGTTACTACTAAGATAGTATCTCCTTCATTTGTAATCGCTGAAATTGTGTGTTCTATCGCAGCAGAAGCACCAATTGTTACGATAACTTCCTCAGGACTATAATTTAAATTATATCTTTTCTCTAAATTATTTGCCCATGCTGTTCGTAATTCTTCAATACCATTATTTACTGAATAGTGTGTTCTATTATTATCTAAAGCATATTTTGCTGCTTCTTTTACTTCTTCAGCAGTATCAAAATCTGGTTCACCTAATGTCAATTTAATGACACCTTCTATAGAAGAAGCATATCTATCAAATTCTCTTATCGGTGATCCCGTAAGATTAGCTAAAGATGTGTTAAATTTATTTTCTAATGTTTTTTTTATTTCCATATATCTATCTTCCTTTTTATGTATTTTAGATACATTGTTAATGTAACATTTCTAATATTGTAACATATTTTCAAAAAAATTTGAATTATAATCAACAATATTAAATCAAATTATAAACAATGATTTAATAATATTTTATAGCATTTTCATAAAATTTTCAACATGTAATTTCGGATATTTCAATTAAAATTTCAGAAAATTTAAAGAAAAGTATTGAAAAAAACTTAGATTAGTATTATAATATTTTTAAGAAATTTTTAAAATTAATTGTTAAGAAAAAGGAGAAATATAATTATGACAAAACTAACTGTAAATGATATAAGAGTAGAACTTACTACTAATCCAAAAGAAAAAACACCAGATGATAAATTAGGATTTGGTTCGGTATTCACTGATCACATGTTCGTTATGGACTGGTCAGCAGACAAAGGCTGGTATGATCCACGTATCGTACCTTATGGACCTATCCCAGTATCTCCAGCTTTAAACGTACTACACTATGGACAAAGTGTATTTGAAGGAATGAAAGCATACAACGCTAACGGAGAAGCTGTTTTATTCCGTCCAGAACAAAACTTCAAACGTTTAAACAATTCTTCAGATCGTATCGCATTACCTCAATTAGATGAAGAATTCGCATTAGCAGCTCTTAAAAAATTAATTTCTATAGATAAAGATTGGATTCCAAAATCTGAAGGGACTTCACTATACGTAAGACCATTCTTATACGGATCAGAAGAGGCTCTTGGAGTACATCCAAACAACGAAGTTAAGTTTATAATCATCTTATCTCCATCAGGAAGCTACTTCAAAGCTGGACTTCAACCAAATAAAATTTTCGTAGAACACGAATATGTACGTGCTGTACGTGGTGGATTCGGATTTGCTAAAACTGCAGGTAACTACGCTGGATCACTTAAAGGTCAAAAGAAAGCTCAAGAACTTGGTTACTCTCAATCTCTATGGCTTGATGGAGTAGAACAAAAATACATCGAAGAAGGTGGAGCAATGAACATTTTCTTCAAAATCGATGGAACATTCGTTACACCTGAACTAAACGGTTCTATCCTACCAGGTATCACTCGTGCTTCTGTATTAGAATTACTTAAATCATTAGGTGAAAAAGTTGAAGAAAGAAAACTATCTCTAGAAGAAGTTTATGAAGCATATGACAATGGAAAACTTGAAGAAGTATTCTTATGTGGTACTGCTGCGGTAATCGCTCCAGTTGGTGAATTATTCGATGGAACTAAGAAATTAGAACTTATCAAAGATGATAAACCAGGAGAATGGACTCAAAAAATCTACAACCTACTTACTGGTATCCAACTTGGTAAAGTTGAAGATAAATTCGGATGGGTTGTTAAAGTAGAAGAATAATATAAAAATAAAAGATTCCAAGTTAAACAATTTGGAATCTTTTTTATCTTGTTGCTAAGCATTTAAAATTTATCTAAAGTACAAATAATATGCAATACAATAAAAAGATGAAGTATAGTATAACACCAACTTCATCTTTTTTATTTATTTGCTAATATTATTAATGTAAATTATATTCTATCAACTTTTACAAGCTTATTTTTTGTAAGCAAATGTGTATAGAGCAGAAACTAAAGTAACAGCCCCAACAAAGTTTCCTAAGAATACTGTTCCCATGTTTTGGATAAATTGTAAAACAGAGATATTTGCACCTTCAAACATTGCAGCTGGGATTGCGAACATGTTCGCAACCAAGTGTTGGAATCCAATAGCAACGAATGTCATAATTGGGAACCATACACCAAACATTTTACTACCTACATCTTTAGCAGCAAAGTTTAACCATACTGCCATACCTACTAACCAGTTACAACCTACAGCTGAGAAGAATACTTGCCAGAATGTTAAGTATACTTTTGATTCACCAGCTGAAATAGTTTTAGCTGCAATAGCTCCACCAGTTAAACCAGTTAAATGTCCTAAGAAATAAGCAATAACTAATGAACCTACAAGGTTAGCAAATGTAATAACAACCATATTTTTAGCTAATAGTTTAAAACTAATTTTCTTATTGAACCATGCAACAGTTACAGCCATCATATTACCTGTAACTAACTCTCCACCACCTACTAAAATACAAATAAGTCCGATTGGGAAAACAGATGCCCCTAATAATGCACCAATTCCTCCAAATTCTTTAGGAATTGATCCTGATACTCGAAGTAAGGCTAAGAAACCTACCCCGATAAATGCACCACCTAAGAATCCTAAACTTAACATGTATTTAAGGCTTGCAGTCGCTTTAGCAACACCTTTTTTACAAGTTAACTCATAAGTTTCTTGTGGCTCTAAAAATACTTTAGATTCTACAGTGTTTGTCATAATAACACTCTCCTTAAAAAATTTATAATAATTACATAGATACAACCTTTTCTATATCTACAATAAAAATTATACAATAACAACGACATTTTTTCAACCCCTGTTTTAATACAGATTTCATTAAAATATGTACAAATTAACAAACCTTAACCATCTCCATTAACATAAAGTATACAAATATATCTTCATAAATCATTTTCACAAAAAACAATAACCGTTAGAAATAAAACGTTTTCTAATAGTTATTGTAATTATAATATTTTAATCATTCTTTTTATACGCTATTGTATATAAACCTGCAACTAATAGCGCTCCACCTAAAAAATTTCCTAAAAAAATTACACACATATTATTAAAAAACTGCATTAGTGTAATATTAGCACCACCAAACATTGCTGCTGGTATAACGAACATATTGGCTACAACGTGTTGAAAACCAACAGCTACGAATGTCATAATTGGAAACCATGTCCCAATTATTTTTCCACTTACGTCTTTAGCACAGAAAGATAACCATGCTCCCATACCTACTAACCAGTTACACCCAACACCTGAAAATACACCTTGCCAAAAAGTTGAGTTAACTTTTGATTCAGCAGTAGCTAAAGTTTTTGCAAATGTCGCCCCTTCAGTCAATCCAGTCACATGTCCTAAAAAATACGCCACAAAAACAGCTCCTACTAAATTTGCTAAAGTAATAATAATTAAATTTTTCACCAGCATTCCTAGACTAACTTTTTTATTAAAAAATGCTAATGTAACTGCCATCATATTACTAGTTATTAATTCTCCACCACCTACTAATATACATATTAATCCAATTGGAAAGACAGCTGCACCTAATAAGACACCTAATCCTCCAAACTCATGAGGGATAGATCCTGCAACTTTTAGATAAGCAAGGTACCCTACTGCTATAAAAGCACCACCTAAGAAACCTAAACTTAACATATATTTTAAGCTTCCCGAAGCTTTAGCCACACCTTTTTTACTAGTGTATTCATATAATTCTTGAGGCTCTAAATAAGCCTTTGTATGTATATATTCTGACATAACTTTTGTCTCCTTATAATATTCTACAGATATTATACAACAATGAATTTTTATTAACAAACGCAGTATCTATAGTACCTTATTATATATTTTTATTTTAATATATATCAAAAATTATTAATTAAATATCATTTCACTTACTTCATTACTATTTGACTGAATTACTCTATATTTCATCGTTATATCCCCTCATAAAATATAGATATATATTTTTATATTTTCAAATATTCATATTTATTATTTTTTAATTATAAAGTTTCCAACTAAAATATAGAATCGATATCAATCTGCTATTAAATTTTATTTATTTTATACATATTTTTAACAACTACATGAGAAATTAATTATAATTTTTATATAACTTAAAGGAATAAATATTAAAAATCTATATACGTCTAACCATACAAAAAAGCGACTGGACAATCCAATCGCTTAATTTATTATCTTGCAAGCTTAACTGCTCTAACCTCACGGATAACATTAACTTTAATGTTTCCTGGGTATTGCATCGTTTCTTCGATTTTATTTTTAACTTCTTTGGCAATTTTGTAAGTTTTTGTATCATCTACTTCTTCAGGATTTACAATTACTCGAATCTCACGACCTGCTTGAATAGCAAATGTTTTTTCAACACCTTTGTGTTCATTTGCAATTTCTTCAAGTTTTTGTAGACGTTTAATATAATTTTCTAATGACTCTCTTCGAGCTCCTGGGCGTGATGCAGAAAGTGCATCCGCTGTGGCAACAATGACAGAAATAGGATTTGTAGGTTCAGTATCACCATGGTGTGAAGCAATTGCATTAACAACAATCGCATTTTCTTTATATTTAAGTGCTAAAGCAACACCAATTTCAACGTGAGAACCTTCAATTTCATGATCAAGTGCTTTACCGATATCGTGTAGTAAACCTGCACGACGAGCTGTAGCGACGTCTAAGTCTAACTCAGCTGCGATAAGTCCAGAGATATACGCTACTTCCATAGAATGTTGTAGTCCATTTTGACCATAACTTGTTCTATATTTTAACTTACCAACAATTTTAACTAAGTCTGGATGCATATTGTGTATTCCAAGATCAAATGTAGCTTGTTCCCCAGCATCTCTAATAACTTGATCAATATTTTTACGCGCTTTGTCAACAGCTTCTTCAATTTTTGAAGGGTGAATACGTCCATCATCGATAAGTGATTTAATCGCTGTTTTAGCAATTTCACGACGAATTGGATCATATCCAGAAAGGATAACTGCTTCTGGAGTATCATCAATAATTAAGTCAACACCAGTTAATGTTTCTAAAGTACGAATATTTCTTCCTTCACGACCGATAATACGACCTTTCATATCATCACTAGGAAGATCTACAACAGATACTGTAGTTTCACTAACTACATCTGTTGCAAAACGTTGTAACGATTGAACGATAAGTTCTTTAGCACGTTTATCAGCAACACTTTTCGCCTCTAGTTCTTTATTTCTTATATATATTGCCATATCTTTAGCCATATCAGTTTCAACTGCGGCCATAATCTCTTCACGAGCTTGTTCTTCTGTTAAGTTTGCAATTCTTTGCAACTCTGTTTCTTGTTGAATCTTAAGTTGATTAATCTCAGTACTTTTTTCTTCAAGTAATTGAGATTTTTCTTCCAATTTCATCTCTCTTGAACTTAACAATTCATCTTTTTTATTTAAAAGTTCTGTTTGACGTTCTAATGAAGATTCTTTTTGAACGATTCTATCTTCTTGTCTTTGAATATCTTGTTTTTTAAATTCTGCTTCTTTATTAGCAATATTAATTATCTCTTCAGCCTCTTTTTTAGCCATAGTAGTTTCTTTTTCTACTATATATCTAGCCTCTTTTCTTGCTTCTCCAATAATATGATCAGCATCTTGCTTAGATAATTCTAATTTTTTTTGAATAGAATTTTTTGAAATGGTATATCCAAATAAAAGTCCAACAAGTAAAGCTGCAACACTGATTATTCCATAAATCATCTTGCAACCTCTTTCTATTTTGAAAAATTTTTTATTATGATATTGCACTATTGTCAATATTTAAAACATTAACAATTTATCACATACCATAATTACAATTCTACACTACCTATAGAGAAATGTCAATAGTTCACTTAGGGAAAAACCCTATCTACAAATTTTTTCTACTATATAATATATTACTTATAAACTTGAATAATTCAAATTCTTATAGCAATTTTTTTATAGTTATTACTTGAATAATTATAAACTTAGTTGTATTATTTTACTATCTACTCAATAATTAAGTAGAAATATTTTTACTCATGATTATAAAGTTAGAATTTTTTTTTAAAAAACTTAACAAAACACTTGCAATTACTTATCCATTGTGATATTATATTCAAGTATGTAAAAATACAAAACTTGATTGAGTGGGAGAACGAAAAATTTCAAGTCGTTCAAATGACCACATCACGAAAAATATATAGGAGGTTTTATCGTGGCTAAAAAAGTTATAAAAGTTGTTAAATTACAAGTACCAGCAGGTAAAGCTAACCCAGCTCCACCAGTTGGTCCAGCGTTAGGTCAAGCTGGTGTAAACATCATGGGATTCTGTAAAGAATTCAATGCTCGTACACAAGACCAAGCAGGATTAATCATTCCAGTAGTAATCTCAGTATATGAAGACCGTTCATTTACTTTCATTACTAAAACACCACCTGCACCAATATTACTTAAAAAAGCAGCTAAAATTGAAAAAGCATCTTCTGTACCTAACCGTGACAAAGTTGCTACAGTTTCAAAAGCTCAAGTTCAAGAAATCGCTGAACTTAAAATGGCTGACTTAAACGCAGCTTCTGTAGAAGCAGCTATGCGTATGATCGAAGGTACTGCAAGAAGTATGGGTATCTTAGTAGGAGAATAGGAGGATAATTATAATGGCAAAAAAAGGTAAAAAATATCTTGAAGCAGCTAAATTAGTAGATTCTTCTAGTCTATACTCTGTAGTAGAAGCAATCGAATTAGCTAAAAAAACAAGTACAGTAAAATTTGACGCAACTGTAGAAGTTGCATTCCGTTTAGGAGTTGACACTCGTAAAAACGACCAACAAGTTCGTGGAGCAGTAGTTCTTCCTAAAGGAACTGGTAAAACTGCTAAAGTTTTAGTTTTTGCTAAAGGTGATAAAGCAGCAGAAGCTGAAGCAGCAGGAGCTGACTACGTAGGACAAGGTGAATACATCACTAAAATCCAACAAGGTTGGTTTGATTTTGACGTAATCGTAGCTACTCCAGACATGATGGGAGAAGTTGGTAAAATCGGTCGTGTATTAGGACCTAAAGGATTAATGCCAAACCCTAAAACTGGTACTGTAACTATGGACGTTACTAAAGCAGTTAATGAAATCAAAGCTGGTAAAGTTGAATACCGTGCTGAAAAAGCTGGTGTTGTTCACACTCCAATCGGTAAAGTTTCATTCTCAACTGAAGACTTAGTTGAAAACTTCAACGCTGTTCAAGACGCTTTAGCTAAAGCTAAACCAGCTGCTGCTAAAGGAACTTACTTCAAATCTGTAGCTGTAACTACAACTATGGGACCTGGAGTTCGTGTTAACACAGCAGAATTTAAATAAGAAATATTAATTATAAGAAGATTTGGTTATCCAAGTCTTCTTTTTTTATCTCCTCTTCTCTTTATAGTATATTTATAGCAAAAAACAGTAACTAATTTATTTAAAAGTCACTGTCTTTATTAATATTCTGTTTTCTTATCTTAAGCTTTTTTTCTCTTTAATTGAATTTTCGTACATTGTTACAATACCTGCTTTCGATGCTTCTTTGACACCACTAGCGAAATCTTTACCTGCATCTAAATAAAATTTATAACCGATAGTAATTATTAATAATACTATGATCATCACTATCTTTATTCTTTCGTTCTTAGTTATTTTAGTATTGTTCTTCATGCTATTTATAACATCAACACACATAAAATGATAGACTACAATCAATAATAATAGAATCAATATTTTTATTATATTAAATTGTGTACTATCGTATTTAGGTCCTGTATATGTAGCATAAACTCCCAGTAAAATAAATCTAACTATACTTACAATAAATTGGTATATTAATATATCCCAAATAAAGAAATAAATTAATGATTTTTTAGTTTTTACCATTTGTGTTATAGCTAAATTAGACAACGCTATAACGATAATAATAGCGTAAATATATTCTATGACACTTACTCGATTATATATGAAATCTAATATGAAAGCCAATATTCCTCCTAAGAATAAACTTACATAAGTAGTATAATAAATGTATCTAACTTTATTTTTAAATGAAATTGGAAGATATTCTATATATTGTTGTTCAGAATCATCATATTTTCTTCCATTAATTACTATGATTAATGAACTAATTAAAGCTAATAACATATATGTTTTGTCAAATAATAATTCTAGAATTACCGTTATTGTTACAAAGTAGTATAAAATATATAATCCTTTGTAAAATAATGGCATACTATAGTTTCTACTTGATATTAAATTCCAAATTGCTCCAAATTTTGTTTCATATTGTTGTTTAATCATTTTCATTCTCTCCCTTCAATAGCGTAAGTAATATTCTTTCTATATCATTGGTCTTGAATCGTTCTTGTAACTCTACCACGTCTTCCTTACTAGTAATTTGACCATTTTCAAATACAATAATATAATCGACTAGGTTTTGTATTACATATGGTTCTTCAGTAACTATAATGATTGTTTTATCTTCATCCATATATTCTCTAAGAAGTACTATCATTTCTTTTCTAGCTATTAAACCAACACCAGAAAATGGATTGTCTAAAACTAATACTTTAGATTTTGTATAAATTCCTATAGAAAATAATAATATTTTCCTCTCTCCTTGAGATAGTTCATATATTTTCTTATGACGATATACTTTATGTTTACTCAAAAATTCAAAACATTTCTCTATATTAAATCTTTCATCTAATTTATATATTTTATAAAGCACCTCAGCTACTCGTAATGAATCAGAGAATAACGGTCTATCTGCCACATAAGAGTAAAGTTTTTTAATATCTACTTCATTTTCATGAAAATTTAGATTATCATAAGTAATTACATTTTTCTCTGAAGATAAACCTCCTAATAATGTTTGAAGAAATAATGTTTTACCACTTCCACTGTTACCTGTAATTGCATAGACATACCCTTCTTCAAACTCCAAATCAATTGGTCCAAGTTGAAATGTTCTTTTATTAATCAATAATTTATTCACTTTTATCATTACTCTTCTCCTCCAATACACTATTAAATATTTCCTTAATATCATTTATATTAAGTCCATCATTAACAGCCTTATCAATTATACTCTTAAGTTCGTCTAAGTATTCTTCTTTTTTTATCGTTAAGACAGTAGCTAAATCTATATCATTTA
This sequence comes from uncultured Gemella sp., assembly GCA_963535095.1. Taxonomy (GTDB): domain Bacteria; phylum Bacillota; class Bacilli; order Staphylococcales; family Gemellaceae; genus Gemella. The sequence goes on along the minus strand of CAUSUW010000014.1, from coordinate 3,778 downwards.
CGAAATATCCAACAGCACCTTTTGAATATATTAGCTCTTCTTGTAACAATACCTCATATGATTTTTTTACTGTAATGATACCAACCTCTAACTCTTTAGCTAAACTCCTAATAGAAGGTAATTGATCATTGTATTTTAAGCTACCTTTAAGAATGTTGCTTTTTATTTGTGTAGCCACCTGCTGATATATCGGAACAGATGACAAATTAGAAATTTTTATTTTCATCATACTCCTCCTAATTAATCTGTTTTAATATAATTTAAATAGTTCAATTAGATAATAAAACGTTTTTGTATCTACTGTGATTATACAATAGATACAGTTTATTTGTCAATATATATTTTATATTTCCTTATATTTTTTATTAAAAATACTTTACGTCCTAAATTTAAAGGTAATTATCATTTTGAAATACCTTGTTACATGTTATAATTATATTAACTATTATTTTAGGAGTGTATTTATGATTACTATTATTGTGCCAATTTATAACGAAGAAAAAACAATACGTGATTTCGTTTATAATCTATATTGTTTGCATAATATAAAAGAACACGAGGTATTATTTATTGATGGTGGTTCTACAGATAAAACAAAAGAAATATTAGATGAACTCACTTATTTCGGTTATTCATATTATCTTTCCGATAAGAAAGGACGAGCTAATCAGATGAATTATGGTGCAAAAATTGCTAAAGGTGATATCCTATGGTTCGTTCATTGTGATAGTGTTCTTCAAAAAGATGTAATAGAAAAAGTACTTGCTTGCCCAACTGAAGTCGGCTGCCTAAAGATTAGATTCTATCCGAATAGTTTTCCTATGTGGATAAATTCACTTGTTTCTAATATGCGTGCAAGTATTACTAACCTTGCCTTTGGAGATCAAGCGATATTTCTAACCAAGAAAGTTTTTAATGAAGTTGGAGGATATAAAGATATGCCTTTAATGGAAGATTATAAACTATCAGAAGATTTAAGTGCGTTAAGTTATAAAATTACAGTAATTGACTCTCCTATCACTACATCTACAAGAAGATATAAAAATCATACTGCAAAAACAATGTGGCAAATGCAACAGTACCAAAAAATGTATCGTCGTGGTGTTCCTGTTGAAGAAATAGCTAAAATGTATAAAGATGTAAGATAACTGATTAGATACTTTTTAGAACCATATTTTTTCTAAATCTTACATAACCTCTGTACTAGATAAATTGGGCAATTTCATTGATTATTTATGCAAACTAACATATAATAAATTTATATACAAATTTTAAAGGAGAGAATAAATATGGCAGATTATTTTAAAAAGAAACATTTAATAGAATTTGGCGAAGGAAAATTTGGTGAAGACGCTCCTGATTACTGGAAAAACTTTATGAATTACTACGGTAATGTTATGGCTGAAGGTGAACTAACAACTCGTGAAAAAGCTCTTATTGCACTTGCTGTAGCTCATGCTGAAGCTTGTCCTTATTGCATTGATGCTTATACTAGTACTTGTTTAGAAGAAGGATGCGATCAAGATCAAATCGCAGAAGCTATTCACGTTGCTGCAGCAATGAAAGCTGGTATTACTCTTGTACACGGTCTTCAAAGTAAAGAACTTTCTGATAAACTAACAAACTAATATTATTATGACAGAGTTAAATATCCCTAAATTTTTTGACCAAGTTGAGGAAAAACAATATTTATTAACTGAAGAATTCCCTGAAGTTATGCAAATCAACGTAGGTAGTTTATGCAACATTACATGTAGCCACTGTCATGTTGATGGTGGACCTACAAGAAAAAACAATATGGTTCGCGAAACTTTTGAACAGATAATTGAAGCATTTAAAGTTGGTAGATATAAAACGATGGATATTACAGGTGGTGCCCCTGAGATGAATCCAAACTTTAGATGGTTTTTAAAAGAAATCGCTCAGTATGCAAAGACCATAATTGTAAGGACAAATCTAATCATCCTTGATGTCCCAGCTTATAGAGATATACCAGAACTATATCGTGACTTAAAAGTTCAAGTAGTTGCATCTCTACCCTATTACAACGAAAAAGTCGTAGCTAAGCAACGTGGAAAAGGCGTTTTTCCTAAGTCAATAGAAGTACTAAGAAGACTAAATGAACTAGGTTATGGGAAAGAAGAAGACCTTATCTTAAACCTAGTCTATAATCCAAATGGAGCGTTTTTACCTCCTAAACAAGAAGCACTAGAAAAAACTTATAAGAAAAAACTATATGACAATTTTGAAATTGTCTTTAATAATCTATTCGCAATAACAAACAATCCTATAGGAAGATTCTCTGAATTTTTACATAGAGAAGATTTATACGAAGGTTATATGAACAAACTCTATAAAGCATACAATCCTGCAACATTGCTAGGGCTTATGTGTAGAAATATGATTTCTGTTGGACCTGATGGTTCACTATATGATTGTGATTTCAACTATATTGAAAAACTTAAAATCTCTGGTGAAGTTAATCATGTAAGTCAACTTGTAGATAATCACACAGGTATACGTAGAATTGTTACTGGTATGCATTGTTACGGATGCACAGCAGGAGCTGGTTCATCTTGAGGTGGAGAGACTTGCTAGCATAGGTTATGCTAATAATATACAAAAAGAAGCCATTAACACGGCTTCTTTTTCATAAACTATTTTTTGATTAGTGTATTAATAATATTTCCAGCTATATCACTAAGACCACTTCCACTATTCTTAGTAATATTAAATAACTCACTCATATCACTACTTAATGAATTATCCTTAGAATATGATTCTAATACTTTATTAATCATCGGTGCCACAAGCACTGATCCTGCACCCTGATTTAGTTGTTCTAATGCTTTGTTTAATATATCACTGACAAACGATGGAACTTGATTCTCACCAATAATATTATTAATTAATTCTTTAATTTTATCATCTGCTCCATTACTTCCTGAAGATAAAACATTTTCTAATATATTTTTTAACATATTACACCTCTCAAATTTATTTATTCTAGTTTACCATATAAAACATAAATGTACTATATATTTAACTTTTATAATATGATTTTTAGATAGTAATCATCCAATATCAATTTTAATTGGTTCTTTGTCAAGGGAATCGTAAAACACCCATTCCATTTTCCCCTTACGGAGTTTCATTAAAATCATATTAGATTTCCCTTCTTTTTTTGATGAATAGCAAACGTCTAATAGTACAATTTGTTTTAACATTTTGTTTTCCTCGATTTCTTCTTTATGTTTGTATTATAAAGGAATTTTTGTTTAGAGGATAGATACCTCATCATTGGACGCTTACAAATCAACCAAATTTGACAAAGACCCAAAAAAGCCCTCGATATTTTTCGAGGGCTTTTTACTATACTTAAAGATTTATTCTAAACTTTAAATTAGTTTTTGTCGTTTTTACGACGTCTTGCTGCTGCAAGTAATCCACCTAGGATTCCTAATCCTAATCCTGCTAATCCAGTATTAGTCTCAGTTGTACCTGTGTTAGCTAAACGTTTTGTTGGCTCAACTGGTTTTGTTGGTTCAGCTGGTTTTGTATTTTTACGATATACATGGATTGTATTTCCATCTTTATCTTTCTTAGTTTCTTTGTAAATGTACTCTGGAATATCTTTCTTATTCTTCGTTCCTTTGTCTGAAGGGTTGATTTCTTTTCCTTTTTCATCTACATAACTTGTTATAACTTGACGATATACATGCGTTGTATTTCCATCTTTATCTTTCTTAGTTTCTTTGTAAATGTATTCTGGAATATC
>CAUSUW010000013.1:0-33761 GCA_963535095.1 uncultured Gemella sp. | reverse complement strand
AAGTAGAACCACCGAAAGAGTACACAGGGGTACAAGCTGGAGCGATAGTAGAACCAGAAAAAGTGGAACCACCAAAAGAATATACAGGTAAAATTGAACAACCTAGTGCTGAAAAAGAAAGAACAGTAGATAAAAAGCTAGAACTTAGAAATATTTCTAATGTAGAATTGTATACTTTAGAAAATAATAAGTACCGACATGTAACATCACTTGCGAGTGTTCCATCTAATCCAACAAATTACTTTATGAAAGTAAAATCAGATAACTTTAAAGATGTTATGTTACCAGTTAAGAGTATTGAGAGTGTTAGAAAAGATAGTCAAGATGTTTACAAAATTGTAGGACAAGCTAATGATTTAATTCAACACGAAAACAATAGTACTTTAGAAAATTATACTTATTACCTACCTAAGACCGTAAGAAGTGAAAATGAAGTTTATACATCATTTAAAAATCTGGTAGATGCTATGAATATTAATCCATTTGGTACGTTCCGTCTAGGGGCGACAATAGATGCTCGTGAAGTAGAACTTCCAGATGGTCAAGAAAGCTATATTGAAAAAGAGTTTAGTGGTACATTAATAGGTGCAAACAATGGTAAGTATTATGCTATATATAACTTGAAAAAACCATTGTTTAATACTTTAAGTCATGCTACTATTCAAAATCTATCAGTAAAAGAAGCGAATGTTTCTTCTAAAGAAGATGCTGCTACAATAGCGAAACAAGCGAATAATGGTACTACAATTACTAATGTTCATTCATCTGGTGTAATTGCTGGTGAACGTAGTATTGGTGGATTGGTTTCACAAGTTGATAATTCTACTATTTCGAATAGTAGCTTTACAGGTAGAATAACTAATACTTATGAATCAAAATCATCGTATCAAATAGGTGGATTAGTAGGAAAACTTTCTGGAGCTCAAGCGTCAATAAGTAAATCAATTTCATCTATCGATATGGCTACAAATGCTAATAAAGGAGACCAGATTGTTGGTGGTATAGCGGGTGTTGTTGATAAGAAAGCAACGATCCTTAATAGCTACGTTGAAGGAAATGTAAACAATGTTAAACAGTTTGGTAAAGTTGGTGGTGTAGTAGGTAATCTTTGGGATAATTCAGGTGAAGTTGAAAATTCAGGTCGACTATCTGATGTATTAAGCGATGTTAATGTTACTAACGGTAATGCTATAGCTGGTTATGATTTTAATGGAATAAAAGCTATTGGAACGTATAGTAATAAAAATAATAAGGTAGTAAATGTAGTTCAAGAGGATGATGAGGTTATAACTAAAGATTCAGATACACAAAGAGGTACAGTATTAGAAGCGGATAGTGTTAAAGAGAAAAAAGCTAAATTGGTTTCTAGAAATAATACTAAAGTAGAAGATTTTGATTTTACTTCAAGATATACTACTAATTACAATGAAGTAACAGGTTATCAACAGTCGAGAGAACAAGTGTATAAAAATATTGAAAAATTACTTCCTTTTTATAATAGAGAAACAATAGTTAAGTATGGTAATTTAGTAGAGGATAACAGTAATTTATTTACTAAAAAACTTTTATCAGTTGTTCCTATGAAAAATAATGAAGTAATAACTGATATTAATAAAAGTAAACGCGAAATCAATAAATTATTGTTACATTTTGAAGGTAATAAATCACAAGTATTAAATATTACATATAAAGATGATTTCTCTAGAGTTGCTGAATATGATATAGCTAATACAAAATTGATGTATACACCTAATACATTGCTACATAATTATAATAATATTGTAAAAGCTGTTTTAAATGATCTGAAATCTGTTCAATATAATTCAGTTGATGTTAGAAAAGTATTAGATATTTCTAATGATATAAAATTAACGGAATTATATCTAGATGAACAATTTGAAAAAACAAAAGCAAACATTGAAGACAGTTTATCAAAACTTCTTTCTGCAGATGCGGCAATAGCTGAAAATAATAATTCGATAATAGATAATTATGTAGTAGAAAAAATTAAGAATAATAAGGAAGCGTTACTTCTAGGTTTAACATATCTAGAACGTTGGTACAATTTTAACTATGGTGAAACAAAAGCAAAAGATTTAGTATTATATCATTTAGACTTTTTCGGTAAATCTAATAGTTCTGCATTAGATAATGTTATAGAGCTAGGTAAATCAGGATTTAATAATTTACTAGCTAAAAATAATGTTATTACTTACAATGTATTATTATCAAAAAATTATGGAACTAATAGTTTATTTGATGCATTAGAAAAATATAGAAAAGCTTTCGTCCCGAATAAAACAAATAATGAATGGTTTAAAGAACAAACTAAAGCCTATATTGTTGAAGAAAAATCTAATATTAAAGAAGTAAGAGAAAAACAAGAGAAAGAAGGAACTGAGTATTCTATTGGGGTATATGACAGATTAACAAGTCCATCTTGGAAATATCAAAGTATGGTTTTACCGTTATTAACTTTACCAGAAGAAAAAATGGTATTCATGATAGCGAATATTTCAACTATAGGTTTTGGTGCTTATGATAGATATAGAAGTTCTGAATATCCTAAAGGAGAAAAATTAAATAAATTTGTAGAAGATAATGCAAAAGAAGCGGCTAAACGCTTCAGAGATCACTATGATTATTGGTACAAAATACTTGATACGGAAAACAAAGATAAATTGTTTAGAAGTATTTTGGTATATGATTCTTTCAGATTTGGAAATGATGTAGATAATAATATACAAGAAGCGAATTTTGAAACTAATAATCCAGTTATAAAAAACTTCTTTGGACCTGCTGGAAATAATGTAGTTCATAATAAACATGGTGCATATGCTACGGGAGATGCGTTCTACTATATGGCTTATCGTATGCTTGATAAGGCTGGTGCAGTAACATATACTCATGAAATGACACATAATTCTGATAGAGAAATTTATCTTGGAGGATATGGAAGAAGAAGTGGATTAGGACCTGAGTTTTATGCGAAAGGACTACTACAAGCTCCTGATCATCCAGATGATGCAACAATCACGATAAACTCTATATTGAAATATGATGAAGCGGAAAATGCTAATAGACTGCAAGTGAAAGATCCAACTCAACGATTCAATAGTGCAGAAGACTTGCGTAAATATATGCATAATTTATTCGATTTAGTTTATACACTTGAGAAATTAGAAGGAGAAGCAGTAGTTAACTTAGGTGCCAATGAGAAAGGTGAGCTATTAAGGAAAATAGAGAATGAGTATAAGTCCGATCCTGATGGAAATAAAGTTTATGCAACAAATGTTGTTCGTAGATTAAAACCTGATGAGCTTAATAAGTTAACTTCATTCAATAGTTTAATAGAAAACGATATAATCACAAGAAGAAAATATATAGATGAAGGTGAGTATAAACGAAATGGATACTACACAATTAATCTTTTCTCACCTATATATTCTGCTTTAAGTAGTGATAATGGAACTCCAGGTGATTTAATGGGACGTCGTATGGCATTCGAACTGTTGGCTGCTAAAGGATATAAAGAAGGTATGGTTCCGTATATTTCTAATCAATATGAAAAAGAAGCAAAAGCTAGTGGAAGTAAAATTAATTCATACGGTAAAGAAATAGGATTGGTCACTGATAAACTAGTACTTAAAAAAGTATTTAATGATGAATTTTCTTCTTGGGTTGAATTTAAAAAAGCAATGTATAAAGAAAGAGAAAATAAATTCAATAAATTAACAAATATTAGTTTTATAAATCCTAATAATTGGGGACGACAAGAGATAGTAACTATTAATAATATCGCTAAGTTAAGAAATATAATTAAAGAAGCGGTTAAAGAAGATGCTGAAGATTATCGAGCACAAGAATACCCAGATACAAATAGCAGAGTTCATAAACTTAAGAAAGCAATCTTTAAAGCTTATTTAGATAAAACTAAAGATTTTAGAACTTCGATTTTTGGTGAAGAATAACAAAGAGTATACTAAGTTTAATAATAAGGATATGAGATTTTATGTCTTGTATCCTTGTTTGTATATAAAGAATAAATTTTTGAAGTTATTTTGAATTGTGATATAATAGAATCAAAGAGATAGAAGGAGATTTCAATTATGATAAAAGTTGAAGTGTGTGCAAATAGTGTTCAAGATTGTTTAATTGCTCAGAGTGAAGGTGCAGATAGAATAGAATTAATAAGTGCAAGTTACTTAGGTGGGTTAACTCCTACTACTACAGTTTTGGATATGGTACTAGAAGGTGGAGTAGAAATTCCTATAATGGCGATGGTGAGACCAAGGGGAGGAGGATTTTGCTATTCTAGGTTAGAAAAAGAACAAATGTTTAGGGAAGCAAGAGAGCTTTTAAAACATGGAGCAAATGGAATTGTTTTTGGATTTCTTACTGAAGATAGAAAGATAGATTGGGTTGAAACAGGGAAGATGATAGATCTTTGTAATAGTTTTGGTGCTGAAAGTGTGTTTCATAGAGCGTTCGATTGTTCTGATGAACCAGAATATAATCTGCAACGTTTAATAGGTTTAGGGTGTACAAGAGTTTTAACGAGTGGACTAGGCGCAAATGTTAATAGGGGAGCTAAGTTGTTAAAATATCTTCAATCAAAATATGGTCAACACATAGAGATACTTGCGGGTGCTGGAGTTACAACAGATAATCTTGAAAAAATAATTGAAAAAACAGGTGTTACTCAAGTTCATGGTACTTTTAAAAAATATTGTTTTGATGTAACTACAACTACAGATGACGTCACATACAGATATACAGAAAAAGGAGACTTTGAAGAAGTTGATTCTGAAGAATTAGCTAAAGCGATAGAAATAGTAAGAAATATAAATAAGGATGAAATTAATGTTTAGTAACGTACATCATGTAGCGATAATTGGAACTGATTATCAAAGAACAAGAGAATTTTATGTCGATAAATTAGGGTTTAAAGTGATAAGTGAACATATAAGGATTGAGAAAAATGATATTATCTTAAATGTACAACAAGGGAATTTAGTATTAGAAATTTTTATAAAAGAAGATGCTCCAGCTAGACCTAAGATACCTAATCCAGAACATACAGGATTAAGACATTTGGCGTTTAGGGTAGATAATGTCGAGGAAATACTAGAAAAATTTGATGAACTTGATATAGTTCATGAGTCGTTGAGGTATGATGATTTTGATAATAAGAAGATGGCATTTTTCTTTGATCCAGACGGATTACCTTTAGAAGTACACGAATAATAAAATTAAACTCCTAAACCACTTTTGTGAAGGAGTTTAATTTTATATTATTTTATATATCAATTTTTGTTCCAATATTTAATTTTATTGCTTCTTTTATTATATAATCAGCGCATGCTATGTCAAAAACGGCGCTCCCAACTGATTTAAAGATTGTGATTTCAGATTTACTTATTCGACCTTCAATAGAATTTAAAACTAGTTCTCCAAGTTCTCCTTTAAAATCTTCATGTGAAATTAGTTGATTTTCTAGAGGTTGGAGTATGTCACCAGCTTCACTAAGGACACCGTCTTTTGTATCAAAGTATATTTTATTATTAGAATTTATTATTTCAGAAGGAAGTTCAACCATATCGTAAGTGAAAGAACCTATTCCATTAATATGAACTCCTTGTTTTAAGTGTTTAGCAGAGAAGGTGGGTGTTGTAGAAGTTGTAACTGTAGTTATTATATCAGAATCAATTGTAGCTTCATTAACATTTTCGTATGCGATAATGTCAGTAGAAAAATCAATAAGTTCTTCTTTTAGTTTTTCTACAAATTTCTTTGTTTTTTCAAAGTTTCTTGCTACAACTCTAAGTTCTGATAGATTTCTGATTGTTAGTAAAGCGCGAGCTTGTTCAAAAGCCTGACCACCAGTTCCAATTAATGTTGCGATTTTGCAATCTTTATTGGCTAATAACTCAGTTGCAGCACCTTGTAAAGCTGCTGTTCGTAAAGCTGTTAAATATGTACCGTCAATAATTCCATTAACTATACCTGTCTTTTCATCCACAGTAATCATAGTAGAAGGAACAGAAGGCAAGTTTATTAAAGAATTATCTGGATAGACAGATACTATTTTTATACCTATATTATCTGATTCTGAAGATATTTTTCCAGGCATAAATAGTACTTGTCCATTATTGTTTTCAGAAATAATAGGAGTTCTCAACGGAATTTCAGTCTTATTTAAGCAATAGTTTTTTGTAGCTTCTTTACAAATTTCAACCGCTTTTTTCATAGTAATACATTTTTGTATATCTTCTTTATTTAAAATTATCATAATTGTATTCTCCGAGTTTGTTTTATGTAATTTAATTATATCATGATGAGAGAAGTATATTAAGAGATAAATAAAATATAAGATCAATATAATATAGTAAAAAAATTAATCGATATATAAAAATTAATATATACATGGTAAATCTACAAGTGTATTTAAATGTATTATTAATTAAGATTATTATTAAAAATATGTTTTGAAATGAATTATAAAAAAATATCTTAAAAAGTTCTTGACATAATTTGCTTGGAAATGTATAATAAATATTGTTGTTAAATATGGCGGCTGTGGCGAAGTGGTTAACGCATCGGATTGTGGTTCCGACATTCGGGGGTTCGATTCCCCTCAGCCGCCCCATTAAATTAAATAAATTTAGGCGGCTTAGCCAAGTGGTAAGGCACGGGTCTGCAAAACCTTGATCACCGGTTCAAATCCGGTAGCCGCCTCCAATTTTAATCATCTTTTCAAAAGGTGTTTTTTTTTATACCTAAATTACGGTTTTTATTATATACTTTATTATAAATTATTCAAATATTTGAAAATTCATTACTAATTACCGAACATTTTTTCTTTAAAGAGCAAAATTTTTGTTGAATTTTTCTGTTATTTCAATTTAAGGTAGATATATTGATTTTTTTGTGATAAAATTATATCAAATTTATAAAATGTACCGAGGAGGTAATAGTATGAAGAAAATATTATTAGCGCTATTCAGTTTTGTTTTTGTTTTTTCTATCGTAGGATGCTCTACTAAGACAGAAACGAGGAAAGAAGAAAAAGTTATTAAAATGGGATTTGTTCCTCTGAAAAATAGTGAAAAGTTAGTTGAAGATCTTAAGCCTATTTCAGATTATCTATCTGAAAGATTAGGTGTAAAAGTAGAAGCCTTTACTGCAAGTAATTATATAGGGGTAGTTGAAGGTTTAGGTAGTGGAAGTGTTGATTTTGGTATCATCCCTCCGTTTTCATCTTTACTTGCTCAAAAACAAAGTAATGCAAAACCGATTTTAACATCTAAAGGAAAAACGGGGAAACCTGGTTATACTGCTGAATTATATGTAAGAAAAGATTCAGGAATTAAATCACTTCAAGATGTTAAAGGTAAAAAAGTAGCATTTGTTGATCCTTCATCTTCTTCAGGATATATCTATCCAGGTGCTATGTTAGTAAATGCTGGTCTTAACTTAGATAAGGATATCAGTTATCAATTCAGTGGTGGACATGATAAGAGCTTACAACTTCTTCTTAATAAAGATGTTGATGTAATCGCAACATTTGATGGAGTTGAAGATAGATATGCTAAAGACTTCCCTCAAGCTAAAACTGATATTCAAAAATTAGCATCAAGTGATATGATTCCAGGTGTTATGGTTACGACTTCTAGTAAGATGGATAAAGAGCTTCAAGAAAAATTAGAGAAGGCTCTTAGAGACATTGAAAAAGATCAAAAAATGAAAGAAATGTTCACTAAGATGTTCAGTATCACAGGATTTACGGATGTAGATCAAGATACATATAAAAAAGTTGAAGCTACAGCAAAAGTTATGAATGTTGATTTAGATAAAGTAAAATAATGGAAAAAACTTGGTACTATGTGTGCCAAGTTTTTTCTTTTTTACATTTATATAAAACACTTGAGATTTTTTTCGTTTAATTTTATAATTAAATAATCAATACAGGAGTGTGAATATAATGTACGCGTATATTAAAGGTAAAATTTCGGAAGTTAATCCTACTAATATAGTGGTAGATAATAATGGAATAGGCTATGAAGTAGTGGTAGCTAATCCATATGAATATCACTTGAATGAAGAAAAAACTGTATTTATTAGCCAACAAGTAAGAGAAGATTCAAATGTTCTTTATGGTTTTTCTACTAAGGAACAGAAAAAAGTGTTTCTTCTTTTATTAAAAGTTAAAGGAGTAGGACCTAAAAGTGCTTTAGCTATATTAGCTGGAGGAACTAGTGAAGAGATAATTAGTGCAATTGAAAATCAAGATGCTGTTTATTTAACGAAGTTCCCAGGAATTGGAAAAAAATCTGCTCAACAAATTATCCTTGATTTACAAGGTAAGGTTGATTTTAGTATGACAAATATAAGTAGTGCACCTAAGGTTGTTAATAACTACTTAAATGATGCGATTTTAGCTTTAGAAGCACTAGGATATAGTAAAAAAGAACTTGCAAAAATTGAGAAGAAACTTTCTACTCATCAGTTTGATGGTGTAGACGAGTATGTAAAACAAGGATTAAAACTATTGATGAATGCATAGTAAATGAAAGGAGGAAATTATGGACGATAGAATGGTATCAGCTAGTCAAAACCTTGGTGAAGAACGTGAAGAACAGTCATTAAGACCAAAGTTTTTAAGTCAATATATAGGACAAGAACAAATTAAGAGTAACTTAAAAATATTTATAGAAGCTGCGAAATTACGTGGTGAGGTGCTAGACCATTGTTTATTATATGGGCCTCCAGGATTAGGAAAAACGACACTTGCAACAATAATTGCAAATGAAATGGAAGTAGGTATTAAGTATACGTCTGGACCTGCGATTGAAAAATCTGGTGATTTAGCTGCTATTTTAACTAGTTTAGAACCAGGCGATGTTCTTTTTATTGATGAAATACATCGAATTAGTAGATCAATTGAGGAAATATTATATTCAGCTATGGAAGATTTTTATCTTGATATTGTAATAGGAAAAGGTGAAGAATCACGAAGTATTAGAATTGAGCTTCCTCCTTTTACGTTAGTAGGAGCGACAACTAGAGCTGGGGCTTTAACAGCACCTCTTAGGGATAGATTCGGAGTGCATTGTCGTTTAGAGTTCTATACTATTATTGAACTTCAAAATATCATAGAACGAACTTCAGATATTTTTGAATGTGATATTGATGAAGAGAGTTCTTACGAAATTGCTATGAGATCTCGTGGTACACCTCGTATTGCAAATAGATTGTTAAAACGTGTTAGAGACTTTGCACAAGTTAAAAACGATGGAGTAATAGCCAAAGATTTAGCAATTGAATCATTAGATTTACTTCAAGTTGATGCTAAAGGACTTGATAATATAGACTATAAAATCTTAGAGTGTTTAATAAAACGTTATGATGGTAGAGCTGTTGGATTAGAAACAATCGCTGTTACTATAGGAGAAGAGAGTATAACTATTGAGGATGTATATGAACCGTATTTAGTTAAAGAAGGATTTATTGAACGAACTCCTCGAGGACGACGTGCAACCCCTAAAGCATACCAACATTTAGGAATCAGTTATAAAGGTGAATAAAAAGAAACATGAGTTTTAGGAAAGCATACTGTATTAGGTTGTGAATCATGAAATTCATGTTTTTTATTGATAATCTATTTTAATTAGTAATTATTTTAATTGTAAAATATTAAAAAGTGTATTAAACTTGATTAGTAAATTATTAGAAATTTTAGAAGGATTGGATTTGTATGATCGATAGTAAACAATTTATAAATACAAGGCATAAAAATCAAAAAATTAATTATGATAATGTCTTGAAAGAACTTATAAAAGAATGGGAAAAGACTAATTTTCGTCCTAAAATCTTAATACACTCTTGTTGTGCTCCTTGTAGTACATATGTACTTGAGTATTTATCAGAAATCAGTGATATAACTATATTCTTTTCTAATTCAAATATTCATCCAAAAGAAGAATATATAAAACGTATGCTGGTACAAAAAGATTTTGTTGAAGAATTTAATAAAAGAAATGATAAGAAGATTAAATTTTTAGCGGATGAATATGCACCAAGTAAATTTATTAGTGCGGTAAAAGGACACGAGGAAGATAGAGAAGGTGGAGATAGATGTCATATTTGTTATGAAATGCGTTTAGATTCATCAGCTCAAAAAGCTGAAGAGTTAGGTTATGATTATTTTGCTTCAGCATTAACACTTAGTCCTAAGAAAAATGCACAAGTTATAAATGAAGCTGGCTTTACATTACAAGAACAGGTATCAATTTATTACTTACCATCTGATTTTAAGAAAAATAATGGTTATAGAAGATCAGTTGAAATGTGCAATGATTATGATATTTATAGACAATGTTATTGCGGTTGTGTATTTGCTGCGAAAGATCAAGGAATTGATTTCAAAGAAGTGAATAAAAATGCCCGTGAATTTAATAGAAATCATGAAGATTATGAAAAATTTAAATCGATAATTAAATTAGGTGGAGAATTAGTTTAGTTATAAAAATTAAATGAGTTTACAATATAACAATAAAAATATAATGATTTTAAATTAATCTTGAATAATAATATATAAAAAAGTATCGTTACTTCACTTGTAATCGATGCTTTTTTGGTTATTTTCAGTCGAATTTCTAATTTTAATATTGAAAAACTGTTTTCATAAATTTTTCATAAGAAATACAGTATTCGTTTTCTACTAAATAAGAAACGGTTTTCTTTGTTATAGAATAGAAAGAGTATTGAGTTTGAAGTAAGTACAAAATACTTGTAAATATTGCTTTCATATGTTATTATTTGAATGTAAATATTTTTTTAAATAAAAGGAGACATAACTATGTTACAAAAAGAATTTAAAGTAATCGACGAAACAGGAATCCACGCTAGACCAGCTACTTTATTAGTACAAGCTGCTTCTAAATTCCAATCAAACATCGAATTAGAATTCAACGGACGTAAAGTTAACTTAAAATCAATCATGGGTGTTATGAGTCTTGGAGTTGGAAAAGACGCTGATATCGTAATCTATGCTGACGGAGCTGACGAAGCAGAAGCATTAGCAGCTTTAGAAGAAACAATGAAGAAAGAAGGATTAGCATAAAATGTTACAACTAAAAGGTATTGCAGCTTCTCAAGGAATATCTTTTGCTAAAGCATACATTTTTGTTGAGCCTGATTTAACAGTTAAAGAAGTTAAAGTTCAAGACGTTGATGCTGAAGTTAAACGTTTTGAAGATGCTATTGAAATTTCTAAAAAAGAATTAACTATTATTAAAGATAAAGCTCACGAAAATCTAGGTGCTGATAAAGCGGCGATTTTTGAAGCTCACTTATTAATTTTAGAAGACCCAGAATTCATGGGAACTGTTAAAACTGATATTCAATCAAAAGAAATTAATGCTGAATACGCATTAAAAGAAACTTCAGACATGTTTGTTTCTATGTTTGAAGCAATGGATAATGACTACATGAAAGAACGTGCAGCTGATATTCGTGACGTTTCAAAACGTATTTTAGCTCACTTACTAGGTGTAGATTTACCAAACCCAAGTTTAATTGATGAAGAAGTAATCGTTATTGCTGAAGACTTAACTCCATCTGACACTGCACAACTTAACAAACAATTTGTTAAAGGATTTGCAACTAACATCGGTGGACGTACTTCTCACTCAGCTATCATGGCTAGATCATTAGAAATTCCTGCAGTAGTAGGTACTAGTACAATTACTGAAGAAGTTAAGAATGGAGATATCTTAATTCTTGACGGATTAGAAGGTGTTGTATATGTGAATCCAGATGAAGCTACAACAGCTGAATTAAAAGAAAAACACGCTAAATTTGAAGCTCAAAAAGCTGAATGGGCTAAATTAGTAACAGAGAAATCTGTAACTCAAGATGGACATGAAGTTCTTTTAGCTGCAAACATTGGTACACCTGCTGACTTAGAAGGTGTAAACAACAATGGTGGGGAAGCTGTTGGTTTATA
Organism: uncultured Gemella sp.; assembly: GCA_963535095.1. GTDB lineage: Bacteria > Bacillota > Bacilli > Staphylococcales > Gemellaceae > Gemella. The sequence goes on along the minus strand of CAUSUW010000013.1, from coordinate 21,751 downwards.
TCGTACAGAGTTCCTATACATGGGACGTGATCAACTACCTACTGAAGATGAACAATTCGAAGCTTACAAAGCTGTATTAGAAGGAATGGGTGATAAACCTGTTGTTGTTCGTACTTTAGATATCGGTGGAGATAAAGAATTACCATACTTAGATTTACCAAAAGAAATGAATCCATTCTTAGGGTTTAGAGCAATTCGTCTTTGCCTAGAAGAAAAAGATTTATTCAGAACTCAACTTAGAGCATTATTACGTGCATCTGTTTACGGTAAACTTTGTGTAATGTTCCCAATGATCGCTACAGTTCAAGAATTTAGAGCTGCTAAAGCTTTATTCTTAGAAGAAAAAGAAAAATTAGTAGCTGAAGGTGTTGCAGTAAGTAACGATATCGAATTGGGTATCATGGTTGAGATTCCATCAACTGCTGTTATTGCTGATATCTTCGCTAAAGAAGTTGACTTCTTCTCAATCGGAACTAATGACTTAGTTCAATATACTATGGCTGCAGATCGTATGAGTGAAAAAGTTTCATACTTATACCAACCATATAACCCAGCAATCTTACGTCTTGTGAAAAATGTTATTGAAGCATCTCACAAAGAAGGTAAATGGACTGGAATGTGTGGGGAAATGGCTGGAGATAGCTTAGCTATTCCATTACTATTAGGTATGGGATTAGATGAATTCTCAATGTCAGCTACTTCAATTCTTCAAGCGCGTAGCCAAATCAAAAACTTATCATTAGAAAAAATGAAAGAGTTAGTTGATAAAGCTATTATGTGTTCAACAACTGAAGAAGTACTAGTGTTAGTAGAAGAATATACGAAATAAAGAAATATATAAATAAAATCATTCTTTCTTCGAAAAGGGGAAAGAGTGATTTTTTCCCATGCCCCGAACTCGACAAAGAGCCTTAATTATAAAGGAGAAAAACATATTAGTTTACTTTAAATAATTAATATTAATTTGGTGTATAATAATTAGTGTATTCGATCAAAATTAGTATAGAGTTAAGTTTAAGATTTTAATAATAATATAAAAATATATTCAAGTAGACTTTTATGGAAAAGACACATACATCAGAAAAATGGCTAAAAGAATATGAAAAAGTTAAGAATTTACTTACATCATCTGTAAATTATGCACATTGTTTTGAAATGAAAGAAATACAAGGTAAGGAAGTTTTTGTTTTAGATATGGGGGAAGTGAATTTCCCAACTGGAGAAATTTTGGTTAGAGATCCGTTAGTATGGCTTCATAGAGATGAAAAACCTTATTTACAGTCCGTGCCTGTAGGAAAATTTAGAATAAAAACGCTAGTAGCAAAAATAGAGGAAGACCATTACAGATATGTTTTGAGTAGAGTTAAATTTACAGAAGAAGAACCTGTTATTTACTACGAAGCATTAAAGGGAGATGAAAATCTAGATTCTCTTGAAGAAGGGAGTATTTTCGGATTTTTTGTAGATGCAGGGCTTGCGACAATAGTAGATGTTGAAACTAAAAATGCATATTGTGATTTTAAAGATAGTTGGTATGAAGAAAATCCTGGTAAAAATATTTATGATGATTTTTTTGCTGAAATTTTTGAAAAAAATGCAGTAGAAAATCCACTTTATCAACGTGAAGGAGGAGATTGGATTAATTTCAGAATTCCTAATACTGATTTGGACATTCCGATGATTCAAACAGGTTTTGGAGATGGAGTATATCCTGTGTATTTTGGATATGATAAGAATAAAAATCTTTGTGACATTGTTATAGAGTATATTTATCTAGGATAAGGAGATTATTTATGACGATAGAAGAAGTCTATGATTATTTTCATAACTATGATTCTAAGGTATATCAGATTTTTGCTTGTATGGGAAACGAACCATCAGAAAAGGATATATTAAATTTTGAGAAGTAGTATGATGTAAGTCTTCCAGATGATTTTAAAGAGTTTACTATGTCTCCTTTGGGAGGACTTTATATGGAAGTTAGAGAAGAATTATGTTCAAGAGCTAAGGTATATGATGTAGCACCATTTTGTATATTTTGTCGAGGAATTATAGTATATGGTATTGCAAAAGGAATACCAGATTATCTAGATATTCGTGTAAAATGGAACTGCTAAATTAGAACTTAAAATAACATATATTGAGTTCATCAGTTATCATGACTTATTTTTGCCGTATTAGTTGACATCGTGGTATTTTTATATTATTATTTTAACTATATAATTTAAAAGCAATGATTAAGACGGTATATTGGATGTTTTTTAACAGGGAGCAACTACGTGACTGAAAGAGTTGTACTAACTGAGAATATATTTTCAGCTTATGAGTAATTGTATAAGTATGCTATGAGTACAATCGGTTGGTGCCCGTTAAAAACCATATTAAGGAAGCAAATTGCTTTAAAATACGGGTGGTACCACGATATAATCGTCCCTTGAGACTTAGTCTCGAGGGGCTTTTTATTTTGGATAATTAATAGAACTTATACCAATGTCTTTATATTAAATTTTTAAGGAGGAACTTATGACTTTAGAGAATATAAGAAAAGAATATTTAGAATTAGTTAAAACAATTAAAGATGAAAAAGAACTTTATGACCTAAGAGTTAAATTTTTAGGGAAAAAAGGTGCATTAACAGAAGTTATGAAAGGTGCACGTGATTTATCACCAGAAGAAAGACCAACTTTTGGGAAACTTGTTAATGAAGTGAAAACGTTCATTAATGATAGCTTAGAAGCAAAAAAAGCTGAACTTGCTAAAGTAGCATTAGAGTTGAAATTAGCTAGCGAAGAGATTGATGTGACTCTTCCTAGTAAAAAAGTACAACTAGGTGGATTAAACCCGTTGAACAAAATTATTGAAGAAATTGAAGAAATCTTTATTTCAATGGGATATTCTGTTGCAGAAGGACCAGAAGTTGAAACTGACAAGTTTAACTTTGAAATGTTAAACTTACCAAAAGATCACCCAGCTCGTGATATGCAAGATTCATTCTATATTACAAATGAGCTGTTAATGAGAACGCAAACGTCACCTGTTCAAGCTCGTGAAATGTTAAAAGCTAATGGTGAGGGACCAATCAAGATTATTTGCCCTGGTAAAGTATTCCGTCGAGACAATGATGATGCTACTCACTCTCATCAGTTTACACAAATTGAAGGATTAGTAGTTGATAAAAATATTACATTTAGTGATTTAAAAGGGACTTTAGAACACTTTATCAAAGCTGTATTCGGTGAAAACAAAAAAATCCGTCTGCGTCCAAGTTTCTTCCCATTTACTGAACCATCTGTAGAGGTTGATGTATCTTGGGGTAACGAGGATGATGAAGAAAACATTAAATGGTTAGAAATTTTAGGAGCAGGTATGGTTCACCCTAATGTTCTAAAAATGGCTGGTTTTGATCCAGAAGTTTATACTGGATTTGCTTTTGGTATGGGACCAGAACGTGTTGCGATGTTAAAATATGGTATTAGTGATATTAGAAGTTTCTACACAAATGATGTAAGATTCTTACAACAATTCAATAGTGATAGAAACGATTAATAGGAGGTAGTAATGTTAGTAAGTTATAATTGGTTAAAACAATATACAAATGTTGAAGATAATGCTAATGAATTAGCTGAAAAAATCACTCGTGGTGGTATTGAAGTAGAAGGTGTTGAGTATTTAGCAGAAGAAATTTCTGGCGTAGTAGTTGGTTATGTCGAGTCTAAAGAAAAACATCCAGATGCTGAAAAATTAAATGTATGTCAAGTAAACGTTGGTGAAGAAGAAAACTTACAAATTGTTTGTGGTGCGCCAAATGTTGATGCTGGACAATATGTAATTGTTGCTAAAGTTGGAGCAAAATTACCAGGAATTAAAATTAAAAAAGCTAAACTTCGTGGTGTAGAATCACAAGGTATGATTTGTTCATTAGGTGAATTAGGATTAAGTAAGAGTGTAGTACCTAAAAATTATCAAGAAGGTATCTACGTTTTTGAAACTGAACAAGAGCTTGGTTCTGATGTTGTTGAATTGTTAGGATTAAATGATTACATCTTAGATCTTTCAATTACTCCAAACAGAGCTGATGCACTTAGTATGCGTGGTCTTACTTATGAATTAGGTGCTTTATATAATAATAAAGTTGATTTTAAAGATGTTGAAAAAGAAGAAAACTATGAAGCAACTTCATTACAAGTTGCTATTGAAAGTGATTCTTGTAGAAACTATGTAGGTCAAGTTGTGAAAAATGTAGAAGTTAAAGATTCTCCATTATGGTTACAAACAAGACTTATGAATTCTGGTATTCGTCCAATCAATAATATCGTGGATATTACAAACTACGTACTATTAGAATTTGGTCAACCGATGCATGCATTCGATAAAGATTTAGTAGGAGATAATATTGTAGTTCGTGATGCTAAAGAAGGTGAAGTTCTTGAAACTCTTGATGGAGAAGAAAGAAAATTACAAGCAACTGATTTAGTAATTACTGATGGAACTCGTGCGATTGCTCTTGGTGGAGTAATGGGTGGTAAAAATACAGAAGTAAGTGAAAAAACTAAAAACATTATTTTAGAATCTGCGTATTTTAATCCTATATCAGTACGCCGTACTTCTGCAGCACACGGATTAAGAAGTGATTCTTCTGCAAGATTTGAAAAAGGAATTGATCCTAATATGCAAAAAGCAGCACTTGCTCGTGCAGTAGAATTAATTTTAGAATTATGTCCGAATGCTGTAGTTGAAAGTCCTGTTGGTGTAGTAAAGAAAGAAGAAGAGAAAGTTGTAGAAATAACTACACCTTATATCAATAACTATCTTGGAATTACTTTATCAACTGAAGAAATTGTGGCTATTCTAGAAGGTTTAAGTTTTTCTGTAGAGCTAACAGGAGAAAATTTAGTTGTTAAAGTACCGACAAGAAGACCTGATATCTCAATTAAACAAGATTTAGTAGAAGAAGTTATTCGAATTTATGGATATGATAATTTAGCTTCAACATTACCAAAATTCTCTAAAACTACTAAAGGTGGATTAACTTATTCACAAAAAATGGTTCGTGATTTACGTTCAGTATATGCTAGTTTAGGATTCAACGATACAATTAATTACTCATTAGTATCTGAAGAAGAAGCAACGGGGTATACTTTAGAAAATCACCACAAAGTAAGATTATTAATGCCTATGACTGAAACTCACTCAACTTTACGTCAAAGTTTAGTTCCAGGATTATTAAATACTGTTCAATATAACGTAGCTAGAAAACAAAAAGACCTTAAATTATTAGAAATTGGTCGTGTATTCTTCGGGAGTGGGGATGACAATATTCAACCGAAAGAAACATTATATTTAAGTGCAGCTTTAACTGGGGAAGAAAGAGTAACTAAATGGCTCAAAGAAAGCAGTGCTTTAGATTTCTTCGCAGCTAAAGGATACTTAGAAGTAGTATTTGAACGTTTAGGGTTAGAAGAAAAAGTTACTTATAAAAAATCTACGCTTGAAGGTATGCATCCAGGTCGTTTCGCAGAAGTTTACTTAGGTGAAAAACGTATTGGATTTATCGGAGAAGTTCATCCACAAGTTGCTGATAAACTTGGATTAAATACTACATATGTATTTGAAATTAATTTAGATGAAGTAATTTCAGAAAGTAAAGTTAAACCTAAATATGAAGAAGTAACAAAATACCCTGAAATAACACGTGATATAGCTGTGTTAATTGATGTTAAAGATGAATATCAAAATATTTATAATGTAATTGAATCTATAAATAGTAGATTGATTACGAATGTAGAAGTGTTTGATTTATATGCTGGTGCTGAATTATTAGCTGGTAAGAAATCATTAGCTCTTACGATTACTTATAGCGATAAACAAAAAACTTTAACAGATGAAGAAGTAACAGCTGTACATGAAAAAGTACTTGCTGCACTTACATCATATGGAGCAATTATTAGGTAGGTAGTCTATGATTACACAAATAATATTATTTTGCATTTTAGCATATGTAATTGGTTCAATACCATTTGCATTAATTGTAGGAAAAGTATTTTATAATACTGATATTAGAAGATTAGGAAGTGGAAACTTGGGGACAACAAATACCTTCAGATGTCTTGGTAAAAAGGCTGGAGTAACGGTTTTTATCTGTGATGTTTCTAAGGGGATAGTAGCGACATTTCTTCCAACTTTGATGCTTGGTAGAGTTGATTATTTATCAATATTTGGAGCATTTGCAATGATAGGACATGTGTTTCCTATCTTTGCAAACTTCAAAGGCGGAAAAGCTGTAGCTACAGGATCAGGAGTTTTCATCTTCTTATATCCAATGTTAAGTTTATTATTATTAGCTATATTCTTTTCAACACTATTTTTAACTGGTTATGTTTCATTAGGAAGTATTCTAATAAGTTTAACAGCTATCGGATATCTTGGCTTTTTTGAAGCTGGTATTGATAAATGGGTTATGATGGTTATGTGTATATTTGTAATTTATATGCATAAAAAGAATATAAAAAGGCTAATAAACGGGACAGAAAATCAATCAAAATTAAAAATAAAAAGGGGAACAAAGGATGACAAAAATCATTAGTGGGACTGAACTTGCAAAAAAATTGCGAGGAGAAATTAAAGACGAAGCTACTGTATTAAGAGAAAAAGGTGTAGAACCGACACTTGCAGTAGTTTTAGTTGGAGACAATAAAGCATCAAGAAGTTATGTTAATTCTAAACATAAAGCTTGTTTAGAAAATAGTATTAATTCAATAAAAATAGAATTATCTGAGGAAATTTCTACTGATGATTTATTAACTGAAATTGAAAAATTAAATAAAGATGAAAAAGTTCATGGTATTTTAGTTCAATTACCTTTACCAAAACATATTGATGCGGAAAAAGTACTAAACACAGTAATTCCATCTAAGGATGTGGATGGATTCCATCCGATTAACGTTGGTAAATTAGTAATTGGAGAAGCTAAGTTAATACCATGTACACCACTAGGAATTCTAGAGATGATTAAATCAACTGGAGAAGATATCTCTGGTAAACTTGCATTAGTAATTGGAAGAAGTAATATTGTAGGAAAACCTATATCAACATTACTTCTTCAAAATAATGCAACTGTGATTACAGCTCACTCTAGAACTAAAGATTTAGAAGCTTTAATTGAACAAGCTGATATCATTGTAAGTTGTGTGGGAGTTGCTCATTTTTTAAGTGGAAAAGAAAAAGTAAAACCAACTTGTACAATTATCGATGTAGGAAATAACTATAAAGATGGTAAGTTAGTAGGAGATGTAAATCTTGATGGGTTTATGGAAAAAGTGGCGTATATTTCACCTGTACCAGGAGGAGTAGGACCATTAACAATAACAATGTTAATGAGAAACACACTGACGGCTACTTATGATTTACTAGACGAAAACAAATAATTTTATATAAATGATGAAGTTTTTTAATGTTGTATTTAATTGAAATGTTTATGATTTAGTGATACAATATTATATTGTACAAGAATGCATTGTTATATAGACTTATAGATTATACTATGTTATAATTTATAAAATGTAGAATAGTAAAGAAATTTATGTGGGAGGTTTGTTAATAGATGATAAGATTTTTAAAAAATGTTGCTGCTGAAATGCGTAAAGTAAGTTGGCCAACTTTTAGTGAACTTGTTAGAAAAACATTGATTGTTATTGTTGTAGTTGGAATATTAATGTTATTTAGCTACGTAGTTGATTTAGGAATAACTGCTGGAATTAGACATTTCAGTAGATAAGAGAGGTTATTATGAGCGATACAGTAAGTAAAGAGTGGTATGTAATTCATACTTATTCAGGATATGAAAACAAAGTAAAAGATAATATTGAAAAAAGAGTTGAGTCTCTTGGAATGGAAGATAAGATATTTAGAATCGTTGTTCCAGAAGAAAAAGAGACTATCTTAACTCCAACAGGAAAGAAAAAAGAAGTTAACAGAAAAACTTTCCCAGGTTACGTACTTGTTGAATTAGTAATGACAGATGATTCTTGGTTTGTTGTTAGAAATACACCGGGTGTAACAGGATTTGTTGGTTCTCATGGCGGTGGATCAAAACCAAGTCCATTGTTACCAGAGGAAATTAACTTTATTTTACAACAAATGGGATTATCAAACGTTGTAGATATAGATATCGAAGTTGGAGATTACGTACGTGTTATTTCTGGTCCATTTGTTGATATGGAAGGAAAAGTTGTAAACTTAGACTTACATAACTATAAAGCTGATGTTATGATCGAGCTTATGGGTAGAGAAACTAAAGTGGAGCTTGAACTTTATAATATCGAAAAATTCTAAGAAAGGAAAAGCTATCTTTTTGAGATAGTCGGATAGAATGTGGAAAAAATTGCAATAATTGTGGATTCTACAGCATATTTATCAGAAGAATTAAAAAAAGAATTAGATATCAGAACAGTATATTTAAATCTTGTTATTGAAAATAATTCATATAAAGAAGTTATAGATATGTCACTTGATAAATATTATGAGTATTTAAAAAATCCAAACAATGCCTTCCCTACAACTTCACAACCAGCTATAGGAGAAGTTGTTGCTTGCTTAGAAAAATTAAAAGAAGATGGATATACTGACGTTATAGCTATTGCACTATCAAGTGGAATAAGTGGTACATATTCATCATATTCTGTTGCAGGTCTTATGGTTGATGGTTTAAATGTTCACCCATTTGACTCAGAAGTATCTTGTCGTCCAGAAGGGTACTATGCTATCAAAGCTGCTAAGTTGATTCAAGAAGGAAAAACTTCTAGAGAAATAATCTCAGCATTAAACGAAATGAAAAAAGTAACGGACGCATATTTTATGGCTGATGATTTATCTCACCTTCAACGTAGTGGACGTTTAAGTGGAGCTCAAGCAGTAGTAGGAAGTTTACTTCAAGTAAAACCATTACTGCATTTTGATGATAAGGTAATTGTACCGTTTCAAAAAATTCGTACTTATAAAAAAGTTGTATCGAGAATGTACGAATTGTTTGATGAGTACTATAAACAACATGAAGAAGAACACATTACAGTTTGTGTTTTACATGTTGATGCTTTAGATAAAGCAGAAGAGATTAAAAAATATATTGAAGAAAATTATTCAAATGTAACTGTCGATATAGATGGAATAAGTCCAGTTATCTCTACACACCTTGGAATAGGTGCAGTTGCAATTGGATGGACAATATTATAAAAAATAAGAGGTAGAAAAAATGGTACAAACTATGGCACATACTTGCTACCGTGTAGCAAATTTAAAAGAATCAGTAAAATTTTATACTGAAGCATTTGACTTTGTAGTGAGTCGTGAAAGAGATTTTCCTGAATATAAGTTTACTTTGGTGTATCTAACTTTACCAGGATCTAATTACGAGTTAGAATTAACTTATAACTATGATCATGGTGCTTATGAATTAGGAGATGGATATGGTCACATTGCTATCTCTGTTGAAGACTTAGAGGCATTATATGACAAACATAAGGCGGCTGGATACGATGTTACAGACCTTAAAGGTTTACCGGGATTCCCGCCAAGTTACTACTTCATTAAAGATCCAGATGGATATAAAATTGAAGTTATCCGTACTAAAATGTAGTAATCATTTGATTTTTCTAAGATCATATGATATAATGTAATTACATTGAAATAAATTACCGAAAGGGTGGTGAATTTTGAAAGGTTCTCCGCTCTTTTATATTGCAATAAAAACTAAGAAAGAGGTGTGCTGTATGGGTATTGTAGAAAAAGTTAAAGCAATAGCAACAAAACAGGTAGAAAATACAGAATTTTCTCTTTATGACGTTGAATACGTTAAAGAAGGAACAGAATTTTTCTTACGTATTTACTTCGATAAAGATGGTGGACTTACACTTGATGATTGTGTATTATTAAGTGAAAAATTAGCAGAAGAGCTAGATAAAGAAGATTTCATCAGTGATAAATATTATCTAGAAGTTTCTTCACCAGGAATCGAGAGAGATTTAAGAAATCTTGAAGAAGTAACTAATTCTGTAGGAAAACATGTTTATATTAAAACTTATGAAAAAATTGATAATCAAAAAGAGTTTTATGGTGATATACTAGCCGTTGAAGGTGAAGAAATTACCGTTGAATATAAAGACAAAGCAAGGGTAAAAAAATCAACAATTATCTATAGTAAAATCGCTAAAATTAGATTAGCTGTTAAATTTTAATTATTAAAGGAGAAAAAAAGATGAGCAAGGATTTGCTTAAAGCTATTAAATTAATTGAACAAGAAAAAGGAATCGCAGAAGATATTCTAGTAGAAGCTATTGAATTAGCTTTATTATCAGCTTATAAAAAGAATTTTAATGCTGCAAAAAATGTAAGAGTAGATTTCAACAGAGCAACAGGTGACTATAAATTTATTATAAGAAAAGATGTTGTTGAAGAAGTTTACGATGATAGAATTGAGTTTGCTCTTGAAGATGCATTAAAAATTAATCCTGCATATGAAGTTGGCGATATCTACGAAGTTGTGGATTTACCAAGTGACTTTGGTCGTGTAGGTGCTCAAGCTGCTAAACAAGCTTTATTACAAAGACTTCGTGAAGCTGAAAAAGAAATTCTTTATAAAGAATACATTGAACACGAAGGAGAAATTTTATCTGGAACTATAGATAGAATTGACTCTAGATATGTTTATGTAAAACTTGGAAAAATTGAAGCTATTTTAGGTGAAAATGAAAGAGTAAAAGGGGAAACATATGTTCCTCAAACTCCTATCAAAGTCTACATTGCTAAAGTTGATAATCCAACTCGTGGAAGTAAACCACACGTTTTAGCTTCTAGATCACATCCTGAATTCATTAGAAGATTGTTCGAAATTGAAGTTCCTGAAATTTATAGTGGAACAGTAGAGATTAAGAGTGTATCTCGTGAAGCAGGAGAAAGAACTAAATTAGCTGTTTATGCTGAAGATAAAAATATCGATCCTGTTGGAGCATGTGTAGGTAATAAAGGTGATCGTGTTAACCGTATTGTAGAAGAATTAAATGGTGAAAAAATTGATATTATCACTTGGGACGCTGACCCTGTTAAATTTATTACTAATGCTTTAGCTCCTGCAAAAGTAGAAGAAATTAATATTGATGAAGAAGAGAAAATCGCTAATGTTAAAGTAAAAGATGATCAGCTTTCTCTAGCAATTGGTAAAAAAGGTCAAAACGTTCGACTTGCTGCTAAATTAACTGGTTGGAAAATCGATATAAAAGCTGCTGAATAGTGAGGTGTTGACTATGAAGAAAAGAAAAATACCAACAAGAAAATGTATTTTAACAAATGAGATGTTTCCGAAGAAAGATTTATTACGAATCGTTAAAAATAAAGAAGGAGAACTCTCTGTTGACCCTACAGGTAAACAAGCAGGTCGTGGTGCATATGTAGTTTCAGATTTAGAAGTTATTAAAGCTGCACAAGAAAAGAAACAGTTAGAGAAATTTTTCTCTGCATCACCAGAAGTTATGGAACCTATCTATAACGAAGTAATTAGATTAATTTATAGAAAGTCAATTCCACAAAAATAATGATAAAAGCATATAATTTATTAGGTTTAATGCAAAGAGCAGGTAAACTTATTACAGGTGAAGATTTAATCACAAAAAATTTAAAAAATAATAAAATCAAATTGTTAGTTATTGCTGAAGATTGCGGTGTGAATACTAAAAAGAAATTAACAGACAAGGCTAATTTCTATAATGTTCAATGTATCGAATTTTCAACGATTGAAAATATAAGTATAGCGATTGGAAGAGATAATCGTGTAGCTGTTGGAATAACTGATGATGGATTTATAAAAAAATTCAAACAATTATTAGAAGAAGGAGGAAAACAGTAATGAAAAAAGTCAGAATTTATGAGTACGCTAAAGAAGTAGGAAAACAATCAAAAGACCTTATTACAGTTTTAAAAGATGCTAATATTGAAGTATCTAATCACATGTCAATGTTAACAGAAGAGGGGTTAGCTAAGCTAGATAGTGTTTTCAAAAAACAAGAAGAAACTGTAGAAAATGAACAGTCTTCAAATAATGAAGGTAAAAAAAATAAGAAGAAAAAAATAAAAAAAGAGAAAGTTAAAAAATCTCAAAAACAACAACCAGCTATTATCGAAGCACCATCTGAAGAAACTATCTCAGAAGACACTATTTTAGTTAAAGATGGAATGACTGTTGGGGAATTATCTGAAGTTCTAAATGTAGGTTCGACTGAACTTATTAAAAAATTATTTATGGAACTAAAAATTATGGCGAATATTAACCAGTCTCTTACTTTAGAGCAAATCGAGTTAATCGCTATGGATTATGGTAAAGAAATCCAAGAGGAAGTTGAAATTAATAAAGAAGACTTAGATCTTTACTTCGAAGTTGAAGATGCAGATAAAGATCTTAAAGAACGTGCTCCGATTGTTACAATTATGGGACACGTTGACCACGGTAAAACAACATTACTAGATACTATCAGAAATTCACGTGTTACAGCTGGTGAAGCAGGTGGTATCACACAACACATTGGGGCTTATCAAGTACGTGCTAAAGATAAGAAGATTACTTTCTTAGATACACCGGGTCACGCAGCCTTCACAACAATGCGTGCACGTGGAGCTAAAATTACGGACGTAACTATCTTAGTGGTAGCAGCTGATGATGGTGTAATGCCTCAAACTATTGAAGCTATTAACCACGCTAAAGCAGCTGATGTACCTATTATTGTTGCGGTAAATAAAATGGATAAACCTCAAGCAAACCCAGATAGAGTTATGAATGAATTAGTAGAATACGGGCTAATCTCAGAAGAGTGGGGTGGAGACACAATCTTCGTACCGATTTCAGCTCTTAAAGGTGAAGGAATTGATGAATTATTAGAAAATATCTTATTAGTGACTGAAATGCAAGAGTTAAAAGCTAATCCAAATCGTTTAGCTTTAGGTACAGTTATCGAAGCGAAACTTGATAAAGGTCGTGGAGCGGTAGCTACATTACTAGTACAAAATGGTAGCCTAAATGTTGGAGATCCACTTGTTGTTGGTAATACATTTGGACGTGTTCGTGCTATGATTAATGACCGTAGCAAAAATATCCAAACTGCTAAACCATCTACTCCTGTAGAGATTACTGGTTTACAAGATGTTCCTAATGCAGGAGATCGTTTCGTAGTATTTGGTGATGAAAAAACAGCTCGTCAAATCGGTGAAAAACGTCAACAACAATATATTGAAACTACTCGTCAAGCTAACTCAGCTGTATCTTTAGATACATTATTCGAGCAAATGAAACAAGGGGAAATGAAAGATCTTAACATTATCATTAAAGCAGACGTACAAGGTTCTGTTGAAGCATTAGCTATGTCATTAGCTAAGATTGATGTTGAAGGTGTTAACGTGCGTATCATCCACACTGGTGTTGGTGCGATTAATGAATCTGACATTACATTAGCTGTAGCATCAAACGCTGTAGTTATTGGATTCAACGTACGTCCTGATAATAATGCTAAACAAATGGCTCAAACTGAGCAAGTAGATATTCGTCTACACAGCATTATTTATAAAGTTATTGAAGAAATCGAAGCTGCGATGACAGGATTATTAGATCCAGAATTCGTAGAAAAAGTTATCGGACTTGCAGAAGTACGTCAAGTATACAAAGTATCAAAAATTGGTACAATTGCTGGTGCTTATGTAACTGAAGGTAAAGTATCACGTGACGGTAAAGTGCGTGTAATTCGTGATAGTGTAGTAATTTACGAAGGTGAAATTGATACATTAAGAAGATTTAAAGATGATGTTAAAGAAGTACAAAGCGGTTATGAATGTGGTATGACTGTTGAAAACTTCAATGATATTAAAGAAGGAGATGTCTTCGAAGTATACATCATGGAAGAAGTAAAAAAATAGGAGGCAAACTTTATGTCAGAACTTAGAGTTAACAGACTTGCAGAACAAATTAAAAAAGAAATTACATATGTATTAGCTACAAAAGTTAAGAACCATGATTTAGGATTTGTTACTGTAACAGAAGTTGCTTTAACAGGAGATTATTCTCAAGCAAAAGTTTTCTACACTGTTTTAGGTGGAGAACGTGAAAAAGAAAAAACAAAAGAAACGTTTAAAAAAATTAAAGGTTTCGTAAAAAGTGAAGTTGCTAAAAAAATTAAAATTAGAAAATTTCCAGAACTTATTTTCCAATATGACACTACAGCTGAATATGCGTTACACATTGAAAGCTTAATAGCTAGTGTTAGTAAAAAGGAAAAAGATGAAGAATAATAATTAGTATAAAGGAGTGACTCGTTAAATATAGTTTATAAGAATTGTATTTACTGGGTCGCCCCAGTATAGTTGATTGATTATGAATATGAGTATTTATAATTTTCAACTATATTAAGTAAGGAAACTTTGAATCATATATTCGTATTCAAGGTATTTAGTAAAATAGAATTTAAAGGAGAAAAGAATGTTACAAGTAACAAATTTAGGTTTGCGTTTTGCAGATAGAAAATTATTTGAAGACGTAAATATAAAATTTACAAATGGTAACTGCTACGGGTTAATCGGAGCAAATGGAGCAGGTAAAACAACATTTTTAAAATTATTATCTGGTGAAATTGATTCACAACAAGGGCATGTTTCTTTAGGAAAAGGTGAGCGTCTTGCTGTACTTCGTCAAAACCACTTCGCATATGAAGAAAATAGAGTTATCGATGTTGTAATGATGGGACATGAACGTCTTTGGGATGTTATGAACCGTAAAAATGAAATTTACATGAAAGATCCATTCACAGAAGAAGATGGAATCATTGCAGCTGAACTTGAAGGTGAATTCGCTGAAATGGATGGATGGACTGCAGAAAGTGATGCAGCACAACTTCTTGAAGGATTAGGTATTTCTGTAGAGTTCCACGATATGCTTATGGGTGAGCTTGATAATGCTATTAAGGTTAAAGTTCTTTTAGCACAAGCATTATTCGGTAATCCAGATGTACTTCTACTGGATGAGCCTACCAACGGTCTTGATATTAGTGCAATTAAGTGGTTAGAAGAGTTCTTAATTAACTTTGAGAATACTGTTATCGTAGTCAGCCACGACCGTCACTTCCTAAATAATATCTGTACTCACATTTGTGACTTAGACTTTGGTAAAATCCAACTTTACGTTGGTAACTATGACTTCTGGTACCAATCTAGTCAACTTGCTAGAAGAATGGCAGAAGATAACAACAAGAAAAAAGAAGAAAAAATTAAAGAATTACAAGAATTCATCGCGCGCTTCTCTGCGAATGCTTCTAAATCTAAACAAGCAACAAGTAGAAAGAAAATGCTTGATAAAATTACTCTTGACGATATTAAACCAAGTAGCCGTCGTTATCCATATGTTCGTTTCACACCAGATCGCGAAATCGGAAATGACTTACTTATCGTTGATGGAGTAAGTAAAACAGTAGAAGGTAAAGAAGTCTTAAGTAATGTAAGTTTCACTGTAAATCCTAATGATAAAGTTATTTTATTAGGGGATGAAGTTGCTAAAACTACATTACTAAAAATTCTTGCTGGTGAAATGGAACCTGATAGTGGAACAGTTAAATGGGGTATTACAACTTCTAGAAGTTATATGCCAAAAGATAATTCTGAATACTTCGAAGGATTAAAACTATCATTAGTAGAATGGCTTCGTCAATATGCTTCTCCTGAAGAAGAAAGTGAAGCGTACTTACGTTCATTCTTAGGAAGAATGTTATTCTCAGGTGAAGAAGCACTTAAACGTGCCCACGTATTATCAGGGGGAGAAAAAATGCGTTGTATGTTATCTAAGATGATGTTATCAAAAGCTAACGTTATTCTTTTAGATGAACCTACAAACCACCTTGACTTAGAATCTATTACAGCAGTCAATGAAGGTATTATTGCTTTCAAAGGTTCTGTATTCTTTACATCTCACGACTATGAATTTATTCAAACAATTGCGAATAGAGTAGTAGAATTAACACCAGAAGGTGCTATTAACAAAGAGATGGATTATGAAAACTATCTAAGATTTAAGGGTATTATAGACTAATAAAAATAAGGAGGTATACTGATTTGGTATATCTCCTTTAATATATATATTAAAATTTAATTTCTTCAAAAACTCTTTTTGTAACTTCAGTAAAAGTTTCGACTTCTTCTTTTGTAAATCTATCAAATTCTATTGAATCTATGTCTAATAAAGCAACTACTTTATCATTTTGAATAATAGGTATTACTAGTTCACTATTAGTGGCACTATCGCAAGCAATATGTCCAGGAAACTTGTGAACATCTTCGACATAAATAGTTTCGCGAGTTGTGAAGCAGTGTCCACAAACTCCTTTATTAAATGGTATGCGGGTACATGCTACCTTGCCTTGGAATGGACCTAAAACTAAGTTGTTATTTTTTTCATCTAGTAGGTAAAAGCCAACCCAGTTAGTATTAGGTAAGTATTCTTTATATAATGCTGATAGATTTGATAGATTAGTTACTAGATTTTCTTCTCCATAAACTAATGCTGTAGCTTGTTCGATAAATAATTGTTTATTTTCTACTATATTCATAATATACCTCTTTTAAAGACTTTATTATATTTTCTCATAATAGGTAAAAAAAATAAAGTGATAAGTGTAGTAGTTATTTAATAATGTATTTTATATTGTTTAAGATTGAAAAGATTTAAATTAGAATTTTATAAGATTATAAATAGATGAAAATATTTAGTAATTTGTTAGAGAAAGAAAATTGAAAAAAATTCAAAAAAATGACTGAAACACTTTGTTTTTTACGATAAAAATGGTATAATTTTGTTAGGTTATTGTATTAATAAACGTAAATAATTAAATAATAAATTCAGGGGGAAGATATATGACATATATATTTTTATTTGTGTGTATCCTTGTTCTTGGAGGAGTAGTTGCACTATTCGTCTTTAGAAATAGGAAAAAACAAGATTTATACCCTCTTTTAGTTATGAAAGATGAGCTAGAGAGAGAAACACTATCTGATGATTTGAAAAAAGTAAAAGCGCTAGAAATTTCTGGTAAAGCTGAAAAACTTTATTCTCAATGGGAAAGCGAATGGTACGAAATTCAAAGCATCGATATTGAAGAACTTGACAGAGATCTTTATAGTGCAGAAACTTATATTGATAAATTTAATTTCAAACGCTCTGATGAAGTGATTATGAACTGTGGAGAATTAATCGCAAACATTAAAGATAGAATCGCTGGTATTAGAAGAGAAATTAAAGAATTAACAGAAGTTGAACCTAGAAATAGAGAACTGTATGAAGAAATCGTAGTTGAGTACAAAGAGCTTAATAGAGAACTATTGGCTAAACGTCATCAATATGGTGCGGCTGCAGAACAATTTGAAAATAATATCAAAGAGATAGCCCCACAACTTGATGATTTCAAACTATTAACATCGACTGGTAAATACCTTGAAGCTCAAGAAAAAATTAATTCTGTAAAAGAGTTAATAGATTCACTGAAAGAAAGAATGGAAGTTTTACCTGACTTGTTAAAAGAAATTGAAAAAACTTGTCCAGCTCAAATTCAGTCATTAAGACTTAAAGTTGAGGAAATGGAGAAGAAAGGATTTAAACTTAACCACTTAGAAATTTCAAGTAAAATTGAAAGTAGTGTTTGGCAACTTAGCGATGCTCGTGAAAAAGTTAAATCTGGAGATATAGATTTAATAGAAAATATTCTTGATGGTATTTATGATGTCATTGATGAAGTTTCTAATGATCTAAAAAAAGAACTTGATTATAAAAAATATATTGAGGAAAATTATAGAGAAATTACCAATAAACTTGAATTACAAGATAAATTGAATGAAGCTCTATACAATAACATTCAAGAAATCAAAAATAGATATCAAATCTATCAAAAAGATGAAGAAATGGTTGCTAACTACTATGATGAGTTAAGTGATTTACTTGATGTTAAACATGATATTGATGTGTATATTAATAATCAACCAAAATTAAACTATAAAGACTTGAAAGAAAAAGTAGAATTACTAGGTCAAGGATTAGAAAAAATTGAAGAAGATCAAACAAATTATTCTAGATACTTAACAAGTCTTCGTGAAGAAGAAGGTCACGCTCGTGAAAAACTTATCTTCATTAACCAAGAAAAAGAAGTTATTAAACGTAAATTAGATAATTCACGCGTCCCAGGATTCAGTGATAGATTTATAGTTTTATATAAAGATGTTACTGACAGCTATAGATATGCTATTGAGGAACTTAAGAAAGAACCTATTAATATTGATTTATTAAAACGTGCAGTTGCTGAGGCAGAAGAATCACTTGATATTTACGCATCAGAAGTTAATAACATTCTTACTGATATTGAACTAATTGAAAAACTAATTCGTTATGCGAACAGATATAGAAAAGATAATGTTGAATTCCACCAACAATTAACAGTTGCTGAACAATATTATAGAGAGTATCGTTACAACAAAACTCTAGAAATTATTAGAAATTCTCTAGATAAAGTTGAGCCAGGTGCATACGAAAGAATTAGAAACTCAGTAAAACCTAGATAATAAAGAAGCCCTAGTTTTAGAAATAAAACTAGGGTGTTTTTTAGGTTATAAAACTTTTTTAGATGGATAATTAAATACCACTGTGACTATAAAATGCGATAGTAACAGTGGTTGATTTTATATTATTTTCTTTTTAGATTATAATAACCTAAACTAGCAAAGTAGAAGATTGCTTCAATAGTTGCGATAAAGAATGTAGTAGGTAGGGAAGTATAATAAGAAAGTGTAATCCCAGCCCATGTTCCAATTAGAGCAAATGAAATTGATATAACAATCATTAGTCCAACTTTGTTAGTAAGATACCTAGCTGCACTAGCAGGAACTGTTAGAAGCACAAACATTAATAGTGCTCCAACAACAGGTACTGTAATACTAGTAGCAACAGATAAAAGAACTAAGAAAAATATTGAAATAAATTTTCCGTTAAGTCCTAATGCACGTGCACCAATAGCGTCAAATGAATCGAATTTAATTTTTCTATAAAATATAGAAAGTAATAAAATAACTGCTATGGCTAAGGTGAATATTAATTTAACATCATCTCTAGTTATAGAGACAACACTACCAAAAAGGATGTTATTCACGTAACTTGTACTCTTCGGTGTTAAAGATAGGAACAGTAATCCTAATCCAAGAAAGATTCCTAACATAACACTTACTGTAGCTTCTCGTCTAAATGCTTTAACGCTAAGATGACCGACAAGATAAGACATAGTAATAGTAAAGATTAGTAATCCATATATTGGGTTAATACCTAAGAAAACAGCGAAAGCTGCACCAGCGAACCCAACGTGAGAAAGTGTATGTGAGATGAACGACATATTTCTAGCCATTACAAATACACCGATGTAACCAGCCATTATAGCTACAATAGTTCCAGCTATAAAAGCATTTTGCATAAAATCATAATTAAGCATAATGGGTATCTCCTACAAAATGTTTACAAAGTTTTAGATTGCTTTTTTCTTCATTATAATCTTTTATACTAATAAACTTGAAACAATTCTCTTCAAGATATAGAATTTTATCAACATATTTTTCATCAATAAGTGAAAGCTCGTGAGTTATACATAGAGTTATAATATTTTCTTTTTTGGTAATATCTTTAACTAAAGTCATACATTCAATTTCACTTGTTTTATCTAAGTTTGAAGTAAATTCATCAAGTAATAGTAGATTTGGTTTATTTACTAAAGCCTGAGCTAAGAAAACACGCTGTTTTTCCCCTCCAGAAAGTGTACCAATTGATTCGTTTTGCAATTTAAGTGAATTTGTTAATGATAAAGCATCGTGGATACTTTGTTTTTCTTTTTTATTAAGCCATGGAAGAAACCCGTTTTGAATTGGTAATGATACAAAGTCTTTAGCTGATAAAGGAAGTTCTTCATCTATTTGTCTAAACTGAGGTACATAGCCAAGTGTAGTTTTTTCTCCAATTAGCTTAATTTCATCTGTTTTATTTAACTTTTCAAGTATGTTATTAAGTAAAGTTGTTTTACCGACACCATTTTTTCCAACGACAGCAATTACTTCACCAGAATTACAACAGAATGAAATGTTATTTAAAATGGTTTTATCTCCTATAGAATATGTGAGATTTTTTATTTTTAGTTCAGCCATAAAATCTCCTAAATTAATAATTATTTATTTGTTATATTTCTCATATATAAAAAAGAAGAGATACGATTTAGAATCTCTTCTTTATATTATACTACATATTTATAATATGTGAAGACTAATTTTTAATCTTCGTATTAATGTTTGTGTTCTTTTTCATCATCATGATCTTTATGATCGTGGTTGTGTCCTTCATGAGAATGACCTTCGTGTGAGTGTCCTTCATGTGAATGACTGTGTCCTTCTTCAGCACCTTCTACATAATATGCTTTTTCTCCAGAACCACCATTTAGAATTTCTTCTAATTTGTTGTATTGCTCTAACATCCATTCAATATAAGTTTTTCCATCTGGTTGAGTTTCAGTTACATTAAGAACTGGAACTTTGTTTTGCTCTGCTAAACTAATTAAACCTTCGATAATTTTATTTGTTGTTTGAACGTTGTTGACGATTAGTGAAATTTGTTTAGATTTGATTTGTTCTTGAATAGTTTTTAGATCTTGTGGAGCAGGGTCGTTACCTTCTTCAGTAGCTTGAGCTAATTTTTTAACTTGATCAGTTGTTTTGAATCCTAATGAATCTACAGCATATTCGAATACTGGTTCTGTTGTTAATACATATTTACCATTAGCTTTATCTTTTAATGAATTAATTTTATCAGTTATTTTTGAAAGTTCTTTTTTATAGTTATCTCTATTTTTTTCATAGAAATCTTTATTAGAAGAATCTTTTTCTGATAAAACTTTAGTAAGTTCATCTGCAACTTTACTCATTACTTCAGGATTATACCAGATGTGTTCATTTTCTCCATCTTTAAGCCCTAGTAATTTTGCACCATCAATTTTTTTGATGTCTTTACTATTAGCTGTAAGTTTTTCAAACCAAGAATCGTAACCACCACCATTTAAAATAGCAATATTTGCATCAGCAACATTTTTTGCATCTTGAGCAGTTGGTTCAAAATCGTGTGGATCTACAGAAGTAGAAGAAATAATAGAAGAAACTTCTGCTTTATCTCCTGCGATACTTTTAGCTACTTCTGCATAAAAGTTTACTGAAGTAACGATTTTAGTTTTATTCCCAGAGTTTGAAGCTCCAGAATTTGTTTTGCTAGAACACCCAACTAATATTAGTGTGAATGCAGCAACAATTGAAAATAATTTTAATAATTTACTCATTTGTAATAGCCCTCCGTTATTCGTAATTATTACGTTCTAATAAATTATAATACTACATGATAAAAAAATCAAGTTCTTAAACGAAATAATTTTGATTAATGAGTAAAAAAATTTAAATTTTATGTTTTATAATAGAAGAAAAAGAAATACAAAGTTAAAATTATAATAATTTAATAATGGAAATTTTGTTTAAAAAACCAACAAAATACTTGATTTTTAATAGTTAATGCTATATAATTAATAAAGTTGAGTAAAAATCAACAAAAATATAACACACGATATTTGAGTAGCTGCTCGGTGCATTTATGTTTGCAGTAAGCTTAGAGAATGTCGGA
>CAUSUW010000012.1:0-34315 GCA_963535095.1 uncultured Gemella sp. | reverse complement strand
AAAATAAAACAGACATTTCTTTATTGGATTGTCTGTTTTTATTCTATTAGTAATTATAATATAAGCCCGAGGGGATTAATAATGATAGAAAATAGAAAATTTGGATGGATAGAATGTATATGTGGAAGTATGTTTTCAGGGAAATCAGAAGAATTACTGAGACGTATTAAACGTGGTGTTATTGCTAAGCAAAATGTACTTCTGTTCAAACCGTCTATAGATAATAGATACGAAGAGAATAAGGTTTCTACACATAATGGTAATAGTTTTGAATCTGTAAATATAGATAAAGCAGAACAGATTTATGATTATGTTATTGATAAAGAATATGATATTATAGGTATTGATGAGGTACAGTTCTTTGATGATAAAATCATAGAAGTTATTAATAAACTTGCTGATGATGGTATAAGAGTTATTGTAGCAGGTTTAGATATGGATTTTAAAGCAGAACCGTTCCATCCAATGCCAGAAATAATGGCAATTAGTGAGATGGTTACTAAACTTCATGCTGTTTGTAATAAATGTGGTAAAGAAGCAAGTAGAAGTCAACGATTAATAAATGGTGAGCCAGCGAAATATGATGATCCAATAGTAGTAATAGGTGCAAGCGAATCATATGAAGCTAGATGTCGTCATTGTCATGAAATTAAAAGATAAATTAGGAGGAAGAAATGGAAATTTTTGGACAACTTGAGATAGTTGAAGAGCGTTATGAAAAATTAAACGAATTACTTAGTGATCCAGATGTAGTAAGTGATACAAAAAAACTTATGGAATACTCTAAAGAACAACGTTCTATAGAAAAAACAGTAGCTGTATTTAGAGAATATAAAGATGTAGTTCAACAAATTAAAGATACTAAAGAACTTCTAGAGATTGAAGAAGATAAAGAAATGAAAGAAATGATGCAAGAGGAAATTAAAGAATTAGAACCGACTCTTGCACCTATGGAAGAAGAGTTAAAAATCTTATTATTACCAAAAGATCCTAACGATGGTAAAAACGTTGTTGTTGAAGTTCGTGGAGCAGCTGGTGGAGATGAAGCTCAGTTATTTGCTGGTGATTTATTACGTATGTACACTAGATTTGCAGAATCTCAAGGATGGAAAGTTGATGTATTAGAACGTTCTGAAACTGGTATCGGTGGTATTAAAGAAGCAATCTTTATCATTTCTGGTGAAGATGTGTACTCTAAGATGAAATTTGAAAGTGGAGCTCACCGTGTACAGCGTGTTCCTACAACAGAATCAAGTGGTCGTATCCATACTTCAACTGCAACAGTAGTAGTTTTACCAGAGGCAGAAGAAATTGAAATTGATATTAATGAAAATGATATCCGTGTTGATACCTTCGCATCTAGTGGTGCTGGAGGTCAATCGGTAAATACAACGATGTCAGCTGTACGATTAACTCACATTCCTACTGGTGTAGTGGTTTCTATGCAAGATGAACGTTCTCAAATTAAAAATAAAGAAAAAGCTATGAAAGTTTTACGTGCACGTGTATATGATAAATATCAACAAGAGGAACAGGCAAAATTTGATGCCGAACGTAAATCTAAAGTTGGGACAGGAGATCGTTCTGAACGTATTAGAACTTATAATTATCCTCAAAACCGTGTAACAGATCACAGAATCGGTTTAACTATTCAAAAATTAGACCAAATCATGGAAGGTAAACTTGATGAAGTTCTAGAAGCACTTCGTATTGCTGAACAAGCCGAGAAGATGGCAGAACTTAATAAAGGTGAAGAACTATAATGAACAGAAGGCAAGCTATTACAAAAGCTTGTCTTCTTTTAAGAAGGCAAGGAAAAGAAGAATCTTTGGCAAAATTTTTACTAATGTACATGTTAGATGAAAGTCCACAGTTATTCTCAAATAGTCTTTCAGAACAATTATCTAAAGAAGAAGAGGATAAATATTTTTCTTTGATTGAAAAACATATTAAAGAAGATGTGCCATTAAGTCATTTGGCAGGTTTTGAATACTTTTACGATAGAAAATTTAAAGTTACTAAAGATGTATTATCTCCAAGAATGGAGACCGAGGAACTTATATATAAAGTAATTGAATATGTAAAAATGTCTAATAAAAACAATTTGAAAATTCTAGACCTTTGTACAGGCAGTGGTATTATAGCAATAACTATAAGAAAAGAACTTGAAAACCTATCTTTAGAAGTAGTTGCGAGCGATATAAGTGAAGCTGCTTTAAAAGTTGCTAAAGAAAATGCAATATTGAATGATGGAGATGTTAAATTTATACAATCTGATATATTTAAGAATATAAATGATAAATTCGATATTATAGTTTCAAATCCACCGTATATTGCATATGATGATAAGGTTACAATGGAAGATAATGTTTTAAATTATGATCCGCACTTAGCGTTATTTGCAGAAGAAGGAGGCATGTATTTCTACAGAAAAATAGTAGAAAATGCCAAACATTATTTAAAAGAAGATGGTGTAATATTTTTCGAAATAGGTTATGATCAAAGAGAAAAGATGTTAGAATTAGCTAATAGAAATGGTTTTATTGCAAAAGTTTATAAGGATTTAAATGGTCGAGATAGGATGGCTTTTTTGAAAAGAATGTAACTAAATAAGAGTTTCTTAGAAATATCACTAAGAAACTCTTATTTTTTATAAACTTACAGTTCTCTATATACTCCTACGCACTCACCAATAATTTCAACATTACGTGTTACTATGGGTTCATAGTCCGGATTACAAGGGTAAAGAATTACATTGTCATTTTTAACGAATATTTTTTTTAATGAAGCTTCATTCCATTCTGTTAACCTTACAGCTGCAATTTTACCATTTCTAACAGAATTTTGTTGCCGAATAAAAACTAAATCGCCATCAAAAATTCCTGCTTCTATCATACTATTACCTTTTACACGAAGTGCAAAGTCAGCCCGCATTCCTTGATCAATAAATATATGTTCATCATATTCTTCTTCAATATATACCCCATCACCAGCACAAATAGTTCCCAAGATAGGTAATTTTGATACATCGGAAGAATAATCATTGCTATCGTATGAATTGGCATCTATAGTCTCGACATCCATTGTATCACTTTCACCCATAAGCCAAGCAGGATTTACTGATAAATAGTCAGCTATTATTTGTAATTTATCTCTTTTAGGTGTATATTTACCTTTTGACCAGTCACTTATAGATGATGGAGTAATTTTAGTTGAACGAGCAAGTTCAGCTTGTTTTATATTTTTTTCTTTTAAACATTGCTTAAATCTAATACTAAAAGTTGTAGTCATTCTGTTACGTTCCATTCTTTTTTTCTCTATAATTTGATTATAAAGGAAACCGTATATAAAATCAATAGTATATTATAAAAAAATTAAGAAATATGAATTTTTTTCTTGATTTTCGGTTTTCCGTATGTTATTATATAAGTACAAAGAAAATTAAGTTTTACGTACAAAAAGAAAGAAGGTAATTTTATGTTTATATATTGGATTATTATATTAGTTTTATTAGCTAAAGTTTTTACATTTTTTGAGACAAATAAATTAAAGATTGTAAAAAGGGGTAAAGTCGAGAACAAAGTATTTTAAAAATACATAATTCTTTATAAGGTCATTATGAATAGAAAATATTATTTATTATTATAAGATTAGGTGGAGATTATTATTCAACTAGTCTTATTTTTTTTAATATATATCAGATTGTAAAAAATATACAGAATTATATAAAATCACCTTTCCTATAACGTTTTCAATATGTTTTTTATAATAAAAACTATGTACTAATACTAAAAAATATTGTATAATTAGAATATAAATAATAAAATTAGGAGGATTTCTTAATGAAATTAGTATTAACTAGACACGGTGAAAGCCAATGGAATCTAGAAAACAGATTTACAGGGTGGGTTGATGTTGATATCACTGATAAAGGAAGACAAGAAGCTATTAAAGGTGGTCAAACACTTAAAGAATTAGGTCTTACTTTTGATGTAGCATATACTTCTTATCAAAAACGTGCTATCAAAACTTTAAACTTATTCTTAGAAGAATTAGATTTATTATGGATTCCAGTACATAAAAGCTGGAGATTAAACGAAAGACACTACGGTGCTTTACAAGGATTAAACAAAGCTGAAACAGCTGAAAAATATGGTGATGAACAAGTTCACATCTGGAGAAGAAGTTTCGACGTAGCTCCTCCTGCATTAGATAAAACAAGTGACATGTACCCAGGAAACATTGATAGATATAAAGAAATTCCTGAAAATGAAATTCCATCAGGAGAAAGTTTAAAACTTACTATTGATCGTGTATTACCTTACTGGGAAAGTGATATTTCTAAACAAATTAAAGCTGGTAAAAACGTGCTTATCTCTGCTCACGGTAACAGTTTAAGAGCGTTAATTAAATACTTATTAAATATCTCTGATGAAAAAATCTTAGATCTTAACTTACCAACAGGTACTCCACTAGTATTTGAAATTGACGAAAACTTAAACATTATCTCAGCACCAGAACTATTCTAGCAAGTCATGAAAAAGCTGATAATATTACTAACAACCTTGCTAATTTTGCAAGGTTGTAGTTCTAAGTCGAACATAACTACAGAACAATTACAAAATCTTACAAATTCTGTATCTCTAAGCCAGCTAGAAAAAACTGAATTTGATAAAAATGACAATAAATTAATTATTACTACAAATGATGAAGTTATTAACAAAGAAGGATTTGAACCTATATTAAAATCATTAAAACTAAATGGTTTTAACGGAAAAACTCTAAATGTTGATAATATTAATTCAAATGAGTTTAATAATAAGGATTTTAATATTGTAATTGTTACAAAAAATAATAATACTGTTTCATTCAATATTAAAGATAGTGCTAACAGAAATTATAATATTACACAAATGAAATATTCAAATGAATATATGAAAAATAAGTTAACTTCATTTTCAAAAGAATTGATTACTTTCGATGAGCTTGCCGGAACAATAGAGGCAGACCTTGAAAAAGGACGTTCTTTAGGAGATAAGGTAGAGAAGTTTAAAGAAATGACAACTAAGGTAAATTCTTCTATAGCGACTCTAAAAACGCTAAATAATGAAAATATTGAGTATGAAAAATTAGATGAAGTTAAGGCTAAATTAGTTCGTTTAGATGCACTAACTAAAAATATGATTGCAGCAGTAAATAGTTCTGTTGCAGCAAATAATGGTTCTGCAATAGCTACAGCATTTTTAAATATTAATGATATAGATAAAATTGCACGTGATTTGGCAGCGATGTAATTGATAAAACCTGGATATAGATTTTCTATGTCCAGGTTTTTGTATATGTGTAATTGTGTTTACTAAAGGAAATCTGTGGGTTTGATACCTTTCATTCCAATCATAGGATCGACAGTATTAATATTTTGATAATTTAATATGTGTATTTGAACTTCTTCGTCAATTTCAACGTTAACAATTTCCGCTTCTCTGTCAGTTTTGAAAAACCATTCTAGAGAAGTTTGTCTATTAACGGTATTTGTAGGCTCGATTGATTTATAAAAAACATTATGATTTCCACATAATATCAATTTTTTCTTTGCTCGTGTAATAGCAGTATAAGTTAAATTTTTATTAAGCATAAAGTTATAATTATCAATAAATGGAATTATAACATTTTCAAATTCTGATCCTTGTGCTTTGTGTATAGAACATGCATAAGAAAGTGTAATTTGGTTTAATTCCTGCTTTTCATATGTGACAAAATTATCATCATAATCTATAACGATTTTGAGTTTGTTTCCTTCTTTGTATATTTCTTTTATATATCCTATATCACCATTGAATATATTGTCTTCAGGTCTATTAACAAGTTGCATAACTCTGTCGTCTACTTTATATATTAATTCACCGTACTCTATTTGTTCTTCATTATCATTAAATCTTGATTGGATAGCTGTATTAATTTCATTTATTCCACTTGTTCCTTTATAGATAGGGGCAAGGATTTGAATATTTTCTTTACTTGTGTTTTTAAGTAAATCATCATATACTGCTGAAATGACATTGATCATTTCGTTTTTATTAGCTGAAATGAACTCCTTATCATCAAAATTTTCTAATATATCGAATGGTATATCATTTTTTATAGAGTGGGAGATGTTTATAATACTTGAATGTTCACTTTGTCTAAAAATCTTATTTAATTTTACTGTCGATATAGCTTGAGAATTAATAAGATCGTTTAAGACATTCCCTGGTGCAATTGACGGTAATTGATCGTTGTCCCCAACAAGTATTATCTTTGCATCTTTATGAATTATTTTTAATAGGTTGTACATTAAGAAAACATCAATCATACTTGATTCATCTATTATTACTAATTCAGATTTTATACTTTTATCACTTACAAATTCTTCCATGTTTTCATCTTCTGTACTCCAACCGATAGCTTTGTGAATAGTAGAAGCATAGAATCCAGTGCTTTCAGACATTCTTTTAGCCGCTTTTCCGGTAGGAGCACATAAGGTTATGATATTTCTAGTTTCGTCTAATAAATCATGTATACTATAGTTTTTAATTTTTTGGAATATTTTAATAACTGCTAGTATAATAGTAGTTTTTCCAGTCCCCGGACCACCTGTCAAGATTGAAAAATTGTTGAGAATGCAGTTTTTTATTGCTGCAATCTGAACTATATCATATTCTATTCCTAATTCATCTTCGACTTCTTCTATATATTTATCTAATAGTTTTTCACTAATATCTTCAGTATTTTTAATTTCTAATCTTCTATTTATATCACTGTAAATAGAATACTCAGAATAATATATTTCTGGTAAGAACACTCTATCTTCAATTTCTATTAATTTTCCAGTATCAAGGGCAAAAGAAAATGCATCTAGTATATCTTGTTTATCAACTGGAATATTTCGTGAAGAATACAGTACGTTAAAGGTATTATAAAGAAGGTTATTTTTTGATATATATGTATTACCAGTTGAAAAACAATACGAATTTATTGTATAAATAAAACCGTATAAAATTCTTTCTTGGTTATTCGCAGCAATTTCATTAGTTTCAGCTATTTTATCTACAGTTTTAAAATTTATACCTTTTATATCTTTAATTAGAGAGTATGGATTTTCTGTAATTGTACGTAAAGTGTTATGCTTGTAAAAGTTATAGATTTTCAAAATTAAATTATTACTAAGATTGTATTCATTTAGTTTTAAAATAATGTCTTGAGTTTGTTTGTTTGCAACGATTGTAGCATAAATTGTATCTTTTCGTTGCGTAGGTATTCCTTTTATGGCAAATAATGCTTCTTTATCTTCATATATTTTATCTAAAGCATCAACACCTAAACTATCCACTATTAATTCAGCAGTTTTTCTTCCTACACCTTGAAAAATTGAACTAGATAAATAAGATACTATAGCTTCTTTATCTTTTTCAATAACAGGCTCTACAACAATAGCTGAAAGCTGTGTACCATATTTTCTATGTTGAACAATTTCTCCTTTGAATGCATATAATTCATCTTCAACGAATTCGAAATCGTTAAATGTTCCAACTACACTTAGATAATCTCCTTCAGCAAAATCATATTGATTGTTTAAAAATATAGACAAAATATAATAATTATTCTCTTTATTATGAAAAATAATTTTATTCAGATATCCTTCTACAGTTTGCATAATAATCTCCTACGAATTTCTTTATAAGAACAATAATAATATATAAAATTAAAAATGTCTAGTGTTGAAAAAATTATACTGACTGCATGTATATTCTTAGTATGAGTTTTTGATTTAAATTTTAAAAATAATATTTTATAGATTAACAAAAATATTATAGAAAAGAAATATGTTATTTTAATTACAAAATATGTTTCGTAATGGCAATTTTTTTTATAAAATGTTATAATAATATGATGATAAGATAAGGAGGTTGATTTTGTGACAACAGTAAAAGATATATTTGATCATTTAAACAATTTAGCAGATGTTAAATTAGCCGAAAAATGGGATAACGTCGGATTGATGTTAGGAAGTAACAATAATGAGGTAAGTAGAGTATTGGTGTGTTTAGATGTAACTACTAACGTTGTAGAAGAAGCTATTGCTAAAAACGTTAATTTAATAGTATCACATCATCCGCTTATCTTTAAACCGTTAAAGAATATAGATTACACTACTGATTTTAAATCTAAAATTATTCGTAATTTAATAAAAAATGATATTTCAGTTATTTCATTTCATACCAATTTAGATTCTGCCACTTTAGGTCTTAATGATTATTTGGCAAAGATTCTAAAACTAAATGAAATTCAAGTATTATTTGAACATAGTTTAGATAACACGGCGGGATTAGGTAGAATTGGTAAATTAAGTAAGCCTTTGAAACTTAGCGATTTTATTACTTATATAAAAAATTGCTTTTCTTTAGAAACTGTTTCAGCAGTTATTGGTGATGAAAAAGAGATTTCTACTATTGCGCTTTTAGGAGGAAGCGGAGCTGACTTTATATACACTCTACCAGAAGTAGATGTATATTTAACAGGTGATGTAGGGTATCACGCAGCATTAGATGCAATAGAAATGAAAAAAAATATAATTGATGTTGGACATTTCACTGAAAATTTAGTGAAAGATTTACTATTAGATTATATTTCTGAATTGAATGTTGAAGTAATAAAATCTTCAGTAGAAAAATCACCATTTAAAATATTATAAAGGAGGTACATGTTTATGGCAAAAGCAACACCGACGATGGAAGACTATATTGAAGTAATATATTCTTTAGTAAAAAATAAAGGTTATGCTAGAAGTGCTGATATTGCTGAAAAATTAGAAGTATATCCTTCTACCGTAACAAAGATGTTGAAAAAACTTGATGTCGAGGGATATATCGTATATGAGAAATATCGAGGAATTGCTCTTACTGAGCAAGGTGAAAAAATGGGAGAATATGCCCTGACTCGACATGAACTATTGGAAGATTTTCTTAGACTTATTGGAGTTGATGAAGATAAAGTATACGAAGAAGTAGAAGGAATCGAACATCATTTTGGTAAGAGTTCATTAGAAAAAATTAAAGACTTAATGAAATATTTAAAAGAAAACAATTATAAAGCGTAATGGAGAATTAATGTGGTAGATAAAGAGTATTTAAAATTATGTCAATATATATTTGACAGTGGAATTGAAAAAGAGGATAGAACTGGTGTTGGTACAAAAAGTATTTTTGGATACCAAATGAAGTTTGATCTAAATGAAGGATTCCCTTTATTGACTACTAAAAAAGTTAATTTTAATTTAGTTTGGTCAGAATTACTTTGGTTTATAAAAGGAGATACAAATATTAAGTTTTTATTAGAAAATAAAAATAATATATGGAATGAGTGGGCATTTAAAAAGTGGATAGAAAGTGAAGAATACACTGGACCAGATATGACAGATTTTGGACATCGTACATTGATTGATGAAGAATTTGAAAAAGAATATAAAGAACAAATGTCATTATTTAAAGAGAGAGTTCTTACAGATGAACAATTTGCTGAAAAATATGGAGATTTAGGTAATGTTTATGGTAAACAATGGCGTAATTTTAATGGTGTTGATCAATTAAAAAATGTTGTTGAACAAATTAAGGCTAACCCTTCTTCTAGACGCTTAATTGTATCTTCATGGAATCCAGCAGAGGTTGATACAATGGCTTTACCACCATGTCATTCTCTATTCCAATTTTATGTGAGTGATGGTAAATTAAGTTGTCAATTATATCAACGCAGTGGGGATGTATTTTTAGGAGTTCCATTTAACATTGCATCTTATTCATTACTAACAATTTTAATAGCGAAAGAGTGCAATCTTGAGGTGGGAGAATTTGTTCATACACTTGGCGATGCACATATTTATAAAAACCACTTTGAACAGGTAAAAGAGCAAATGTCTAGAACTCCATATTCTTTACCAAAACTGAAAATAAATAATTTTGAAAGTATATTTGATCTTAAGATTGAAGATGTTGAATTGGTTGATTATGAAAGTCATCCATTTATAAAAGCACCGATTGCAGTTTAGGAGGGATATAATGTTATCACTTATAGTTGCATATGATAAGAATAAATCAATAGGACAAGAGAATACTATACCTTGGCGTTTAAAGAGTGATATGTTGAGGGTAAAAGGATTAACTACAAATCAAACAATTATCATGGGGCGAAAAACATTGGATAGTATTGGTAAAGCTCTACCTAATAGAATAAATAGAGTTTTAACTCGAGATAAAAATACATTAAGTCATTATTCAAATATTGAGGTTTATTCAGATGATTCTATTTTAGATAATATTGAAACTGAAAAAGCATATATATTTGGAGGTGGAATGATTTATAGTAGATATTTTGATAAGTGTGATGAAATGTTTATTACAGAAGTTGATACAATAGTTGAAGCGGATACGAAGTTCCCTGATTTTGATGAGAGTGAATGGGAATTGATCAGTAGGGAAAACTTTTCTAAAGATGAATATAATGAGTTTAATTATTCATTCATACACTATATACGAAGAAGGAAGGAGTAGACAATGGAGAAAGTAAAGATTATTATCGATTCATCAAGTGATTTGACATTTGATGAAATAAAAAAATATAATGTGGATGTAATTCCTTTAACTATAAATATAGATGGTGTAGAATATGATTATCGAACAATAAGTAATGATGAATATATAGTAAAAATGAGAACAGCAGAGTCGTATTCTACAAGTCAACCTGCTATTGGAAAATTTATTGAGGCTTATGAAAAATGGACTAATGAAGGATATCAAGTTATTGTTTTAACTCTTTCTTCTGCTTTAAGTGGTACGTATAATACAGCAGTTACAGCAAGTTCTGAATTCGAAAATGTTCATGTTGTTGATACAAAAACTACAACTAGAGGAATGGTGTTCTTATTAAAAGAGTGTTTAAGACAACTGGAAGAAAATGTTGATGTATCAACTATAGCGAAAAGACTTAGAGAAAAAGCAAAAAATATATTAACATATGTTACAATCGATAAACTTGACAATTTGGTAAAAGGTGGTAGACTAAGTAAATCACAAGCTTTAATAGGTGGTTTATTAAATATTAAAGTTTTAACACAATTAAAAGAAACAGAGTTAGTTGCTTTAGATAAAGTTCGTGGTAAGAAAAAACTAGTTCATACGTTAATAAAACATATTGAAGAAGAAAAACAAAATAAAACGATAAAAAGTATAAGTTTACCAAATTCATTAGCTGATGAATATATTACATTAATAAAATCAGAATTAAAAGAAGTTTTTGGTTATGAAGTAAGAGAAGATGAAATATTTACAACTACACCAATTATTTCTACACATACAGGAGAAAATGCAGTAGGTATCTTAGTAGAGTTAGTATAATCGGAGGTAAAGATTATGGCAAATTTCGATGAAACAAGATTATTTGATAGCAATTTTTATGACAAAAATGATATTCACAACATACTAAAAAATGTTGTTGAAACTATTAAGCAACGTGGATATGACCCTATTAATCAATTGATGGGATATATCAAAACAGCTGATCCAGTATATATTCCACGAGATAATCATGCTAGAGAGCAAATCAGGATGATAGAAATGGATGATATACTAGAATATTTATTATACTTTTTTATACAGGAGTCTTAAATGTTAGATAAAAGAATAATGGGCCTTGATTATGGATCAAAAACTATTGGAGTAGCTATTAGTGATTTGTTAGGCCTTACTGCTCAAGGTATTGAAACAATTAATATTAATGAGCAGATAAAAGATTTTAAAATTAAAAGAATTAAAGAACTTGTATCAGAGCATAATGTAGGAACTATAGTAGTTGGTCTTCCTAAAAACATGGATAATTCTGTTGGTTTCCGTGGAGAAGCAACGTTATATTTTGTAGAAGTTTTAAAGAAAAAAATAAAGAATGTTGAAATAATTCTACAAGATGAACGTTTAACTACTATGGGTGCTGAAAGAGTTCTTCTTGAGGCTAATGTTTCAAGGAAAAAAAGAAAAAATGTTATTGATAAGATGGCTGCTGTATTAATATTGCAGACATATTTAGATAAATTAAATTAATATAAATTTTCAGGAGGAAACTAAAATGCAAGAAAAAGATTTAAAAAATATTAGTATTGATAATACTGAAGAGGTGTATACACTTAGTACATTAGAAGGTGAAGAAAAAGAATACCGTAAAATTTTAGAGTTTACTAACCCAACAAATGGTAATTTATACTACATCTTTGCTGAAGAAGAAACAATTGATGAAGAAGAAATTAGTATCTTTCCAATGGTATGCGTAGAAGATGGAGAAGATTCTGTACGTTTTGAACCAGTTGAAACAGATGAAGAATATGATATGATTTCTGAAGTATTAGATACTTTTTATTACGACGAAAGTGAGTAGGTAATGAGAGAAGATAAGATAAGAAGAAGTAAGGAACTAAGAAAAAAAAATAAAAAAAGAAAATCTATCATTCCTTTATTACTAACTATTATCGTTTTAATTGGTATTGCGGTTCTATCTGTATTCTATTACATGACAACTCCAGTTGATAAAAGTAATAACAAAGATATTACTGTAGAAGTAAAAGAAAATTATGGTAGTGCGAGAATAGCTCAAGAATTGAAAGCAAAAGGTTTAATAAAAAATGAAGAAGTATTTAAAATATACTCAAGATTAACACCTAATACATCATTTTATGTTGGTAATTTCAAATTAAAACAAAGTATGAGTTTACCACAAATTATTCAAGAACTAGGAGCCAAGAATAAAGGTAAATCAGGTAATACTTTTGCTTTAATCGAAGGTGACAGTATCCTAAAAATTGCTAAGAATTTAGAAAAAACAAAACTAGATTCTAAAGAATTTTTAGAAAAAGTTAATGATGGTGAATTTATTAAAAAATTACAAGCTCAGTTTCCTGAATTAATTACAGACGAGATTTATGGTAAGGATATTAAGTATGCATTAGAAGGTTATTTATATCCTGCAATATACGATTTAAAAGATGATGAAACTGTAGAAAGTTTAATTACTAAAATGGTTAAACTATCTAATGAAAAAATAGTACCACTATACAAAAAGAATAATCGTTCATGGAATGTTGGTGGACAAAATAAACAAGTTTCTATTCATCAGTATATGACGCTTGCTAGTATTTTAGAGAAAGAGTCTACAAAATCAGATGAGAACAGATTAATTGCTAGTGTATTCTTAAATAGACTTGCACAAGGTATGAGATTACAAACTGATCCATCAGCGAACTATGCTGCAGATAAACTTACAGGGGCACCGACACAAGCAGAGTTATCATTAAATTCTCCATATAATACTTATACTAATATCGGTTTACCGCCTGGTCCAATTTCTTCAATTGGTTCAGAATCATTCGAAGCGTTAAATAATGCGGAAAATACAGATTATGTTTATTTCTTACATGCAACAAAAGATGGAAAAGCATATTTCTCTAAAACATACCCGGAACACGAGAAACTAGCTAAAGAACATATTGAAGGCTATATTCCATCGGGAAGCTAGAAAAGTAAATAATATTTTCAATTTAAATATTAGAGAATAGTCTAATTAATCACTTTAAATATTGATTGATTAGGCTGTTCTCTTTTTATGTTTGTAAACAGCTACTATTGAATTAAGAACAAGAATAAGGTAAAATTAAATGTAAGATAAAAGTTTAGGAGAAATTATGCAACAGTATTTTTTAAATGAAGAATTGAATGTTGAATCAACATATGAATTATCAAAAGATGACAGTAATCATATTGTCAGAATTATGAGAAAAAAAATTAATGATAAGGTATATGTTGTTTTTAATAATGAAGTTAAGTACATTTGTAATATTATAGATAATAATATAGATAAAGTTCTAATAACACCATATGAACAGGTGAATGGTAGTAATGAACTTCCAACAAAAATAACAGTGGCTATTCCGCCTTTGAAGAATGATAAAATAGAGTATTTAATTCAGAAACTTACTGAACTAGGAGTTAGTAATATTATTTTATTTAACTCTGAACGTAATATAGCGAAAATTAAGAAAGATAAAGTGGATTCTAAATTAAATAGATGGAATAAGATTATAAAAGAAGCGGCTGAACAATCAAAGCGTAATATTATACCTGATATAACGTATGTGGATAGTTTGAAGGAATTAGTTTCATTTAGTGAAAATTACAATTATAAAGTTGTTGCTTATGAAAAAGAATCTGTAAATGAGGATAACGTCAATCTTAAGAGATTATTGAATTCTGATTTAAACAATAAAGATGTTATTGCAGTTTTTGGTAGTGAAGGTGGGCTATCAGAACAAGAAATCGATAATTTAATAGATGGTAATTTTGATGTAATTGGCCTAGGAAAAAGAATATTAAGAGCTGAGACAGCCCCTCTGTACTTTGTAAGTTGTGTTAGTTATTTTAGTGAATTTAAGTAAAAGGAGTTAGATGATGAGTATTGAACTAAATTTAACAGCAAAAGAAATATATGAAAAAGAATTTAAAAAAACAAGAGTGAAAGGTTATAGTGAGGAAGATGTAAATGACTATTTAGATTTAATTATAGAAGATTATATGAAACTTGATAAACTGCTTACTCGTCTAAAAGAATTGGAAATTGAAAATCAAAATTTAAAAATAAAAATTGATGCAATAAAAAATGCTAGTCGTGAAGATAAACCAGTTCAAGTTACAAATCTAGATATACTAAAAAGATTATCTAAACTTGAAACTGCTGTTTTTGGACCGAATCATGCAGATCATGATTTATATTAATAAAATACATAATTAATAAATAAGGAGAATATCATGAATGTTTTACAAATAGTTTCTGGTGGGATTGCAGCATATAAATCGATTGATTTATCAAGTTCGCTAGTAAAAAAAGGACATGATGTTAAGGTTGTTTTAACAGAAAATGCAAAGAAATTCGTTACGGAATTACCTTTTCAAACATTGACGAAAAACAGAGTATATACAAGTACTTTTGAAGAATTAGATGAAAAAGAAATTCAACATATTGATTTAACAAAATGGGCGGATAAAATTATTGTAGCACCTGCTACAGCTAACATTATTTCAAAATTTGCTTGTGGAATTGCAGATGATTTAGCTACATCTTTAATGCTGGCAGTTCAAGATGTAACAAAGGTATATATTGTTCCTGCGATGAATACAGTAATGTATAATAATCCTATTATACAAGAAAACATAAGTAGACTTTTAAAACTAGGTTTTAAATTTGTTGAACCAGACAGCGGATTATTAGCATGTGGTGATATAGGAAAAGGGAAATTTCCAACGATTGAAAAAATAGAAGGAACTGTATTTTCTGAAAGTGAACTAGATTTAAAAGGGAAAAAAGTACTAGTGACAGCTGGTCCAACGAAAGAATTTATAGATCCTTTTAGATGTTTAACGAATCCATCTACTGGAAAAATGGGGATAGCTATAGCAAATGAATTTAAAAAAAGAGGTGCTGAAGTAATTTTAGTTACTAGTGTGAAAAATGATTCTATTAATCGTGATGTGAAGATTATTGAAATTATTAGTACTAATGATATGTTTGAAGCGGTAAAAAATAACTTTAAAGATTGTGATTACATAGTTAAAGCTGCAGCAGTTTCTGATTATACACCTGTGCAGGTTTATGATAAAAAAGTAAAAAAACAAGATGGAAATCTAACTATGGAATTTGAAAGAACCCAAGATATCCTAAAGTATGTTGGTGAAAATAAAACAGAAGAACAAATCGTTGTAGGATTTGCAGCTGAAACTAACGATCTTCTAGCATATGCTAGGGAAAAGATTGTTAAGAAAAATTTAGATTATATAGTTGCTAATGATATTTCTAAAAAGGATATTGGATTTGGAAGTGAAGATAATGAAGTGTGTATTATTGATAAGTTCAATAATATAACAAAAATTGATAAGACTAGTAAAGCAAATATTGCAAAAGAAATTGTAGATATTATAAGCAAGTAAAATGAAGTTATTGAAAGTGAGGTGAGATTATGTATGCTGAAGTAATTGTCGATGTAAATAATCATAGTGTCGATCAAAGTTTTTATTATTTGATTCCTGAAGAGTTTTCCTGTAAAGATTTAGTTGGTTATAGAGTAGAGGTTCCTTTTGGTTCTCGAACAGTACAAGGATATATTATTAATATTATTAATGAATATACGGGAGAATATGATAAAAATAACTTTAAAACTATTAAGAAAATTAAAGATAATTTCCCAATCTTAACAAAAGAAATGCTACTATTATCAAAAGTCATGTCTGATGAATTATTCTGTACAAAAATCCAAGCTATAGAGTCTTTAATTCCAGCAAGCTTAAAGAATAAATATGTAGAATATTATGAGTTAATTGATGCAAATACTACATTACTTTTTGATTATGAAAAATACTTTGATAAAAATAAACTAGTTGAAAAGAAAGTTTTTGAAAAATATTTTACTATTGAGCAAATTGGATATTTAATCTCACTGAAAGCTATAAAACTCGTTAGTAAGATTAAAGAAATTAATAATAATACTGCTGAAGAATTTTTTATTTTAGGTAATGTTAAAAATGTCAAATTAACAAAAAAGCAACAGTTAATTATTGATTATTTGAATAAACATGAGAAAATAAAAAAAGCTGATGTTAAAATCATTTTAAATATAGGTTCTACGGTTACGAAGAAACTATTAGAACTAAATGTAATAGAAATAATTAAAGAAGAAGTGAAAGAAGATATTAATACGCTAACCTTAGGTAATGAAACTATATTAAGCGAATATCAACAGGTAATCTATGATAGTATCGTTGAGAATTATAGTAGTGGTAAATTCAATGAATATCTTCTTCACGGAGTTACAGGCTCTGGAAAAACGGAGATATATATTAAATTAGTTGAAGAGACTTTAAAAAGTGGAAAAGATGCCATCGTACTTGTTCCAGAGATAATTCTAACACCTCAAATTGAAAAAAAGTTTAAACGTATTTTTAATGATAATATAGCGGTTATTCATTCTAGATTGAATACAAAAGAAAAATATAATGAATGGAAAAAAGTTAGAGACGGTAAAGTTAAAATCTGTCTGGGGACAAGATCGGCAATTTTTGCACCATTTAATAATCTAGGAATTATCATTATTGATGAAGAACACGAAAGTAGTTATAAACAGACAGATTCTCCGAGATATGACGCTAAAGATATAGCGAAGAAACGTGGTATTTATAATAAATGTACAGTAGTTTACGCTAGTGCAACACCATCTGTTGATTTATATTATAATTTTGAAAAATATAATCCTAATAATTTACTAACATTAACACATAGATTCAATAATAAACTACCTAAAATTAATGTAGTTCACACTGAAGATAAGGAACAGGTTATAGCAGATTCATTACTCGAAAAAATTAGAGGAAAAATTGAGAAAAATGAACAAGTATTATTATTAATGAATAAGAGAGGGTACACTAATTTTATTCGTTGTTTTTCTTGTGGACATTTATATAAATGTGAAAATTGTGATATAAGTTTAAATTATCATAAACATGATAACTCATTACGTTGTCATTTTTGTGGATTTCATAAGAAAATTTCAAGGATAAAAAAATGTTGCGCTAATCCAGAATTAGTTTCTGGAAACTATGGGATTCAAAAGGTGGAAGAATTTTTAATGCAACATATTTCTAATGTTAGAATAACACGAATGGATTCTGATACTACTGGTCGAAAAGGGGCTTATGAAAAGCTCTTAACTGATTTTAAAAAACATAAATCAGATATACTTTTAGGAACTCAAATGATATCAAAAGGTCTAGATTTTCCCAATATTACTTTAGTAGGAGTACTATCCATTGATAGTATGATTGCAGTTCCAAGTTTTAAGGCTAACGAAAAATTATTCCAATTACTTGTTCAAACAGCTGGAAGGGCTGGAAGAAGTGAAAAAGAGGGAGAAGTTGTATTTCAAACAAATATTGCAAGTAATATTATAGACTATGCAATAGAACATAGTTATGAAAAATTTTATAATTATGAAATAGGTCGTCGTAAACTTATTGATTATCCACCATTCTGCAAAATTTCTTTTATTACCGTTAAAGGATATGATGAGTTAAAGACAGAACAGGTTGCTAGAATGATATATAATTTTATCAATAAAAAATTGGAAAACTCATCTATTCTTGGTCCTAATAAGAGTTTATTTTATAAGGTTAATAATGAGTTTAAGTATAATTTAGCAATAAGATATAATGATGATGAGTATAGTAAATTACATCCTCTTTTAAAATATATTAACAATTATTTTGCAGAATCATTCGCAAAAGAAAAAATAACTATAACTATAGATAACTCGGCTATAGATTTTATGTAGACACTATAGATATTTAATTATTTAAATTTTAAAAAATCAACTTGTGAAAATTGCTTTACAAGTTGATTTTATTTGTATATAAATATGATAAAAATTTGAAAAAATAGCGATTTTATCGTATAATATAAGGATGTAGATTTATATTTTAAGACTGGAGGAAGATTATGGAAATAGAACAGGTTATAAAAATTTCACAACTCTATGATTTTTACTCTGACTTACTTAGTGATAAACAAAAACAATATTTAAATGATTATTATTTTAATGATTTATCACTTACAGAGATATCTGAAAATTATAATATTTCAAAACAAGCTGTATCAAATAATATTAAAAGAACAGTACTAGAATTGGAACAGTTTGAAGAAAAGTTAAATTTAATTAAATTAAACAATCAGAGATTGTTTTTACTAAATGAGATAAAAAAATCAACAAATAATGAAGAAGTATTAACATATGTTGATGAATTGATAAAATTAGAAAATTAGGAGAATCTTGTATGGCATTTGAAAATCTATCAGAAAGATTACAGAATACAATAGCAAAACTTACAGGAAAAGGTAAAGTTTCTGAAGCTGATGTTAAGGAAATGATGAGAGAAGTTAGGTTGGCATTACTAGAAGCCGATGTTAACTTTAAAGTAGTAAAAGAATTTGTTAAAAAAATTAGTGAAAGAGCAGTAGGAACTGAAGTTATGAAATCATTAACTCCTGCTCAACAAATTGTTAAAATAGTTAATGAAGAACTTGTTGAATTATTAGGTGGGTCTAATGTTGAACTTAACCAAGGTGGAAAAATTACCACTGTAATGATGGTTGGTCTTCAAGGGGCTGGGAAAACAACTACAGCAGGTAAATTAGCTCTTAAAGTTAAGAAAACTATGAAGAAAAAACCGCTTCTTATTGCAGCTGACGTTTATAGACCAGCAGCAGTTCAACAATTAAAAACATTAGGAAAACAACTTGATATAGAAGTTTTCTATGTTGATAAAGATCCTGTAGATATTGTTAAAGAAGGATTAGCATTTGCTAAAGAAAATTACTTTAACTATGTAATTATTGATACTGCTGGACGTCTTCATATCGATGAATTACTAATGGATGAATTAAAAGATATTAAAGCGGCAACAACGCCAGATGAGATCTTACTTGTTATTGATGCAATGATTGGACAAGAAGCTGTTAATATTGCGAGTTCATTTGATGAACAATTAGATATTACTGGACTGGTTCTAACAAAACTTGATGGTGATACACGTGGTGGTGCGGCTTTATCTATTAAATCTATCACTGGTAAGCCAATTAAGTTAGTTGGTATGGGTGAGAAGATGAATGACCTAGAGATATTCCATCCAGAACGTATGGCTTCTCGTATTTTAGGTATGGGTGATGTGCTTACTTTAATAGAAAAAGCTCAAGCTTCTATTGATGAAGATGAAGCTAAAAAAATGCAGGAAAAAATTCTTAATCAAAGTTTTACCTTCGAAGACTTTTTAACTCAACTTGAACAAGTGAAAAAACTTGGTAGTTTAAAGGATATACTAGGTATGATTCCTGGAATGGGTAAACTTAAAAATATGAATTTAGATGCTGTAGATGAAAAACAATTTGTTTATATTGAGGCTATCATTAAATCTATGACTATTGAAGAAAGACAAAATCCAGATATCATTAATGTACCACGTAGAAAGCGTATTGCACAAGGTAGTGGACGACCTATTAGTGAAGTACACAAACTAATTAAGCAATTTGAAGAAATGAGAAAAATGATGAAACAGTTTGGTGGACTTATGAATGATAAATCTAAGAGAAAGGGTCTAGGAAGAATGTTTGGTGGCAAACTTCCATTTTAATAAATTATGAATAATATAGTTTTATTTCAACCAGAGATTCCAGCTAATACAGGTAATATCGCACGTACATGTGTTGGTACTAATACAAGATTACACTTAATAAGACCATTAGGCTTTTCAATTGATGATAAGCATGTTAAACGTGCTGGTTTAGATTATTGGGAACATTTAGATTTAGTCGTATGGGATAGTTTTGATGAATTTCTTGATGCAACCAATGATAAACATTATTATCTAATAACTAAATTTGGTAAAAAAAATTATTGCGACTTTGATTTCTCAAATGTTGATGATGAAGAAATATATTTCATCTTTGGAAGAGAAACTAAAGGATTGCCTAAAGAATTCCGAGAAAAATATAGTGAGCAAGCATTACGTATCCCTATGAGTGAAAATGTTCGTTCATTGAATTTATCAAATACTGCTGCCTTAATTATTTACGAAGCTTTAAGACAACAGAATTTCAATAAACTAAAATAGTAAGTTTGAGGAAGATTTGCGAGAATATCGCAAATTATCTCAAATGTATTAAAATTATAAAGGAGAACAACATGACATTTGTTGATATTATAGATGATAATAACTTAGTAGAAGATAGCACCAAAGATATGTTATTAAAATTGTTAGAATGTGCTGCAGAGTATGAAAATATTGATACTGAGATTACTGAGATGTCATTATCTTTTGTAGGTAAAGAAGAAATACAAGAGATTAATCGTGATTATAGAGGAAAAGATGTTCCTACTGATGTTATTTCTTTTGCATTAAATGATGAAGTAGAGGACGAGATTGATATTATTGGACTTGAAGATGAAATTAATTCTATTGGTGATGTTATTATCTGTGTAGATATTGCTCATGAACAAGCAAAAGAATATGAACACAGTTTCGATAGAGAGATTGGTTTCTTGGCAGTACATGGATTTTTACATCTACTTGGTTATGATCATATGACTGAAGAAGACGAAAAAGAAATGTTTGGAAAACAAGATGAAATTTTAGAAAAATTTGGTTTAAGGAGATAAGCATGTTTGAGGAACAAATTAAAACTGGATTTGTCACTATTATCGGTCGTCCTAATGCTGGTAAATCTACGTTATTAAATAATATATTACAACAAAAAATTGCAATCATGTCAGATAAACCACAAACTACGAGAAATATTATTAATGGTGTGTATACTGATAATGATTCACAAATTGTTTTTATTGATACTCCTGGTATTCATAAACCTAAGCATAGATTAGGTGACTATATGATGAAACTTGCAAGTAGTGCAATTCAAGAATCAGAAATAGTTTACTTGATCATTAATGGAAGTGAAAAGTTTGGACCTGGAGATCAACACTTAATAAATATTGTTAAAGAATTAAAAGTACCTACATTTTTATTAATTAACAAAATAGATTTAATTTCACCGGAGCAATTAATTCAAATCATAGAATTTTATAAAGATTTATATGATTTTGTGGAAATAGTTCCAATTTCTGCTCTTAAATCAATAAATGTAGATAATCTCCTAAATACAACAAAAAAATACTTGCAACCTAGTTTTAAAATGTATCCCGATGATGTAATTACAGACTCACCTGAGTATTTTGTAATTTCTGAATTTATTAGAGAAAAAGTTTTACAATTAACAGAACAAGAAATTCCACATTCTATTGCTGTTGTTATTGATCGAATTGAAAAACAACCTGGTAAAAAGAAAAATATCATTGCAACTATCGTTGTTGAGAGAAAATCTCAAAAAGGGATGATTATTGGTAAACAAGGCAAGATGATCAAAGAAATCGGTTCAAGAGCAAGAAAAGATATTGAGGTTCTTCTAGGTGAAAAAGTATTCTTAGAGTTATGGGTAAAAGTTATTGATAATTGGAGATCAAAACCAAATCAAATTCGTGATTTAGGTTATAGGGATGATATCTTTGACTAATAGAAATTATATAAATGGTATTATAATAAAAAAAATACGCTATAAAGATTACCATGAAATTTTGCAAATTTTGACTGAGCAAGGATATATAGAGAGTTTTTTTTATGAAAATGTACATAAAAGTAAAAAGAAAATAAAAGTTAGTACACCATACGAAGTAAGTATTAACTTTTTCCCTACAAATGGTATGAATAAAATAACAACTTTAGAAGTTGAAAATACATATACGAATATAGTTTATGATATATTAAAGCATAGTTATGTTTCAAATATATTGGAATATACATATTTGATTAATGATAACTCGTTTAATATTTACAAACTGTTAAAACTTTGTTTAAAGTATATAGAAGAAGATGTATCTGAAAAGTTGGTTGCAATCTACTTTTTAACAAAAATTTTAAAAGAACAAGGTTTTATGTTTAAATATCAAAAAACCGATTATGAATATGTAGGGTATAGTTTTCAAAAAAACAGTTTTGTTGATAAATTTAATACGGATTATAGTATTTATGGATTAAATGATAGACTTGTAAAACTTACGTACTATTTATCAATTAAAAACATTGATTTTTTGGAAACTTTAGAGATAGAAAGTAAAGATTTAGTTAGACTCTTTTCATTTTTTAATATGTTATTTAAAGAATTTATTGGAGTTGAAACGAAATCATTTAAAAAAATACTAGAACTTGAGGAAATTCTAGGTTCTAAGTAGAAAGAGGCTATAAATGAATAACGCAATAGGCGTATTTGATAGTGGAGTAGGGGGATT
Source organism: uncultured Gemella sp. (assembly GCA_963535095.1). Classification (GTDB taxonomy): domain Bacteria; phylum Bacillota; class Bacilli; order Staphylococcales; family Gemellaceae; genus Gemella. Next base: position 11,310 of record CAUSUW010000012.1, on the reverse strand, counting down.
AACTGTTGCTAGAGAAATAATGAGACAGTTACCTAATGAAACTATTTATTATTTCGGTGATGTAAAAAACTGCCCATATGGTGATAAAACTAAAGAAGAGATAATTAGATATACGGATAGAGCTGTGAAGTTTTTAATTGATAAAGGTGTTAAAATGATAGTTTTAGCTTGTAATACAGCAACTGCTGCAGCTCTTGATCATCTTCAAGATAAATACGATATTCCAATAATTGGTGTAGTACAACCAGGAGCAAGAAGAGCAATTCAAGCTACTGAAAATAATAAAGTACTAGTTTTAGGAACAAAATTTACAGCTAATTCTAAAGTATATGATATTGAAATTGAAAATATAAACTCTGATATTTTAGTATTTGACAAAGCTTGTCCTGCTTTTGTACCTTTTATAGAATCAGAAGGTAATTTAGATAAAGAAGCTACAAAAAATATACTAAAAGATACATTAAGTAACACGAGTAATCTTGGTATTGATACTGTAGTTTTGGGTTGTACTCATTATCCAATATTAAAAAAAGATATAGAAGAATACTATGGTAATACTATTAAGGTGATTTCTTCAGGAAGAGAAGCAGCCCGTGAGGTTAGTACTGTTTTAGGTTACGCTAAGTTACATCAGAAAAAATTAAATAAAAAAGAACATAAATTTTATATCTCTGAAGCTAGCGAAAACTTTAATAATATAGCTTCTAAATGGCTTAACAAAGAAATTACTGCAGAAGTCGTTAAAATATAGGAGAAATATAATGAAAAAACTAATATTAGCATCTAACAATGCACATAAGGTTGAAGAAATAAAAAGTATATTAGATGATTATACAATTTTAACTCTAAAAGATATTAATTTTTATCAGGAAATTATAGAAGATGGATCAACATTTGAGGAGAATGCATTAATTAAAGCACGTACAATTAGTCAATTTTCTGGAAAAACAGCTATTGCAGATGATAGCGGACTAAGTGTAGAGCTTTTAGATGGTAGACCTGGTGTTTATTCAGCCAGATACTCTAAAGAACAAACAGATGAAAAAAACATTGAAAAAGTACTTATGGAACTAAATGGTAAAAAATCAAAAGCAAAATTTGTATCTGTTATTGCACTTGTTACCCCTGATGGAACAGAGCATACTTTTAGAGGAGAGTGTCACGGAGAAATTATTTTTGAAAAGCGTGGTAATAACGGTTTTGGATACGATCCTATATTTTATGTTCCAACATTAAATAAGACATTTGCAGAGTTAACTCCTGAACAAAAAAATAGTATCAGTCACAGAAAACAATCATTAGAAAAATTTTCTCAATTTTTGAAAGAAGAAAATAATGAAAACTAGAATAATCCGTGAAGATTGCATTGCGTGTGGAAATTGCAATGCTATCTGTCCCGATATATATGATTATGATGAAGATGGAATTGCATATTGTGTAATCGATGATAATACAATGGTAGAAGAAGTTCCAGAAAAATATAGAAGTTTGGTTCTTGAAGCAAAAGATAATTGCCCAACTGAGGCAGTTTATGTGGAGGAGGACTAGAAAGGAGAGAAGATTGAGTACAAAAAAAACGAAAACAACTAAAAAAAATAGTAAAAGTAAAAAAACAACATCTAAATCTAGTAATAAAGCTACGAAAAAGAAAAATCCTCCGAAAAGTATTATTCCGGTGTTAACTAAAGAGACTTATAGAGGATTATATTTTGTTGTTTCTGTTCTTATTGTAATTTTGTCTGTCTTACAGATGGGCTTTATTGGAAGATTTTTTGATTCTCTCTTTAAATATATGTTTGGTAGTTTTAGCTATATACTTTATATTATTATAGTGGCTACACCAATTTATTATATTATGAATAAAAAAATCAAGACACCGGTTATTGTAGTGACTATTTTAGTATTAATTGATTTCTTATTTCAACTTATATTAGTAGGTAATACTGAAGTTACATATATTAATTTTATAGATATATATAATAATAAAGTTTCAACATATGGTGGTGGAATAATATCTTACTTTCCTGTTAAATTTTTAATTTATTTATTATCATATTACGGTTCTTTACTTGTAATAATATCAGCAATTATAACATTTGTATTTCTATATTTTAATATAAATCATAGAACAATGGTTTTAAAATTAAAACATCACATAAGTAATGCATTTGATAAGAATGAATATGTTGAAGACCATTATGATGAACTAGATGACGAAAAACTTGATAATTACGATTATGCAATTGATAATAAAGAAAATTCAAATGAACAAAGATATAATAATATTAAAGATAAAGACTTAGTAGTTGATATCAGAGAATTCAAAGAAGAAATAGTACCAGAAGAAGAGATAGTTCATCGAGTAACAAGAAAACAACGTAAGATTCAAGATACAACTACATTTGAAGATAAAGAAGAGCCACTAAGCGAAGACCTATTAAAGGAATCATATGATAATTATCAGCTTCCTCCAATCACTTTACTTAATAGCCCAGTTAAGAAACAAACTATTACAAAAAGTGATGTTGTGGAGAAATCAAAAATCTTACAAAGTACTTTTAATAATTTTGGAATTGAAGTGAAAATTGTTAAAGCTATAGTAGGTCCTTCTATCACGCAATTTCAAATATTACCAACACCGGGTACAAAAGTAAGCAAAATTGTTAATTTAAGTAATGATATAGCACTAAATCTTGCAGCTAAAGATGTTCGTATAGAAGCTCCTATTCCTGGTAAATCATTAATTGGTATTGAAATCCCAAATACTATAAATGAATTAGTGACGATGAAGGAAGTATTTGTAAATGATGAAGATAATTCACCTTTATCAGTTGCTTTAGGGAAAGATGTATCAGGTGAGTCAATTTTTACAAGAATTGATAAAACACCACACTTACTAATAGCAGGGTCTACAGGTAGTGGTAAGTCTGTTTGTGTAAATACAATTATAACAAGTATATTATTAAAGAATAAACCTGATAAAGTAAAACTAATAATGATAGACCCTAAAATGGTAGAATTATCAATTTATGATGGAATTCCACATTTACTAACGTCTGTTGTAACAGATCCAATAAAAGCTGCAGATGTATTACATAAAGTAGTTTTAGAAATGGAAAACAGATATAGAGAGTTTGCACGTGCTCGTGTTAGAAATATGGAAGGTTATAATAAGATAGCTGCAAAAGATCCAGATTATAAAGAATTGCCGTATATAGTAGTAATTATTGATGAGTTAGCAGACTTAATGATGGTATCGTCTAAAGAAGTAGAGGAATCAATAGCTCGTATAGCTCAAAAAGCTCGTGCTGCTGGAATACACATGATAATAGCTACACAAAGACCATCTGTTGATGTTATAACAGGGGTTATAAAAACTAATATTCCATCAAGGATTGCATTTGCAGTAAGTTCAAGTATTGACTCAAGAACGATATTAGATAAGTCTGGTGCTGAGACATTACTCGGAAAAGGGGATATGCTTTATTTATCTGCTGATTCAAGTAAGCCCGTACGTATTCAAGGTGCCTTCCTTTCAGATGAGGAAGTAGAAAAAGTGGTTGATTATGTTAAAAGCCAATCTGAGGCTCAATATGATCCCAATATGACACCAAGTGAAGTAAATTCACAAGGTGGAGGCTCTTCAGGTGATGATGTTGATCCGTTATACAAAGAAGTATTATTATTTATTGCTAAAACTCAAAAAGCTTCAGCTTCATTGTTACAAAGAAGATTTAAAATTGGCTATAATAGAGCTGCTAGGATAATTGATATGCTTGAGGAAGATGGATATATTGGACCTGTAGATGGAAGTAAACCTAGAAAAGTATTTCTAGAAAAGGAATACGCAGAAGATTATGAATAATATAGTTTACATAAAGAATATTATGTAAACTGGAAAATATTTTAAGTGAGGTATAATAAATTGAGAAAAAACAATAAGGTATTACTTGGTTTACTAATAGTTGTACTATTAACTGTTATTGGACTATCAGCTTATGCGTACCAAAAACAAAAGGCATTAAATAACGTTAAACCAAAAGTTATAGAAACTAAGAAAGATGAATCTAAATTTGAAAAAATTATTAAAGAATCTTCTAGTAATTTTAAAAAAGAAAATGATTTAAATAAAAAAATCGAAATCTTAAAATCGCTTTTAAGTCAGAAAGAAAATATTTCAAAAGAAAATAAAGATAAATTAACTAGTAATTATAATAATTTAGTTAGAGAAATGAGAGATAAAATTCAAAGTAATTTAAAAGATAAAATAGGTTCATTAATAATAACTAATGATGATAAAAATAATACAGAAAAAATTGCTAGCGTAAAAAAAGAACTTACTGAATTACAAGCTCTAGTAGAAAAAGAAAAAGAAACTGTTTTTGAAAAAAATGAAGAATTTGATGAAATTTCTAAATTAATCAAATTAAATTTTTCTACTACTGAAGTGACACAAACTTCTACACCTACTAATAATACGAATGAACAGGTTCAACATACTGAAGTTGTTGAGGCTCCAGCTACTCAAAGTTCAAGAGGAAATAGTACTTATACTCCTCCTAGAGTGCAGAATAATCCAACGACTAATGCTAGTCCGCAAGTAGCTCCAAATAATACTACTACGCCAACTGTTTCTTCACCACCAGAACCAAGTACTTCTGAAACAACAGGAACAAGTGAATAAATTCTTAAAAACAGGATAATAAACAACATTATCCTGTTTTTATTATTGTAGCATATTACAGAATATGGTATAATTATAATGAATTTAAATTTATGCAAGAAGGGTAAGTAAAAATAATGAATCTACCAAATAAAATAACATTATTTAGAACAATATTAATACCTATATTTATAGTGTTTTTATTAATAAATATGGGAGGAAGTATCTCTATCCTAGGTGGTCGAAATATAACCCTTAATATTTTTATAGCAGCATTAATTTTTATGTTTGCATCATTCACAGATTTTATAGATGGATATTTAGCTAGAAAGTATAATCTGGTAACTAATATGGGGAAATTCTTAGATCCATTAGCAGATAAGTTACTAGTTGGAAGTGCCTTTATTGTAATGGTTGAATTAGGATTAATGCACAGTTGGATGGTAGTAGTTGTAATAGCAAGAGAATTTGCAGTTACAGGACTTAGACTTTTGGCTGTAGAAAAAGGTGAAGTAATTCCTGCAGGGATACTTGGTAAATTAAAAACAATTAGTCAGTTAATTGCTATAATCCTAATTTTATTAGGAAATCCTATATTTAATACACTTGGTTTTAATTTAGACTATATTCTACTATGGATTTCTGTAATATTGACTATTTTATCAGGATTAGAGTACTTTAAGAATTCATTACATGTATTTAAATAATGTTAGTGATAGGATTTACCTATCCTAACATTTTTATTTTTTGAGGAGTTATTATAAATGAAAAATATATTAAATGATGAGGATTTTAAAAGAAAATTCCCAATAAAACTTGTTAAACATAACAACAAATGGAAAACTTGGTATGAAGAAGAAAAAACAAATTTACTAGCTAAACTTGAAAAACACAAAGTAAGTATTTATCACATAGGGAGTACAGCAATATCTAATATTTATTCAAAGGATATAATAGATATAATTTTAGAAATCTATAAAAGTGATGATTTTGATAGTATAATTGATATTCTGAATGTAGAATGGGAACTACGTTGGAAAGAAGATAATAAAGCCTTTCTAGTTAAAGGTTATGGTGATAATGGTTTTCAAGATAAAGTCTACCATCTTCATGTAAGAAAAAAAGGTGATATTGAAGAAGTTAAGTTTAGAGATATTTTAATAGAAAATCGAAAAATAGCAAAACAATATGAAAGATTAAAATTAGATTTAGAACTAACATATAAGTACGATAGAGAAGGATATACTGCTGGCAAAACAAAATTTATAAAAGACATTATAAAAGAGTGTAGTTTACATAAATAAAATTATGTAAACTACACTCTTTATTTTACTTCTTTTTTATTGAAGTATTTAAATAAACCTTGAATTGCAACTATTGACCAAACACCTTCTAGTAAAACAAATCCCCATTGTTTACCAATGAATGCATCTATTCCAAGAATTAAAGCACCGATGGCGTTTAATAACAAATAGTTAAGTGAAGTAGTTTTAAGTTTTCCTAATTGGCTAAATACAAATCCAATAAGAATTAATAGTGATCCTAAAACTTGAACAATAATTCCCATTTTTACCTCCATAATTTTTAATAACTTTTATATTTTACCTTAATAGGAGATATATTGCAATACTAATCATCTAATTTTTCGATTGATTTCTTAATAATTTTTTTAGATTCGTTAATGTATAACATTGATGTGTCACTATTAGAGTGTCCCATTTGTGTCATAATGATTGGAATATTACCGTTTGTTTTTAATGCTAATTTAGTCCCATAACTATGTCTTAGTTTATGTGGTGACATAGGAACGTTAAATGCATCGGTGTATTTCATAACCAGTTTTTGAATGGCTCTTATTGATAAGCCAGTTTTATTTTTACTAATGAAGACATAATCCTCTCTATTGAGTTTAAAAGGTAGGGACGTTATGTACTCATTAAGTCTATCTAATGCTGATTTAGTAATTATAACTGTGTCTACTTTATTACCTTTTCTAATGACGTTTATCTCACTATTTAGAAAATCTATATCTTTAACCTTTAAATTAGCAAGTTCATTAACTCGAATACCACTTTTTAAAAATAGTGTTAGTATCGCAAGATCACGTGCTTTATCACGTAAAAAGAAATTTTTTCCATGTTTTGATAGAGTTTTTTCATACTCAAATTCAACATATTGTAAGAATTCTTCGTCTTGAGAGTCTAAAAATATCTTTTCCGATATTTTCTTTGATCTAGATGATAAAGTTTCTTTTACACGATTAATAGGTATCTTAAGCATTACATTACGCTCAAAATAAGCGCGTCCTTGTTCATTTTCACTTGTAACAGTAAGGAATTTATATAATGACCTCATAGCAGCCTTATAATTGTTAACAGTTGTTTGACTACGATATTTACCATTAACTTGTTCACGAGAAAGAGATTTAAAATAACTTTCCATTTCTTTTTTTGATATATTTTCTAAAGTAGAAAGCTGAACATCTTTTATGTTTTCAGCATCTGAAATTGTTTCTCTTATAGTCCAGTTTAGAAAATTCTTATACGTTTCTAAGTATCTATGTAATGTAAGTGGTGATAAATTATCGTAATACGTGTCGACAAAGTCTTCTATATAATCTGGAAATTCAGGAAGTATTTTATTTATTTTTTGTTTATAATAATCACGTTGATTCATTGATATTACTACATTCTCCTATAGTTAATTAATTATACATATAATATGTATTATACGAACAATTATATTATATCATATTTATTAGTTTCTTTCAATATACTTCAATCCCCTCATTTTAATAAAGTATTTAAAATTGACCTTTTGGATTTTTGAATAATATACTTTTCTTTATTTTTACTAAATATTTATTAAGAATAATTGATCATTTTGGTATTCTATATCTATATTTTAATATCTTAGAAAAAACAACCTATTTAAACGGCATATAAGCTCCCTAAATTAATTTTTAATACAATTACTCCAAAATTATTCAAAACGTCTTAAAATTGATTTAAATAGCTAATTTGAGCTTTCACCATGATTTATAATATATTTTATTGATTTTTATATATGATTTATAAATATAATGTAAAAAGCTATCTAAGTTACCTTAGATAGCTTAAAGTTTATCGCTTAATTATACACGCTCAACTTTTCCAGATTTTAAAGCTCTAGCAGAAACCCAAACTTTTTTAGGTTGTCCGTCTACTAAAATTGTTACTTTTTGTAGATTAGCTTTGAATTTTCTTTTATTTGCGTTCATTGCGTGTGAACGAGTATTTCCTGAACGTGCTTTACGTCCAGTAACGTAACAAACTTTTGCCATGAATTAATCCTCCTTTTGGAAATAGTTTATTCATAACATTTACTACATACACAAGTATTAATATAACATACCTTAACATAAATATCAAGCAAAAAACTACTATATTTTTAAAAAAATTTATGTAATCGAAGTCATAATTAATATTATGAAAAAAGCTACGATAGATGCTACTGTTGTTCCTAATGTCCATGTTTTAAATGTAGTTTTAAAATCTAAATTTAGATACTGCTTAAATAACCAAAAACCTGGATCATTTACATGTGAACAAAACATACTACCAGCTGTAATACTTAACATTATAAATACCGGTGAATAACTAATAGTTGGAACTAATGGTTCAACTATTGCTAATGTAGTAATTGCTGCAATCGTTGCACTTCCTAATGAGATTCTAAGTATAGCTGCAACTAAGAAGCTAATTACTATAGGTGATATATGTAAGCCATTGGTTAATTGAACAATTTCATCGGTTACTTTAGAATCTACCAATACTTGTTTTAACCCTCCAGCAGCACCGTTGATTAGTAATACGACTGCAATGGTTTTAATAGATTGACTTAATAATGGTGCAATACTACTAATTCTTAAATGTTTTACAATCATCAATTTCCAAATGGCTATTAAAAGACTTATTATCAATGCAGTAACAGGATTACTTATAATCGTTAATATATCTTTTAAACTAGATGGTAAATTTTTTATGCTTAATGCTATAGTAGGAATTGTAATTAAAATTACTGGTAATAACATTAATATAATAGCAAAACTTGAACTCATAAGCTGTTTTTCTATTTTTAAAACATTAATATTATTTTGTTCTGTTTGTACTATAGGTTTAGTAGATACTATTCTTGAATTAGTTAATAATAAACCACCGATAATTGCTGTTGGTATTGCAACTATTAAACCATAGAAGAATACTTCTGCCATATTAAGATGGAATGTTTTAGTAATAATACTTGGACTAGGGTGTGGTGGGAATAGTGCATGAATAGTTAGTACACCTATACTTGCTGGTAAAGCTAAGTAAATCTTATCCAAATCTAGTTCTTTGGCTACTGCTAAAATAATCGGTATTACCAAAATAAATGCTACATCAAAGAATAAAGAAAAACTAATACACATACCTGCAATAAGAAGACCTAATTGAATTCTCTTAATTCCAAATATACTTATCATTTTCTTTGCAGTAATTTCTACTGCTCCTAATTCTTCTAATATTCTTCCAAACATAGCCCCTAATCCTAAGATTAAAGACAGATGTCCCAGAAGAGATCCTGTCCCCTTCTCTACTGAGTCAATTATTGAACTAGGGGATAAACCTAAAAATAAACTTAGAATAATTGCTACTATAAGTATTGATAAGAAGGGTTCGAAATGTAATTTTGTTATTAAAAATATTAGTACGCTAATTCCTAAGAAAACTAATAACAATTTATAAGAATGAACCCCTAAAAAATAAGCTAGGATTGAATATATAATTAATCCTAAGCCGATTAATATTTTATCTAATTTCATTATATTCTCCTTAATTTTTTCATTAGGTAATTATATCATTATTAGCTATATTAAGTAAAGATATACGCTTACTTAGATAATATTGTAATAGCAATTGTCTTAAAAACTATGATTTTAATGAAATTGATTTTACCAAGTTAAATCGAAAAGTTTATGAGTTCTATATAGACTATCTCAACATAGTTTAGTCAAATTATTTATCTAGTAATTCAATAATCTTCATAAAAGTTCTTCCATTTCTAATAGTAATATATTTATAGAAAGGTTCTTTAATTAGATATTTATGGTAAGATGTTTTTAAATAGTTTTTTTCATTAAACTTTCCCCAAAAAATAGCTCTTTTTCCAAAGTGAACATTTTCGTCGTTTAAAGGCATATTATTTATTCGTTCTTTTATAATAGAATAATCTATATCATCACTATAAAATAGGACATCTTTTCGGTAAAGCTCATCTTTCCACCACATAGGTAAATTCTCTAGCTCTTCTAAATATTCTTGTTTTGTTAGTATTACTTTATTGATTTTGAAAGGATATGAATTTAATATCTGTGATATATTTACATTAACAGTATCTATGTTGTCAGTAGAATCAAATAATATATTGCCACTGTTTATATAGGTAATAACATTTTCGTATCCTAAACGTGAAATCAAATCTTTCAATTCAGCCATGGATACTTTATTCTTCCCACCAACATTTATTCCACGAAGTAAAAGTACGTATTTCATTAGTTTCTCCTTTTATAAAAAACTCTCTATCATGATAATAATAGAGAGTTTTATAATTATTCTTAAATTATGCTCTTGATACGTAAGAACCTTCTGCTGTATTGATTACTAATACATCTCCTTCTTTAACGAATAGAGGTACTTGTAATGTGTATCCAGTTTCTACAGTAGCAGCTTTAGTAGCTCCTTGTGCAGTGTCACCTTTAACACCAGGTTCTGTTTCAGTTACAGTAAGTTCTACTGTTGTTGGTAAGTCAATTCCTAAGATTTCATCACCGAACATTAAGATTGAAACTTCCATGTTTTCTTTTAAAAAGTTTAATTCATATTCTAATTGTGCTTCAGGTACTTCGATTTGCTCGTAAGTAGCGTTATCCATAAATACATAAGCTTCACCAGTTGAGTAAAGGTATGACATTTTTTGGTTGTTAATTTGAGCTTTTGCTACTTTCTCACCAGCTCTGAATGTTTTATCATTAACTGCACCTGTACGCATGTTTCTTAATTTAGAACGTACGAAAGCAGCTCCTTTACCAGGTTTAACGTGTTGGAATTCCATTACTTTCCAAATGTTTCCATCAACTTCGATAGTAACTCCAGTTTTAAAATCATTAACTGATATCATTATTGTATTTCTCCTTTAATTTGTATTAATATTATTATAAATAAAAATTTTTTTAAAATCAAGGTAAAAACGATTAATTTTAAAGTAAAATTCTATTAAAAATCTATATCCAGTACATTCAGTTTACATAAATTTAATTATGTAAACTGAATGTTGTTATTTTACTTTTACAGCTTCTACCATGTAGATTCTATTACCCTTTTTAATAAACTTATCTTCATACTCAGTATGAACGTTCTCTTCTTCATAGACACTATTAGTTAAATCTAAAGAAAGTCTATTAAAAGTAAATCCATATTTAGCATAGCTCATTAAACTGTATTCGAATAAACCTTGGTTATCAGTTTTTTGAACTATTGTTTTATTTTTATTTAAGATAGTTTCATAACGAGCTAAGAACGTATGGAATGTTAAGCGTCTTTTCTCATGTCTTGTTTTAGGCCATGGATCAG
>CAUSUW010000011.1:0-35429 GCA_963535095.1 uncultured Gemella sp. | reverse complement strand
TAGAAGTTAAGACTCATTCAAACTTACCAGAGCACCTATGTTTTGATGAGATAAAATCAACTAAAGATAGTAAAGATGGAATGAGCTTTGTATTCTTAGATGCTAGAACACATGATTTTATAGATATTGTAGATGGAAGAACACAACATATATTAAAACAATACTTTATGAGATATCCAAGAAAAGTAAGGAAAAAAGTAAAAACGATCTGTATTGATATTTATCCACCTTATATGAATATGATTAGAGAGATGTTTCCTAATGCTGAGATAATAATAGATAGATTTCATATGGTTCAAAATATTAATAGAGAATTAAACAAAGCTAGAGTAAAACTAATGAATCAATATAAGAATAAAAAAGGCTCTACTTACACTATTTTAAAGAATTTCTGGAAAGTAATATTAGAAGATAGAGATAAAGTAAATTCAACAAAAACATTCTATTCTAGAAGCTTTAAACACTATGTAACTAGAAAAGAGGTATTAGATTACATATTAGCTATAGATACTGAATTTACAGCTAGTTATGAGAGAGTTCATGAGATACGAGAAGCTATTAAGACTAAAAACTCTGTAGAATTAGAGAAGTATATAGATATGGATACTAGAGGATTATCTAAAGGTGTATCTAAAGCTATAAATACTATGAAAAAGCACAAAGAATATATGCTTAATTCTGTTAAATATGTGTATTCTAATGGCCCATTAGAAGGATTTAATAATAAAATAAAACTACTAAAGAGGGTATCATACGGATACTCTAGTTTTAGTAATTTCAGATTGCGCATTTTAATTATGTCTAGATTATTTGTTTCTGAGTATAAAAATAATGTCAAACTTAAAGAAAACAAGAAAAAATCTAAGCAGCAAAATGCTGCCTAGATTTCATTTTCTATTTTTCTCCATACCCCGAACTTGACAAAGAGCCACTTTTGTCATTGTTTTTCCTAAAAAAGAATTATTTCTCTTTAGAAATTTTTACTAGGTAACAAGCCATAGCTAACGTAATAAGTGATTCGCTAGTTGAAATGTTATTAAGAAATGTTATTAACATAACAGTTACGTCCTTTCTTTAGAATTTAATAAAGTCTCAAAAAAGGTAGTAGAGATATTATAAAATTATTAATAAAATAAATCTACAAAAATAAGTTTTTGTGAGAAATTTACGTAATAATTTGACTTTAACTAAAAAATAATAGACTTTTTCTCTTGGTATTACTGAGTTTTCGTTCTAAGTACAAAACTCGGGTATAAGAAAGTTTAAAAAATGTTTTTGGAAGACAAAGGTAATTATTGGATTTTTTATTAAGAAATCGTGTATAATATATGCAGGAGATAACTAGGAGGTAAAAAGAATGAAAGCGTTAGATATTGCGAACTGGTTTTTAAGTAAAGAATCCATGTCGCCTAAAAAAATTCAAAAATTAGTTTACTATGCTTATTCATGGTATTTAACTCTTATGAATGATTCTGAAGAGGAGTTGACAAATAAACTATTCACAGAAAATATTAAAGCCTGGGTTCATGGTCCTGTTGTATATTCTATTTATCGAGAGTTTAAAGATTATGGATACAATGAAATTAGACAAGAAACAGTGGATGAAAGCATCTACACTGATGATATGTTAGATGTATTAAATCAAGTGTGGGATGTTTATGGTGGATATAGTGCAAATGAATTAGAAAGTATTACTCATCAAGAAGACCCTTGGATAAAAGCTAGAGGAGAATTAAGTCCTCTACAAAATGGGTATGAAAATTTAGATGATAAAGTTATTTTTACTTATTATTTAAGTCAAATGGATGGCGATTAAATGGCGAGAAAAGTAAAAAATACAAAAGCACCTAAAAAGAATATTGTAAATAGAACTCCTTTGAAGAAAAACCATGTGTCTATTTCATTTTCCTATAAAAATTGGATAAAAGGTTTCTCTAATCGTGAGTTTTCAACTTTTACAGAAACAGAAAGAGAATTTTGGGATAACTTTATTTACATTATGTATGAGTTAATTCCTTACGTCTATGAAAATTGGAATGGACAACGTATAGCACACTGTCATGCTATAAACGATTTAGGTGGTGTGAGATCAAGAGAAGCTAAGAAAAAGTATTTTTCAGCCATTAAAAGTATTCATTCAGAACTTAAGAATAATGTTTTATTAGAAAATATTGATAATGTAGAATATAGTAACGGACAATTAGAAGATCTAGAATTATATCAACTAGGCTTGACAGGTAGCTTAAGGGTGATATGTGGAAAAATAGGAAATACTCTTTATCCGATGTTAATTGACCATCATCATTTGGGATATGATAGTGAACAGCATAATCAACGAGATTTTAGTAAATTTAGTTATTGCCCAGTAGAGTCTGGAAAATAATTTCTTGTAATATATATCAAGACACTTACAATCAGGGCTCTTTGTCAAGTTTGGTTGATTTTGAAAATAAGGAGGAAGCTATGCTATATTAAGTAGTATAGCTTTTTTCCTATTTTTTCGTTTTAATCTTATTTCTTTCTTTTTAATGAGAATAGCTTAACGCTCTTCTTTTGAATATCTAGGTTTCTTATTAGTCTTTGAGGGTGTAAATAGGTTAAAAATAAGGAGTATTTTAGCTTTAAAGTTACTAAAAGGTCTATATCCATAAGAAATACGTTTAATAACTTTGATTTTATTGTTAATTCCCTCTAAAGGACCATTAGATAGCCCATTGTAATATATAGTATTTTTAATCTGTCTTTTATATTTCTTTAGTGTTTTAATAGCTGTAAACATATATTTAGGTAAATTAGCTTTATTGTTAATTAAAGCTTTAAAGCCATCAAAATCATCTTTCTCAAGAGCTTCTCTAAGTTCTTGGATAAGCCAATAACACTTATATAGTTGAGGATCTTGCTTAATTAGGTAGTTGACAATATCTTGTTCGGTGGTGATGTACTTAAAGTATTTAAACTTCTTGTGGGTACCATTATCTAATTCATCATAGCTTGTAAGGAGATTCTTCCAATAACATTTTAATTGTCTGTATAACTCTTTATTTTTATCTTTAATACTGTTCATAAATGAAATTCTATATTTATTAAAAGCTCTATTAACTAGTTGAACAATATGGAATCTATCGATAACTATCTTCGCATTAGGGAAAAGTTCTCTAATAATACTTTTATAACCAGAGTTCATATCAATAACTACTGCTTTGACCTTGCAACGTTCTTGATAAGAATAGTATAAGAAGTAGTCTTTAATAATTTTATTAGTTCTACCTTGAAGTATATTTTGTATTTTATGAGTTAATGCGTCTGCATACACGAAGCTCATTTTACTTATGCTATCAGAAGTGGAAGAAACCTCATCAAAGCACATATAATAAGGTAAACTTTTAGGTCTTTCTAAAGTTTTAGATAGATTAGACTGTATTCTTAATACAGTGTTAGTAGAAACAGCACAAGATTCAGCTATTTTCTTTGAAGTATTCTCTTTAGATAACCTTTTAATAATTCCAGCTCGTAGATTTTTAGAAGTATTAGAATACTTTCTAACTTCAGTAGTTTCAGCTGTGAATGATTTACGACAACCTCTACATATAAAACGATGTTTATTTAAATACAAGATAGCTGGTTTATCAGAAATAGAAGGAATTTTAACCTTTACTCTTCTATAACCGTTATTAGTTATCTTACATTTTTTACAATGAGGACAAGAGTTAGATGAAGCTTCCAATACTCCGTAATAAACGAGATGCTTACAACCATTTATTTCAATTTCCTCTGTTTTATCTAGAATTTTTATATTTTCGTCAGTTATTTGTAGCGTTATTTTAAGAGATTTGCTATAATTACGCATATGAATGTAAATTTCCTTTCTTGATTTTTTGCTCATACTTAAATTATAGAGGAATTTTACATTCTTTTCTATTTTTTTATAAATTTAAATACGGCTGATATTTATTATCAACCGTATTTATTATAGATCTCTTTATTCATTATTTTATTTTAATAGGGAATTGATTTAAGTCTATATCTTCATTACTTATATAAACAAGATTAAATAATTCTTCGCTTTCATTTTTTACAGCAATAACATCTACTAAAATCGGATCGCTTAATTCATTTCCCTTTAGTAAAGTTTGTGGCTTGGCTTTTCTAGTATACGTAAATCCTAAAGTACATTTATTATCAGAAGATGCAAACGAACACGAAATTCGATTCTTAATAAAGTTTTCTTCAATCAAGATTCTTTGTCCATTAAATAAGTTAAGTGCATAAGTCAAGGCATTTATTTTTCTACGAACTGAACCCTTTTGTCTGGAATCTCCAATATCAAAATCATACTCTGTTAGAGTTTCATCTAAACATTTATTAAAAAATTCATTTGCTTTTAAATTCGTTGAAACACCTGTTAGATGTAAAAAGTTATCTCTTTTAGCTGCGATAACGTAAAATAAATGATACTTGAACTTACAAGAATGAATCAGATACTCTTTATTTAAAAATCTATCATTATAAATTTGAGCTTGTTGTATTAAAACTACTCGTACTCGTTCTTTAAAACTAATAGTCATAAAATCCCCTTATAAAATAAAGAGGGTGAATTATTCACCCTCTTCATGATTTTTCACAGTTATCTCTGCAATGGATATGGGTTTTCAGTCTCCATTCCGACCGATGAAAGTGAGTTTATAGTCTTCACTTCGACTCTTATCTTATTTATATTATAACGACTTTACTCTTATTTGTCAAGTTGTCTCTAGTAAGAAGTTAAAGTCAAATTATTGCGGAAAATAAATTCCAAAAAATCAAATTACGATGAAAAATCAAAAAAAGCTTTTTTGTCGGAAAACTTAAACAACAAATTTTAAGCATATGTCAAGAGAAAAAGTGGAACGACTCTTGACATATGCTTTTGCTTCTTTGTCAAATTCGATTTATTTTGAAAATTAGTAGAAAACTATGTTATATTAAGTAGTATAGTTTTCGGCAATGTCAAGATTTTTGTGTAAACATCACCTGATGTTTTAAATAAAGTTAACTATTTAATAATTGTAGTTATTTATAAGACTAAATACTTGATTGAAATAAATAGCCGATTGTTGAAAGTTTTAAAAGAAAAAGCAATATGGAATTACAGTGCATTCGAATGGGTGGTCGAATAAAAGCTCATAATAAAGCTGTAGAGTCAATTTATTTTTCCATAGACGGTCGAATAAACGAATAAATAGAAAAAACAATAAGGAATGTTTAATGTTAGCAGGACTTTTAGTATTTGGGAAACATGAATCAATAAAAGAATATTTACCACATTATAATGTAGAATACATTAGAAAATCTAGTAATATTGAAAATGCCTCTTATTCTGATAGATTAATATACGATGGGTATTGGGGAGAGGATAACTTGCTTAATTTCATGTTCTCAGCATTTGAGAAACTCAAATTAACTATTTCCGATAATTCGAAAATTTCAGCAGATTATTTGACTAGAGAAAGTAATTCTAAATTGATAATAGCAATAAGAGAAGCATTAGCTAACTCTATAATTCACTGTGATTTTTTAAATCATAAAGGGGTTTTTATTATTAGATATCCAGATAGAATGATATTTATAAATGGAGGAAGCCTGAGAATCAGTAAAGAAGATTATTTTACAGGCGCTCATTCTACACCAAGAAATCATTATATACAAGAAATTTTCAGGTTAATCAATATATGTGAAAAAGCAGGGACCGAGATTCCAAAAATTATGAATGCTGTTAAAGAATATCAATTAAAAAAACCGGAAGTCAAAGCGGAAATAGATTCTTTTGAACTTACTATATGTATAGAAAACTTAAATATATCTAATGAAGTTGAAAAAGGAATTATTGAACTGATTATACAAAATAAATTTTGTAGTAGAGTAGAGATAGAAAAAGAATTAAAAATCTCGAAAATGACAACAATTAAATATTTAAATAGTTTAAAAGAAAAAAATATTCTTGTTTCATCAAAAATAGGGAAAGTTCATGTGTATAAATTTAATGATACTGAACAGCATCTAGAAAAGTACAATATGGTTAATACTTTATACTCTATTATTGAAGAAATTAAGCGTAACCAATCCATATCTAAATGATTATTTAATATTTTAAAAATGAATTTTCTAGATTTGATAATTTAGAAACTGAAGCGAAAAGAATGGTATCCTTAAATTCCAAAATTTTAAAAGATTTAAATTAGAATTTATGGGCGCAGTGGTTTATTGATATCTAAATTTACTTTATAAAAGCTTTTTAGAGATTTGATAAATTTTGAGGAAGTAATTCTACAAAATAGATTTTTTCAAAAATAAGATTTTTGAATCACTCTCATAAATATATTTTATAGAAAACCAATTGAGTTTAATCTCGGTTGGTTTTTTTGAATTGAAGAGTTTATAATTCCCATTAGAAAAAAATACTAAATACAGTATAATTAAGAATGCAAAGAATTTGTCTAATTATCAGATAGGAGCAGTTTGGAATGAAAGTTTTTGATATAAAATTAAAAGATGTGAAAATAATAGAGCCTGATGTTTTTGAAGACGAACGTGGATTTTTTACGGAGAGTTATTCTGAAGAAAAGTATAAAGAACTAGGTATAGATTTTAATTTCGTTCAAGACAATCATTCATTATCAGTTGAAGCTGGTGTTGTTCCTGGTTTATATTTTCAAGAGGCAATGCTGCAAAAACAGAGCTTATTAGAGTAGTGACTGGGGAAGTATTAGATGTGGTTGTGGATCTTAGAAAAGGTAGCCCTACATATGGTCAGTGGGAAAGTTTTATCCTTTTGATGAAAATCTATGTTGGAATACCCATATGCATAAGTTCCTTTCTATGAGTGTCGCAATTTATAGTTTAAAGGATTTTATCCTTTTTGTAATAATGTTAGGAATTCTTCGAATTAATTGACAACAAGAAAAGGTATGTGGTAGAATATAGGAAAGTGAATGTGAAATGCTAGTACATTCCAACACGAAAGCCAATTGAACTTGTACTTCAATTGGCTTTTTATATTAATATTTAATATTCACATACAAAGTGAAGAGTATGCGTCGTGTCCTAAAATGGCTACTTTTTCTCGTTGTTATCTTTTAGGAAATAATATTCTATTATCAAAAGAATTACTCCGGATAATAGATTCACAAGAATTTGCGAAATGCTAGTATTCATACCAACACCTCCCTTCTGGGGCAGTAGCCTACCTTTATTATAGCACTAGAAGTCATCTTAGAAAAGGTTTTCTTGTTGGTATTGAGATTAAAGTTATATTTTTAAGATTATGTTAATAAAAATAGGAACTGCTGAATTAATTGACAACAAGAAAAGGTATATGATAGAATATAGAAAAGTGAATGCAAGATACTAGTACATTCCAACACGAAAGCCAATTGAAGTGTGAGTTCAATTGGCTTTTTATATTAATATTTAATATTCACATACAAAGTGAAGAGTATGCGTCGTGTCCTAAAATGGCTACTTTTTCTCGTTGTTATCTTTTAGGAAATAATATTCAATTATCAGAAGAATAACTCCGGATAATATATTAACAAGAATTTGCAAAATACTAGTATTCATGCCAACACCTCCCTTCCGGGCAAGTAGCCTACCTTCATTATATCATTAGAAATTACATAAGAAAAGGTTTTCTCATTGATATTAAGATTAAAGTTATATTTTTAAGATTATGTTAATAAGAATAGGAACTGCTGAATTAATTGACAATAAGAAAAGGCATATGGTAGAATATAGATAAGTGAATTGGACGATTATATTCACATGTGATCACGAAAAGCAACTGAACGGCTATTCAGTTGCTTTTTTATATGTATTAACATACCACTTAGTATGAGAATAGATATTCATACATGAGTGAATAACATGTACGTCGTGCCTAAATAGGGCTACCCTTTCTTGTTGTTTTTATCATTTAGGAAATAAAAATATTCTATAAATAGGAGAATAACTCCTACAAATAGTCCAACAAGAATTTGGACGATTATATCGTACATGCGACCACCTCCCTTTTGGGCAAGTAGCCTACCTTTATTATAGCACTAGAAGTCATCTTAGAAAATATTTTCTTGTTTGTATTGAGATTAAAGTTATATTTTTAAGATTATGTTAATAAGAATAGGAACTGCTGAATTAATTGACAATAAGAAAAGGCATATGGTAGAATATAGATAAGTGAATTGGACGATTATATTCACATGTGATCACGAAAAGCAACTGAACGGCTATTCAGTTGCTTTTTTATATGTATTAACATACCACTTAGTATGAGAATAGATATTCATACATGAGTGAATAACATGTACGTCGTGCCTAAATAGGGCTACCTTTTCTTGTTGTTTTTATCATTTAGGAAATAAAAATATTCTATAAATAGGAAAATAATTCCTACAAATAGTCCAACAAGAATTTGGACGATTATATCGTACATGTAACCACCTCCCTTTCGGGGCAGTAGCCTACCTTTATTATAACATTAGAAATTATGCAAGAAAAGGTCTTCTATCTATAATTATAATAAAAGTTACATTTTTAAGATTATGTTAACAACGAGAGAAAAAAAGGTGAAACTCATGGAATTAATTGACAATAAGAGAAGGTATATAGTAGAATATAAGAAAGTGAATGGGAAATGTCTATCAAATTTCATCACGAAAGCCAATTGAACTGCTTTTTCAATTGGCTTTTTATATTAATATTTAATATTCACACACAAGTGAAATATGTGCGTCGTGAGCTAAATGGCTACTTTTTCCTGTGATTATCCTTCAGCAGATAGTATTCTATCAAAAGAAGTATAACTCCTGATATTAAATTCACAAGGATTTGGGTAATGTCTATCATCGTTTCATCACCTCCCTCTCGGGGCAGTGCCTACCTTTATTAAAACATTCGAAATTATTTGAAAAAAGTTTTTTCTCTTTTGGTTATAATAAAAATTATATTTTTAATAATATGTAAACAGAGAAAAAAAGAGGAGAAAAAGAGGGGATGTCTTTTGACAAAATTTAAAGAATATGAAATAATTAAGATGTATATATTGTTAATATTAATTTATATAGTTACATTTTAAACGACGACGGTTAGTTAACTAAAAATTAAATGATTTTAAAAAAACGTATTACAAGTCGTTTATTAACTTTTTTATTATAAAACCAGGCACAAAAGCTGTGCTTGGTTTTTAATTTTTATTATAAATTTTATATAAAATATTAAATAATAAAATCCATTTATACTTATAAAAACATTATATCTGAAAATTATCTTTGTTTTTCAGATAATATATGTTAAAATATAGAAATATACTTTAAATACACTTAAAAAAGATAGGAGAAGAAGGAATGACACTGACTAAAAAGACAGTTGTAAGTGTGCTGAGTGCAGCATTACTACTAGGAAATATCAGTACATTTAATTATGGAGTATCATCAAAAATAACACTAGCTCAAGAAGAAAAAAAAGATGAGCTGTCGAATGTTTCAAAAAGTGAAGAACATAAGTTTCAAGATGATGATAAGGTAAAAGTAATTGTTAAGTTAAAGGGCGATGTTGATCCTAATAAGTTAAAAACTAAAGAAGGAATTAAAGAAGTTACGGAATCAACAAAAGCACCTAGGGAAAAAGCGTTAAAAGAGATTAAAGATAAAGGTATCGATTATGAAAAACTGTTTGAGTATGATACATTGATGAATGGTTTTGCCTTAGAAACTACATTCTCAAATGCTAAAAAAATTCAAGAGTTAGATTTTGTGGACACTGTTGAAATAAGTGTTAGCTACAATAAACCAGAAAATGTAGCGAGCAAAGAAGAGAAAAAAGAAAGCACTGAAACTAATGATTTTTCTAAAGCTTTAGATAGTTATAATCTTATTAATATACAACCTCTTTGGAATAAAGGATATAGAGGACAAGGAAAAGTTGTTGCAGTATTAGATTCAGGACTTGATCCGAATCATCCAGTACTTAGATTATCAGATAATTCAAAATCTAAATATAAATCTAAAGATGAAATTGAAAAAATAAAAAAAGAAGCGGGTATAGACTACGGTAAGTGGTATAGTGAAAAATTACCCTTTGCATTTAACTATAACGACTGGAATAATGATATTAAACAAAGTGCTTATAAATCACACGGTATGCACGTTGCTGGGACTGCAGTAGGTAATCCTAAGGAGAAATTTACAAATGGTGATTATGTAACAGGTATAGCACCAGAAGCGCAGTTGATTTTTATGCGTGTATTCTCAGATACCAAAAATTCAGGAACAGAGTCTTATATCTATACAAAAGCTATAGAAGATGCTATTAAACTTGGTGCTGATACGATAAACCTAAGTTTAGGTTCGCCAGCTGGTTCAGTAGTAGAAGTAGGTGACGGTTTAGTTCGTGCGATGGATGTTGCGAAAAAAGCTGGTGTTAATATAGTTGCAGCGGCAGGAAATAATGCGTTCTTCGCTAGTGGACAAACAAACCCAAGTGCAGCTAATCCAGATTATGGAACTGTAGGAAGACCATCGGTTTCTGAAGATGCGATTTCTGTAGCGAATATAAGTAACAGTGTTCTTAACAGAGAAATAGCGAATATCGAGCAGCTTAAAGATAATGCTGATTTTTCTAATGGAAAAATGCCAATTTTTAGTTATACTAAACAATTTGAGAAAAAAGCATATGATTATGTATATGTAGGAGTTGGTAAAGCGGAGAACTACGCTGATAAAGATTTAACTGGAAAAATTGCCCTTATCCAACGTGGTGGTAATAGCTTTGAAGAAAAAGTTAAACTAGCTAAACAATACGGAGCAGCTGGAGCGGTAATCTACTTCAATGAAGGAGATACTATTTATAATTTAACGTTAAATGGACAAGATAAAGATTTCCCTGTAGTAACAACTTATTACAAATTTGGTAATGAACTTTCTGCTCATGAAGGGGAATATAAAATAACATTTAATGGTGCTTGGGATAAACAAGACAATCCTAAAAAAGGTGAATTTGATGAATCTACTGGTTGGGGAATGAGTGTTGACGGATACTTAAAACCTGACGTAACAGCACCAGGAGGAGATATCTTATCATCTTATAATGATGGAAGATATGGTCTAGATAGTGGCACAAGTATGGCTTCACCTCACGTTGCAGGTGCTATAACTCTTGTGAAACAAGTATTATCAGAAAGATTCCCGAACTTAAGTGCAGAAGAAATTCAAGGCTTAGCGAAGAGATTAATCATGAGTACGGCGACTCCAATGGCGTATTCTGATGCTTATACAACAGCATATAGATCACCACGTCTTCAAGGTGCAGGGTTAATCGATGCGAATAAAGCTGCTTATGGAGATCTTTATGTGACTGGAGAAAACAACTACGGAAGTGTTTCTCTAGGAAATGTTGGAGATAAATTTACTTTTAAATTAGTATTACATAATCTATCAGACAAAGCTCAAAACTTACAATATGCAGCTCACCTAACTACAGATAATTATTATGGTGAAGATGCTGGAGTAGATTGGAATGGTAAACTTACAATGACTCCTAAGAAGTTGTTGACGACTGATTGGGCTACTGTAGAAGTTCCAGCAAAAGGTGAAAAAGAAGTAGAAATTACCGTAGATGCTACGAACTTCAAAGAAGAACTAGAAAAAGTATTCACTAATGGATATTATCTAGAAGGGTTTGCAACTTTCTATGATGAAGAAAGTGCATTAAAAGCTAATATTCCATTTGTAGGATTTAAAGGTCAATTCCAAAATCTACCAGTATTAGAAAAACCAATATATTCTATGAAAAACGGAGAAAAACCAACATATGAGTATGGTTATACTTCTAACCCTAATAACTGGGATTCATTAACAGAGATGAACTTCACAGGAGTATTAACAACTTACAAAGAAGATAAAAAAGATAAGAGAACACTAGCAGGAGCATATGTGAATCCTGTTACTGGTGAAAGATTCTTTACTGATAAAATTTTCTTCTCGCCAAATGGTGATGAGATTTATGATGAAATAGGTATGAGAGGGGTATTCTACCGTAACTTCGAAAATCTAAAACTTTCAGTATATGCTAAAGATGATGTAGAACGTAAGAACCCACTTTACCAAAATGGTAATGGTTCTGGTAATAAAAACTTCTTCAATAATACTGGTAAGAAGTACACATCATTAACTATGACAAACTGGAAAGGTGTTGACAATAACGGTAACCCTCTTCCAGACGGTGAGTATCAATATGTAGTTTCTTATAGTGCAGCAGTAAGTGGTGCAGATATGCAAGAGACAACATTCAATGTAGTAATCGATAGAAAAGCTCCGAAAATCACAGGTGCTAATGGCGGTTACTATGATGAAGCAACTCGTAAATTCACACCATATCCAGTACTAGAAGATGGAAGCGGAGTATTCTATAAAAAATTAAGTTATGGTAAAAATACTATTGCAGCAAATGAAGATGGAAGTTACACAATTCCAGAAGGTGTAGAATTAAAAGATATTACTTTTGAAGTAAAAGACTTTGCAAACAACAAAGATAGTATTAATTTATCAAATGTTGAAGGAAACGGTAAAGGAAGTCTAGAAGTAGAAGTTAAGAAAGGTGATGGAACTGGAAATAATTCACGTCGCTTGCGTTACAAAATCACTAATGAAAAAGGTGAAATCGTAGGTGAAGACTTCTCTAGAAATAAACGTACATACCAAGCATTACCATTCGGTAAATATACTGTTGAAGTAGTTATGGTTGACGGAGAGTACAAGCTACTTACACCATCAAAAGTTGATTTCGAAATAACAAAAGATAAACCAACAAAAGAGGTTGAATTTAGAGTTGATGAAATTAGTAGAAATGCTACAGAAATAAGCTTTGATAAACAAGTGCCAGCAGGAACAAAAGTTTATGCAGTAGCTCAAGATGGTACTAAAATATCACTTCCAACAAGTTTATATGGAAAAAATGCCTTCCAGAAAAACTTAGAAAATGGAACATACACAATTCAAATAGAAACACCTGAAGGGTATACTCCAGCGGAAAATAATTTTGAATTAGTAGTAAAAGATGGGCACAACAAAAAACAAGTTGTCTTAAACGTTGCAGAAAAAGTAGCAAGTGTAGGAACTGCTGAGAACTCTAAAGCACAAGGTACAGTGGATTTCACTGAGAAAAAACTTTACAATAATTACAAACTAGTTGTAACAGAGCCAACTGCAGAAGAGAAAACAAATATTCAAAAACAATTAATAGAAGGTAATGTAGACTTAAGTAAATATGATGTTGAATACTTTAACATTCATATTGTAGATGCAACAGGAAAAGAAGTTAAAGTTCCTGGTGATAGAATGGTAACTTTAGATTTAGCGAAAGCTCCAGAGCGCTTCTTCCATGAAAAAGATGGAAAATTAACAGCTGTAAGTAGTGTTAATTATGCTGATGGTAAGCTTACATTTACTACTGATAGCTTCAGTAACTTCGTAGCATTAACTCCAAAAGATGCTCCAGTAGAGAAGAAAGCAGAAGTGAATAAAGCAGAGCTTCAAAAAGCAATAGAAGCGGATAAAGCGTTAGATGAAACTAAAGAGTACAAAAATGCAATTATCGAAGCTAAAGATGCATATAACAAAGCATTAGAGGCAGCTAAGAAAGTTCTTGAAAACGAAAATGCAACTCAGGAAGAAGTAAATAGTGCGGTAGCAAGTCTAAACGCAGCTAAAGTAACATTAGCTAATTCACAACAACCAGAAGTGAAAAAAGAAATAGACAAAGCTAAATTAATTGAAAAATTAAAAGAAACTGAAAAACTTCAAACTGAGGTTAAATTCACAAATGCTGGACAAGATAAAAAAGATAACTTCGTAAATGTTATAAAAGAAGCGACAGAAGTTCTTGATAACAAAGATGCTACTGAAAAAGAAGTTGCAGCTGTGTTAGAAAAATTACAACGGGCTGAAAATGCTCTTGATGGTAAAGAAGTAGACGTTCCGAAACCAGCGGCTGAGACTCCGAAGAAAGAGGAATCAAACCCAGCAGTTGGTGCACCAAAAGAAGAGCCAAACCCAGAAGTTGAAGAACCTAAGAAAGAAAAGCCGAAACCAGCGGCTGAAACTCCTAAGAAAGAGGAGCCGAAATCAGCAGCTGAGACTCCAAAAGAAGAGCCGAAATCAACGTCTGAGGAACCTAAGAAAGAAGGCAACAAACCTCAACCTGAAACACCAAAGGTAGACAAGAAAAACCTAAATGAACAATTAAGTCATTTAGCAGAAGTCAAAGAGAAAGACAGTTTTGAAAGTGCAAGTGCAGAAGATAAGAAAGCTTATCTAGATGCAGTTCAAAAAGCACAAGAACTATTAGCTTCAGCAACTGCTACTCAAGAAGAAGTAGATAAAGCATTAGAAGCATTAAAAGAAGCGGAGAAAAAAGTTTCTAAAAAATCAATCAAAGATATCCTAGGTGGTTTTGTTGGAAAAGAAACTAAGAAAGAAAGTACATTTAATGTAGATGAAGATTCCGGAAAAGTTTCAAAATCTAATTCATTATTACCAAAAACAGGATTAGATAATAATGCGACAGCTTATGCTGGAATAGCAGTACTAGCTTTAGTAGGGCTAACTGTTTACGTAAAACGTCGTAAACAAAAATAAGAAAAAATATATCGACTTCAAAAGTTAGAGTTTATTCTCTAATTTTTGAAGTCGTATTTTTATGTTAATGAATCACTGTATCTATGAGTTTGTATAAAAACTTTTTAAAATCTGGAGCTCTTTCGTTAAACTTTGAAAAAATTATAGCACGCCTCAATTATAGACACATGTTTAAGTAAGGTATATAATAATAAGTGACATGGAGGAAGTATTTAGAATATGGAAAAACTAGATTATTTAATAAAAACACTAAATTCAGAAATAGAAATACCGGAGACGGAACAAGAAAAGAAAGATTTATTTAGATCCTTAATGAACACGTGGAAAGTGTCGGAGTTACCGAGTGAATTCTATGAAGTTCAAGATGAGTATCTACAAGAGATTCTAAATGCTAAAGGAATAACAAGATTAGAAGATTTAACTGAAATCGATGAGAATATTTACCTATGGCAAGGGGATATTACAACGCTACAAGTAGATGCTATAGTTAATGCGGCGAACAAGGCTCTATTAGGATGTTTAATTCCTCTACATAGATGCATCGATAATGCCATTCACACGCAAGCAGGATTGCAACTTAGAAAAGAATGTGATGATATTATAAAAGCACAAGGAAGTTTTGAAAAAACAGGGCAAGCTAAGATAACCGCAGGGTATAACTTGCCAGCTAAACATGTTATTCATACTGTTGGGCCAATAATATATCGTATTGTTGAAGATGATGATAAGGAACTTCTTGCATTATGTTATAGAAATTCTTTAAAACTTGCTTTAGAAAATAATCTTAAGAGTATTGCTTTTTGCTGTATAAGCACGGGGGAATTTAGATTCCCGAATGATCTTGCTGCTGAAATAGCGGTAGCTGAAGTTAGGAAATTTCTTAGAGAAAATCCTACTGCTGACTTAAAAGTAGTATTCAATGTGTTTAAAGATTTAGATAAGAAGTTATATGAAGGATTGTTAGGTTAAGAGAATTGAGAGAGGGAGTGACTCAAAAATCGTGATTTCGAAGAAAAAAGATTTTGTTGAGTCAGTCCCGCACAGTTTATTAGATATCTAAAAAGCTTTTATATAGCGGATTTAGATATCAATAAACCACTGGGTCTATGAGTTATCATATACACTATTTAAAATTTAGGACTTTTAGCTTAGCCATAGGTATCAAATTTGTGATATTTAGAAAACTAAACAATAAGTAATTAAAAATAGAGTTTCGGTTTTATGATTTAAATTGTCATCTTAACTTGTAAAATGATAATATCTCTCCAAAATTTGCCTAAATTCTGGGGGCTATTATCAATTTATTGATTTATATATTTACTTGTGTTAAAATAGATTTATAAAGAGGGCACCGTTTTAAAGACGGCGACTCAAGAAAATAATTTTTTAAAATAACTATCTTACTCGGTCAAAGCAAAGATGGTTATTTTTTATCTTTAAGTACGATTATAGATACAACTAAAGCTAATACTGCAACAATAAGTCCAGAAAAATTAATCATTAGTTGTAACGCCTCAAATACTGACAAAAGTCTACCCCTTTCTTAAAGATTGTGATACTTATGAGCATAAGAATCATCCCCTTTCATAAAGTTGTAGTCGCCACCTTTAACGAGATATTACTATCTCTAACTTCACCCTCCATCTCTGATTATATCAGAAACTTGAATGGGTTACAAAGGAAAATGAGGGGATTTAAAATTATTTTAAGACTAGTTATAGGTTATGAGTAATTATCTATATAATTCCTAAAATCTCCTAAATAATTGAGTTTAATTTTTACTTGTGTTAAGATAAATTTATAAAGAGGGCACCGTTTGTACTGACTTTACTAATAATTTCTTAACTCACTACGTTCGTAGAAATTATAGTAGTCGTAGTATAAATTATTCGTAATATTTTTCTTCAGTCTTTGACTTTGAAAAATAAACGACTAACTTAAAAGACGGCGACTCGATAAAGTTATTTTTAAAAAATAATCATCTTATCTCGTCAAAGGGTAATAGCCCTCCAAAATTTGTCCAAATTTTGGAGGGCTATTACCAAGTTTAAAGATGGTTGTTTTTTATTGTCTTTTTTTAATGCTGAGATACCTATATCAACTCTAGTTGTAAGAAAAAGATTTATCTCAACAATTATTTGTAGGACTTTATGAGCAATTATTTTTTATTCTATTCCTCCGCAAAAATCTGTGTTGCTCTTACTGCGCGTTTCCAACCTTTGTAAAGTTTTTCGCGTTCTTCTTTTTCCATCGTAGGAACAAATAGTTTGCCTGCAGTATTTAGGTTCTTAAGTTCATCTAAGCTTTCCCAGTATCCAGTAGCTAGTCCCGCTAGGAATGCAGCACCTAGAGCTGTAGTTTCTAAGTTTTCAGCTCGCGCTACTTTAACACCTAGAATATCTGCTTGGAATTCTAGTAGATAATCATTGTTTGCAGCACCTCCATCGACTTTAAGAAGGGGTATTTCTACCTTAGCATCGATTTTCATAGTATCGATAATATCACGTACTTGGTAGGCGATTGACTGCAATGTAGCCTTCACTAGATCTTCCTTAGTAGTAGCACGTGTTAAGCCGAAGATAGTTCCACGAGCATCTGGATTCCAATATGGAGCACCTAATCCTGTAAAGGCAGGCACTAGATATACTTCGTTGTTGTTTTTAGAGTTGTAAGCTAATGCTTGTGTTTCAGATGACTTCTTAATTAGACCTAATCCATCTCTTAACCATTGAACTGCACTTCCAGCGATGAAAATTGATCCCTCTAAAGCATAATAAACTTTTCCATTAATTCCAAAACCTATAGTAGTTAATAGATTATTTTTTGAAAGTTCCATAGTTTCGCCCGTGTTCATGATAATGAATGAACCTGTGCCGTATGTGTTTTTTATCATTCCTTTATCGAAGGCAAGTTGTCCGAAAAGTGCTGCTTGCTGGTCACCTGCTAGTCCGCTTATTGTTACTTCGCCACCATAAAAATGATAATCTGTAGTTTTTCCATACACCTCAGAGTTTGATCTAACTTCTGGTAATAAGGATTTTGGAATATTTAGAATTTCTAATATTTCTTTGTCCCAAGTTAAATCTTTAATATTAAATAACATTGTTCTGGCTGCGTTTGTGTAGTCGGTAACGTGAGTTTTTCCACCTGTAAGCTTCCAAACTAGCCATGTATCGATAGTTCCAAATAGCAGCTCGCCATTTTCAGCGCGTTGTTGGGCACCAGGTACATTATCTAATATCCAACGTATTTTAGTCGCAGAGAAATAGGCATCGACGACTAAACCAGTTTTCTGATGAATCATATCTTTATAACTATCGTTAACTAGTTTATTAGCTATATCAGCACTTTGTCTACTTTGCCAAACTATTGCATTATAAATAGGAAGTCCAGTTTTTTTATCCCAAATAACGGTAGTTTCACGTTGGTTTGTAATTCCAATACTATCTATTTGATTTGGCTTTATGCCACTTTCGATGAATGCTTCTGCAATGACCGATTGTACTGAATTCCAGATTGCATTAGCATCGTGTTCCACCCAACCTGACTTAGGAAAAATTTGGGGGAATTCCTTTTGGCTACTTGTTATTATTTCTGCTTTTTTATTGAATATTATCGCTCTAGAACTTGTAGTGCCTTGATCTATTGCCATTACATATTTTTTCATAATTCACCTCGAATAATTATTTCGTTAATATTATATCATCTTTTATAATAAAAGCGCAGACAAAAACTATGTTTTATCTGCGTTTTTGAGTGTTTTAAAGACATACTTTATCCTACAATCCTCACCAGACTTGGAGTGTGTTGAACCAAGTCTAATTTTTCAATTATAGCTATTGTGCAAAAAATTATTGTTAAAATAGGAGTTGCCCCAAAAGTCCTAAATTTTAAAAAAGTGTATATTATAACTCATAGACGCAGTGGCTTATTGATATCTAAATTCGCTTTATAAAAGCTTTTTAGATATCTAATAACCTGTGTGGGGGTGACTCGACAAAATCGATTTCTTCGAAATCACGATTTTTGAGTCGCTCCCATTATTGTTGTTTTTAATCTATCGTCATTACTCATATAAAATCCCCCTTTTCAAAATTTTTGAAATTAACTTATAGTTAAAGCTCCCTAATTAATTCCATAATTTTTTAGATTATTTTAATTTGTTGATAATAAATTTTTTTATAGCAAATCTATCTTATAATAATGTTAAATGTATAGTAAAATATATATTATATCTTACTTATATTATAACACCTAAAGAAAACGTTGTCAAAACAATGAAAAGTGAGAAATGTATTTATTTATGTGATAATTTTCAGTAGTAGATTTTAGGTCTGATCAGTTCTACTACAATAATAAAATAACAGTAGATAATATAGTTTTCTTTGAAATCTAACGTAGTTGTGTATGTAGCGTATTATTAGCGTTTTTCATGTTTTTCTTATAAAATATATAGAAGAACTTTTAAAAAATTTATTGTAAAATATAGGAGAAAATTAAATGAATACATTACACCAATCTTTAACAGCATTATTAGCAAAATTAGAAGAAAAAGAAGTACTAAAAAAAGAAAATATTAACACAGAAGACCTTAAAGCTGAGGAACTTGCAAAACACATTCGTGATCGTTTTGCTAAAGAGCACGCAGACTTAGAAATCCGCAGACTTTTAGAAACAGTTCACTACGCTAACACTTATGAAGACAAAGTGCTTAAAGAAACAGCATTTTTAGTAGATGAAATCAGTGAATATATGTTTAAACTAGAAATCGCTAACCGTGATTTCGTAGTAGGTTACTTTAATACATTAATTATCGATCCAGCTGTAGAAGCAACAGAGTACAACTTCGTGTTAATGGAAGTTGAAAGCTTAATTGAAAACAGCTTCTTAGAATTACCTGAAGAAGAGGAATAATAATGAAAATCTTAATACCAACAGCCAAAGAATTGAACAAGAAGGCTATTCCACATGGAAAGGTAAGTCTAGGTAACAAAAGTACTGAAATAGTAAGTGCAATAGCTAAATTAAGTGTGAAAGACCTGGCGAAGGCCTATAAAATCAAAGATGAGAAGGCTGTGGAAGAATTTTCTCGTTGGCAGGCTATTAAAAATAAAACGGCGAAGAGTTACGAAGCACTGGAGTTATTCAATGGCTTGATGTATAGAAATATAGATCACGCTGGTTTTGATGAGATTGATAAGAAATATATAAAAGAAAATGTCTTTATTACAACATCTTTATATGGTGTAATAGGCGCATATGACTTGATTCAAGAACATAGACTGGATTTTTTACAAAATATTAAAGTCGAAAATCAATCTTTAAAAAACTTTTGGCGTGAAGACTATGATAAGAGTATCAAGGGTGAAAAATTAGTCGTGTCATTACTTTCTAGTGAATTTGAAGAGGTATTTTCAAAAGAACAGAGGGATGGATTTATTAGACTTAGCTTTATGGAAGAAAAAGAAGGGGTGTTAAAAGTGCACTCTACAATATCGAAAAAAGCTAGAGGTAAGTTTTTAACTGAACTTATAAAAAACAAAGTTTCTTCTGTAGACGAAATGAAACAGATCAAATTTGATGGTTTCGAATATAATGAAGAGAATTCAGATGAAAAGACATTGGCTTTTATAGCGAAAAGATAAAAAAATAAGGAAGGTTAAATATAAAAGGAAAATAAGAAAAAGGACAGAAGAAGATGAAATTAGAAACTAAAACCAGTAAATTATATTACGGATTTCCTGTAATATTAATAGGTTATAAGGACAAAAAATGGAAATACAACGTGACGGCTTGTAGTTCATCATATTCACTAGGTGATATGATTACAGTTGGACTTACAACAGATAGTAATGCAGTAGATAACATTAAAGAATATGGGGAATTCACTGTTAACGTTCCATGTCAGCAAATACTTAGTAAGGTGGAGATTGCTGGCTTCCATTCAGGCCAAAATAAAATCGGTATGGCTGATATGACATATGATCCGGCGAAATATATCGATGCGCCGATTATGGATGAGTGTATATTATCACTTGAATGTAAAGTTGAAAATATCTCAGAGTATGGGAAATACACGAATTTTGTAGCATCTATAAAACGTAGAGTAGTGTGTGAAAATCTTTTAGATGAAGATGGAAATATGCAATATACACAGTTTAATCCAATTTACTTTGTGGGTGATGATAACAAGAGAGTATATCGTTATTTCAATGAAGTAAGTAAGAACCATGGAGAAAATATGGGTTGTTCTTCAGAAGAAGATGAATATAATCCACTTTGCGGATAATATAATTGAACAAAAATAACGAAGAAAGGAGGATATTAGTATGTATTACAATATGCAAGTACATAGTGCATATGACTTATTGAATAGTACAATTAAATATGAGAGTCTGTTTTTAAAGTTAGCAAAAGATAATCAGCAATCGGTTGTAATAGTTGATCCGAATATGTATGGAGCGATAAAAGCTCATAAGCAAGCTAAAAAATCAGGGATAAATTTAATTCAAGGTTTAGAAGTTAGTTTGGGATATGGAATTGGGCTTTTAAAATTCAATTTACTGTGTAAAACAGAGAAGATGTTCTATAAATTATTAGAGATTTCTACAAAGTTTATGAATGGAGAAGAATGGACTGTTGAAGATTTTTCTAATGATATGGTTGATTACAGAGAAGACTTTGTTTTGATTGTTGTAGATGAACTTAGGGATAGTATGGAATTCTCTTATTTAAAAAATTTACTAAGTAAGTATGATTTTTATTTCGGCTTTAATGAGAGTTTCCAGATAGGTCTTTATAGTGATTATGATAATATTGTTTATACTAAACCAAGTTTCTATCTAAATAAAGAGCACTATCAGCAAGTCATTGTTAGTCGTGCTATTCGCGATAATAAGAAACTTAATATACAGGAGCTTACGACTATCTCAGGAGAAGACTTTGTCAGAGAACAAAAAGACTTTGAAGAAATCTTGGTACCAGGTGATGAAGAACTTCATATTATTTTTGAGAAGTCATTTGCTAATCAAAAATTAATAATAGATAGCTGTAAATATGAATTGAATTTTTCAGGATATCATTTGCCTAAGTATATCTATGGAGAAAAAGAAGAGATATTCGAAAAGTTATCTTCTAAAGAGTACTTGCATTACTTAGTTCAAAAAGGAGTTAAGGAAAAGCTAGTAGGTAAAGACTTATATCAGTATAAAAAGCGATATAGTTATGAGCTAAAGATTATCGATGAAATGGGCTTTAACGACTATTTCTTAATCGTTTATGACTTTGTAAAATACGCCAAGGATAATGGGATATTAGTAGGTGCAGGACGTGGTAGTGCTGCTGGGAGTTTAGTATGTTATTTACTAGATATAACAGAAGCGGATCCATTGGAATACAATCTTCTGTTTGAAAGATTTTTAAACAAAGAGCGTATTTCTATGCCTGATATAGATATAGACTTCCAAGACACTAGACGTGATGAAGTCATAAAATATGTGGAAGAAAAATATGGTTCTGATAAGGTAGCGCAGATTATTACTTTTACAACATTTCAATCAAAAAGTGCAGCCAGAGAATCGGCGAGAATATTGCAGTTTGATGAACAGACTCTGAAGTTTATTAGTAGTAATATTAGCTCTACAAGAACATTAAAAGAATGTTATGAAATATCAGAAGAATTAAGAACGTTTATTAATACAAGTAATATTAATAAGCGTTGGTTTAGTATAGCGCTAAGTTTAGAGAATCTACCGAAAAATCCATCGGTACACGCAGCCGGTATAGTAATAAGTGATGATAAACCATTGGTTAATTATACACCTTTAGCCGAATCGAATATGACGAAGTACTTAACTCAGTGGACGATGGATGATGTAGAGAGTGTTGGTTTATTAAAAATAGATTTCTTAGGTATTAGATACCTGACTATGGTATCGAGTATTGTCGAAGAAATTAGAAAAGAGAATCCGGCATTTGATATAACAAAGATAAATTATCAAGATCCTAAGGTCTATGAATTATTTGCAAAAGGTAAGACAGAAGGTATCTTCCAGTTCGAATCGAGTGGGATGAAGGAGAAACTGAATCTACTAAAACCTACTGAATTTAATGATATTGTCGCTATGAATGCTCTTTATAGACCGGGACCAATGGCTCAGATTGAAGTCTATGTACGCAGAAAAAATAAAGAAGAGCAAGTAGTATATCCACACCCTCACTTAGAAAAAATATTAAAAGATACTTACGGGGTAATTGTTTATCAAGAACAAATTATGTTGATTGCGGTGAACTTCGCCCATATGAGCCTCAATGAAGCGGATAATATGAGAAGAGCGGTAAGTAAAAAGAAAAAAGAAGACCTTGAGTACTATGGACGTATTTTCATAGAAAAAAGTGTTGCTGCTGGCTATGATATAAAAGTCGCCGAGAAACTTTTTGATCTTATCGTTACCTTTGCGAATTATGGTTTTAACAAGAGCCATGCTGTTGTTTATAGTATGTTAGCTTATCGATTAGCTTATTTAAAAGTCTATTATACTAAGTATTTTATGACAGCTTTATTAAATAACGTAATAAGCAGTGAGAAGAAAATAAATGAATACAAACAAGAGCTTATGAACCTAGGTATTAATCTTGTAAAACCCGATGTTAATAGAAGTTTAGCTAATTTTAGAGTCTTTAAAAATGATATCGTATTTGCCTTAACCGCAATAAAGAATGTTGGTTATAGAAGTAGTTATGAAATAGTCCAAGATAGAATTAATTTCGGATCATATCTAGATATAGATGATTTCTTAAAACGAATGAATAAGAAGGTTGATTATCAAGCTGCAGTTTCATTAGTTAAAGCTGGCGCTTTAGATACTTTTGGTTATAATCGAGCTACTTTGATGAAAAAGGTAAATGATTACTATTCAGATAATAGGCAGTTTATAAATAATGTACGTGTTGCGTTGTCTGCAGAAAGTGGTCTAACATTAAAGGTAGAAGAGATAGAAGACTATTCAATCACAGAAAAAATCCAAATGGAAAAAGAAGTCACAGGGACATACTTCTTAAAACATCCAGTCCAAGTAGAAAAAGAGAAGTATTCTTATTTACCGTTACAGTATATTGGTGGTGAAGTCAGCGATAGTTATGTAGAAATCATAACGAGAAAAGAGATACGAACTAAAAATGGCGATTATATGGCATTTTTAACAGTTAACGATGGAAAAAATGATTATGATGTTACTGTTTTTCCAAGTGTATTCAAGTATGCTAATGTATTTATAAAAGCAGGAAGTTTCGCTGTTATGACTTTGAAAAAACAACTTCGTAATGGTAGAGAACAGTATATCCTAGAAAAAATTGCCAGTTTAAAAAATTATAGAGAATATTGCCTAACTAATATAAAAACTATCTATACAATTATTGATAAAGAAATATTAGAGCTTTTATGTGAATATAAGGTTGATGATGGAAGAGTTAAGGTAATAGCCTTGCTTGATAATGATTCTACAAAAGGGAAGACAATTACAATTAATAACGAACATGAATTTGTTCAAAAATTTTTGGAAAAGTTCCCTGGAAAACGCATCAAAATCACATATAAGTAAAAAAACAAAAATAATCGAACAAAAATAAAACAAAATTCTGTTTTTACTAGAAAAAATCTCAAAAATATGATATTGTTTATAGGTAAATTCAAAAATAATTAATAAAATTATGAGGAAGGTAAGACTACATGAAAAAAATCGCAGTTTTAACAAGTGGTGGGGATGCACCAGGAATGAACGCAGCTGTGCGTGCCGTTGTAAGAACAGCAATCTATAATGGATTAGAAGTTTATGGAGTATATCAAGGATATAAAGGATTAGTTGAAAACAACATTAAAAAACTTGAAGTAGGAGATGTTGGTAACATCATTAACCGTGGTGGTACAATGCTTTATTCAGCACGTTTACCAGAATTTGCTAACCCAGAAGTTAGAAAAGGTGCTATTAAAAACTTAGAAGCTCTAGGAATTGACGGACTAGTAGTAATTGGTGGAGATGGTTCTTACCGTGGAGCTATGGCTTTAAGTAATGAAATGAACATTAAAACTATCGGTGTACCAGGAACAATCGATAATGACATCTGCTGTACTGACTTTACAATTGGATTCGATACTGCACTTAACACTATCGTAGACGCAATTGATAAAGTTCGTGATACTGCATCAAGT
The DNA here is from genome assembly GCA_963535095.1 of uncultured Gemella sp. GTDB lineage: Bacteria > Bacillota > Bacilli > Staphylococcales > Gemellaceae > Gemella. Next base: position 10,559 of record CAUSUW010000011.1, on the reverse strand, counting down.
CACGAACGTGCATTCATTATCGAAGTTATGGGACGTAACGCAGGAGATTTAGCATTATTTGCTGGTATCGCTGGAGGAAGTGAAAGTCTTCTAATCCCTGAGAAAAAAGAAGATATCGAAGAAGTAGTTGCTCGTATTAAAGCAGGGGAAGATCGTGGTAAAAAACACTCAATCATCGTTTTAGCAGAAGGTGTTATGGGTGGACAAGAATTAGCTAAAGAATTAAAAGAACGTACTGGAGAAGAAGTAAGAGCTACTATTCTAGGACACATTCAACGTGGTGGAACTCCATCAGCTCAAGACAGGGTATTAGCTTCAAGATTAGGTAACTACGCTGTTCAATTATTACTAGCTGGTAAATCAGGTCGTGCAGTAGGTATTCAAAATAATAAACTTGTAAGTACTAAATTTGAAGATGTATTTTGTGATGTTCACAATGTAGACTTAAATATCTATGAAGTATCAAAACAACTTTCAATCTAGTATCGAAAAACGTTTTCATTCTTGGAAATAACTATTTTTTAGGAAAGTATTTGAAAATTTATTGGAAATAAGTTAAAATAATAAAAGATTAAAAATTAAGAGGTATATTATGATACAGAAAAAAACAAAAATTATTTGTACTATTGGACCTAAGTCTGAAGCTAAAGAAACATTAACTCAAATGGTAGAGTTAGGGATGAACGTTTGTCGTCTTAACTTCTCACACGGTGACTACTCAGAACACGGTGCAAGAATCCAAACAATCAAAGAAGTTAGAGAAGCTACAGGAACTAACTTAGCTATCCTTTTAGATACTAAAGGTCCTGAAATCAGAACTCACAACATGGAAAATGATGCAATCATGTTAGAAACAGGAAAAGATGTTATCATTTCTATGACTGAAGTTCTTGGAACAACTGAAAAATTCTCAATCACTTATGGTGAATTAGTACACGACGTTAAAGCTGGAGATACAATCCTACTTGATGACGGATTAATCGGATTAACAGTAAACAAAGTAGATGCTGAAGGTGGATTAATCTACACTACTATTCAAAACGGTGGAGTACTTAAAAACAAAAAAGGAGTTAACGTACCAGGGGTATCTACAAAATTACCAGGTATCACTCCAAAGGATGAAGAGGATATTCGTTTCGGATGTAAGCAAGATATCGACTTCGTTGCTGCTTCATTCGTTCGTACAAAAGAAAACGTACTAGAAGTTAGACGTATTCTTAAAGAAGAAGGATGTGAACACGTTCAAATCATCCCTAAAATCGAATGTCAAGAAGCTATCGATAACATCGATGAAATTATCGAAGTATCTGATGGTATTATGATCGCTCGTGGAGACCTTGGGGTTGAAGTACCAGCAGAAGAAGTACCGATCATGCAAAAAGATATTATTGCTAAATGTAACGAAGCTGGTAAATTCGTAATCACAGCTACTCAAATGTTAGACTCAATGCAAAAAAATCCACGCCCAACACGTGCCGAAGTATCAGACGTAGCTAACGCAATTTACGATGGAACTGATGCAATCATGTTATCAGGAGAATCTGCAGCGGGTGCTTACCCAATCGAATCAGTTCGTACTATGGCTACAATCGCTAAACGTACTGAAGAAATGCAAGATTACTCTCGTATCTTAAAAGATCGTTCTAAAAAAATCGTTTCTAGAGATATTACAAACGCAATTGGAGTATCTGTAGGATATACAGCTCTAAACTTAGATTTACACACAATCGTAACTTATACTGAATTAGGAAAAACAGCTAGATTAATTTCTAAATACCGTCCAAACGCGTCTATTTTAGCTGTAACTCCAAGTGCTAAAGTTGCTCGTGGATTAAGCTTAGTATGGGGAGTTGATGCTCAAATCTCAGAACAAGCTAAATCTACTGATGAAATGTTAGTAACAGCGGCGAAAATTGCTAAATCTTCAGGATACGCTAAAGTTGGAGATGCTATCGTAATTACTGGTGGTATCAACACTTCAGTAAGTAATGCTGGAACAACAAACTTCTTAAAAGTTTCTGTAATCGACTAATATAAAATTAAAGAAGAAGTAGGAAAAAATCCTATTTCTTCTTTTTATATATTTCTTTGTAATTTAAAAAATATAGGAAAAAAATATAAAGTAAAAACAAAAAGGGCCCGTAATGGACCGCTTTTCGTTATATGAACACAAAATAAAATTTAGGGTAAATTATTATTTTGTAGTATTGATCGGAATTGCTTCCGACATTAAATTAAAAGTTTATTGTTAAATAAATTTAACAACCGAAAGGAAATATATGACTATAGTCTTATAGTCGTTAAAATGGAAGTCGAAAGAGTCTTCCACAGTTTTAAGAACAATCAAATAGATTGCATGAGATATATAGATATATCCTCTTGCCTATTAACTCATGTAACAATACCATATATTGTTTGGGAAAATGGTCAACTCTTGATATATTAGCTAATTTATTTAATTTGAAATATTCCCACAATATAGATACTTCAGCAATAATTAATATCAAATGTAACAAATAGTATAATTGAAAAGAAATTAAATAATATTAATTATACCAAAATATTTTAATGATAAAATTATCTTATTAACTGTTTATATTTTTATTTTATCATATTGTAAACGTTCGTCAAGGATGCAGATATTAAGTTGAAAAAATATATTCTTATTCTTTTATTTGTATATGCATGTTAAAAAGCTGTAATTTAAAGAATAAATAAAAATATGTAGTATATGCAAACTAATAGATAATGGTATTTACAAAATAATAAAATTATAAAATTTATAAATTAGAATGTGATAGAAGATAAGGAAGAAGAGAGACTAGAAGCATAAATTAAAAAACTTAGTTTCTGGCCTCTCCTCTTATAGAGAGTGGTATGTTTAAATGTTACAAAATCAATTTAGATTCTTGATTAGAATCTGCAGTGACTTTTAATTTTTATATTATCTGTTTACAATGTTAGGAGAATCTCCAGTAGTTATTACTTCTACTGCGGCATTTAAAGCTCCTTCTACAAGGTTTTTAACTGCTGTTTCAGTGTAGAAGGCAGTGTGTGGTGTGTAGACGATATCGTCTCTGTCAATTAATTCTTGCATCAATTTATCATCGAATTCTTTATTTGAGAAGTCTTTAGGAACGTAATTCCCTTCATTTTCATACACGTCAAGACTAGCTCCTAGTAGTTTACCACTGTCAAGTGCGCGAATAACAGCTTTAGTATCAACAAGAACACCGCGAGCTGCATTAGCGAAGATAGATCCGTCTTTCATCTTGCTAAAGAATTCATCGTTTACCATGTGAGTATATTCTTTTGTAGCAGGTACATGAATTGTAACTACATCAGATTGGGCTAATAATTCATCGATACTGTCAACATACGTTAATACTTCACGAGCTGCCTCAGAAGGGTATAAGTCGTAACCAATAACTTTACAACCTAATCCTTTAAATAAAGTTGCTGCTTGACGTCCGATGTTTCCCGTTCCAAGGACACCTACAGTAAGAGTTTGTAGTTCTCTAGAAATAATATTTTTATTCCATGTGAAATCATGTTTTTCAACGTTGTTTAAAATTTTTCTAATATTTCTGCTTATGTATAGAACAGTTGTCACAACATGCTCAGCAATTGCGTTAGGTGAGTAACGTGGAACGTTTGTCATGCTAATTCCTAATTCACGCATGTATTTAATATCGTAAATATCGAATCCAGCCATTCTGTTTGCGATAACTTTTACACCTTGCTCTTTAGCGTAATCATAAACTTCTTTTGCAAATGGTCTATTTTGGAACATTACTGCTCCTTGTTTTCCATCTAATAGGTGTTTTGTTTCTGCTTGAAGTTCACCTTCGTGCAGATCAACGTCTACCTCTGGATGTTCTTTTAGCCATGCGTCAACAAATGGTCTTTCATCTTCTCTCAAGTTAAATAGTGCTAATTTCATAATAAATCTCCTTTTAATTTTTTTATATTTTAGCTGAATATTAGATTAGAATATTGTATTAAATATATACGTGATAATATCTAGTATTCAGCTAAAACATAACATTGTAAAAAGTAGTAACACATTTTAGACAACGCTTACAACTTTTATTTTAACAGAAAATTAAATTATGTCAACACATGATAAAAAATGATACAGAAAATATATTTAATAAAAAATAATACGCTTACAACGTTGTTATGATAATCTTTATTTAGGAATATCAAGCGAAGAGGCTATTGCCGAAGGCGGTTAGCCTAAAAATAGACGTTAATATGAAAGTATCATAGGCAAATATTATTATATTTATTATAAATATAATTATAAAAATTTTTAAATTTATAGTACAGTTGATAGGGTGTGTTAAATAAATTCCAAGAGCTATTTAGAAGAATTTCTAAATAGTTCTTGACTTTAATACAAGGTAGAGTTATAATCTATTTAGAAAGATATCTAAATAGGATTGTAGTTCGCGATATGCAATAAAAAGAGGTGATATACATGGGATGAGTGAAACTTTAAAAGCGATATCTGATCCAGTAAGAAGAAATATACTAGAAATGTTGAAGGAAGAGAAGAAAAGTGCAGGAGAATTGGCTTCGGAATTTCATTTAACAGGGGCTACTGTCTCTTATCATTTAACTCAGTTAAAAAAAGCTGGATTGATATTAGAAACTAGGCATAAAAATTTTATATATTATGAGTTGAATGCCAGTGTATTCGAAGAAGTACTGGTGTGGATTTATGGTTTAGGAGGAAAAGACGATGAGAGTAGATAAAAAGAGTTTGTTTTTAAGTGTTGGTATTTGTTTATTGCCGATATTGATTGGAGTTTATTATTATGATGTGCTACCTGAACAGATAGCTGTACATTTTAATGCCAAAGGAGAGCCGGATAATTTTGTGAGCAAAACTCTCGGAATTATTGATATTCCTATATTCTTAGCGATAGTTCAGATTGTTATTTCACTAGTAGTTGATTTTGATAAAACTCCGAAAAAAGGTGCGTTTATTATAAAGGCAATTATACCTGTAATAAGTGTTTTAATTCAAGGTGGTCTAATAGCATATGCTTTAGATAATAATTTTAATGTATCACAATTAGCGATTTTTGTTATAGGTATAGTGTTTATTATTCTTGGTAACTATCTGCCTAAAAAAGAATTCTGGGGAAAATATAATTTCAATCTTTTTGGTTTGGAAAAAGGTGTCAATGAACAAAAAGTAATTAGAGCTTACGCGTTGTATATGACTTTTAGTGGGGTTGCTATATTTGTTAGTGGATTCTTTAGTTCAACAGTAGCATTAGTTTTAATAGTTATTTCGGCAATTTTCTCTACGGTTTTACCTTTTTACCTGGTTAAGAAATATAAAGCTTAGTAATCGATTATAATAAGTAGCATACATGTATACCTAGAAGAGAGTATTCTTTCAATGGGGATATATTGTATGCTATAATTACATACACGAGAAGTTTTATGTAGTGAAAAGTTTAAGTTTGTCTAATAATAAATTAGGAGGACATAGAGTGTTAGAACTTAAAAATATAGTTAAGAAGTATAATACTGGTGGTAGTGAAGTAGAAGTACTAAAATCTGTAAATATTCATTTTAGAGAAAATGAGTTTGTATCGATTTTAGGTGCAAGTGGAAGTGGAAAAACGACGCTATTAAACATTATAGGTGGTTTAGATAAATATACATCTGGTGACATGGCTCTTATGGGGCGCTCTACTAAAGAGTTTAAAGATAGAGATTGGGATAGTTATAGAAATGGGACTATAGGTTTTGTCTTTCAAAGTTATAATTTAATATCTCATTTAAGTGTTATAGAAAATGTGAAATTAGCACTATCGATTTCGGGGTATTCGAATGCTGAAAACGATGTAAAGGCGAAAAAGGTACTAGTAGATGTTGGGTTAGCTGATCATCTTTATAAAAAGCCTAACCAACTTTCTGGAGGTCAGATGCAAAGGGTGGCTATTGCTCGTGCATTGGTTACTGATCCGAAGATTATTCTTGCTGATGAGCCTACAGGAGCGTTAGACAGTAAGACTAGTGTTCAGATTATGGAACTTATTAAAGAGATAAGTAAGACGAAGTTGGTTATAATGGTAACGCATAATCCGGAACTTGCAAAAGAGTATAGTGATAGAATAGTACGAGTTAAAGATGGAGAGATTCAAGAAGATACAAATCCGTATGTAGCTGAAGAGATCACTGATAATGGTTTTGCTTTGAAGAAAACTGCGATGGCATTTAATAGTGCGATTAAATCAAGTTTTAAAAACCTTCTTACGAAAAAATTCCGTACGTTTATGACGGTTGTTGCGAGTAGTATAGGGATTATTAGTATCGGTTTAGTATTAGCTATTTCATCAGGAATGGATAAATATATTCAAACGATGCAAAATGAAAACTTATCATCTATGCCGATTATGATTAGTGCAAATCAGGTGAATTTTGGGTTAAGTGTTGATGATGATAACTCAGAAAAAGACTCTAATGGCTCGGAATTAGTACCAAAATCACGTCGAGATGTGCATAGAAATTTATACTCAGTTGATTCGTTAGGGAATGGAGAAACATTTATAAATTATATTCAAAATAATGCGAAGGATTATTACTCTGCGATTGATTTTGCAGAAGGTTATAAATTACAAGCATTAACTAAAAATGCAAAAGGTGATGTAGTAGCTGTAAAACAAGAGCAAACTTCATTGAATGATAATATTTTTGGCGTATTACCAGAAGATAAGAACTTAATTATGAATCAATATGAAGTGGTAAAATCATCTAAAGAAAGTTTTGAATATCCTAGCGATAATGAGGTTGTGTTATTTACTGCGAAGAATAACGAAATTGATAAAGCTACGATAAAAGCTCTAGGATTTGATGAAAACACAAAAGTTAAGTATGAAGATGTTATCGGAAAAGAATTTAGCGTTATAGATAATAATAACTATTATAGAAAAATCGGTGATGGTTTTGTTCCACGTGATGTTGATACTAAGATGTATGATTCGGGAACTAAGGTTAAAGTAGTGGCTATATTAAAAGCTAAAGATAGTTTTACTAGACCTCAGATGACGATTGGTTATACAAGAGCTTTACAAAAAGCGATGATAGAAAAAGAAGCGAAATCGGATATCGTAGTAGCTCAACAAAAAGATAAGACTAGAAATATTATAACTAATCAGAAGATGGATGGTGACACTGCCGAACAAGTTCTTGCTACATTAGGAGCTAAAACTGCACCGAGTGCAATTAATATTTATCCAAGATCTTTCAATGATCGTGATAAAATAGCTGGGGTTATAAATGACTTTAACAAGAAAGTAGCAGAGAAATATGGTTCAGATAGCTCAGATTATCATAAATATAGTATTACGTATGCGGATTTAGCAAAGCAAATGACAACGATTATGTCACAGATGATTAATACAATTTCGTTAATCTTATCGGCATTTGCGGGAATTTCATTAATTGTATCATCTATTATGATAGGTATACTAACGTATGTATCTGTAGTAGAAAGAACGAAAGAAATAGGTATTCTCCGTGCAATCGGTGCTCGTAAAAAAGATATTACAAGAATTTTTATCGCGGAAGCAGGATTAATAGGATTTATTTCCGGTGCTGTGGGTGTAGTGGTGACTATGCTTTTATCTGTTCCTATTAGTAGAGCAGTTGCTAAGGGACTAGAAGTGGAGAGTTTTACAGCGTCATTAAATGCTAAAGCCTCAATAGGATTAATAGCTCTTAGTTTAGTATTAACACTTATAGCTAGTATTATTCCATCGAGAATAGCTGCGAAGAAAGACCCAGTAGAAGCGTTAAGAACTGAATAATAAATAATATGAGGAATAGTAGATTGTGTTATAATCAGAAAGTTGCTAAAAATGTAACATTTAGAGGTTAAAACGAATCTAGTATTCCTCGATTTTTATATTTGTTATGTGGATAATTGTAAAAGAAAAATTACAGATGTTTATCGTTGATATTTGAGTGTGATTGACATGCCTGTTAGTTTACAATATAATTTATATTATACATGTATTAAGTAGGGGGTTTTTATGATTGTAGGTTCATTTATAGTTTTTGTAATATTTCTCCTGTTGTTTTTATTTGTTCTATATTTAGATAGAAGAAATTTATTTCTAGGAATATTTTTTATAGCTACAGGTTTGAGTTTTATTTTTTATGTAATGACTTTTATTACTAACCATGCGGAAGACAATAAATTTTTATATAATTTAGGTGTAGTATTGCTTGTTATAGCGGTGGCAACATTTACTCTGCTACCAATTGTAGTAGTAATTCTGTTTTTATACAATTCATTTATGCTTATTAGAAGAGAAGGATTAAAGATTGGGAACCTACTGAGTCTAGCTACATTTTTCTTACTTGTAGGTTATTTTACATATTGGCCACGTGTTGCTACCTACACACGTGACAATATTCTGTTAAACACACTTTATGTTTATGTCAGTTTAGTAGTTTTATATTTTTTATGTATAGCTATGTCTTATTTAGTATCTAGTGTTCTAAATTTTATTAATATCTTACCGAGAAAGATTGATTATGTAGTGGTCTTAGGTGCAGGATTGATTGGAGAGAGAGTAACACCACTTCTTGCTAGTAGGATTAGAAAAGGGATAAAAGTTTATAAAGCTAATCCTGGGAGTAAGCTAATCATGTCAGGAGGTCAAGGTCCTGATGAAGTAGTATCTGAAGCCTTTGCGATGAAAAACTATGCTCTTGAGCAAGGGGTTGATGAAAAAGATATAACCTTAGAAGATAAATCAACTTCTACCGAAGAAAATATTATTTTTTCGAAGAAATTTATTCCAGCTGATAAAAGTTTCGCTGTGGTGACAAATTATTATCACGTATACCGAGCGTTAGTTCAAGCAAGGACTTTAGGTTTTAGATGTATTGGTTATGGAGCACCGACTAAGTTTTATTTCAGTCTTAATGCTTTCATTAGAGAATTTATCGGTTATTTATATTTCAAAAGGAAACAGCACGCTATAGTTTTAGGGATACTTACATTCTTGTTTATAGCTTCTATCCTATTTGTGGAAATATACTATTGGATTAATTATTAGGAGAGTTAAAGAATAAAATAAAAATACATTAAGAAAACTCGAGCAAACCAACTTAATTAAGATTGGAATTCTCGAGTTTTTTTATTGTTTTAAGTATGAAAAACATCGTTTTAGGTGATAAATGAACTAAACTAAGAAATCTTTGATACAATCAAGAATGTAAACAAAGTTGAGTACAAGTTTTATGGAAATTTCGAAAAAATAATTAAATATTAATATTTACTTTATAGTTTGTCGATTTAATTACAGAATTAGGTAAATTAATTACCTTAGAGATAGATAGCTACATAGTAGATTTGGAGTTGGAGGAGAAATTATGGTTAAAACTATTATAGAATTAGCTTTAAGGTTTGTGGTATTCTTTATACTTATATACTTTCTAACATTCGGTTTTACAGAGGTTAATCCAGGTATTATTCTTACATTATTAGCAATATTAGTGATGACAGTATTTGTTCGGGTGTTTGCTTTGCTTAGAAAACTTCCTGCCATACATCCTGTAAAAGCGAAAGTGATAGGAAATACAAGTACATTAGTAGTAATATTACTTTTTGCATATATTAATAAAAATTTTGCAGAAGTTAATTTAAAATTATTTATGCTAGGTTTAGGTGTGTTGGCTATTATTACTACAAAGAATATTATTGAATATAAAATGTTAACTAAATAAAACTAAAAAAACATGGCGTCGGTATAATTTGTATCATTATGAAGTCGCCATGAATTTTTAGAAACTATTTGATTTTCTTAGATTCTAGGAAGTATATTATTTGAGATATATTTATAGTATGTGCTTCTATTAATGTTGAATGCTTTACATAACAGCTTAATATTATGTTGATTTCTAAAGGTAAAAATAGCATTTAATCTTTGTTTGAGTGTGGAGTGAAGATGGTAATCGCCTTTTTTAAAATTTGATTTTCTTCTTCTAATTAAGTATTTTGTTTTTGAAGTTCTTTTGTTTGTTTAGTGGTAAACACATCTCCACGTTCAGTTTTAATCTCAGAATACTGTTTCCCCTATTTATTAACAAAACTTAAAGAAATATCATAATATGTTGAGTCTTACTATTTTGATATAGACTAATAACTGATTTTTTAAAATCTTCATCGTAGACATTTCTTTATTTTAAAATACGTCCTCTCTGTGTCTGATTTACTATATCTTGTGGGCGCTAGGTGTTTAATTTCTTTGTATTTTCTGGTGAAATTAGTTTTAGACATAGTAAAAATATTCTTGATATTTTGTTGTGAATTTATTGTATCATAATTTACTGTGTTTTTCATTTTAAATTTACATAATTTAATTTACATAATTTAAGTTATATTTTAAGTTCAAAAAGTATAATGAAATAGTTAAAATGTAATAATTATATATAATTATTACTATAAACACCTATTAATCTTGGATTGTTTTTATTTTTAAGAAATATAAGGAAGGAGAAATCTAAATGATAGGAAAAAATAA